>CAUQNJ010000063.1:0-2959 GCA_963519515.1 uncultured Campylobacter sp. | reverse complement strand
CGCCGATACTTTTTAGCATGATTAAAACAGGCAAGATAGAAGAGGCAAAAGCCCTGCTACCCAAGGCCGCGGCGACGATCGAGTCAAATCCTCGCGTGATAAATCAGATCGCGCCGCTAATTGAGATCGCCGTTAGGCTGGATGAGCGCGAGACGGCGTTAAGCTTAGCTCGCAAGCACTCGCACGCCATACTCGATAGCAACGACGATCTAAACGACCTGCGATTTTTCATCGCTGTTAGCGCATTTGGCGACGAGGGCGACTACAAAACGGCTTTGGAACTGGCGGGTAAATTTGACGCTAGAAATCAAAACTTCTACTACGCCGATTATCTGAATAAATTTTACGAGGAATTCGGGGGTTGAAATTTGACGATTTGAGAATCTGAAATGCTCTACTCGTAAAGCAAATCACCGCCTCTGGCGCGCATAGCGAGATAGTTTAAAATTTGCGGCTCGATACTACTTCACGCTCGCAACAGCGAGCGCGATAAAATTTACGCCGAATGGGCGTTGGCGACTCGCGCGGTAAATTTTATACTGCTTGCTCGCAGGCGGCGGTGGCCTGTCGCCGAAATAGATGATAGAGCGCGCAATACTAAATTTAACTCGGTCGCTACGTATGAAAGAAAAAATATTGTGGCGGCGCATACCAACGCTAAACCGCATGGACAAAAGCAAATATTTGCGATAGCAAGACACGTATTCTAAATTTCAACCGCCGCAGAATGTAAAATTTAACCAAGCTTGCCGCCAAAACACATAAGCGGCAACAATGGCGTATCTCGCGCGCCTCATCACTTAGACTTAGCGGTAAATTTAATAGCAAAATTTAAAGCGTGGCACGACGGGATTTTAAAATAAAATTTGAAGTAGATTTTTAAATGTAAAATTTAAAGCGGACTCTTAAATTTAGAATTTCAAATAAATTTTAAAATTCCAAGAGAATTTCATCCCTCGGAATTTTAAATTTAATGCTTGGTTAGGTAGTTCGTATCGTAGTTGTTGCTCAAGAAATCGGGGTTGTTCATCATCATCAGGTGAAAATCGCGCGTCGATTTTATGCCACCAATGATGAGCTCGCCGAGCGCGACCTTCATCTTCGCGATCGCGCGCTCGCGGTCCCTGTCGTGGACGATGAGCTTGCCGATCATGCTGTCATAGTAAGGCGGCACCGAGTAGCCCTCATAGACGTGGCTGTCCATACGCACGTTTCTGCCGCCCGGAGCGACGTATTTGGTGATTTTGCCCGGATTTGGCATAAAGCTTTTGGAGTCCTCGGCGGTAATGCGGCATTCAAGCGCATGTCCGCTAAATTTTATCTCGCTTTGAGGCAGCAGCTTCTCGCCCTGTGCGATGCGGATCATCCACTCGATCAGATCGAGCCCGCTTCGCATCTCGCTTACGGTGTGTTCGACCTGCAGACGGGTATTCATCTCGATGAAATAGAATTTCTTATCTTTGCCGTCGTATAAAAACTCAAACGTTCCAGCGCTTGCGTATCCGATCGCCTTAGCGGCGCGAACCGCAGTTTCGAGCAGGCTCTTGCGCGTCTCCTCGTCCAGGATCACGGCGGGACTTTCTTCGATTAGCTTTTGGTGGCGGCGCTGCATCGAGCAGTCGCGCTCGCCGATATGCACGACGCGCCCGTGCTCGTCACCCAAGACCTGAACCTCGATGTGGCGCGGATTTGTGATATATTTTTCCATATACATCGTGCCGTCGCCGAATGCGCTCATCGCTTCGCTCTCGGCAGACCAGAAGAGCTTTTCGATATCCTCTTCGCGCTCAACTATGCGCATTCCGCGTCCGCCGCCGCCGGCTGCGGCTTTAATGATGACGGGATAGCCGATTTTCGCGGCTAGCTTGCGCGCCTCTTCAACGCTTGCGATCGCGCCGTCGCTGCCCGGCACTACGGGGATGCCTGCGCGCATCATTACTTGCTTTGCCTTACTCTTATCACTCATCAAGGTCATCGCCTCGACGCTTGGACCGATAAATTTAATGCCGTGCTTGGCGCAAATTTCGACGAAATTTTGACTTTCGCTCAAAAAGCCGTATCCAGGAAAGATCGCGTCGGCTTCCGTTAGCTCGCAGGCCGTGATGATCGCGGGGATATTTAGGTAGCTATCGCTGCTGCGCGGTCCGCCGATACAGACCGACGCGTCGGCGTATTTTACGTAAAGCGCGTCTTTGTCAGCAGTGGAGTGCACGACGATAGCCTGCTTGCCCATCTCTTGGATCGTGCGAAGCGCGCGCAGAGCGATCTCGCCGCGGTTTGCAATGAGGATCTTTTTAAGCTCTCTCATAGCTTCTCAACCTCAAACAGCGCCATAGCGTATTCGACGGGCTGTCCATCCTCGACGAGGGCTTTTTTGATGCGGCAGTCAAACTCCGCCTCGATCTCATTCATAATCTTCATCGCTTCAATTATACCGATAGTATCGCCCTTATGTACGACCTGGCCTACGCTTACGAACTCCGTAGCACCGGGGCTCGGCGCCTTATAAAAAGTACCCACCATCGGGCTGTCGATCGTATCCATCGAACCCTTGCTTACGGGCTTTTCGCTATGCGCAACGCTCGGCGCGACAATCGTCATCTGAGGCGCAGGCATCGCAGCCTGGGCTTGCGCGGCCACAGGAGCGTTCGCGCCGTATTTTTTTATCTCGATTTCAAAATCTTTATCTTTAATTTTTAGCTCGTTAATGCCTTGCTTCTCGCCGAAAAAGTCCATTAACTCTTTGATTTCTGCTTTTGTCATAAAATTTCTCCTAAAAAATTTTGCGAAATTTTAGCTAAATTTTTATAATTGTTTCTTTAAACGAATTTTTAAAGGCGCTCGCGGCGCCTTTAAATTTAATGGGTAGCGAAGAAGTCTTTAATCTTGGCTTTGTCGCTAGACTTGCTAAGAGCCAGCATCAGCAGCACGCGCGCCTTTTGCGGATTTAGATTATCTG
>CAUQNJ010000062.1:0-3107 GCA_963519515.1 uncultured Campylobacter sp. | reverse complement strand
AGAGCATTTTTGAGGTTAGATACGCGCTTTGCGGGCTGATTAGCCGTCCGTAGCCTAGTATCGTCTTGCCGGCCGCTTCCAGCGGTTTTAGCTCGCCGCCGTTTGCGTAGATAGTGTAGAGATGAGCTAAGCTTAGCAGGCTCATTTCCGCACTTCCAAGCGCGATACTGTCGGCGTAAAATTCCTTTGAATAACTCACCAAATGCACGCGTGAAAGCAGCTCGTAAAGAGAGTTTTCGCCTAGTTTGTTGTTTAGGCTAACGGCCGGGATATTTAGGCTAAGTGCCAGCGCCTCGGTCGCCGAGATGATACCGAAAAATCTGCTGTCGTAGTTTTTTGGCGCGTACTCTCCGAGGAAAATTTCTGTATCTATCATCTGGCTTTTTGGCGTGATGAAGCCCTCGTCGAGTCCTAGCGAAAATATAAACGGCTTTAGCGTCGAGCCCACGTTTCTACTCATCGTTACGCCGTCGTTTTGCCCCTGCGGAGCGTGCCAGTCGTGCGAGCCCACGTATGCGACTACGCTCATATTTTTGTTGTCGATTATTATTCCAGCGGCGTTATAGGCATCTTTTGATTTTAGCGAGGTAGCCGTATTTTTTAGCGCGTTTTCTAGTAAAATTTGCAAATTTAGATCCAAATTTGAGTGCGTAACTCCGTTTTTTAGAGCCTGTGCGGCGTAGTGTCTAGCCTTATAAACGGCGTCGTAGCGTTTGTTTTTAAAAGGCTCCCTTTGCGCTCTTTGAAATGCGCTTTGATCTATCACGCCCGCTTTATAAAGCAGCTTGATGGCGCGGTTTTTTAGCGCGTTGATGTTTGATTTTTTATCTAGGCGGTTGGCGTTTGGATTTTTTGGGATCGTGCTTAAAAGCGCGCACTCGGCGATACTAAGCTCGCTTAAATCTTTACCGAAATAAAACCTCGCCGCAGCCGCCGCGCCCTCGATATTTCCGCCGTAGGGAGCGAGATTAAAATAAAAATTTAAAATCTCGTCCTTGCTATAGTGCCACTCAAGCTGAAGCGCGGTAAAGATCTCTTTAAATTTATTCGCATAGGTGCGCTCTTCTCGCTTCATCATGCGTGCGACTTGCATCGTGATAGTGGAGGCACCGATGCGGTTTTTGTGCGTGAGGTTGTGCGCGGTCGCGCGAATCATGGCAAAGGGATTTACGCCGATGTGGTAGTAGAAAAATTTGTCTTCAAACAAAAGAACGCTATCTTTTAGCGTCTGCGGTATATTTTTAGCCTCAAATCTCCAAATTTCGTCGCTGCTCGGCCGAAGGGCGACGATACGGCCGTTTTTATCAAAAAGTATGAACGAATTTTCCCGCTTTAGCGCTTTGACGTCGAGCGGATAGGCAAAGTCAAGCACCAAAAAAGCTACAAAGCAGAGCAGGGCGACTGCGGCGAAGTATTTGATAAATTTAGCTAAAACTCTTTTCATTTCGCGATTATATCGAATTTGCGCGTAAAATCTCGAAAGATTAAATTTATGATAATTGATATATAATTTCAAATACTAATTTAAGTAAAGGAGATAAAGACATGGAATATAGAATAGAAAAAGACACAATGGGCGAGGTGAAGGTTCCAAATGAAAAATATTGGGGAGCGCAAACGCAGCGTAGCCGCGAAAATTTCGAGATCGGAGTGGGACTGGAGACGATGCCAAGAGAGGTCATAGAGGGTTTTGCCTATCTAAAAAAGGCGTGCGCGCTGGTTAATCGCAAGCTAGGCCGCCTAGACGAGCCTCGCACCGAGGCGATAGCGCAGGCGTGCGATGAAATTTTAAACGGCAAGCTGGATGGAAATTTCCCTCTAGTAGTGTGGCAGACGGGCTCGGGCACGCAGTCGAATATGAATTTAAACGAGGTCGTTTCAAACCGCGCGATGGAAATTTTAGGGCTAAATTTCCGCGATAAAGCGGCACTTGATCCTAAAGACGCGAAGTTCGTGCATCCAAACGATCACGTAAATAAAGGTCAGAGCTCAAACGACACCTATCCGACGGCGATGCGAATAGCCTTTGTGCTAGAGCTTCAAAAAAAGCTACTGCCAGCGATAGAAAAGCTTGAAGCGACGCTGGATAAAAAGACCGCCGAGTTTGCGGGGATCGTAAAGATCGGCCGCACTCACCTGCAAGACGCCACGCCGCTCACGCTCGGACAGGAATTTAGCGGCTACGCGCATATGCTAAAGGCGAGCAAGGCGCAGATCCTAGCTACTATGCCGTTTTTGCAGGAGCTTGCTATCGGCGGCACCGCGGTGGGCACGGGGCTAAACTCGCACCCGAAATTTAGCCAGATGGTAAGCGACGAGCTAAATGCGCTAACGGGCACGGCGTTTAAATTTAAATCCCATCCGAATAAATTTCACGGCCTAACCAGCCATGACGCGGAGGTGTTTTTAAGCGGCGCGCTAAACGGCCTGGCGGCAAATTTGATGAAGATCGCAAACGACGTGCGCTGGCTAGCAAGCGGGCCAAGATGCGGTATCGGCGAGATAAACATCCCCGAAAACGAGCCTGGAAGCTCGATAATGCCGGGCAAGGTAAATCCGACGCAGTGCGAAGCCGTCACGATGGTCGCCGCGCAGGTGATGGGCAACCACGTCGCGATCTCCGTCGCCGCAAGCCAGGGCAACTTCGAACTAAACGTCTTTAAGCCGGTGCTTACGTACAACCTCATCCAAAGCATCCGCCTGCTAAGCGACGCGATGAACAGCTTTGAGAAACACTGCGCTTGCGGTATCACGGCAAACTCCGCGAAAATCGACAAACTGCTGCACGAGAGCCTGATGCTCGTAACCGCGCTAAATCCGCACATCGGCTACGCAAATGCGGCTAAGATCGCCAAAACCGCGCATCATAACGGCACGACGCTGCGCGAGGAAGCGATAAAATCTGGCATACTAACCGCCGAGGAATTTGACGCGTGGGTTGTGCCTGAGGATATGATAGCGCCGAAGGAGTAAACTCGGCGCTTTGCTTTGGGCTCGGCGGGATTTGGGCGATTTTGCCGAGCCTTCTTTAAAATCCATAAATTTGAGAGTAAAATTTACGGTTGCGCCTTAAATTTTACTCAAATTTGCCGATATACTTTTAAATT
>CAUQNJ010000061.1:0-3290 GCA_963519515.1 uncultured Campylobacter sp. | reverse complement strand
GCGAAATTTGCGAAAAATTCGCCCGCGCCTTAAATCTTATCCCAAGCCCCTTGCTAAGCGCTTCCCACTCGCCCGCGCTAAAATCGTACGGGTTGTAGCTAAGCTCAGCAACGCCCATTTTTCGCAAAAACAGCCGCGCGTCTTTTATCGAATTTCGCTCGACCTCGATAACCTCGGTATCTTGGCAAAGTTCGCGCGCCTCGATACTATAACGCGCATCCGTGAGGAAAAATTTGCGCCCCGCGAGACTCAAAAATATCGCGTTGTCGCAGCTGTATCCGCACTCGTGGTAAACGGCGTTTTCGTCCTTTAGGATAAAATTTTTCAAATTTAATCCCAAACTTATTTGGCTTTCTGCTCGGCTCTGGCGGCTTTGATCTGCTCAAAAATTTGAATCATTCCGATCATCGCCAGATGGTATCCCACGGGGCCGAAACCGATGATCTGACCCGCTGTTACGGGCGCTATTAGACTTTTTTGTCTAAGCTCCTCCCTGCGAGCGATGTTTGAGATATGCACCTCGATCACGGGTAGGCTGACTGCGGCGAGTGCATCGCGGATAGCGAGCGAAGTGTGCGTGTAGGCGGCGGGATTGATGATGATGCCGTCGCAGGTACCGAAGCACTCTTGGATCTTGTCGACGATCTCGCCTTCGAAATTGCTCTGAAAAAACTCGATCTCGTTGCCGCTCTGATCGGCGACCGCCTTCATCTGTTTATGGATATCCTCCATCTTCATAACCCCGTAAATAGCGGGCTCGCGCATACCGAGCATATTGATATTCGGTCCTTGAATCACCATAATTTTCATTTTTGCGTCCTTGTTTTGAAATTTAAGCGAAAATTATAACCAAAGCGAGCTTATTTTTTACTATGGCGCCAAATTTGCCCGCTCAAGCCTAAGCGATAAAATTTTATCTCTAAAATTTAGCGCGAAATAGAATTTTATGCTAAAATCACGCGCTGTTTTAGATAAGGAAAACGATGAGAATTTTAAGGGCGAAGTGGGTTCTTGTTTGTGATGAGAATTTTAAAATTTTAAAAGAGGGCGCGATCGTCTTTGATAAAAAGATAATTGAGGTCTGCGCCTTTGCAAGCGCGGTGCGCAAATATCCGCAAGCCGAAATTTTGGACTTTAGCGGCGACATAGCGATGCCTGCGTTTATAAATCCGCACGTGCATTTGGAATTTAGCGCAAACAAAGGCACACTGCGCTACGGCGATTTTTTGGACTGGCTAGGTAGCGTCATCGCCTCCAGGCAGCAGCTGGACGCCGCGGCGCGCGGACGATTGACCTTGGAGCAGATCGCCGCGATGATGCGAAGCGGCGTGGGCACGATCGGCGAAATTTCAAGTTTCGGCGGCGAGGCTGAAGCTTGCGCGCAAAGCGGTATCAGAACCGTGTTTTTTAATGAAATTTTAGGCGCGAGCAAGGACGCTGCGGCGGAGAATATTTTGAAATTTAAGCAGCGATTTGAGCGCTCAAAGGCGCTCGCAAGCTCGCTTTTCATCCCCGCCGTGTCGGTACACTCGCCGTACTCGGCGCACCCGCAGATTACGGAGTTTGCGACGAAGCTTGCCCGCGAAAACGGGCTTGCTATAAGCACGCATTTTATGGAGAGCGCGTATGAGCGGCAGTGGCTGCGCACCGGTCGCGGTAAGCTTAAAACCTGGCTTGCTAAATTTAATCCTGCGCCCGCGCCTTTTTACTCGCCGCAGAGCTTCGTAGCGCATTTTAGCGGGCTTTGCACGCTTTTTACGCATTGCGTTTGGGTGGATGATTTTAGCATCTTTGATCCGAAGCTCCACTCGATCACGCACTGCGCGCGCTCCAACCGCCTGCTTAGCAAGAAGAGGCTGAGTTTTAAAAAGCTGCTCGCAAGCGGACTTAATTACAACATCGCTACCGACGGGCTTAGCTCGAATTTTAGCCTAAGCTTTTTAGACGAGCTGCGTGCAAATTTAATGATGCACGACGAGCTGGGTTTGGCAGAGCTGGCGCGAGCGCTAATTTTAGGCGCGACGAGAAACGCTGCTGCGGCACTTGGGCTAAATTTGGGCGAGCTGAAAGCGGGCAAGCTCGCCGATATCGCCGTTTTTGAAGGCATTGAGTGCGACGAAGCTCAGCTGGCGCTACAGCTCATTTTGCAGAGCAAAAACGTAAAATCACTTTTTATCGAAGGAATGAAATGCAATTTCTAAAAAACATCTTTGCGCCGATCGGCGCCGTGCTGGGGTTTATCAACAAATACTTTAAATCCCTGATTTTTCTACTTATTTTGTTTTTGATTTTTGCAGGCGGCGAAGGCGCGCAACAAAAGGGCGCGAATCTCGCTCAGCTTTCGCTAAGCGGCGCGATAATGGACGATAGCGAAATTTTAGAAAAGATCGAAACTCTGAAAAACGACGAGGCGATTAAGGGGGTGCTTCTGCTGATCGACAGCCCCGGCGGCGCGCTAAGCCCGAGCGTGGAAATTTCGCTGGCGATCAAGTCTCTAAACTCGCGCAAGCCGGTCGTCGCCTACGCCAAGGGCACGATGGCGAGCGGCAGCTACCTAGGCGGCGTGTGGGCGAGTAAAATTTACGCAAATCCGGGCAGCTTCATCGGCTCTATCGGCGTGATTATGCAGGGCTTAGATGTGAGCGAAGCGGCCGCCAAACTAGGCTTTGCCGAACAGATCGTCAAAGCGGGCGAGCTCAAAGAGGCGGGCACGATGATGCGAAAATGGAGCGACGCGGAGCGCGCGAGCTTGCAAGCTTTGGTAGATGAGAGCTACGAGCTATTCACGCGCGAGGTGGCGCAAGCGCGCTCGCTGGATCTTAGGAAGCGCGATACATGGGCGAATGCGCGAGTATTTTTAGCCAGCGGCGCCAAAGGCGTCGGACTCATCGACGAGGTGGGCTCTTTGGAGGACGCTAAAAGCGCGCTCGTAAAGGCTAGCGGCGTAGCAGATCCGATCTGGCAGGAGCCCTCGGCGTATGAAAAGATGATGGATAAGCTGGCAAATAAAAGCGAGAGCTTAGTGCGCGGGGCATTCGGCGCGAAGCTGATGGCGTATTAGAATTTTAGAAATTTTAAATTACGAGGGAATTTTAAGAGTAAAATTTTGTATGCGAAAGCTATGCTGGTTTGATTGCTTTTAAATTTCCTCGCTTTTTCATTTGGCATTTTCTTTAAAATTTTATCTATATTACGAATTTTTTCTTCGTTTAAAGCCCCCTCATTTTCTCTCAATTATTCAGCCCCCTTTAAGCATCGCTCTTGTATAATCACAATTCTGTTTCGCACCG
>CAUQNJ010000060.1:0-3648 GCA_963519515.1 uncultured Campylobacter sp. | reverse complement strand
TATCATATTTTATTAAAGATGATAAGAGAGAATCCGCTTAGCTTATCTTGAGCCATTTTTAAATGGCACCTCCAGCGCGTCGTCTACTACGGCGTAGGCTAGGACGATTATGTTGTCGTTTGCGTAGCCGTCCGCCCTGCCGTCCTTCATCATCGCGTAACACTCGCTAGTATTTTTGCAATAGACCAAATTGCTAAATTTCTCTTTTCGCAGATAGCGCTCGGTCATCGAGCCGTTGGGATTTTTTTCGATCGAAATTTTCATATCGCGGACGCGCGCAAAATCCCTTACTTGATCCTCTTTGCGCGTTACGATGCCAAAATTTACCGATAGATATGGTAGCGAAAAATCGACCTGTTTTTTTCTCTCGGGCGTTATCATAAAGGTGCCGATAACTATATCGACCTTGTTGTTTTGCAAAAACGGGATCCTCTCTCCCGCAGTTACGGCCACGAACTCGACGCTTCCTTTGTTTTCGCCGAAAATGTCCTTAGCGATTGCGCTGGCAAGTTCAATCTCAAAGCCCTCAAATTTGCCGTTAACGGACTCGCTAAGCGGCGGACGACCTTCACGCACGCCTATTCTAACGCTGCCTTGATGTTTTATCTCCTCAAGAGTGTTAGCAAAGATAGAGACACAAATCAATGCCAAAGTAAAAAGTAGTTTCACCGATGCTCCTTATTAAATTTAAACTTGCCTCGCGATTTAGCCAGGCATATTTTAAGCCTGCATTTGTCGCAAAACCCGTGATATTTGCGCGGCAAAGACAGGCGACGCATTTTCAAAGGGTAGTATAAATTTGATCTTATCCCCATAATTTTTTAAAGCAAATTATAGATCCCATCCAGCAGGAAGTATTTTTTATCCGCAGTACCGCGGTAAAACGGCTCGAAAGTATCCTCATAAGCCTTTTTGAAAAATCCCTCTTTGCTTAGTTTGATGAGTTCGGAATTGATCAGATCAAGCAAGGCTTGATTTCCCTTTTGCACGCCGATACCGATGAAATCGGGCCTACCGAAGTTTTGAAACGGCACTTCCAGCGTATCGTCGATGACTGCGTAAGCTAGAGTCGTGATGTTTAAATTTACATATCCGTCCGCCCTGCCGTCTTTGATCATCGCGTAGCATTCGGAGGTATTTTTGCAATAGCTTACGTTGGTAAAATTTTCCTTTTTTAGATAGTTATCTACCGTAGTGTCGGCCTCCGTTGCGAGTTTGATATCACGAAGCTTCGATATATCGGTTATGCCGTCGGCTTTGCGAGTTAGCACGCCCAGATTGGTAGAAAAATAGGGCGTCGAGAAGTCCACGTGCTTTTTGCGCTCCGTGTCGATGACGAAAGTGGCGATGACTAGATCGACTTTGTTATTTACTAGATATGAAATTCTATCCGAGGCGGTTAAACTTACGAACTGCACCTCGCCCTGTTTGCCGCCAAAAATCCCCTTAGCGATCGCATTAGCAAGCTCGATCTCAAAGCCTTCAAATTTACCGCCGCTTTCTTCGCTAAAAGGCGGCCTGCCGTCTCTAACGCCGATTCTAACTACACCCTGATGCCTAATCTCTTCAAGCGTATTTGCAAAGAGTGACGCGCACAATAAAATCAAAGTAAAAAGTAATCTCATAATCTCTCCTTTCGGCGCGAATTTTTACATCGCTTTCATTTTAGCACAATATGGGGTAAAGGGCGCCTTTTTTGTCGAAATTTAGCGCATTTTTGGGCTAAGTGATAAAAATTTTTATTCCGCTTTTGCAAATTTAGGCTTCGGTTTTGATATAATCGGGCAAAATTTATGGAAAGGGCGATATGAAAAATTTTATCTTTTTGTGGCTTTTGCTTGCAATCTGCGCTTTCGGTGCCGCTAAAGAGGATGCGGCTTCTACTACGCAACAGACGGCGTCAAATTTGCCGCAGCCGAATTTCGAAGCCGTATATGATGATAATGCCAGCGACGAGCAGATCGATGCGGGCTTGGATGCGCTTTTGGAATTCGCGGCGCAAAATAGGGGCAGGATCGACGAGGATTTCGGGGAGTTTAAAGATAGAATTTTCACCGCTTTCATTTTTAATCCGAAGGTGCTGCGAAATTCAAAATTTGACTTCGAGCGGATAGAAAAAATCCTTAAATTTAAACCAAATCTCAATTACGGCGGAGACGGCGGTTTTTTCTCGCCGCTAAAGCTCGCGATCTTTTTCGGCTCGAAATTTAGCGGCGAGACGGCAAAGCTTTATCACTTTGATAGCGCCGATGCGATGCGGCTTTTAGAGCTTTTGGTACAAAACGGCGCGGACGTCAAAGCTGACGGATTGCTGCTAGACGCGGTATCGAACGATAATTTCGCGGCGTTTAAGTTCTTGATCGAAAAGGGTGCGCGAGACGCTAACGGCGCGGTCGGCTCGATCCTTGGCAGCGAGCTGATCTTTTTAAATGAACATAATATATCGATCATCGGGATTGATGCGCCGCCGCCGAAGCAGGTGCGGGAGTTTACGGCGAGCGAGGAATTTAAAAAATTTAGCGCCGAGAGGCTGCGCTACTTGGATGAAATTTTAAAATTCCAAAGCTTTGCCGATCTCGATCGCAGGCATCTTGAGGGTTTTATTAAGTTTGTATCTATGCTAGACGACGATGCTGCGGCGGAGTTTTTGCTCACACGCGGCCTTTGCGAGCAGAAGGAGCTTTGCGAGCTTTTAGAGGAGAGGGCAAAAAGATACGACGCTGTAAAAATTTCTAAAATTTTAAGCGGCAAGGGGAAGTAAATTTTAAAATTTACACGGCTTGCGGCAGGGCGGAGCGGATAAAATTTTGCCATTGCTTAACTGCCTGCCGTTTTACCATTCGGCGCGAGCGAAGGAGTAAAATTCACTCCGCCCGCCCGCACCGCTTCGTTTACCAAACGGCTCGCTATTAAGCCCACTTGGGCTAAATTTTAATGTATTTGCTAGACGGCGCTGCGGCGGTAAATTTTAAAATTCCACCGCTCGGCGCCGAGATTTCGCGGCCGCTTTTAGCTTTAGCGCGCCGCGTTAAATTTATCCAAACCTTGGATCTGTTATTTGGCTCAGTTGGAGCAGCTGTTGCGCGAGATTATGCGGGCTAGATCCATCATCGCTTCAAAATCGGGCTCGCTCTGCACCTCGCTTACTACTTGCTTGTACACCGTCACGCCGAGGCTGTCGATGATAAATAGGGCCTTCGCGCACAGCCCCGCAAGCGCTCCGCCGCCGATTAGCATACCGTAAGAGCGGGCGAAATCCTTGGCGCGAAAGTCGCTTGCGAAACGCAGATTTCTAATCCCGTTTGCAGCGCGAAATTTCTCCGCCGCAAAGGGCAGATCCATCGAAACCACGATCGCTTCGGTGTTTCTAAGCCCCGCCGTTAGCTGATCAAATTTACGCAGCTCATCGGCGCATCCCGGCATATCAAGCGACGGCACCGACATAATGATCTGCACCTGCTCGCTTTTGCCGACCCTGATCTCGCTTAGATCGGGCGCGGTCAGCGTGCATACGGCCGCTTTGTCGCCGAGCTCGAGCGCGTTGCCCGCTAGCGGCACGGGTTCGTTCATAAACTCTACTTCATTCATTTTTCCCTCCGTTAAAATTTGCCGTAGAGTAACGCAAATTCTTTAAATTTCGGGTAAAAT
>CAUQNJ010000059.1:0-3946 GCA_963519515.1 uncultured Campylobacter sp. | reverse complement strand
CCTCCGTTAAAATTTGCCGTAGAGTAACGCAAATTCTTTAAATTTCGGGTAAAATTAGCAAAAAATTTAGGAGACGAAATGGCAGAGGACATCTGGGGCGGCGAAACCAACCCCGCTTGCCTTGCGAATATCAAAAAAAAGGCCGTAAATTTAAACTCCCAAAAGCCGTTAACCGCGGCGCAGGAGAGCTCGGAGTTAAAAGATGCGCAGCAAAGCTTAGACGATGAAATTTTAAAAAGCTCTGCGAGCGAAAATTATAACGATGAAATTTTAGGCGCAAATTTAGAACAAGCGGAAGCTACCTCTGCGCAGACGGGCTCTGCAGATACGAATCACGGCGCTTTTGGTAACGCAAGCGGCTCGAATTTCGCAAACGGCCTAGGCGGCGCAGACGGAAGTTCAAATTTCACCGCTGCTAGCGGCAGCGTAAATTTTAATGCTTCAGACGGTAGCGCAAATTTAGGCGGAAGCGTTGGCGGCGGAAATTTTAACGCAGACAATGGCTCAAATTTTAATAATAACGACGGCAATTTAAAATTTAACGGCGGCGGTAATTCAAATTTTAACGGTAGCTATGAGGGCGGATATTCCGCCTCATCTAATATCGCGGCTAAGGCCTATGATATAAATAAAGCCTATGCGTTTTACGTCGTCTTGGGCGTTTTTGGAGCGCACCGCTTCTATCTTGGACGCATATTCTCCGCCGTATTTCAACTTTTAGGAGGGTTGGGGTTTATAATATGGGTGGCACTTGCAGCGGTATCGTTACTGGCGCAAAGCGATTTATTTGGTGAGCTGGCGGCTCAGTTGCGTCCAGATTCTGATCTTACCGCCTCGGATGTGCAGGAGATTTTTACAAAGCTAAAAAATCCTTTTATGGTGTTTTCCCTGCCGAATGTGATATTTTTGATCTGGCTTATTAGCGATTTTTTTAAACTCGGCTCGATGGTTCGAGAGCAAAATGCGCGCCTAGGCTTGGGCGAAGTGGATTTCGTATATGAGTGGGACGATAGGAGCGCGGAGAATCTATCAAATGCCAAGGTATCGCTTTATATCGCGCTTGGGTTAAATTTATTAAACGTCGCGGCGGTTTTTATCGATTCCGTTAAGTCAGATGAAGTCAGTAATATCTCATTCATCGCTACCATCTGTTTCGCTGTGGGGTTGTATTTTGCCTCCAGAAGCATGCGATCCAAGAGGTTGCTTTTTAACTTCACGATATTCGGCGTATTTTGGTATTTGAACACTCTAGTGCTTGTAGGACGCGTTTTTTTCGAAAATTCTATGCTGCTAACGGCTTTGGCTACCTTTTGTACCGCCATTTTTTTGCCGTTTGCGCTTTTGGTTTGCAAGGAGCTTTCCGACTGCTCGGGCGAAAAAACCTATCTGCGAGCGTTTTACGTATTTGTGCTGCTGAGCATTATAGATATTGCTTTAAGCGTGCTAAATTCCTCGCTTTATCTACTTGCATCCAATATTGGCTCGGTGATTGCGGCGATATTCGGCATCGGCGCAGTTCACGGCACGACGGAATTTCGCGCCTCACGAAACGACTACGATCTGGCGCATCTTGGTATGCATGTAAGGCAGATGAATAGCGATCCTATGGACTGATAGGGGCTTGTTTTTGCAGCGGAGCTTGTCTTTAAATTCCGCCTAAATTTGCGGGGCATAATTTTAAAATTTAATCAATATAAAGGATAAATTTAAGCCCTGTTGTTATATAATTTACCTTATTTTTTCAAAAGGAGTTGAAAATGACTTTTATGGAGTCTGTTCGCACTTGTCTCAAAGAGAATTATTGCAACTTTGAGGGGCGTGCGCCACGTTCAGAGTATTGGTGGTTTACATTATTTCTAGCGCTTTTAGAGATCGTAACGTCGGTACTAGACGGCTTTTTAGGCACCTATACCGTTACGAGTTCCGGAAAAATGATCGGTTTTATTAACTTAATCTTTTTGTTAGCAATACTTTTGCCTTCTATCGCCGTAGCGGTAAGGCGCCTGCATGATACCGATAGAAGCGGCTGGTTTTATCTGTTAATTTTTATCCCGATAATAGGTTCGATCGTATTGCTTGTGTTTTTCGTGCAGCAAGGCACTAATGGACGCAACCGCTTTGGAGACGATCCGTTGCGACCTGCAAGCAGAGGCTCGATTTTTTGATCCATAGCTTTGCAGCACATACATAAGCTTCACGAATAAGCTAAATTTAGGGCTAATCCCATTTTGGGTTTAGCCCCGAGTCTAGCGAAGCGGTTCCGCTCAAAATAACCTCCCACGTTTAAATTTAGATCCGCCGCGCAGATTCAGACTATAAAATTTTAATCCTATTGCCCTTTAATTTCACGATCTTTTTGTCATTTACGAGCTTCGTAATCGCCTGAGAGACGTTTTGTCTGGGTGCTCCGAGCAGGCTTGCAAGCGTCATTATATTAAAGGGAAGCTCCACGATCTTATCTGCGTTTGCGATGCGGTTTAGAAAATTTAAAATCCGCGTCTGGATTTTCGCAAAGACGATCTCTTTAATTAAAATCCGTTGCGAGTAGATGTTTTTAATAAGTGCGTTTATGATCGAGCTTGCAAACTCGTCTCCAAGCAGCTCAAAAAGCTCCGAGATGTTGATTTGCAGCGTCTCGCAGTCGCTTAAAATTTCAAGGCTCGTGTTTTTATCCAAGCAGACGTAGGCGCCGCTTTTTACGAAGCTAAAGATAAATTCCTTGCCGTTTTCGTAGCAGTTTAGCTTCGCCCTGCCCTGCAGCAAAATGATAAATTTAAACTTTTGCGCGTAGATCACGTCGCCGTGAGCGTAGCTTTCGCGCCTAAATTTAGCAATACGCCCCTTGCTTAAAAAGTCGAATTTCTCGCTGTAATCGTTATTTAGTCTATCTATCATAGCGGCTCTTTGCATAAAATTTCACGTAAATTTTACTCAAAAAGGATAAATTCGTCGTAATCGCGACAAATTTAAATTTATTTTTGATTTATAATTCGCGTTAAAGATAACCCAGAAAGGATGCTTTATGAGGAAAATTTTTATCTCATTCATCTGTGCGTGTTCGCTTTTCGGCGGCGAGGTGATCTCCAAAACCACGGCGATCTCGCAGGACGGAAAAACTATCGGCGAGGTTCAAATTTTAACGCCGATTGAGGTGCTACCCGGCGATGGCGGCGTCACCAAGATTAAAATTAAAGGCGTTGTGAGCGAAAACTATCAGCTTCAGATCCAAAAAAATATGAAAGAAGCTGAAATTTACGCGACCTTTACAAACGAAGCCGAAGCGAATTTTAAAAAGGGCAAAAAGGTCGAGGACGATTACGGCGAGATCTGGTATGAGGCCGAAGGGGTTTACGAGGTCGGCTCGGATGCCGTAGCCAAGGACGCTAAGGCGCTTTATGCGGAGGCGAAGTCCACGTATGAGCAGCTTTGCTCGGCATGTCATAGGCTTCACGAGCCGAACAGCTTCACGGCAAATCAGTGGCCTGCGAATCTGCAAGAGATGATCAACGCAAACTACGTAGCGCTCGAGGGCGACGAGCTAAATTTGATCGTAAAATACCTACAACACAACGCAAAAAAACCTGAATGATAAAGGAGATCAGATGAAAAGGCGAGACTTTTTAAAGGCGGGAATTCTAGGCGCAAGCGCGGCAAGCGCTAGCAGGATCGAGGGAGTAACGCAGACGATTTTTGATAACAAAAAGGTATTCGGCGCGAATAGATTCGGCACTTTTTGGCTAAATTTAAACTCATCGCAGATCGTTTCGGTAAGCGAATTCGAGGGCGATAAATTTCCAAACACGATGAATTACAGCTTGCCCGATAATATCCAAAACGAAAACCGCGTGCTCTATCCGATGGTGCGCAAAAGCTATCTAAAGGCAAAAGGCGCGGCAAAGAGCGAACTGCGCGGTAAAGAGGAGTTCGTGCGCGTTAGCTGGGACGT
>CAUQNJ010000058.1:0-3999 GCA_963519515.1 uncultured Campylobacter sp. | reverse complement strand
CCGCGGACGACGTATTTATAGGTCGTAAGCTCCCTCACCCCCATCGGCCCTCTGGCGTGCAGCTTTTGCGTGCTGATGCCGATCTCGCCGCCGAATCCAAACTCGCTACCGTCGCTAAAACGCGTCGAGGCGTTGGCGTAGACGACCGCGCTGCCGACTTCGTTTAAAAACCGCTCGACGTTTGCGTAATCGGCGCTTAAAATCGCGTCCGAATGTCCGCTGGAATGCGCATTTATAAAGCTGATCGCCTCGCTCGTATCTCGTACGGCGCGCACGGCTAGCACGAGATCCAAAAACTCGGCGCCAAAGTCGCTCTCGCCTGCAAGTTTGACGTTTTTTGCGCCTCGCAGATCCGCGCACGAGCCCAGTAGCTGCTCGCTCACGCGAAACTCGACTTCGGGCATCTCGCGCAGCAGCTCAGGCAAAATTTCGCCCGCCACGCGCTCGTGTAAAAGCACGCACTCAACGGCGTTACAGACGCTTGGGCGCTGGGTTTTGGCGTTTTTGATTATCTTTGTGGCCTCGTCCAAATTTGCGCTTTCATCGACAAATATGTGGCACACCCCCGCGCCCGTCATGATGATCGGCACGCTCGCGTTTTGCGCGATAAAATCTTTTAAGCTTTTGCCGCCGCGTGGTATCAAAACGTCGATATACTCGCTCATTTTCGCCATTTTCGCCACTACTTCGCGCTCAGGGCTCTCCACGAGCTGCACGGCGCCTTTTGGAAGGCCAAATTTAGCCCCCGCTTCGTTAAATAAATTTACTAAAAAAATGTTTGAATTTAGCGCGCTGGCGCTTCCTCGCAAGATCGCCGCGTTGCCGCTTTTTAGCGCCAAAGCCGCCGCGTCGATGCTGACGTTTGGACGGCTCTCGTAGATGATGCCAAGCACCCCCAACGGCACGCGTACGCGGCTGATTTGCATGCCGTTTGGATGGCTCCAGCCGCCTAGATTTTCGCCCACAACCTCTGCAAAGCCCGCCACCTCGCACACACCCTGCGCCATAGCCTCGATACGGGCGTCGGTTAGCCTTAGGCGGTCCAGCAGCGCCGCACTAAGCCCCGACCTCTCGCCACTTTCAAGGTCTTTGGCGTTTGCCGCTTTTATAGCCTCTTTTTGCGCGAGCAGCTCGTCCGCCACGGCGTTTAAAATTTCAAATTTAGCCTTGCTATCAAGTCTTAAAAGATCGCCGCAAGCGGCCTTTGCGCGCTTACAGATATTTAAAATTTCGTTCATTTTCGCTCCTTTATCTATAAATCAAATCGCATGCTGCGTATAAAAATGTCGCAAGCGTTGCTTCTATCGCGTCTAAAATTCCAGTGCGTCTTATTTTTATCCGCGCGGCGGCTTAAATTTAGCGCGCTTCGGGTCATTTTATTTCGGATTTTCTTGCGTCAAAATTTCCCTTACTCGCCGGGCATTACGCCCAACCTTCTCGTTCCAATTCGCGCATAGCGCTTTTACGTAATCCGCCAGCTCCTATCCGCACAGTTCAAGAACGTCTAACTCGCCGTTTTTATCGGCGTCCGGTTCGTCAAATTTTGCCGTCCAAGCCGCGCCTTGCGCCGAAAATTTAAACTTAATATTCTTTGGGGCTACCGCTTTCTCCCACTCGGCGCGGTTTAGCGTGCCGCCTAGGTCCTCGTCGTTAGCCGCTATAAAAATTCTAGCGGGATTTGCCTCTTTGTACGCCCACGCCGCGCCCGCCAAAAGTAGTGCAAAAAATATAATCTTTTTCATCTTCGCCCTCCGTTTAAAATTTAAACGCGCGAACACGGCTAAAATTTCATTGCAGCGCGATATTATCCGCGTGGATCGCGTCATCGTCGCTTTTGTAGCCTAAAGCCTGCTCTATCTCATCGCTTTTTGCGCCCGCTATGCGCGCAAGCTCGCAGCTTGAATAGTTGCTAATGCCGTGCGCCAGCAGCTTGCCGTCAGTCGCGCAGATGTTTACGATCTCGCCGCGCTCAAACTCGCCGCGTACCTCGGCAATCCCGACCGCAAGCAGGCTTTTGCCCGATTTTATCGCCTCTGCCGCCCCCGCGTCGATAATCACCGCGCCTTTGCTGATCGCGCCGTATGCGAGCCAATATTTACGCGAGCTAAGCCGCGCCGCGCCCGCGCTAAAGAGGGTGCCGACCTCCTCGCCTGCCGCTATTTTAAGCAAAATTCCGTCCGTACGCCCGTTTGCGATGATCAGGCTCGTGCCGATCTGATTTGCCATTTGCGCCGCCGCGATCTTGGTCGCCATGCCGCCCGTGCCGAATTTACTGCCCTCGCCGCCTGCCATTTTGACGACGCGCTCGTCGATTTTTTCGATAAAGTTTAAAAGTTTTGCGTCCGCGTGCTCGCTCGGATTTTTGTCGTACAGCCCGTCGATGTCGCTTAAAATCACGAGCAGATCGGCATCGATTAGCCCCGCTACTAGCGCGCTTAGCGTGTCGTTATCGCCCACTTTCAGTTCATCTGCTACGACGGGATCGTTTTCGTTTATGATCGGTACGATGCCGCGCGAGAGTAGCTCCGCGCAGACGTTTCGCACGCTAAGATAGCGCGCCCTGTCGCTAAAATCGCCTCGGCTTAATAGCAGCTGCGCGATAATGCGGTCATGCGCCCAAAATAGCCGCTCGTAAAGATGCATCAGCGCGACCTGTCCGACTGCCGCCAGAGCCTGCTTGCGGCTTAAAATTTTAGGTCTTTGCGCGATGCCTAGCAGCCCCATGCCCGTGCCCACGGCGCCCGAGCTTACCAAAGCCACGCAAAAGCCCGCATCTTTTAGCTTGCAAATTTGCGCGACTAGACTTTTGATAAGCCGCTCATTTAGCGAACCGTCCGCATTGGTAAGCGTTGAGGTACCGATTTTTACGACGATACGTTTTGCGCCGCCCAGAAGCTCTTTTCTACCCATTTCTCGCTCCGAAATTTTTGAAAATTATATCGAAAACGGCTTATTTTAAATTTTATATTTTGAGCTGTGCGCAGCGTACTTTTGGCTAAAATTTCTAAAACAGTTCTCTTTTTTCTAAGCATTATATTTGTGGCGCCTGCGCGCAGGTTTAAATTTAATTTGGCGTTGTCGCGCTGCGAGTTTAAATTTTAGCGGAGTAAATTTTATAGATTTGACTTTAAATTTAAAAGTATCGCAGGTTAAATTTAGCCCGCGATACGAAATAAGATTTGCAAGTATTTTGAGATGGATTTGAATGTTGTGCAGAAATTTTAAGTCAAGGCAAGACAAGTAGTCTACCGTAGACTTAAAATTTCAAACTCATTCAAAGACACTCAAAAGACGCCGCAAATTAGCCTATATTCTCACCGGCTATCATACCAAACGTTAAGCAGTCAGCTATCGCCACGCTACCTAAGCGGCTAGCTCCGTGTACGCCGCCCGTGATCTCGCCTGCGGCAAATAATCTTGGGATAGGCATCTCTGTTTGTAGAGAGATGACCTGAGCTTTGGTATTGATATCGATACCGCCCATAGTGTGGTGGAGTTTTGGCGTACCGCGCATAGCGTAGAAAGGCGGTTTAGAGATATCTACGCCGTTTGTAGTGGTTTTATCCATAGGTTTGCCAAAGTCTTCGTCTTTGCCCGATTTAACGAAGCTATTATATCTCTCGACGGTCTTTTTTAGCTCTGCGGCAGGGATTTTATAAGCCGCGGCTAGCTCGTCTAGGGTTTCAAATTTCTTTAGTACGCCGGACTCTAGCGGTTTAGTGTAGTGCTCAGGTATGACCATATTTTTTACGCCATCACTATCGCAGAAGTTGATCGGATAGATATCGGCTTTTGCGTCGATTACTTTAAACATAGCTTGAGAGCGGGTGCGGCGGTCTGCTAGCTCGTTCATATAGCGTTTGCCGGTTCTTGGATCGACTGAAATTCCGTAGCGGAAGCTTCCGTTTACGTTAAACATAGAGCCTACGCCAAAGCCTTTTTCGTCAGGGCATGCCCATGGACCAAACTGTATCCAGCTTAGCTGCACTGGAGTTGCGC
>CAUQNJ010000057.1:0-5153 GCA_963519515.1 uncultured Campylobacter sp. | reverse complement strand
TTTGGCATACATAGTCAAAAAATCTCAAAATTTTAGAGTCAAATTTATCTCTTTGTCCGATTTCGTATAGCTCTATAAATTTATAAGCCGTAGGGCGAGAAATTTTTAAAAGCTCCGCTAAATCCACCAATCGCAAATCTATCTCTTTTAATCGCTCTCTTAGCAGCTGTCTTTTTACCATTGTCGCCTCTTTAATTTTTTAGAATCATAGCTTATTTTATATAAAATGTCAATATATATTTTACATATTATGTAAAATATATATTATTAAAAGTTTAAAGAATTTAATAATATAATTAAATCAAGATAAGGTTAAAACAGTTATACTAAGCTTAAAATTATCCAAGTAAATTCTACGTTATACAAAACAAGAAAACGGATATTTCGCGGCGTTTTTGTCCGTGAGCGCGGCGAGGAAAAGAGCGATAAACTCCTCGAAGCTTTGCGCGATGAGTAGGGTATCCTCATAGATCGGTTCCGCGCCGAATACGATCTTGCCCGCGTCCGCGCCCTGCGTGAGGATGCCTGCGAAGCAGCGCTCGCCCCTGACCGAAAACAAAAACGGCAAGCATCCGCTCCAAAACGCGCTCACGGCGGCTCTTTGCGCATCGTTAGCCGCGCACTCCAGGCTGTCTTTTTCAAAATCTCCGTAGCAAAATTCCGTCTCGTCCGCGCCTGACGACGCATAATCCCTGGCGGACACGAACCAAACGGCGTCTGCAGCGTCATGTAGAGTCTCAAAAGAGCAAACGAAGCGGTAAAAATCTTCGCTTAAATTTTTAAATCTACCGCCCAAAAATTCGCCCCGCGGCGGGCAAATTTCATCCCTGCGCCGTATCTGCCAGCCGTTTTGCGCCAGCGCGTCCATAAGTTCGTCAAAAACCATCTCGCCTCCCGTAATTTGGCGCCGATTATAGCATTTTGCTCGGCGCAGCGGTTAAATGCGGCTAAATTTATAAAATTTTGCCTGCCCGCCGCGCATAAAAAGAGAAATTTTACGCGAAATTTTATAAATTCTGCTAAAAATAAAATGACGTTTCCAAATCACCGCTAAATTTAGGCTCGGCAGAAGGCGTAAGCCGCAGATGAAAAACGGGCGTATCGCTTAAGATAGGCGTATCGCCGAGGGGAGCGGGCGCGCCGCTAAAATTTGCGCCTCGGTATCCGCCTAAAATTTCCAAGCGGTACCGACCGCGCTTTACGCGAAAACTCAGGCTGTTTTGCTCGCTAATGCGGCTCATATCTTTAAAATAGCCGATGCCTGCGATCTTTAGCGTGCCTGATGAGTGAAAAACCCAGCCGCGAGAGATGATTTTCGCTTCGTTTTGTGCGAATATCTCCTCATCTGTCTCGCCCGTGCTAACCGCGAAATCGTAATAATCGCTGCGAACGCCCAATATCGGCACCGCGATACCCTCTTCTGTGACTGTGCCCCCGTGCTCGGTCTGCGTGAAATAGGCAAGAACGTCGTCGCCTACAAGTCCATGCTCATCTAGATAGCGCGCCAGCAGCGCAGGCTCGTATATCACGAAGCCGCCCAGCTCGGAGAAAATTTGCCTTTTCATTCGCACCTTTCTTTAATCGCCGTGCGCGTCGTACGCAGAAATTTTACCGCTCATTTGCCCTCTTTGTTTTTGTTTCGCAGCGCCGATGAAATTTTATCGCCGTACTCTCGGCAGGCTAAATTTTATCCCTGCGATCGCGCCGCGGATGAAATTTAAATCCCGTTTTGCGCTCAAATTTACAGCCCGCGGTTTTTCCAGCAGCCGCTCATGCCTTGGCACTTATCTACGAGCCAGCGCCCGTCCTTGCGCACGAGCAGGAAGCGGCGCGCAAAGCCGTGTTCGTCCTTGGCGTAGATGTAAATTTTGTTTTTGCTCTCGCATTCGGCGTCCGTTAGCTCGTATCCGCCGTAGGTACCGCCCTCCATCATTGAAAACGAGATGCCCTCGGGACGGAAGCCGCTGCGCCTAACGGGCGTGCAGTAGCGCGCAAAGAGCTCCTCGCACCTGCGCTGCACCTCGCCGTCATTCGCGTCATCGATTCGCGATGTGGCAAATTTCTCCCACTCGCTCATCGCCGCGAAAAATTCTAAAAGCACACTCTGCGCCGCCGCCAGGTCATCCGGATCAAGCTTCTTTTTGCTCTTTGCGGCGTCTCTTTGCGCCTGCTCAAATTCCGCGATTTGCTCCTTGCTAAACTGCCCGCCACCAAGATAAAACTGGATTTTCGTATCCGCCACGGCTAGCAGCCCCGCAAAGCTCACGCGCGAATTGACCAGGCGTAGCGATTTTAGCTTCGGGATTTGCACGAACGCTTTTAGCCCCTCATCCGTAATGCTGACGTTTTCGATACCGATGTGTTCGAGCTTGGCGTGTGCCGCAAAGTATCTAAAGCCCTCGCCGCTTATCTTATCGCTATCTTGCAAAAACAGATACGCAAGCTTCGGCAGCGTGGCTAGATGCTGCAGCGCCGCATCCGTAATCGCCGTGGCTATAAAGCCTATATTTACAAGGCTTTTTACCTCGCAGATGCGGCGCACCATCTCATCGGTAAGTGCTACGTTTTCGTAGTGATGGCCTTTGCAGTAGCGCTCGCTAACCGCGTCCAAAGCCTCCTGCATCGTGATCTGCTTCATCAGCTATCCTTTTAAATTTGATTTTAAAATTTTAGTGAAATTTTATGATTTACGCAAGGCGCTGAAATTTATGCGCGGATTTGCACGCCACCGATGTGTTTTAAGGCGCCGCCCCGACGAGCGCTAAATTTCAGCCGCCGTCCACTCGCCTAAAATTTTACTAAAATCCTCTATCATCGCGGCGAAATCATACTCAAACTTGCTTTGTTTTTGCGCGATCTGCTTTAGCGCCGTCAAAAAATATTCGCCCATCTTTCGCTTTTGCTCCATGGGCGCTAGCTCGCTAAACTCGCGCTCGAAATGTATCAGCGCACCCGTTTTGCCCGTATCTTTTCTAAACGGCGAATACTCAAATCTATTTCGCAAAAAGTAGCCGCCCGCGCGCCTCTGCTCCTCGCTCATCATTTCGTGTATCAGCTCCCAGGCGCGCTGCGAGCTTAGGCGCGGCTTATCGGGCGCGATGATGTAGTTTGTTTTGCAGCCGTGATCCGAGAAGCTAAATGCGCACGATAGCTTGATGTAGTTGATCGCGCAACCGTAAATTTCGGGGCGCATTTTGGCATTTAGCGCCGGTTGTAGATCCGCAAAGAGGCTTTCTATCGCGGCGCGCGAGTTTTCGTAGCAGTTGCTGATAGTGCGCGTGATGCGGACCGGATTTTTGGCTATCCAGTTGCGCTGGCTGTTTAATTTGACGTCTTGTATGTCCTCTTTTACGGGGCGTGCGAGCGTTTTGCCCGCCGCGTCCGGGCTTTCGTGAAAAAATGTATCGCCGTCTTGCATCGTAAGCCCTGTTTTGCGTTTCGACCACGTAGCTTTTACAAAGCGCGCCTCGCCGTGCGCATTTAAAAAATAGGTCGCGGGCTGCCCGTTGTAGAATTTCCCGCGCAGCGCCTCCAAGCTCTCGCGCTCGCCCCAGCCTACGATCGCTAGGCATTCGCAAATTTTAACGGCCTTGTTCCACTCGCTAGCGTTTTTATAAAAGGCGTAGCGGTCAAATTCGCCTAGCAGCCGCTCGCGGATTAAAATTTGATCCCAAGCGCGCAGAAAAATTTCTAGTTCGGCGAGGTTTTCTATTTCGTAAATTCGCTCTAAAATTTCGTTCATTATCGACCCTTAAATTTGCGTTTACAGCGCAAAATCGCCTTTGAATTTTACGGCTCGCTTCAGGCGCGCTTTGCTCTAAATAAACTCGCGGTCGCCGCAAGGCAGAATTAGCTTTTTTCTCGGCTGCGCTTTTCTTCGATGCCGCTTTTTCCTTGCCTGCGCGCTAGCTCGTCAAGCAGGGCGTCTGGATGGATATTTTGCGCTGCAAGTGCGAGCAGAAGGTGAAATAAAAGATCCGCTCCTTCGTAAATCACGTCGTATCGCGGCTCGCCCGTTCTGTGCTCTCCAAAGCTCTCTCGCGCGACGTCTGCGTAAAGCTCGCTACGCGAGAGGTCCCTGCACGCCAGCGCGAACTCGCACGCCTCCTCGGCGATCTTTTTGAGATAGGCGTTTTCGCCCTTCGCGTAGAGCGAGGCGACGTAGGAGAGCGCGGGCTCGCCGTTTAGCTTGCGATCCAAGCAGACGTGATAAATTTCGTCTAAAATGCCGTACGGGCTTTTTTTTGCGGAGTTTTTTAGCGCATAATTTTGCGAGGCGGCGTCTAAATTTTGCTCGCTGCGTTCTGCGGAGGAATTTATCGCCGTGAAATTTTGCATTGCGGAATTTTTTGCATCGCAAGCGCTCGGGCTCTGGATATTTTCGCTGCATTTTTGCAGCGAAATCTCTTTGAAGAAACAGCTTCGCGAGCCCGTGTGGCAGGCGGATCCGCCGCATTGCTCGACTTTAAGTAGTAACGTATCGTTGTCGCAGTCCAAAAACGCCTCTCGCACGAGCTGAACGTGTCCGCTGCTCTCGCCCTTTTTCCAGATACGCCCTTTACTGCGCGAAAAGTAGTGCGCGTAGCCCGTTTGCAGCGTCAGGCTTAGCGCCTCTTCGTTCATATACGCGAGCATCAAAACCGCGCCGTCACCCGCGTCCTGCACGATCGCTGGGAGCAGCCCGCCTAATTTTTGCCAATCTACCTTCATCTTTGATCCTTAATTTGCGAAGTCGCGCGCCCTGAATTTAGCCGCCGCACGCGGAATTTTAGTTATGAAATTTACGAAGCGGTGAGCCTCGTAAATTTAAAGGACAAACCTGGCGACTAAAATTTTAAGCGACCGCTAGGCTTAAGCCGCGACGAGCGCGAGTTCTGCTCATCGCGAGCAATCTAGCTAACTACTAAGCTTAGCTCGCAAAATTGCAAGTTAAATTTATTTGCCCGGAGCAACTTACTATTAAATTTAGGTCGCGAAATCGGGGCGTATAGCCCGTCTGAAACTTTAATGTTCCCGCTCGATGGCGCTTTGCTTTGCTTTATCTTTCGTATCGACCCAGATATTAGGTACCGCGCCGCCCGGCGTTAGGAAAATTTTTGCGTCGCTGTTTTCGCGCAACGCCTCGTTAAATTTAGCCTGTGTCTCGATCTGCT
>CAUQNJ010000056.1:0-5289 GCA_963519515.1 uncultured Campylobacter sp. | reverse complement strand
GCGTCGCTGTTTTCGCGCAACGCCTCGTTAAATTTAGCCTGTGTCTCGATCTGCTTGAGGCTTAAAAGATTTGCGTCCAAGCTCTTTGCGACCTCTTTGTTGGCGTAGGCTTGCGCGTCGGCTTCGATCTTAGCGGCATCGGCGCGACCTTGAGCCTCGATTTTAACGGCGTCTGCGTTACCTTTGGCAAGAGCAGCCTTTTTAAGCGCCTCTTGATTTGCGCGCTCGACCTCGTATTTAGTGCGCTCAGCCTCCTGTTTGGCGATCTGCACGCGCTCGATCTGCTCCTTTACCTTTGCGGGCAGAATAATCTCGCGAAGCTGCACGGCTAGTAGATCCACTGGCGAATTCGGCAGCGATTCGATATTTTTGCGGATACCGTCGTCGATCGCTTTAGCGATCTTATCGCGTTTAGTAGGTAGCTCTTCGGCGGCATAGTTGCCGATGACGCTACGCACGACGTCTTTTACGCGCGGATCGATGATCTTATCCTCCCACAAAAAGCCCCACTCGGCGATCGTGTTGGGCGCCGTGGCTTCATTGAGCCTGTATTGCACGGTGATGTCGATGCTGACGGGTAAATTTCGCGAGTCTAGCACCGAGAGCGAGTTTTTGCTGATAATACCGCCTGCGGTGCCGCTTTTAGTGGCGATACCTGCGCTCATATCTTCGCTGCTGGTGTAGTTGATGATACGCGTGCGAGTATCTACAACGAATACGTCCTGTATGAACGGCACGAAAAAGTGAAGTCCCGCGCCAAGAGGCGTCGGATCGTATTTACCTAAATTTGACTTAATCCCCACTTCGCCCGATTGGATCGTGACGAAAGGCTTGGCGATCACGAGCAGCGCGATTAGCGCGATTATCACGTAAAGCACGCCGCTAAACTTGCCGATCCCTCCGAAATTAGGAATTTTAAAATTTAAATTCCCGCCTTTTTTGTCGCTGTTTTTCTTATTAAAATAATCATTCAAATCCGCTGGCATGCGCGTCCTTATTTAACGTATGTGAGCCAGTGCTCAAATTTTGGGTCTTTGCCCGTGACTACCGCGAAATACGCCTTTTGCAAGCGGCTCGTAATCTCGCCCATCTCGCCCTTGCCGATGATCCTGCCGTCGATGTTGCTAATCGGCGTGACCTCCGCGGCGGTGCCGGTAAAAAACGCCTCGTCCGCGGCATAGAGCTGATCGCGAGCGATGCGCTCTCTGCGGACTTCGTAGCCCAGGCTGCGCGCGATTTTTATGACCGAGTTTTGAGTGATGCTCTCTAAGCTGGTGTCGTTCGGAGGAGTGATGATGAGCCCATCTTTTACGATAAATAAGCACTCGCCCGGCCCCTCTGCGACGAAGCCCTGAGGATCGAGCAGTATCGCCTCATCGTATCCCGCATCGACCGCTTCGAAATTTGCCATCTGCGAGTTAAAATAATTCGCACTTGCCTTGGCTTTTGCCATCATCGAAAATTGCGCCGGCTTCATCCACGATGAAATTTTGGCTTTGATCCCTTTGCGTAGAGCCTCTTCGCCCATATACGCGCCCCATTGCCACGCTGCGACGATGACGTTTACCGGGCAATTCGTAGACGAAACGCCCATCGAGCCGTAGCCGAAATACGCTAGCGGGCGGATATAGACAGTCTGATCGAAGCGGTTTTTCGCGACGACGTCGATTTGTGCCTGACGAAGCTGCTCGAAGCTAAACGGAAGCTTGATTAGGCAGAGTTTTGCCGAAATTTCAAGCCTGCGAGTGTGCTCGTCCAAGCGAAAAATCGCGTAGCCTTTGTCGGTTTTATAAGCGCGTACGCCCTCAAATACGGCGTTTCCATAGTGCAAAGAGTGCGTCAAAACGTGAGTAGTGGCCTCCGCCCATGGGATTAGCTTGCCGTCTTTCCAGATGAGCTCGGCCTCTTGGATTTGTGCCATTTCTTGATCCTTTGATGAAATTTAATCCGTAATTCTAGCTAAAAGAATATTAATTTCTAAGAAATTCTACCTGC
Source organism: uncultured Campylobacter sp. (assembly GCA_963519515.1). Lineage (GTDB taxonomy): Bacteria > Campylobacterota > Campylobacteria > Campylobacterales > Campylobacteraceae > Campylobacter_B. The sequence goes on along the minus strand of CAUQNJ010000056.1, from coordinate 3,294 downwards.
GGGGATTCGGTGCGGTAGACGAAATTCCGTCTGCAGAATTTAAGGCGATTTGCATCGCTAAATTTTGCTTTTTAAAATTTAGCGGCGTAGAGTAAAAAGCTGCGAATTTTATATTTTGTGCGGATAAAATTTCGCCGCAGAATTTCAAGCTTTTTGATCCAAGCCCGCCTCTTAAAATTCTACGAAAGAAAGCCCGATGCCGATCTTATTGACGCTGCGTTTATAATCCGCGAGGCTTTCGCCGTAGCCATTGAAGTAGCGCAGATAGCCGTAAAATCCGCTATTAAAGATCGGGAAGCTGTAGTTTAGCTCGATCGCGCCGCGGTTACTGCCGTCAAAATGCAGGTTGTTTCGCCACAGAGCGCTAAGTCGTTGTTTGCCGAAGGTGTATGACGCGCGCAGATTGCCGTAGCCCATATAATCCGCGATGTCCTCGTTCGTGCGGTCTAGCCAAAACGCATACCACACTCTGGGGGTGATAGAAAATCCGTCCGCACTCCAGGTACTTTGCGCGTAGAGCCTATTCCACGAGCGCGATTCCTCGCCGCCCTTGCCGTTTGATTCGTGCATGGCGCCTATCTTTAGCTCGTCCGCAAACGGCACCGGCGCGCTAACGTATAGCTCGGGACGATAGTTGCTCTCGCGGAAAGGCGCGCTATCCTGCGTGATCTGCCACCAGGAATTTTGCGCGTAAGCGAATGAAATTTTCTCTCCAAGTCCCAGCGCGTCATAGGTTATCGGGCGCTCGAAGCTAAACTCAAAATGCAGCTCATCCGCCTTGCGATCGGGTTTTTCGCTGAAATCGTGGGTAAAGAGCATATAGATCGGCTCGTAGTATTTAAGCCCCAAAAATCCAAAATTTCGGCCATTTTGCTCGCCTTGCAGCGCGGAATCCGGCGCGGCGGAATTTTGCGAGAGCGAGTCGGAATTCGATGCTAAATTTGACGCAGAGTCTGCGTCTGAGAAATTTGACGCAGCAGAATCCAGCGCGACGGGTTCCGCTGCGGCGGAATTTTGCGGTTTGGCGGAGTATAAAACGGCGGCATCATCGTGCGAAGCGCGGTTTTCTACGGACGAGGTAGAATTTTCTGCGACTTTTCGGCGCGACTTTTCGCCCCTTTCCGCTAGACTTGCCGCGGCGATCTTTTTGTAATAGATCATCGCATTTTTGTAATCGCCCCTGGCCTCGTATTCGCCGGCCTTTGCGTACAGCTCGGTCAGATCTTGCGCGGCTAGACTCATGGCGCAAAGCGCGAGCGCTAAAGCTTTAAATTTCATCTGCGCCCTTTAAATCGTTTTGATAATTTATATTTAAAAACTGCTCTTTGTTTTTGAAATTTAGCACTTTGGAATTTGCAGATCCGATGAGCGCGCCGATCTTATGCTCTCCTGCGCGGTAGAGCTCAAGCGCGCGCGGCGCGAGAGCTGCGTCAAAAAATCCGCACAGGCTGTGTCTATGTGCTTCGTCGCCCGCCACGCAAATTTGCCCCTTCTGCTCGCTAAGAGCGCGAATGGTGGAAATTTCTACAAATGGCATATCGGCGGGGATGATAAAAATGCGCTCGCCGCTAAATGGTTTCAGTGCCGAATACAGCGCGCCCATCGGCGAAAAATCCTCAAATTCGTCGTATATCATAGGAAGCGGCGGGTTAAATTTAGAGCTTTTGGCGCAGGCGAAAACCCGCTCAAACTCGCGGCTTAAGCGCGAGAAAAGAAAGTGCGTCATGCTGGGATGCCCGCGAAATGGAAATAGCGTTTTGTCGCTGCCAAAACGCGAGCTTTTGCCGCCGCAGAGAATGACGCAGGTTTTCATAGAAATTTCACCGGCTTTCATCGATCTTTATCGCGGCGAAATTTTAAATTTGAAAGTAAAATTTGAAAGAAGCGCGGGCATATTAGTCTTTTTGCATATATTTGGCTTTGCCAAGGGCGTTGTTTGCGATGAACTGATAAAGGCTCGGCGCTTGAAGCTTGGCTAGCTCGGGGTATTTGGCCTTAAGCGTCTTCCATATGTCATAGACGCGCATACCGCTTGCGTAAAGCTTCATAATCTCGCTAAAATGCGGATCATAAAGGCTCGGCTTTTTATACAGCGAGAGTTTGCGGTCGGTATCAAGCACGGCGTTTGCCTCGATAAAAGCGGCGAGATCGCGCTCGCTTACTTTTGCAAAATCCTTTTCGTAGTGAGATTTCATATACTTTAAAATTTCTTTATTGCTAACGCCTTGGAAGTGCATTTTCTTAATCTCGAAGCGATACGCGTATAAGAAATCTTCGCTTTTTTTTGCGGTTGCGCGAAGTCTTGTTTTTTCATCTTTGAACGTCACGGAGATGAAGTGCGTAAGCCCGGGTGCAGTAACGGCGTTTTTGAACGCTTCGTCCTCCTCGCCGATCTTTTTTAAGATCGCCTTAACGGTGTAGCCCTCGGCGATGAGATTTGAAATTTTATCTTTATACGGTTTGTAGTCGAATCGTACGCGCCTAAAACCCGTCTCGGCGCTAATCTTTTTATAAATTCTAGCATGCTCGTTGGCCGTAAAATAAGAGGATTTCAGCGCTTTGCGGAGCTGCTCGGCGACTGCGGTAAAATCGTCGTAGTCGATGATGCCCGCGATCAGCTCCTTTTCGTTTACGACCTTGCCGTTAACGATCGCGATAGTAATAACCTTCATGCTCTCTCCTTATATCGCCAAAAATTCTAACCGAAAAATATAAACTCAAATTTAATTATTTGTTATCAATGAAGCCGGCTAAATTTAAAAGTCGCTTTAGGTCAAGCGCTTTTAAATTTGCCTATTTTGCGGCGCAGAGAGGACGCAGGTTTTAAAATTTTTTCTAGGCTTTTAGTGTTTATTTAAGTATCTTGCGCAGTAAAATTTCAGCTCTTTTTAAACGAAAAAAGTTTTTTGATCTTCGTAAGCCCCAGCTTCATACCGCTATATTTCATCATGCGAGCCATATTCGTCCACATTTCGCGCTCATAGCACGGATGCGGGCAGTGGTGGCAGCGCGGTTTTTCGGTGTGCGGACAGGCACCAAGGCGCGCGTAGGCGTAACGCAGCATTCGCTCGCAGTCCGCGCAGAGATGAAACTGCGTCTGAACTAGCCCCTTGTCGTCTTTATAATTATGAAGTACGGCACCATCTTTTTTAGGCGCGTCCGTGTGCTTGTCGTCGCAGTAAATTTGGATAAATTTCGTTACCGTAGTTACTTCGTAGATAAATTTTTCGCTCGTCATCTTTGATCCTTTGGGCGGATTTTATCTAAAAGAGACAAAAATACTCTTGAGCGCGC
>CAUQNJ010000055.1:0-5428 GCA_963519515.1 uncultured Campylobacter sp. | reverse complement strand
TCGTGCTTCGCCGCGCCAAGAGGAGCTTTTGATGCGAGAAAATTTGATAGAGGTGCGAAATTTACGCTTTGCCTACCGCGATAAGCCCGTGTTAAAGGGCATCAGCTTTGACGTCGCGACGGGCGATACGCTAAGCATCCTAGGCGCCAACGGCAGCGGCAAAAGCACCCTGCTTCGCATAATGCTCGGATTTTTAAAATTTGAAGGCGAGGTGCTAATCGCGGGCAAAAGCGTGCGCGACTACGGCAAACGCGAGCTCGCCTCTCTCGTCGCCTACGTGCCGCAGACGCACGCGCCGTCGTATGACTACAGCGTCTTTGACGTCGCGCTGATGGGCGCGCTGTGCAGGACGCCACTGTTTTGTAGTTTTAGCGCGGCGGATAAAAAGCTAGCCGAACAGGCGCTGGAAAAGATGGGCATCGCGCATCTAAAAAACGCACCCTACACAAAGGTCAGCGGCGGCGAGCGGCAGCTGGCGTACATCGCGCGCACGCTGGTTCAGGGCGCGAAAGCGATCTTTATGGACGAGCCGACAAACGGGCTGGACTTCGGCAATCAAATCAAGCTGCTCGAGATGATAAAAGCACTAGGGGACGAGGGCTACACCTTCGTGCAGACGACGCACTACCCGCGTCACGCGAAATTCGTCTCAAGCTTGACGCTGTTTATAAAAGACGGTGAAATTTTAGCCTTCGGGCGTAGTGAGCAGCTCATAAATGCCGAAAATATCGATAAAATTTACGGCATCAACTATGAAAGATACGAGGATAGATTATAAATTTTATGGGCGCATAGCGCCGTTAAATTTAGCCGAATTGGGGTAAAATTGCGCGTATAGAAGAACTTTTCGGCGGCAAAACGGCGCGCCGATAAGACGCCAAGCTTGCGGATCGCGGCTGCGGCAATGCAAGCAGCAAACCGAATTGTTAGCGAGCAAAACGTCTAAATTTAAACGATAAATTTAAAAGAAAAATCATGACTCCTCGTGAGATATTTTTAAACGGCTGCAATGAGATCGCGGCAAATTTTACGTACTTCAAGCCCACGCAAAAGGGGCAAAAACTAACGAAGCTCACAAGCGACAAGGAGATTTTATTTGAAATTTATTTTGGCTCCAGCATGCGCAATTACTCGGGCAGCGTGAGCATTCTACCGCAGGTCGCGATCTACTGCAAGCGCCTAAAAAAGCTGATGCAAGAGGAGCTGTCCTACTCGACCGACCTTGTTTTCGTATCGTATCTGAGCTATCTCACGCCGCGCAGGCAGTTTCGCGACTGGCAGCTCGCGGGCGCTAGCTTTGAGCCCAGCGTTAGCGAGATTAGCGCGGCTATCAAGGATTACGCGCTGTCTATTTTTGAGCTCTTTGCGGACAAGCAAAAGGCGGTGGAGTTTATGACGCGGCACGGGGCTAAATTTAACAAAAATCTAAGCGCTTTCGATCTGTGCCCGATCTACTTTGTATATTATTTCGGCGGCAAGGACGCGGCGGAGGCGTTTTTCAACATCTGCCTAAGCGATTGCACCTACAAAGGGCGATTTTATAAGCTTTATGAAGAGCTTGCAAACGGCGCGGAGGCGGATTTTAGCAGAAGTTCGTTTTGGAGCGATACGGAGGCGAAATTTGCATTTATAAAAGGGCTTAAAATTTTAAATGGCTGAAGCTTTAATTCAAATTTTAATCGTAATTTTTAGCGTTTTACTTCTGGGCGGGATTATTTGGACGCTCTTTTGGCGCAACCCTCGCAAGCTTAGCCCGCGCGGGCTTGCCGCGATAGATGGGATAAGCGAAGCAGACGCGGTAAAAAGACTTTCCGTGAGGCCGTTTTTGTTCTGGTTGGAGCGATTTTTTATCTCGTGTGAGAGCCTTTGGTTCGATCAAAATTTCATCTACGTTTTTGACGGACAGAAGCTCGCGGCGAGGTATAAATTTGAGCAAATTTTGGCGCTTGAAGTCACAAAAATACGAATAAATCATGCTAGGATTTGGCGGATCCGCTTTGCAGGCGGCGCGAGCGAGCTTGAACGTGGCGGCGCGGACAGACTCGAGCAAGACGGCGCGAGCGAGTATAAATTTGTGCCCGCCGCTTCGATTTTTGAGCCGAGCTTTAAAGAATTTTTGCAAATTTTACGCGAGAAAAACCGAGGAGCGATCAAGACGGAGCCGAGATTTTGGGAGACCGTTTAGCGCGGCAGAATTTTACAAAACGGATTTACAAAAAATAGAAAAGGCGCGGAGCTTTCAGGCGCGATCGTCGCAAAGGGCGGCAAAAGCTACGCGCAAAACCGCAAGAGGCGATAGATAGATAATGGGAGGCAAAATGAAACGTTGGAGCAAGCTTGCAAAACGGCTTTACAAACTCGTGGATGAAAGCATTGATTTTAAGCTCCACTGCACGGTTTATCGGATGCAAAGCAAGCGCGGCAGCACGGATTTGCCGCGATATTTTATTACGCTTGCGGGCGAGATTATTTTTGATTACCCGAAGGATTTCGTGCTAAAAAGCGGCGGCGTAAAAAGCTTAGCACAGGGTGCTCCAACAAAAATTTATCCGTATGGTAACGACATAAGCGACATCGGCGAGCTTATCCGCGAATATATCGACACGCCCAAAGAGGAGCTGTTTGCAAAGCACTTTGGTGCCGATGAATGGGGGCTTGCGAATATTCTAAAGGCTGCCGACAAACGCATCGGCAAAAGGAGGCTGCAAATTTTAGCCAAAAACAAGAAAAATCAAGCGATGCAAAAAGTGATAGCGGCTAGATTGGGAGCTTTGCAATAAATTTGAGCGGTGTTAAAAGCGGAGCGAACAAGCGCGAGCTATACGGGGGCAAAATTTAAATTTGTAAAAGGACTTAAAATTTTAAATGGCTGAAATTTTAATTCAAATTTTAATCGTAATTTTTAGCGTCTTGCTTCTGGGCGGGATTATTTGGGCGCTCCTTCGGCGCAATCCTCGCAAGCTTAGCTCGCACGGGCTAGCCGCAGATAAAATGCGCGCAAACGACATAAAGCAAATTTAAGCGGCGCGAGCGGCTTTAGGTAATTTATTTAAAGGAAAAATATGGAAAACGGCGGACTGGCGGTATATTTTGGAGAAAATTTGGCGCAAATTTTATCGCAAAAGATAAAGGCGGTTTATCCCAAATTTGACGCGCAGAGCTACTGCGGGCAAATCGCGGAGAGTACGCCAAATCTCGGTTATTCGCAAAGGATTTTGGCGCACGCAAACGCGCTAAATGAACTTTTGCCGCCGGATTTTAGGCGCGCGGCGGAGATTTTGGTCGCGATTTTAGGCGAGGAAAATCCGAACGAAACGGGCATGTTTAAGCACTTTTACTGGACTTTGCCGCTGGCAAAATACGTCGAAATTTACGGCATAGACGACTTTGAAACCTCGATGAGCGCGATCGCCGAGATCACAAAGCGCGGCACGGGCGAGTATGCGGTGCGCGCCTTTATCAAAAAATATCCGCAAGACTCGCTAAAAACCATGACGCAGTGGGCGCGCTCGTCAAATTTCCACCTACGTAGGCTCGCATCCGAAGGCCTGCGACCAAAGCTACCGTGGGCTAGCAAACTGGAGCTTTTCATCAGCGATCCGAGCCCCGTTTTTGCGGTGCTGGAGATACTAAAAGAGGACGAGGTGCGCTTCGTACAGCGCTCGGTCGCAAACAACGTCGCGGACTATCTAAAGGTAAATTTTGCCGCCGCAAAAGAGCTGCTCGTGCGCTGGCAAAGCTCGCAAAACAAAAACACGCAGCAAATCATCCGTCACGCGACGAGGAAGATAAAAATTTAGCTTTCGCGTTCGGTATTAAATTTCAAATGCGGTGCGTAAATTTACGCTAAAATTTAACGAAAATCGGTGCGGTCTGCCCGCAAAATTCAGGAAAGGATAATTATGATTTTAGCTTCAAACTACGACGAGATCGACTTTGACGCGCTTTATAAGGCGCAAAAAGCAAAAAGCTCATTCGGCAAAAAACTGGCCGAGCATTGGGACAAAAAGGCTCCGAGCTTCAACGAGGGCGTGATGAAAAGCGCCTACGCGCGCGAATTTATAGACAAGGTCGATTTTACGGGCGTTTCTACGCTGCTTGATTTCGCGTGCGGCGCGGGCGCGCTAAGCGTGCTGGCGGCGGAAAAGGTGGATCAAATTTACGGCTACGATTTTTCGCCCAAAATGCTGGAATTCGCCCGCGAAAACGCTCAAATTTATGGCGCAAAAAACGCTAAATTTGCGCAAAAAGCTTTTGAGGACGACTGGTCTGACGTACCCGCGTGCGACGTCATTTTCGCCTCGCGCTGCCTTGAGGTGGATGATCTAAAGGCTGCGCTTAACAAGCTTCTTTCAAAGACTAAAAAATCGCTTTACATCACATTTAAAGTGGGCGGCAGCTTTGTGGACAGGGATATTTTGGACGCGATAGGGCGCGAAGTGGAGCAAAAGCCCGACTTCGTCTATCTTTTAAACATCTTGTTTCAAATGGGCTATCTGCCGAGCCTAAGCTACATCAAAGCCCAATGCCACGGCGGCGGAGCGAAAAGCGCGGAGGAGTTTGTGCAAAAGACGCGCTGGATGCTTGGCGGCGAGCTAAGCGAAACGGAGGAGGCACGGCTAGCGGAGTATTTTAACAGCGGCAAATACGAGCCAAAGCGGGATTTTATGCACTGGGCGTTCGTGCGGGTGGATGTGTAGCGCATAAAATTTTGCGTCAGTACGCCGCCCTGCCCTTGTCCTCATCGCATTTGTATGTAGTTAAGCGCAATGATACGATAAAATTTACCGGCTACGAAGCGGGTTTGACCTACGGCGTAGGTATGTGCGAGTACTCAAAATTTACTCTTAAATTTCAAATTTAGCCTCATTCGATTCGCACGCAAACATCCGCGGGCAAGATCGTATAGATGTTAAATTCGCGTGTAAATTTAGCCAAAGACCGCTCTTTTAATTTGCAGCTTCAGATAGCGCTCATTTAAAATTTACCTGCGGAGTTGGCGCAAATTTTAAACGAGCTTCGTTTGCTATCAAATTTTAAAAGCGGCTTAAAAATTTAAGCGCGTCAAATATATCTTAAAATCACGATTATGCTGGATATAGGCAAAGTATAAAAAATCAATAGTTTATCTTGGATATATAGAGCTTATTGAAAAAATATTGATTTAAATCAATATTTTTAAAGGATAAAAACTATACAATAAGCCAAAAAATTAAACCAAAATTGAAAATTTATTTAGAATCAACTAAGGAGGTTAAAAATCCTATCATGCAAAATGCAAAGAACAAAGCATCCAAATGGGTCATAGCTTTGCTGGCGGTTATTGGGCTTACTGGCGGATTTGGAATTTTCACATTCTTTTTTGCCAATGGGCCTCAGCATCTTACTCGCGATCCCGAAGCCTGTATAAACTGCCACGTCATGAACC
>CAUQNJ010000054.1:0-6511 GCA_963519515.1 uncultured Campylobacter sp. | reverse complement strand
TTTTTATAATTTGCCTATTTCTAGATGATTTACAAAATCGCCCCACGATTTCCAAATATATCTTACTCGCGATTATAACTTTAATCTTGGCTGCTTCGAGCTTATTCGTATTGTTTAGAGGCTTTAAACAAGATTATTCGGTAAAATTTCAGTGCGCTTTTAAAGAGCACTATCTAATGCCTTATTTTAAGGCGTTCGGCTATCGATACGATATTGGAGGCAGTATCGATCCCGCCAAGCTTAAGCTCTCGGGGCTCTTTTTTCGACTAGATAAATTCAAAGGCGGCAACGACAGGGTCTCGGGCGTTTATGACGGCGTGAGTTTTGCCTTTTGCGACGTGAGCTTATTTAATAGATTTTCGGAAAGCGAAATCCTCGGCACCTTTTTCTACGCGGAATTTAACAAACGCATAAGCGCCAAAACCCTGATTTTTCCCGCTCGCGCCGGCGCGCCGAACACCCTCGGGCTAAAAAAGATCGATATGGACGATGCGGAGTTTAACGCCGCCTTCGCCGTGTATTCCGCGGACGCGGCGGGCGCGATGTATATTCTAACGCCCGCCTTTATGCGGAGACTCTTGCACTTCGCAAGTGCCGTAGCCGCGCCCGTTAGCCTTAGCTTCGCAGATAGCAAAATTTACATTTTCGTAAATACTGGGCGCGATAATTTCGAGCCGGACATCGACGAAAGCGTACTGCGCCGCGACCCTGCCGCGCAGCTCAAGCGCGAGCTTTCGCACTTTTTGGCGATCGTAAAAAACCTAAAACTAAACGAAAGAATTTGGAGCTAGCGCACGGTTCGCGGCAGCTTTGCGTGTCACAGCCTCGCGCACTATAGTTTCACGCTCCGTGCTGCGATCTCGCGCGCCTTAAAATTTGAAATTTTAAATTTCCGCTTTTTGATTTTGCGCTTTGGAATTTCACGCGCCTTAAAATCCCGCGCGTTTTGAAATTTAAAATTTTAATCCACGCTACGGAATTCCGCGCCTTGAAATTCTACGCTTTAAAATTTAGAATTTTAAAATTCCGTAGTCTAAATTCTGCGCGCTTAAAATTTGAAATTTTTCTACGCTTTTAAATTTATAACCCAAAAGCCTTAAGATTTAAAATCCGAATCCGCTCGCTGCGGAATTCTGTGAAATTGCGAAATTTGAAATTTCGTGAAGTTATAGAATTTTGCGAGGATGCCGTTTGAAATTCGCCTTTCAAAGCATAAGGCTAAGCAGCAGCAAAAATCCGATGAAGCTTAGGGCGTTGCCGAAGGAGCCGCCGATATGATCGCCAAGCCACGTCAGCACGAGCGCGCCGCCTAGACGCAGGCCGAGTTGCAGCGCCACGCTCGCGATAAAATCCGCTGCGCGCCGAAGTCCGCTGCGCGTATCGCCTAGCTTCATGCCGCGGCTTTTATTCCAAAGCCCGCTTACGCGGTAGTCCTTGTAGCGGGCGCGGAGAATATCGCCGTTTTGCAGCTCAAAGCTCTGCGAAGCGTCCTTCGCCTTGGTGGGTGCTGCGGCTTCGGCGGAGCTGGCGGAATTTATAGAATTTTCTGCGTTAGTAGAATTTGCAGAGCTTGCGGAATTTGCCGATTTCGCAAAATTCTTAACGCTCGCAAAATTTTCTGCGTCTAAATTTTTAAATTTCGTGCAATTCTCGCCGTCCGCAAGCTCCGCTAAATTTTGATCCGAACGTAGCGCACCGGAGACGATCTGCAGCTTGCTATCGCCCGATAAATATACCCCGTCCAGCGCGAAGCCAAAATAATAAATGTCGCCGCTTTGCAGCACGCGCACGCCGCTAGCATAGCCCTTCGCTTCGCCGCTTCGCTTGGGCTCTTTGGAGTGCGCGAGAGCCGCAAATATGCGCCCGAACTTTGCAGCACGCCAGTCTCTTCGCATAAACTTAAAGCTGCAATATGCAAAAGGCGCGAGGATGAGCAGGGCTAGCAGTCCCGCAGGAGCCCTTGCATCAAGAATAAAGATTATGCAGTAGATGCTCATCGCGGCTAGCGCTACGCTGAAGGCTGCGAATATCGCGGCGAGTGCCGTGCTGCCGGCGTCTTTCCAGCGCTGCGCGCCTAGGCTTAGATTGACAAAGTCTAGCGGAGATGCGGCGGAGTTTGCCTGGGCGCCGTGCTCCTCGCGGGTAGAATTTAAAGATAGGGAGCCGCTTAAGTCTTTACGGATCAAACCCAAAGCGGCGGAATTTATACCGCTGCGATCTTTGTTTGATAAATCAGATGCTGCAGAATTTTGGCGTGCACTTGCCGCGGTATCGCTATATGCGTCGCGGTTTGAATTTGCGGCAGCGGAATTTTCCGCTACTTGAAACTTCGCAGTTAGGGCGCTCTGCGGAATTTTCGCCATTTAAATCGGCGCCGCTTGAAGCGCTGCGGCCGGAATTTGAGCCCCTCAAAGCTTCGCGGCTGGAATTTGAGCTTGAAGCCTCATATATCACCGCCAGCTCGTCGCCCTCGCGTATCGGCAGATAAAGTCCGTCGCGCTTTAAGTCCAAATTTCCCGCAAAGTGCAAGCCCTCAAGCGTAAAGCTAAATTTAGCCGTGCCTGCAGCCGCGAACTGTAGTTTAAAATCTCTGGCCGTGCCGCGAGCAAGCTTGATCTGCCGCGGCGAAAGAAATTTAGCAAACCCCATGCGCGCTTTTCAGATCTCGCAAAATTCCGCCCCCTCTATTTCGCGGCGGATTTTTTGCGGATCTGGATATTGATGAGCTCCACCAGCAGCGAAAACGCCATCGAGAAGTAGATGTAGCCCTTAGGTATGTGAAAGCCCAGGCCGTCGGCGATCAGTGATACGCCCACCAAAATCAAAAACGCAAGCGCTAAAATTTTGATCGTCGGGTTTGCATCCACGAAGCGCGCGATCGCGCCGCTAGCGAGCATCATCACGCCCACGGCGATGATGACTGCGAGGATCATCACGGGCAGGTGCTGCGCCATGCCCACGGCGGTGATGACGCTGTCGAGCGAAAAGATGATGTCCAAAACTGCGATCTGCATGAGCGTGCCGCCGAAGCTCGCCTTGCTGCCGCTAGCGCTATGTTCGTGCGCCTCGCCGGTGGCGCTGGAGTGGATCTCGAGCGTGGATTTGACGAGCAGAAACAATCCGCCGCCGATCAGCACGAGGTCGCGTCCGCTAAAATCGCGCGTAAGCACGCTAAATAGCGGCTTGGTAAGCCCCATGATCCAGCTAAGGCTAAGAAGCAGCAGTATGCGCGTGATCATCGCAAGCGCAAGTCCGATTATACGGGCACGCCCGCGCTGCGCCTCGGGCAATCTGCCGCATAAAATCGCGATAAAGATGATATTGTCGATGCCAAGCACGATCTCAAGCCCCGTGAGCGTCGCTAGGCTGATCCATGCCTCGGGTGAGGCGATCCATTCAAACATCGGTTTCCTTTGGGTGAAAATTTAAGCCGTGATGATAGCGAAAGTTTGGTTAAAATTTCTAAATTTTACCGCCTTTGCGCGCGAAACAGCGCGGGGAATTTCGGCGATGCGATGCGGACGGGCTATCTTGGAATTTTACCGCAAGACTATTTCGCTAAAAGGTGCAAAGCACCGCATGCGCGGCAAAATTGCGGCGCACGGAATTTCGTGGATTAAGAGAGCGAAATTTTTGCGGCGAAATTTTAAAATTTAGGCTATAAATTTACCCGTTTTTAAGCAGGGGGGGGGGGTAGCATTATTTTCAGAATTTATTTCAAAGGAGTGAAGATGAGATATGCACTAGGTGTCGCGCTTGCGGCATTTATTTTAACAGGATGTGGCGAGGACGAAGTAGAGCTCGTAAAAAACTACACTCTGCCTGATTTCAAGTCTATGAGTATCGGCACGGCGATCGAGGGTTCGAAAATCTGCAAAAGTGTCACCTGGAGCAAAGAGGAAAACGGCGGATTAAAGACGGTTAAGATAGTCTGCGACTTGGATATGGAGCGCATGAAAGCAAAGATAGTGCAAGATAAAACCGAGAGCCTTAAATCTTATAAACAAAGAGCATTGGATACATCTTTAAATAATGCTATGATTTATTACAAAAGTAAGGTCTATGATGAGCAAGGCCTGCTTAAGCTAGCAAAGGAACACTGCAAACTCAATGAGGTAAAATTCCAAGAAACATTTAAAACTAAAGGCAAAATAGAATTCGACGATGAAGACAAGATAGTTGATTGTGACGATAAATTAAAAGGGGAATTTCAAAAAGAATATAGCGTTGATTATATTATAGAATATCTTAAGAGAGCCGTCTATTACTCGCAGCTAACAGTAGAGCAATATGATGCAGTTTTTGGACGCAAAAAAGTAGAGTATCCATCAAAAGCTGTTATTGAGCTAAATTTTATCGTGAATGCCGATAAAAGCATAAGTTTGTCGGATAAATTTATGGTGACCGAAGATGTTGCCGATGATATTATTAAAACAAGTTCGTTCACTGGTAAAAGGGTGGCAGAAGACGCCTTAGTAATTTTCTACGAAAGAAAGTAAGCACCTCATCTCGCGGCTAAATTTGATGAAATTTTAAAAATTTAGCCGCCATTCTTATAACAAAATTTCATTCAAAATTTTACGTGGATTTTAAATTTAAAGCGCGATGCCTTCTCGTCGTTAAGGCTAAATTTAAATTTAAGCTTTATTGGGGCGTGCGGACTGAATTTGCGCTGCGCGGAATTTTAAATTTTATTCAGCATACTGCGCGGCGCGGATAAGCGAGCGAGCCGAGCTTGCGGTTTTAGATAAAATTTCAACCTTATACGGGCCCTTACGAGATATGAAAGCGCGGTTAAAATTCCTGCAAGCAGCGCAAGAGTAGGCCATAGCCGTGAGCGCGAGACGGGAGAGGTTCGGTTAAAATTCCGACGAGCTAGCCAAAAAGCGTATTCCGCCTGCCGAAACTAGCGATTGTCGTATCGGTGAAATCGGCGTGCTTTGCCTCCAAATATGAGTTTCGGCGCCGTTTGCCTACGGAGTATCGGCCAAAATCGGCGGTTTTTTTCTTGCTGATCAAGTAAGCTTGCTGCCGCGTTAATCAAACAGCGAGGGTTGCAGCGATTTGATCTTGTAGCTTGCACGGTGAAACGGCGTGAGTCCGTACCGCTCGATCGCCGCGATGTGCGCACGCGAGCCGTAGCCTTTGTTTTGCGCGAAGCCATATTGCGGATAGCGCTGCGCGAGCTCATGCATCGTGCGGTCGCGCGTGACCTTGGCAAGGATGCTCGCCGCGCTTACTTCAGCGATTTGCGCGTCGGCCTTTACGAGCGTCTGAAGCCCGCGTACGCCGAAGGTTGCGTTGCCGTCGTAGATGATCTGTCCGCTAAAATCCGCAAAATACGCGAGAATCTGCTCAAGCGCCGATCTTAGGCACGAGCTTAAGCCCGCCTCATCGACCTGTGCGCTTGAAATTTCGACGATTTTGTAGCGCGAGCTTTCGATGATCTGAGCGTAAAGCTCCTCGCGGTGCTTTTCGCTTAGCTTTTTGCTATCGGCAAGGCCTGCGATCTCACGCTGTAGCACGCAGCCCGCGACGCAAAGCGGCCCTGCAAGACAGCCGCGCCCAGCCTCGTCGATGCCGCAAATTTGTCCGCTCACTGCGCGTCCTTTCGCACGACGGGTGCGGCCCCGCTTATTAGGTCGTGTAAGTTCAGCTTGTCTTTGCGAAAGAAGCAGATCAAAAGCCCGATGACGCTAAAGCCTGCAAAAACGAAGCACGCAAAGCGAGCTAGCGCCCTAAAGAAGCTTACTTTGCGCCCGCTGCGAACATCGATGAGGTAAAGCCCAGCGAGCTTGTAGCCTGGCGTCTGGGCGCTGCGGGCGTAAAATGCCGCGCAAATCGCGCCGTATGCGAGCCAGATAAGCGCGATCGCAGCTTGGTTGCGCCACAAAGCTTCCTTTGAGCCCAAGACGAGATAGGTAACGCCGTAGAATAGGGGCATCGCGATGATGAAAAGATCGACGATGAAGGCCTTTACGCGCAGAAAGATCGGTGAAATTTTAGCTTTTTGTTTTGCCATTTTGCTCCGTTTTGGATTAAATTTTAAAATTCTGGCGCGATAAATTTAGAGCCGAGAAGATAAAATTTAATCTCGTTGCAGTTTGTTAGCGGCAATCTGCACCTAGTTTCCGCGACTGCCGGGCTTGATCGCCTTGCTTCCTGCGGCACAAAGCGGGCAGGTTGCGGGCTCGTAAATTTCAAACTCGAAATTACCTAGCGCAAAAAACGGCTTATCCGCAGGCAGCTTGGCACCCTCTTTCGCGTTACTGTCCGCTAAATTTGCGACCTTGCAAAATCCGCGATTGGCAAGCGCGGCAAAGCCCACGACCTCGCCGCCGAGGTTTTCGATGAGCCTCGCACTCTCAAGCGCCGAGCCGCCCGTCGTGACGATGTCTTCGCAGACGATAAATCTCTCGCCCTTATGCACTTCAAAGCCGCGGCGCAGGCTCATCACGCGATCTACGCGCTCGGTAAAGATGAAGCGCTTTTTCGCCGCGCGAGCTAGCTC
>CAUQNJ010000053.1:0-8398 GCA_963519515.1 uncultured Campylobacter sp. | reverse complement strand
CCAAATAGACAAATAGATAAAATTTTGAAATTTTAAAACCTCGTCCGCTTAAATCAGCGTCGGCTTTAGTTTGCGTGCCGAAAAGTCGGGCCTCTCGCCGCGAGCTAGAGCGATGAGCTCATCCGTCGCAATTAGATAAAAGCCCGCGAGATCTCTACCGGAAAGCCTTTGGATCTCATCGCTTCTGCCGTCTAAAAAATCAAGCGCGAGCTTGGAATTTACTAGCAAAAAGTCGCTTCCGCTATCAAACGCGTCAAATAAAATTTCGCCCCCCAGCCGCAGCGCGCACTCCCGCTCGCGCTCGTATATCTGCGCTCCAAGCGGCGCGCCTTCGCAGCCAAAGTGCACGATCTGCGCGCCCAACCTGCTAGCGAGCTCCTCCGCAGCCTCGTCGTACCATACGGCGATGTTAAAGCCGCTAAAATCGTGCTTCGCGCCCGCTGCGTCAAATTCCGCCATGCTCTGCGCGCTTAAAATTTTATTGCTGCGCGCGGGCTCAAATTTTAAAATATCGCAAAACGCCCTGTATGCCGCGCGGTCGTCAAACTCCATCCCCACGGCGTCGCACTTCGTAAAATACGCCATCTGCGGCTCGATGATCTCTAAAACCCTCATACGCTCGCTCGGGTGCGTCTGCATCAGGTGGTGCGCGAAGATAAAGGCGCTGTTGCCCAAAAACTCCTGCGAGCATGCGGGGATTTTCGTCGAGTAAAAATAGGGCGCGAGACTTTTGTAAAACTCGAAATCAGAGGCGTCCGCGATGCTCTCAAAGGCTTTAAATTTATCCAAAAACGCCCTCGGCTCGCAGCGCAGATCTTTAATCGCCTCTTTTTCGCTAAGAGGCGAGATGATTAGCTCGCTTCCAAAGTGCGCTATAAGCGTATCTAGCGGCTCTTTTACGCTCACCGTGGTGCCGCCGATTTTTACAAATTCCACTCCTTGCGCGCTGAAATAGGGATCGTGCGCGCAGATGTCGTCAAACAGTGCCGCAAGATCGGCAAAGGGCGCGCTTTCATAAACATAGGGCTTGAAGTAGCTTGCGACGTCGCAGCGAGGATCGAAGCGAAAGAGCCTGATTAGCATTTTTCATCCTTTTTTTATGGCGAATGATACTAGAATTTGCCTTAATAATGAGTTTTTTAGGCTCAATTTTATAAAATTGCGCCTTAGATTAACGCAAAGGCCGGCTATGAAAATTTTATACACCCTAAATCACGCGCCGATAAATGCGCATTTTAGTAAAAACTCCAGCGATTTCGTCGTGCGCGAAGTGCCGCTTTACGAGCCTAGCAATGATGGCGAGCACTGCATTTTGCTGCTGCAAAAAAAGGACATCAGCACGCACGAAGCGCTGCGGATTTTAAGCGAACACACGGGCGCTAAGATGCGCGAGTTCGGCTACGCGGGGCTTAAGGACAAACAGGGCCTTACGACGCAGCACGTTAGCATGCCCGCTAAATTTGAGCCTGCGCTGGGCGGATTTTCGCACGAGAGCCTTAAAATTTTAAGCGTGCAAAGGCACAAAAACAAGCTTAAAATCGGCCATCTTAAGGGCAACGACTTTTTCATCCGCCTAAAAAAAGTCCTGCCGCCCGACGCCGTCAAACTCGCAGCCGCGATAGATACGCTAGGGCGCGAGGGCTTTGCGAACTACTTCGGCTATCAGCGCTTCGGCAAGTTCGGCGACAACGCGGCGCAGGGCGAGGAGGTGCTGCGCGGACAGAGGCGGCTTAAAAACCCCAAAATGCGCGACTTTCTAATCAGCGCCTATCAGAGCGAGCTTTTCAACCGCTGGCTTAGCAAGCGGGTCGAAATTTCAAAATTTGCGGCGGAATTTAGCCTTGGCGAGTTTGCTAAAATTTACGGGCTAAGCAAGGAGGAGGCGCGCGAGATCGCAGCTCAGCCGCAGTTTTTTAAGCTGCTAAGGGGTGAGATTTTAGGACATTTTCCGCACGGCGCGTTTTTTAGCTGTGACGATCTTGGCACGGAGTGCGAGCGGTTTGCGAGGCGAGAAATCACGAGTGCAGGCCTTATCGTGGGGCGAGCAAAGCTGCGAGCTAGCGGGCTTGGCGGCAGATTTGAAGATGAGATTTTCGCGCCTGCTCGCGAGTTTGAGGCACAGATGAACGGCTCGCGCAGGTTTGCGTGGAGCTTTATGGAGCGCGTGCAGCACGCCTACGATGCGCAAAATGCGCATTTTAGCTTCAGTTTTTACCTGCCGAAAGGCTCTTACGCGACGGTCGTTTTGGAAGAAATTTTGCACCGAGATATATTCGAGGGCGCCGCGACGGACGAGGATTGAGCCGCATCGCGCCGCAGAGTAGGGCTCGCCCCCCCCATGTCACGCCGCGTCAAACGGCGCCGCAGAGTGGGGTTTGCGCCGCACTTGCGCTACGTCGCCGCGCCCCACGTCAAACCGCGTTGCGCCGCGCAGAATTTTACGGAATTTCAAAGCCAGCTGCGTGGGTTTAAATTTATGCGGCAGATAAAATTTTATGAAATTTCGTGAAATTTCATCGCAGCAAGCGCAACGTTTTGTCTAAGTCATAGAATTTCAAATTTAAAATTTTATTCGGCTCGGTCGCAGATGAAATTTTATAAAATTCTATTTCGCGACGATCTGTTTTGCCGCGCTGAAATTCCGTAGCGGCGCAGATCGCGAGCTGAAATTCCACTCTCGCGGCGAAAATTCCTCCTTTCAATTCCGCGCGCCGTGAAATTTAAGCCAAAAAAGCTATAATTGCGCTCGGGTGTGGCGTGCGGTCGCTCCGCAAGGAGAGGAAAGTCCGAGCTGCGATAAGACAAGGTTGCGTCTAACGGACGCCGGGGGCAACCCTAGGGAAAGTACAACAGAAAGCAAACCGCCGCGCAAGCGGTAAGGGTGAAAGGGCGGGGTAAGAGCCCACCGCGCGCGTGGAGACACGGGCGGCAATGCAAACCCAACCTGCAGCAAGAACGGGTGGTTTCGTCTTATATTCGAACCGTTCGCTCGAACCGATTTGCAAAAATCGGTCTAGATAAATGACCGCTGTAACGGAACTCGGCTTATAACCACACCTCTTTTACGCCTAACCTATCTGCTTGAAATAAGGAAAAAATTTTGAAAAGCTTAATTTTATGCAGCGCGCTTTGCGCCGTCGTTTTAGGGCTCGGAGGCTGCGCGAGTGCGGGTCCTGATAAGTCAGTAATCTTGCAAGGCGACGCTCACGATCGCGCCTGTGCGGAGGTTTATGAGCGCTACAAAGAGCTCGAAGCGAAGCTCTTGGCGGTCGAGGATCGATACGCAAACCCAAGCGTTGCGAACGATTATATACAGACTTACGACGAGTACGAGCGCACCATCGCCTACTA
This sequence comes from uncultured Campylobacter sp., assembly GCA_963519515.1. Classification (GTDB taxonomy): domain Bacteria; phylum Campylobacterota; class Campylobacteria; order Campylobacterales; family Campylobacteraceae; genus Campylobacter_B. Next base: position 5,047 of record CAUQNJ010000053.1, on the reverse strand, counting down.
CAATAAAAATTGCGCGACCGATAAATAAACGGCGTAGATTGAGCGTGATTTAGTATAAACATGACTGCGGCACAGCGGTACAAAACGCTCAAAAATTTTATGAAAATTGCTAAGAACTATTTAGAGTTTTGCGCGAAGCAAAAAAAGCATCTAAAATTTATTGCGTACGCTTGGCTCTAGCGATACGAAGTCGCGGTGAGAAGCATAGCGTGGTGCCTATTCATGCCCGCATTTAGCTTAGCGCGTCCGTGCGACGATACGGCTTTTAGATACGCAGCCTGGCGGTACGGCTCGCCGTTTTGAAAAAGCAGGCTTTGAGCTCTATATCGGTTTTAAATTTTATCGCGCAAATCGCGCTTAAATTTACAGCCAAAGTTTGGCGGCTATGAAATTTAACGGGGCGCTCGGTTAAAAGAGCAGGGCGATAAAATTAAACTCAAAAGCAAGCGCCAGGAAGAATAAACAGGGCGCTACGAGCGATAAATTAAAACGAATGAAACTAAATTTGAAAGGGCTACTTTGAAAAATATGATTTTTACGCTCGCGCTTTGTATGTTTGCGGCGGTGCTCGGCGGTTGCGCGAGTGGTGAGCCGCAAAATTTAGAGATTTTAAAGGGCGATGAAAAGGAACAAGCTTGCGCTCAGGCCTATGAACGCATCAGATTGCTTGAAGCGGAGCTTTTGGCGGTGCAAAATCCATACGCCAATCCAAGCGTCGCCAACGATTATATTTCTAAATCGGACGAGCTGGAGCGGATAGTGCGAGATTACAATAAAATTTGCGCAAAATAGGCATGAGCCCGAATAAATTTAACCCCGTTTAGCGAGCCGCAAGTCTTTAAATTTAAAAGACAAACCGACCGCTAAATTTAAAAACGCCATCTTTTTTAAAATCATCTAAGACGCCTTTGTCGCAAGTTAAAATTTGGCCGCTTTAATTTTTTAAATTTAGCCACTAAAAATCTAAATTTGAAAGGCCGTGCGAGCCGATTTTTTCTGTTTTTAAGCGCTATTTTTGTAAAATTATTTTTCGAAATAGGTCTTTTGGCGTAACGCAAAGCGGCTAAATTTTCTATTTCAATTAACTGCGCAATTCATAATCGCGGATCAAATTCGGCGAATTATTTTGCAAGATAAGAAGGGGTGGATGGAATTTGAATTTGTTATAGAGCTATTTCTTGCGATCACCGCGCTTGCGATAGTGCTAAATATCGTTTTTAAAATTTTTGAAATTCCAACCATCATCGGCTACATAGTCGCGGGCATTTGCTTCTCGCAAATTTACATCCTTAGTAGCGTCGAAAACGCCCATATGTCCGAGCTTGCCGAGTTTGGCATAGTATTTTTGATGTTTACCATCGGGCTTGAGTTCAGCTTCCGCCACCTTATGAGCATGAAAAAGGACGTGTTTTTTAACGGCACGCTGCAGATGCTCGGCACCGCCATCATCCTCGTGCTCATCATCGAGCAAGCCTTCGGCGCAAATATCAAAACCGTGGCGATCATAGGGCTCGCGCTCGCGCTTAGCTCGACCGCGATCGTGCTAAAGACGCTAAACGAAACGGGCGAGATCAACCAAAACTACGGCCGCAAGGCGCTTGGAATTTTGCTTTTTCAAGACCTCGCCGTTATTCCTATTTTGCTGATGATCGACATCTTCGGCTCGACCGACAGCACCCCGGTAAATTATCTCATTCTAAAAACCGTCATAAGCGCCGCAATAGTCGTAGTTACGCTTTTTTTGATAGGCAAATTTGCCTTCAACCGCCTGCTTACTTACGTAATAAGGACGAATTCTAAAGAAATTTTTATCGCGACCATCCTTTTTACCGTCGTGGGGGCTAGCTTTTTGGCGCATGTTTTCGGCTTTTCCTACACCTTGGGCGCATTCATCGCAGGTATGCTTATCGCAGAGACCGAATACAAACATGAGATAGAAGCCGATCTTACGCCGTTTCGCGATATACTGCTCGGACTTTTTTTTATCACGATCGGAATGCAGATAAATTTCGAGGTCATCCTGGCTCATTATGGGCTTATCTTGCTTGCCATTATTATAATAATGGCGCTGAAAACGGGGGTCATTTATGCGATCTTATTTATTGCGACCAATAAGAGGGTGGCGCTAAAAGCCGCACTATCGCTGTGCCAGATAGGCGAGTTTGCGCTGGCTATATTTTCGCTGCTTATGAACAGAAATATGATAAGCAGAGAAAACGGGCAAATTCTAATCACCGTGGTGGTCGCGACGATGATTTTGACCCCTTTTATCCTTAAAAATTTAAATAAAATCGCCAACCGCTTTGAATCAAAGGTCGAAAAGCTCGAGGACGAGACGCACAAGATCCAGATCCCGCCGATGAAAAACCACATAATCGTCGCGGGCTACGGCAGGATAGGGCAGGAGATCGTGCTGCGCCTAAAGGATCAGGGGCTGCTTTACGTAGTCGCCGAGAGCGATTTGGAGCTCGTGGATCTGGGCAAATCGCGTGGCGAGAACATATATTTCATCAATATGATGCAAAAAATCGCGATCAAGGAGCTTTACGCATACGACGCCTCCGTCATTATCCTCACGATTGCAAATCAGGAGCGCCTAGAGATCGTAGCGGGGCTACTAAATTCTTTAGATTTGAAAGCAAGCATCATAGTGATGCATACCGGCGCGGATACGACAAGCGAGCTGCAGGATGAATACGGCGAGAATTTTATATTCGTAAAGAAGGAGAGGGTGGTGGCAAACGCGCTGCTACAAGAGGCGCTGAAATGCAAACTGACGCAGTAGCTTTCGGCGGCTTTGGAGTTAAATTTAAAGCGGTTTAATAGCGACCGGAAAATTTTATCCTGTCGTTTATCTCGCATCTTTCTTGTCTTTGTTTCTTTTATCGGAATGCCCCGTTTGGGGCTAAATTTAAAGCGGTTTGATCTTAGCTAAAAAATTTCAAATTTTACTTTCGCGTGCGGCTTATTTGTTTTGCAAAACAGCTTGTAAATTTAAAACCGCACGCGGATATGCCGTCTAAAATTTGATCTAAATTTTAAAATTTAGACTCGCTAGCTGCGGTAAAAAGGACGCTCGGCCAGCGCAGATTGAGCGAAAGATATTTTTTGCACGACCGAGCTTATAGAGCCACGATTTAGCTCAACCGGTTAGGCCTGAAAAGCCCAAATGAAACAAGCCGCTTCTTTCCGTGCGCTAAACGGATCGCGATTCGGCAACGCCGTAACGCCTATCCGTTTAAATTTACTTGCGCATTATCTCTTTGGGCTCGATTTTACTTAGTTTTCGCCTTCTCGGTATTCGGCTTGCTATCCGCCGCTTGCGGAGGAGTATTAGATTGTGAAGGGGTCGCCGTTTGGCCGTTAACTTTTATCTCCTCTCTTGTCAGCGAGTTTTTTTCGATATATTTTTGTATCTCGGCATAGGCCTCCTTTATGGCTGCCTTATGCATCCAATCTGCGCTTCCGCCGAGGAAAGGGCCGCGATTTAGTATTATGTTTACGTCAAATTTGGCGATCTTTTCGCCCGTTTTGCTTTGAAGTATGAAATTTGCCGCTGCGCGCGCATGACCTGCGCCGAATCCTATCATTGAACGCAAGAAGCGATTGCCTCTATCATAAATGCCGTATCCGCATCTAACCACTAATCCTCCGTCAAGCGGGATGCGTTTGGATTTGAATGTCCTTTCTAGGAGGTTTTGCAGCTGCTTGCTTTCGTTGTCGTCCAGACACTGTATGGTAACGCCGTCAAATTTCTTGGCGTCGTTATACACCTCCATGTTTATCACATCTACCTTCCTGCTACAGCCGCTAAAGATCAAGACGGCCATAACGCTCACCGCAATCAATAATTGTTTCATAGGGACTACTCCTTAAAAATATTCGCGGGATTATATGAAATAAAAGATAAATGTAAGTTTAATATTTAGCTCGGATTTAAAGAAAAATTCCATGAAGGCGCAGAATTTCAAAGTATAAATTTAAAAGCAGTCGTTTGGATAAATTTTAAAATTTTATCTCGGCGGGCGCTGCGTAAATTTAGCAAATGCAAACCCGCCGAGAATTTGAATGAAAGCAAGCGGCCTATTGACCTTTAAAAATTTCGATGACATGCCCCAGCTCGCCTATGCGCTCCTTGGTCATCTGCAGATAGCAATCCGCCGATTCCACGCGGTAAAGCTCGCCCTCAAAAGGGATAAACGGGCATTTGGCTTCTTTGTAGGCTACCCATTTTCGCTGGATCTCTTTCAACTTCTTTTTGTTATCGTCGTTTAGGGCGTCTAGCGCTTCTTTATAGGTTTCGTTTAAAATTTTATCCTGGATCTTCAACTCCGCATTGATGCACTTGATGTTGCCTTCCGCCGAGCCGTCCTTTTTGAGACACTCGCCTATCCTTGCTTCAGACTGGTCCGCCTCGCTCGTTTCTAAGCCTGCCGACTCTTTTACCTTTACGGAAAGCGGCCCGGCGCCGAAAGCCAAGCTTGCTGCAAACGCAGCAAAAATAAATTTTTTAACCATGTTTTATCCTTTAAATTTTTGCTGAGAATTATCCCTAAAAACGGCTAAATAAACAATAAATTCTAAATTTACAAATGAAGCTAGCAAAGGGTAGTCCGGTAAATTTGATTTTAAAATTTTAGAATTTAGAGTTTAAAATTTAAAAAACCCAAAGCCCGTAGGCCTTGGGTTTAGGGGTTTTATTTAAAATTTAGATTCTTGACGTCTTCGTCAGCCTTCTTCATAGCCTCAGTCGGAGCCGCACCGATAGGATATTTGTGTCCTAAAGACGCAGGCGCAGGAACAGGAGTGGCCTCTTGAGTTAGCTTGATACTTATGCCGTAAGGCGCAAGCTCGTTTACTAGCTCGATTTGTCCTTGGCGAGCAAACTCTTTGCATTGTCCTAGAATTCTAGCCGCCTCTTCGTCTCCGTGGAAGCCGTAGCTGTTCTCGCTAAATGCGAAGTCCCAGCGGATGTGAGTTTTGCGGTGTAGATAAAGAGTCTTTTCAAGAGCCTTGCTGATCGCTTCTTTTCTCTCTTTTTCATCGG
>CAUQNJ010000052.1:0-9049 GCA_963519515.1 uncultured Campylobacter sp. | reverse complement strand
ATATCAGAAACTGTTGAAATTGATAAGAGAAAATCCGCTTAAGTTTAATTGAGCCAATTTTAATTTCCGCCGATCGTAAATTTAGATCAAAAAATTTCAATTAAATTTAAAAATTTAAAGCATAACTTAAAATGCGCGCGGCGTCGTCTATTTGCTTTATCAAAATTTATTCCCTCGCGGATTAAACATACGCAGCGCTATCATGCTTCGATTTTCATTCACGGATAAAATCGCCGCAAGCAGATCGCAAGTGAGGTAAAATTTTACTTTTGGTCGCAGCCTTATGTTAGAGCGCAACTATTAAAGCCTTATATTGGATCGCGATCATCAGTGCTTTATACAAGTCGCGGTATTCTCGGGAGGGGCGCTTTAATTGCGCCGTCGTTTTATGTTGTCAAATTTCGTCCTAGCGCGGCGATCTACGCGCCGCTCATATCGGCCGAGCCGACACCCTAGCTCGCCTGCTTTCGGATTTAGCAGGCGTTTGCTTTCGCGGGTTATAATGCGCCCGTTTTAAATATTTCAAAACAAAGGAAAATCATGCAACAAACCAAATTACAAGGTGTAAGCGTTAGCCTTTCGGGCAGCGAGCTTAGGCTTGGAGATAAGGCGCCTGTGGTTAGCCTGGTCGCGGCCGATCTTAGCGAGGTCAAAGTCGGCGGCGGCACGGGCAAGGCGCAGGTCATCATCGCCGTGCCGTCGCTGGATACGGACGTGTGCGCGACCGAGACGCGCAAATTTAACGAGCGCGCCGCGAGTATAAAAAATACCGAGGTTTTCGTGATCTCGATGGATCTGCCGTTTGCCGCGGGCAGGTTCTGCTCGACCGAGGGGATCAAAAATTTACGCGCCCTAAGCGACTTTCGCGATAAGGAGTTTGCGCGCGCATACGGCGTGCTGATTGCGGACGGCGCGCTTGCGGGGCTAACGTGCCGCGCGGTTTTCGTCGTGGATACCGCGGGCAAGATCGCCTACAAGCAGATCACGGACGACATCGTAGATGAGCCAGATTACGACGCGGCGCTGAATGCGGCGGCGTTTGCGAGCGGAAGCGCTGCGACGCAGGGCTGATGCAATTTCTAGGTCTGCGGCGCAGACGTTGCCCGCTTAAATTTAGCGGGCTTAAAATACGCGGACGGGCGCCTCGCTCGCCCGCAACTTTAAATTTTAAAATTCCACGGCGCCCTGAAATTTAGCAGGCCGCGTCTGAAATTTCAGCGGATCTGCGCCCGTGATCCACCTTGCGCAGTTTACAAGAAAAATTTTAAAATTTTAATCCCCAATTGATTCATAAATTCTCACATTCGGTATGCTTTTCGATCCGTCGGCACATATTTTGGATTTAGAAAAAACAGCGCGCGAACGGGGTTAAATTTTAAAATTCCGATCTCGACATGACTTATGCTTGCAGTTACGAGCACGGCGACGCAAGAGTAATTTGCCGCGCTTGAAAGTTAAATTTGAGCGTAAAAAGATAAGCGATAGTATCGTGAGGCTAGACCGAGCGACTTAAAATTTTACGATGGAAATTACCGTATGGGCGGCGACCGAGTAAAATTTTAAGGCAACGAAAAGTAGTGCGAGAAAATACCGCTCCACGGAAATAAGGCAAAAGTATTTTTTCGCGAAATCTTGGCGAATTTAAATTTGAGCACAAGAATACAGGCGGCAGTGTCGCGAAGCTAGACGAGGCGCGGATGAAATTTGGATGAGAGCATATATGCAATACGTGACCGAGTAAATTTAGACGCAACGACATATAACAAAACGAGACAGCGCGCGCAAAGATAAGGCGAAGTATTTTTTCTTTAGACTAGGCAGAAATAAGCCGAATGAAGGAGCGTATATTATTATAATACGCGACTGAAATTTGGCGAAATTTCCAACGAGGTATAAAGGAAAAAGACACGCCGCTAGGTATTCAAGTCCGGATAATCCCACGCATTATATTCGTCAGTTAGATTATCATTTTCGTCCCCCTTGCAGCACAGCCACTCTAGCCCGCCGCGCCTCTCCATCACGACCTCTTCATCAAGCCCTGCGCAGTCTGAGCCGTGCACGCGGGCATTGACGCACGCCCAGTGGTAGCGGTAGATGAGATCGAGCGCCTGCAGGATTTCATCCGTGCCCCGCAGCTTCACGCGCGCCGAAAAATCGCCGCCGCTAAAGGTGTCCATCACAAAGGCGCAGTCGCAGATCTCGCTTGGAAAGCTAAGCTCCTCCACGAGCCCCATCGCCCACATCAGCGCCCACAGCGACTCGTATTTCCAGCCCATATTTATGGCCTCGTCACGGCTTGCCTCGCCCTGCGTGACGCGGCGCTCCATGCGCGTGAGCTTGTCTATGCAACCGTAGCGGTTCGTAAGAAAGCCCTGCGCACCCTGCTTATTCTCATCCGCGAGCTTGCCCTCGTCTCTGATCGAGCAGGCGCACATTATCGCCGCATACGAGCAGATCGCGCGAGCGATGACTTCGTCCTTTTCGCGCGGGGTGACCTCGTCCGTCTCGTACCGTAGCGGCAGATGATCTATATACGGCACGCCTTGCGATTTTAAAATTTCGATGCTTATATCCTTGCGCTCTTGTGCGGTCTTGCCGATCTTTGCGGCGTTTGCGCTATTTTTGCCGCCTTTTTTGAAAAAATCTGAAAATGCCATGAGCTCTCCTTAAAATTTTAAACGTATTTTAAAACAATCGCGCAAAATTTTAGCTTACGGCGACGGGACGGGTTTTTAAATTTAAGCTCAAACCGAGCTTTGCAAATCGGACGGAAATTCCGCGCCTCGTCTTGCTAATTTATACGGCGCCGTTCAGGCTCGCCCGCGCCGTAATAAGGCAATGAAAAAGGATCGTTCGTGCCGCAAGAGGGCGGCCGAATTATGGTAAAATTCGGCAAATTTAATGTAGGAGCGGCGAATGGGACGGCAGATAAATTTTTAAAATCGCAAAAGAACACATTCGCTCGCTAAAATCCATCCAAAATTTTAAGGCGAAATGCCACAAAGGAGAAAAATGCAAATCTACGACATTGGCGTAACTACAGGCAGAGGCGAGCAAAAATCTATGGGAGAGTACCGCGGTAAGGTGTTACTCATCGCAAATACGGCCAGCAAATGCGGCTTTACGAACCAATACGAGGAGCTTGAGGCGCTAAATCAGGAATTTAAAGACAAGGGGCTTTGCGTGTTGGGCTTTCCTAGCGATAATTTCGCTCATCAGGAACCTGATGACGATGAGACGATAGAGCAAAATTGCAAGCTAAATTTTGGCGTAACGTTTGAGCTATTTAAAAAAGGCGACGTGCGCGGCGAGAGTGCGATAGAGCTGTTTAAATTTCTAACTTCAAAACAGGGATTTAAAGGCTTTGATGCAGCCCATCCGTTAAGCGCAAAACTTGAAGAATCGCTAAAAAGCAACTTCCCTGAAATTTTAGAAGGCGACGGCGTGAAATGGAATTTTACGAAATTCGTAGTTGATAGAAACGGCGAAGTCGTAGCGAGATTTGAGCCGACGGCTAGCTTTGAACAGATAAAAGCGTGCGTGAAAAAGCTACTAGGCTAAACGGCTGCTCGCGGGCGCTTGAGTAAAGCGCGGCGAGCCTGAAATATAAAATCAAATTTAAGGAGAGAAAATGCAACTACTCGAAGCTATGAAAAAGCGTCGAAGCGTGCGCGAATTTAACGCCGAAGTCCCGTCAAAAGAGGAGATCCAGGCGATTTTGGAGGCAGCGATCTGGCGCCCGCTCTTTTTACCACGAAGGACGCTCACATAAGCGTTATCACGGACAAAGATCTTTTGCGCGAGCTTGATGCGGCGGCCGTTAAGAAATTTGGCAAAATGCTTGAAAACATGGGTATGAAAACCAAAACTACGCTTTACGGCGCGCCCGTTCTTATCTTGCTTTCGGGTAAACTAGCGGCGGAACTGCCGAAGGAATGCGAAGGCGCCAAGCTTGAAAACCTACACCGCGGGATTTACTGGGCGATGGGTTCTGTGATGCAAAATATGCAGCTTCGCGCAACCTCGCTTGAGCTTGCCTCGTGCCCGATAAATACAGTCGTCGTTACGCTTTTTGACGAACCTATTCTCGCAGCTCGTGCGGGCATCCCCGAGGGATACTCGCCGCTTTGCTCGCTTGCGATCGGTAAAAGCGATGCTAAATGCGGGGAGCGTAAGCCTAGCTGCGATCATTATAAGGTTAGCTATATTTAATTTACTTGCGCCCTGGCGTTTAAATTTGCGCCTGCAACGAAGCCTAATGTGGCGTCTGAGTGGATACGTTTATAGTAGCTAAACGCTTAAATTTGCAGGCGTTTTAAATTTATAGCCCTTTGCGAGCCGTCTGCGGCAAGCGGTACAAACTAGCGGCGGCGAGTGCGGCTTTGAGATCGTGCGGCTGTGATATGGCGGAGCAACTTTTTTGCTTGCATGAAGGCCTTGCGCGAGCGATCGCCTTTTCTTGCATAACCAAGCCGTTTGGGCAGGAAAACGATTAAATTCTAAAAGCGCGCGTGATCCAAGCGGCGCCTTTTTTGCGTAGACGCCGCCTTTGCTCGCGCTATCGATGCCGCCCGTTTACGGCATCGTAATATTCGGCAGTCTGTCGTCGTTCGGATCAAATTTTAAAATTTTACCGTCCGCGCAGCGCTTCGCGTAAAAATAATCTTTGTAAAAAGAAGCGCCGCAGCTAAGCTCGTGACGGATCGCCTCGTCGTTTTCTAGTTTATTTTTGATCGCGGAGAAAATTTTCCGAATAGCCGCGCCCGGATTTTTTGCGACGAGCCGCAGCGCGATCATCTCTATAGCCTCCTGCGTCTCCCGCCCGTGCCTTCTATGATGCTTCGATACATATCGTCGTAAAATATCTTTACGGGCAATTCAGGCTCTTGCGGCGATTCCGGCGAGATAAAAATTTTAAGCTTTGCCTCCGATCGCTTAAGTTTCGGCGGTTACTCGAACCGGTTTTGGCGGCGCCATAGGCGCTCTTTTTTGCAAATATACCGTCCCGCCGCAGCCGACAAGGATATCCGCGATATACGGAATAAAATCGCCGAGCGGCATAAGAAGGCGGACGCGGGGCATTTTATCTGCGTTTTAAATTTTACTCTTTATGGCTTCATGGGTCGCGCGTCGCTTTAAATCGACGCTTGTCTTTTGATTGCGCGTCCACATAGGTAAAACGCACTTTGCTGCGTAAATTTAAAAGCGGCGCCCGTATTTAGCCGAGCGCCGCAACTAAAAATTTAACCGATTTGCGCATTCAAACTAGCGGTGCCGCCTGGCGCACCTCTCGGTTAAATTTAAGCGGGTGCTATCAATACTTAAACGAGCTGCCCGGCTCGATCAACTCGACCTTTTTATTGTAGTTCATCTTTAGCACCGCAGCAGGCCCGAGCACGGTCGCCTTTTCGCCCTCAAGCCAAAACGCCGTACCCTCCGGCATCGCATAAACGGTCGATTTTTGATTGGCGATCAAAAATTCCTCCAGCCTCTCCTCTCTACTCTCGCCGTTGTGCCCCGCAGGCTTGCCCGAGATGAAGTGCGGATTGATCTGGTGCGGGAAGATATTGAAGGTATTAAACGACTCGGGCTCGATAATCGGCATATCGTTCGTCGTCATCATCGTAGCGCCCGCGACGTTCGAGCCCGCGCTCCAGCCGATATACGGCGTGCCGTCCTCGACCATTTTGCTAATCAGAGCGATGAGCTCGTTTTCGTACATATCGTGCACGAGCTTGAAGGTGTTGCCGCCGCCTACAAATATGCAATCCGCGCTCGCGACCTCCTTCGCGGCGTTTTTAGCGTGGTGGACGCCGACGATGTTTAAATTTAAACTCGCAAGCGCCTCTTTGACGCGCTTTTCATATTCGTCGTAGCTTCTGCGTAGGCTCGCGTAAGGGATGAAAACGATCTTTTTGCCCGCGAGGTTGTTCTCCTGCGTAAATTTACCGATCCACGACACCGCGTGCGATAGATACTTCGTGTCTTTGTAGCCCGAGCTTGAGAGCAGCAGCGCTCTTTGCTTGCTATGATCGCGCTTAGAGAGCTTAAACGCCTTTTCGCTCGCAACTAGTTCGCTCGTACCGAGCATCGCAGCGCCCGCCGCCAAAGCGGCTACCTTTAGTAGGTCTCGTCTTTGATTTTGCATCTTTTCTCCTTTAAATCAAAGTTGATATCTGTTTTGAAATTATATTCCTTTGCATATAAAGAGAGACTGAATATTCGGTTTAAATTTCGCTCGCGCGGAGCTCTCGGCAAGGTAAAATTTTAAAGCTATTAAATTTCGAAATTAGGCGAGGCGCCGCGTCGTAAAATTTTAAAAGCGCGGCTAAATTTAATGAAATTCATGGCGCTGGCACGAGGTTAAATTTAGTAAAATTTTGCCTAAGTTTAAACGCGAAAGAGTATAATCGCGCCATGATTTTGACGCAAAATTTGATCTATGAAATTTTACCCTTGTGGAGGAGATCCCCGCGGGCAGGGTGGCATCATACGGGCAGATCGCCCGCCTGATCGGGCTGCCCGCTCACTCGCGGCTCGTGGGGCGCGTGCTCTCGCAAGCAGAGCTCTACGGCGACTACCCGTGCCACCGCGTCGTAAACCACGCGGGCGCCTTGGCGGCGAGCTTTGCGGCTCAGCGCGAACTGCTAGAGACTGAAGGCGTGGAATTTAGAGGCGAGCGCATCGATATGAAAAAGTACCGCTGGGAGTGCGAGTGAACTGCTTTAAAAACGCTAAATTTAAAGGCTGCAAGCTTTTGCGGTCGTAGAGATTTGAAATACGGCATTTTGAGGTCGCACGCCAGGGACGGTGAAATTTAAATTTACTCCGTTGGAGTTTGAAACCGCTTCGCAATATAGAAGGATCGATTGAGTATAGGTGTAAATTTACTCCGATGGAGTTTGAAACTACTCCTCGTCGCTAAGATAGCTAAACTCCGATCTGGGTGTAAATTTACTCCGCTGGGGTTTGAAACCGGGGGTTCAAAAAAGCCATTTTCTACCTCGCAAGAGTTAAAATTTAAAATAGAATCTATCGTCAAGGACATGGCGTCTCGGCAAGCGGATTCAAAATTTCATCCGCTTGGAACCTGCCAAATTTAAACCTTTTTGAAATTTACGAAATTTAGAAAATTTAAAATTTGCGCGGTTAAATTTCAAAACGGATCGGCACCCCGTTAATACATGATGCTTTTGGATCAAATTTCGTGCGGCTGAAATTTTAAATCTCATAAGCTTGGGAGCTTCTGTGAAATTTAAAATTACGCATTTGCGGCTAGCGATCTTTACGCGAGGGCGTAAATTTGGGCGCGGATAATCAAGTCGTTGCGCGCGATAAAAGGCGCGCCAAACTAAAATTTTGCGCCGCAATTCCGCACAGCTTACGCCTTAGACGCCTCAAAACCCTTCAAAACCGCATTATATACGCTCTCCTCATCGCAGTGGACTAGAAGCAGATCGCCCTCTTGCAGCACCGTCGAGCCGGTAGGCTTGATGTATTCGCCGTGCCGCCTGATCAAGATGACGAGGAAATCCTCCGGCAGCTCGAGCTCGGCTAAAATTTTATCGATCAGCATGCAGCCTGGGTCCACTGTGTACTGGCGCAGCGTGCGATAAAAGATCGGCATATTGGAATTCGGCTCCGCGCTCTCCGGCTCCGGCGGCTCGCGTACGCCGCATCTATCCGCGGCGCGCTCGAGGCTCATTCCCTGTATCAGCACCGAGATTAGGACCATAAAAAAGACGGTATTAAAGATAAGCCCCGCGTGTTCGATCCCCGCGGCATACGGATAGGTCGCAAGCACGATAGGCACGACGCCGCGAAGCCCGACCCATGAGATAAAGACCTTCTCTTTCTTGCTGTATTTAGAGAACGCGAGCGATATGAATACCCCCAAAGGTCGCGCGACAAACATCAGCCATAGCGCCGTTACAAAGCCCATAAGCGCGACGGCAGGCAGCTCAGATGGGAAAACCAAAAGCCCCAGCGTGATAAAAACCGTGATCTGCATCGTCCACGCTATGCCGTCGTGAAAGCCGATGAGGTTTTTCTTGTGCGCGAATTCTCGCTTATTGACGAACATTCCCGCGACGTAAACGGCGATGTAGCCGTTGCCGCCGAGCTTCATACATAGCGTAAAAAGCAGCGCCACCCACGCCATCGAAAACACCGGATACAACCCCCAATGCTCGAGCCTTAGTCTATTAAAAATCGACGGTAGCGCCCTACCGAAGGCGTATCCCATAAGCCCGCCGATGAAAAACTGCTTGATTAGCAGCGTCAGCATATCGATCGCGCTAGGGCTTTGATTTAGCGAGATGATCTGGATGATCGTGACGGTCAAAAAGATCGCCATCGGGTCGTTGCTGCCCGATTCGAGCTCGAGCAGCGGGCCGAGATTGTTTTTCAGCGAAATTCCCTTTGCGCGCAGTATCGCAAAGACCGCCGCGGCGTCGGTCGAGGAGATGATGGCGCCCAAAAGTAGCGCTTCAAGCCAGCTGAAGCCGAGCAGAATTTTAACCAAAACCGCCGTCGCACATGCGGTGACCACGACCCCGAGCGTCGCTAAGATGATACCGCTAGCCATTACAGGGCGAATCGATTTTAAATTCGTATCGAGTCCGCCCGCGTATAAAATATAAATAAGCGCGATCATACCGACGTCTTGAGTGATGCGGTGGCTCGTAAAATCGATGCGCAAAAGCCCGTCCGAGCCTGCGAGCATCCCCACTGCCAAAAATACGATGAGCGAAGGAAGTCCGAATTTGCCCGAGATCTTGTTAAGCACGATGCTTGCGATGAGTAAGATCGCGGCGAAGAGTAGAAATTTTTCCAAAAAGCGCTCCATAATTTTTTCAAGATTATAGCGGGTTTTCCCCATTTTTAGGCGGGTTTTTGCGATAAAATTTTATTGAACGAGCAGGGGCGAAATTTTAAATTTACTCCATTTAAACGAAGCCCGATAATAAGAGCCGCGCGAGTCGTAAAATTTTAGGCTCAATTAAACTTAAGCGGATTTTCTCTTATCAATTTCAACAGTTTCTGATAT
>CAUQNJ010000051.1:0-9370 GCA_963519515.1 uncultured Campylobacter sp. | reverse complement strand
TTGGAAATCGTGGGGCGATTTTGTAAATCATCTAGAAATAGGCAAATTATAAAAAAACCCGCAGCTTGGATCATCGTAGCTTTTATGGGGGTTTGATCGAACAAAATGACCATGATAAGAACAAGCGCGAATAATCCTATAAGCGGCAACAAATCCGCCATACCTCCTCCGTCGCGCAGTTTGTATAACAAAAACGCGCCGTAGCCGAGCATGCACGCCGCCGCTAAGATCATATTTCTTTTCGCCTTATACAAAAGCCCTAGTCTGATCTGCTCCAGCTCGCTTGCGCTCATTTTGCCCCTTTTAAATTTAAGATGGATTATGACGCTTGCGGGCTTTAAATTTGCTTACGAACGGCGACGAAATTTTAAAATTTAGACTTGGATAAATTTGCGGCTAAATTTAGCGGCGGATTGTTTAAATGGAGCAAAGACGGGATTTCGGTATAAATTTAAGAGGCGCGAAATTTTAAAAATTCCGTGCCGCGAATGGAGATAAAATTTTACGGACGCGATTTAAATTTCGCTATAAAATTTCATCTGCGCGACAGCATAAAATTTCGCAAACTAGACGCCGTAGTTTATGTCGCGAAATTTACGAGCGCCCGCGCCGCAAAGAGCACAGCGCGGACGCCGCTAGCAAAATTTAAATTTTTCTATAAGGCGCCTGTCCGACTTTGTAGAAGTTATTGCCCTCGCTGTCGATCGCTACGATAGCCGGAAAATCCTCTACGGTAAGTCGCGCAACCGCCTCGGGGCCGAGCTCGGGGTAGGCTAGCACTTCATATTTTTTAATGCTTTGGCTAATCAGCGCGCCCGCGCCGCCGATAGCGACCATATAGACGCAGCCTGATTTTTTCATCGCCTCTACGACGGCCTCAGAGCGGTAGCCCTTGCCGATCATGCCGTTGATGCCTACTTCGTTTATCATCGTCGGAGTGTATTTGTCCATGCGTCCGCTAGTCGTAGGCCCTGCAGCACCGATTGCCTGACCAGGTTTAGCAGGGGTCGGCCCCAGATAATATATCGTCTCGCCAGCTAAGTTTACGGGTAGTTTCTCGCCGCGAGCGAGGGTTTCGGTTAGCGCCTTGTGTGCGGCATCGCGGGCTGCGATGATGGTGCCGCTGATTAGGACGTTATCGCCCGCCTTTAGACTTTTTACTACGCTTTTATCGAAAGGTGCGGTAATTCTTTTAACTTCTGACATGATTTCCTCCTTATAGTTCGGCGTCGGCATGGCGAGCCGCGTGGCAGTTGATATTAACGGCGACCGGAAGCCCTGCGATGTGGGTCGGATACCACTCTACATTTACCTTGACGGCGGTGTTTATGCCACCCAAACCCTGCGGACCGACGCCCGTAGCGCGCGCCATCTCCAATAATTCATCCTCTAGCTTGGCGTAGCGCTCGTCGGGATTTCTGCTATCGATCGAGCGAACCGCGGCTTGCTTGGCTAAAAGCGCCGCCTTATCCATCGTGCCGCCGATACCGACGCCTACGACCATCGGAGGACAGGCGTTAGGGCCTGCGTATTTGACCGCCTCTAAAAATACCTTTTTTACCCCCTCGATGCCGTCTGCGGGAACGAGCATTTTTAGCACCGATTTGTTTTCGCTGCCGAAGCCCTTCGGGGCTACTTTGATCTTAAGCTTGTCGCCGGGGATGATGCGGGTATTGATGACCGCGGGAGTATTGTTCGTGGTGTTTTTTCGCTCAAAAAGCGGCTCTGCGACTACGGATTTGCGCAGATAGCCGCCTACGTAGCCGTCCGCAACGCCTGCGTTGATAGCATCCTCCAGATATCCGCCCTCGATATGCACGTCCTGCCCGAGTTCGACGAAGACCACCGTCATACCGGTATCTTGGCAGATCGGCGCGACCTCTTTCGCTGCCAAATCGGCATTTTGCAAGAGCTTGCCTAAGATATCTTTGCCGATGGGCGAAGTCTCATTCTCGCGCGCCTTTTCAAATGCCGCGCGCATGTCGGGCGTAACGTGATAACAGGCTCTTTTGCAAAGCTCGCTGACTACTTTGGTAATTTCATCCGCTTGGATCGTTTTCATGATCTCTCCTCATATTTAAATTTTAATAGATTATATTCCGTTAAGCTAGAAACTAAGTTTAAATTTTTATCTGCATTTAATAAATTTAACAAAAACCCTAGAAATAAGCGGTTTTTAATCTTTTTAGAACACAATTTCAGCTTTTGAGTTATCAAATAATTAAAGTTTTGAGAAAAAATTTTAAATTTTTAAGAAACTCTATGAAAAAGAAATTTCTTGTGCTTCTACTGGGCGCAGATGTGCTGATAGGAATGCTATTATCTCTTGGAATCGCCGAGATGGTTCATCTTACGGGCACCGATAAATTCTGCGTATCCTGTCATACGATGCAGCCGATGGCAAACGCCTTTCACAACGACGTTCACGGCGGCAACAACCCGCAAGGCTTCAAAGCCGACTGCGTAGCCTGCCACGTCTCTCACGAAAATACCTTTATGTATCTTTGGACCAAGGCTCTGACCTCCGCAAACGACGTCTATAAGACGGTCTTTACCGATGCCGATAAGATTGACTGGCAAGATAAGCGCAAGGAGCGAAATCATTTCGTCTATGAAAGCGGCTGCCTAAGCTGCCACCGAAATTTAAAAGAGCAAAACAACCAGGTAGATAAAGCCTGGCTCGCGCATAGGGATTATTTCGCGGGCACTACCGGCAAAACCTGCGTACAGTGCCACGAAAACGTCGGTCATAAAAATTTAGGCATCGAGATCACCAAATATTGGGATAAATACAACCGAGAAAATAACAAAACCAAATAAAGGAGAAGCAATGCTAAAAAAAGTCGCTATTTTAATAGCCTGTATCGCAACATTTGCATTTGCCCAAGCCCCGAGCGCCGAGCACGGCGCGAAAGCGGCCATGGATGCAAATTTAAGCAACGCCGTAAATATTAATTTGACGGGAAATTTAAAAGTAAATAGGCAGCTTACGCCGCTAGCTAGACGCTGCGTCGAGTGCCACGCCGAAAAAACTCCCGGCGTCGTTGCGGATTGGAAAATGAGTCGCCACGCCCACGTAGGCGTTAGCTGTACCGACTGCCACTCGCAGCCTGCGGATAGCCCGATGGCCGCTAAAGAACCGCATCCGAAAGACACCGATAACCACGTCTCCGTGCTAGTTAGCCCTAAAACCTGTGCTAAATGCCACAGCAACGAAGTTAAAGAGTTCGAAAACAGCGGTCACGCAAGAGGCGCTATGCAGATGCAAGCCAACAAGGGAATGGTCGCTTTGATGTATCACTACGAAGGACGCGATATTCCGGATCTTAAACACGCTCCCGATACTACCGGCTGCTCTCAATGTCACGGCGGCGTCATCAAAATGGACGAGAATAACAAGCCTACCAAAGAGACCTGGCCTACATACGGCATCGGTACGGTTTATCCGGATGGTGGCGTAGGCGGATGCAAATCGTGCCACTCGGGTCATAAATTTTCGATCGCTGAGGCTCGCAAGCCTGCTGCTTGCGCATCCTGCCACTTAGGACCTGATCATCCGGATATCGAAATTTACAATAACTCAATGCACGGACATATCTTCAACGCCGAAGGTAACGAGTGGAAATTCGACAGCGCTCCCGGTACTTGGGCGGTTCCTAATTACCGAGCCCCTACATGCGCGACCTGCCATATGAGCGGCAGCGTGGGCGATCTAAACTCCACCCATAACGTATCTCAACGCTTGAAGTGGAATTTGTGGGCGATAAAGAGCAATCTACGCACCGGCGGCAACGATACTGCGGTAAGCGAGTTCTTAAATACCGGCAAACTAAACGTAGGCAATCCTTTGGCCGGCAACCTAAACGGTCCTGAGGCGGCACGCGCAGAGATGAAGATGGTCTGCAAAGAGTCCACGCCAAGACCCATACGAATAATTTCTTCGAGATGGCCAATAAGCAGGTGCTTCTATACAACGTTTGCAACGACGAAGCGACTAAGATGCTAAACGATCTTAAGGAGAAAAAACTTCTCAAAGAGGATCCTTGGACCGATGCTTTCCAAAAGATCTATTATCTTTCGTGGCATCACGAGGGTCGCAGAATGCTCCAAGGTGCGCTAATGGGCGGACTTGATTATTCGCATTGACACGGCGTATTCGAGCTCAAAAACGACATCAGAGAGATGCAAGAGATCTACGAGCGCCGCATCAAAACGGGCAAGATCGAGGAGTAATCCTCATCTGGCCTACGTAGTTGCGCAGATCAATAACTACGCTCTCAAGCCCCCGTTAAGTGCGGGGGCTTTTTTATTTGCGCGAAATTCTGCGGAATTTTATTTTGGCTAAAACACTATGCCGCGCGAGTTCAGGCGATCTTAGCGCAGTTAAAATTTAGCCCTCGGACAAAACCGCGGCTTAATCTTTTAACCTCGCGCCAAATTTATCCGGATTTTTTAGGCTTCAAATTTAGTCATAATCCCAAGCTACAAGCTTCAAGCCTCACGGCTTTTTCAAATTTTAATCCAAATTCTTTTAAAATTTAGCTCCATTACCGATTTTTTATCTCAAGATTAAACGGACGACAATTGTCTTAAACTAAGGATTTTTCGCTACAATTTGCTTTTATTTAAGGAGAGATTATGGATAAACAAAGTGCATTAGAGTTTTTAAAGAGCCACCAGCCGATGCCTGACGACGGCGAGATCACTAGCGAGCTAGCGCAGAGCTACGCGCAAGTAGCGGAGTTTTTTACCGCAAACCCGGACGCAGAGGTTCTGCCGCTATTTTTTGGGAGTCTGACAAGCGGCGACGGCGCGGGTAGTTTCCCACTTTTAGAAGGCGTGCTGCTGTCCGCGGATCGCAGCGCCGCGATAAAGGCGCTTTGCGACGCGCTGCAAAACGAGCATTCCAGCGCGGGCGCTAGATTTTGGGCGACGCTTTTTAGCGTAAATTTTATCTGCGACGAGGTGGTTGGCGCGCTCGAAGCATCGCTAAAATACGCGAGCGAGGATATGAAGGAGTTGATCAAAGAGCAGATCGAGATGTTTCGGCAGATGCTCTAGGCTCTAAATTTAATGCGGCGCGCGCTTTGAAAGGCGCCAAAAAGATAGAATTTGCGTAGAATTTTATCTTAAATTTAAAGGCGCGCCGCGATTTTGAATTATAAATTTAATCGCACAGCATCTCTATGCGGCTCATACGTCACCGCCTTTTGCCGCTTGAATCATAATTTATTAGAAAGCGTAGCTAGCCAAGCCGCCCGTCAAGAAAAATGCGTAATTTTGCCGTTTAAACCCGCGCTCGGAAAGTCTAGAAAATGAAATTTTGCCGATCAAAAAGCCAGGAGTCGCAGAAATTTAGATTTAAATTTGGGCAAAAATTCCATCAAACGCATAGCCAAAGCCCAAAGCGTTTTAAATTTACGGATAGATTTATCACGCCTTATCTTGCCGCGCCGCGTAAATTTTAAAATTTACGGCGATAAAATTTAAGCTATATCTTGCGAGACCGACTTTCACGCAGCCATTCAAATTTAAAATTTTACTCGGCAAAATTCTAAAATAACGCAAAACTCCGAAGACTCGGAATTTCTAGCGTCTAAATTTTTCTGATGAGCTCGGGGATTACGACCTCAAAATCGACCCCTTCGTAGTCCTTACGCTCCTCGTCGCTCATCGTCTCTTTGATCGTGCTGACGACGAAGTCCGCAGCGATGCGAACCGCGGTTTCCAGCGACTTGCCGCGCATTATTGCGCCGAAGGCTACGGCGGCGAAAATATCGCCGGTACCGTTAAATTTAACCGGCAGCAGCTCGTGAAAATACTCGTTCGTCCTGCCCGTGCGTGCATCATAGCTGAAAACCCCGCACTGATCGGCGATGTAGCCGATGCCCTTTAAAATGACCTGCCTAGCGCCCAACTCTCGAAGCCTTGCAAGTAGATCCATTATGAAATCCCTATCCGCATCCTCTCGGTACGGCACGCCTGTAATCGCGCAGGCCTCGGTGATATTGGGCGTAATGACGTCGGCTTGAGCGCACAGAAGCGCCATCATACGGGCAAAATCCTCATTAAAGCCCGGATAAAACACGCCGTTATCGCCCATACAAGGATCGACCAAAATGGTCTTACCCGCGCCGCCGAAGCTCGCAAATAGCTCGCTCATAATCTCGATCTGTGCCGCCGAGCCTAAAAAGCCCGTGTAGATGCCGTCAAATACCACTCCGCGGTCTTTCCAGTGCGCCATGATCGCGCGTATTTGAGAGCTTAGATCGCAAAAGGTGTAGCCCGAAAAGCCCGTATGCATCGATAAAACCGCCGTAGGGATCACGCTCGTGCTCATCCCCATCGCGCTTAGTATCGGCAAGGCGACGGTCAGCGAAACCTTGCCCACGCAGGATATATCTTGAACGGTAAGAACTTTTTTCATCACAATTCCTAAAATTTTTGGCTCTATTTTACCGCTATTTATATTAAAAAGGCGAATTTAAATAAAATTTACTCTACGAATAGTCTAAATTTATGATATTTTTGGCGTTTTTCCGCTAAATTTTATCTCGAGTTCGCCGTAAATTCGGCTCTAAAAATCAACAAAAGGCAAAAAATGATAACCGCAAAGGCTCTTTACGCATCCGCAAGGCTTAGATCGCTGCCGCTTAGCGTCTCGGGCGTGTTGTTAGGCAGCGGCGCGGCATACGGCGCGGGCGCGTTTAGAGCGGATATTTTCGCGCTGGCGCTGCTTACCACGCTACTGTTTCAGGTGCTAAGCGACTACGCCAACGACTACGGCGACGCGGCAAAGGGCACCGACGACGATGGCAGGCTGGGGCCGCGCCGAGCGATCCAAACAGGGCAGATGAGCGCGGAGCAGATGAAGCGCGTCATCGTCGCTACGGCGCTACTTTCGGCATTTTCAAGCCTCGCGCTGAGCGTTTTGGCGTTTGGCGAGCGGTTTTATCTTGTGATGCTATTTTTGGCGCTAGGCGGCGCGTCGATATACGCGGCGATCCGCTACACCGTGGGAGCCGGCGCATACGGGTATCGGGGACTCGGCGACGTTTTCGTGTTTTTGTTTTTTGGGCTTTTGAGCGTGCTGGGCTCGTACTTTTTATACGCGCGTTCGCTCGATGCGGCGCTGCTGCTGCCTGCGTGCGCGTGCGGGATGTTAAGCACGGCGGTGCTAAATTTAAATAATATGCGCGATATCCAAAACGACGCGCTCAAAGGCAAGCGCACGGTCCCCGTTCGTATCGGACTGAGCGCGGCTAAGCGCTACCACTACGCGCTAATCGCGGGCGGAGCTAGCCTGATGCTCTGCTACTCACTTTTGCGCGGCGACTCGGGCGTGAGACTGCTCTACGTAATTAGCTTCGTGCCTCTTATTTGGCATCTCTTTTTCGTCTTAAAAGTGAGGGAATGTCGCGACTTCGACGGACAGCTAAAGGTCGTCGCGCTCTGCACGTTTGCGATGTCAGCGCTATTTTTCGTCGGGGAAATTTTGGGCTAAATTTAAATGCCGCGCAGATAAAATTTACGTCGGCACCGCAGCAAAGTCCTCTCGCGCAAAAGCGCTTTGTGCGAGTTCTCCTAATCTTGCAATCAACCTGCTTGTCGCACAGCAAAGCGTCTGCGGCAAGCTCGCTCAATGAAAACGTCCATAGCATATCTCTGTCCGCCTGATGGCTACTGCAATAAAATTTAAGGGGGCAAACTCCAGGTCTCCGCGCCGTCTTGTATCGTTAAATTAAGCGAGCAATACCGCTCTTAAGTCCATACAAGCCCCGTCACACCACGCTTTAATTGCCGTTTTGACGGCGAGTTGCCCGCCTTTTGCGTCAAATTTAAAAACTAGAGCATTAATTCTACAAAAGGCCCGCGTGTTTGGCGCGGTGGGCTTTGTGCTTATTGCACGGCGGCAGTTCGCACCGCAAACGTTGCTTTAGCCCTACTTTTGAGCCCTCGCGCCGCTAAAATTTTACTAAATTTTACGCACCGCCTTTTTGAAACGATGCTTGCAAAACCATGTCTTTCTGCACATAGCCCCTTAAAATTCGAAGCAATTTTGCACGTTGTTTAGAACTTCGCGATCGCAATATCCGCCGTTTTGCTCGCAAAAGTCCAAAACCGCCGCCTCATTCGGCACGCGGCGAGCTCGCAAAATCCAGTATGAGCCTATGCGTGCCGTCGCAGTCGCGATGCGCCAAGCTCTAGCCCAAGAACTCAAATAGCCCCTCAAACTCCGCCCTATTCATAGACAAACTCTTTTCAAATGCATCTCGCTGCCGCTACGCCGCAAGCTTTTTGAGTTCCTTTTTTCTAGATTTTTCCACTCTTTCTCCTTTGCTGCGCCGCCTTGCCGCACGAATATCCTTTGGGCGCATTAACCTCATACCCGTCGTCCCCCGCCCTCAAGCGGAATGCAAATTTCATCCAAACCGTGCGCTACCTCGTCTATACCGAAATAACGCTTATTAATTTTAGCAGAGCGAAATTATAGCAAAAGCAGAGCGCGAAATCGCAAATCCGATGATTAAATTTTATCTAGAATAAAGAGCTATGTTTTCGGCTAAATTTTGCCGTACCGAGGGATAAAATTTAGCAAATTCGGATGAAATTCTATCGAGTAGATGTGTAGAATTTGACCATAATCTAAAACAAAAGCGGCCGCGCTCGAAACACGACCGCTAAATTTTAAAATTTTACTTCTCAAACGCCTTTTCTAGGCTAAACGGAAACGCCTGATAGCCCATCGCGTTGGTCATTTTTATCTCGATTGACGGCTCTTTTGCGCCCCACTCAAACTCATTGATATGAGGGCTAGGCACGCCGACCGGACGGCCTTTGACGATGTCAAACTGCATGCCGGCAACCGCTGAGTAAACCATCACGCTATCAAGGTCGTCTTGATACTGCGCGAGCGATGTAACCGAGCTGTACCACTCGCTGCCGCGCTGTTTGCCGTACTCCCAGACTTGCTCGACGGTTTTAGCTTTTTCGTCGATTTTATAGACGACCGCGCGGGAGTATTTCATGCCCGCCATCGCAGGCTGCTCCATACCGCGGGTGTCGCCGTTGTCAAAGACGGTTAGATAGACGAGCCCTTTTTTAGACTTGCTATCGATTCGAAATGCCGTGTGCTGCGTCCACTGCCAGTCAAATCCGCCTTTCTCGCTCTCATATCCCGGGCATTTTGAGTACTCGTCCTCGCAGACTATTTTTTTGCCGTCTTTATCCACAGGCTGAAGCAAATAGCCCTTGAACTGATCTTTCCAGCCCTTGTGCGCGCCCATTATCCATTTGACTTTTTTGTCGCGGCCGATCTTGATGACGGCGTCTTGGTGGCGGCTGGAGATGATGATGCTATCGTCGCTTG
>CAUQNJ010000050.1:0-10374 GCA_963519515.1 uncultured Campylobacter sp. | reverse complement strand
TGGAATTTTAAAATTTAGCAAGCCTTCGCGGGTTTGAAATTTTAAAATTTAGCTTGGAGCATCGGCATGGAATTTTAAAATTTTATGAAACTCGGAGGAGATAGAATTTTATTTCACTATTACGGGTTTGAAATTTTAAAATTTAGCGCAGTGTAGAGGCTTTGAAATTTTAAAATTTAGAGCGGCAAAAGACCTTGAAATTGGGTAGGACAAAGCGCTTTTAAATTTTAAATTACCGTAAGAATAAAAGGGTAGAATGCGCCAAAATATTTTTTATAAAAATGGGGATTTATGAGGGATTATGATAAGGAGCCGATAGTTGTAAAAAATGACTATTTGTTAAAAAGTAAATTAACAGTAGGAATTTTTTTCCTGATATTCGCATTAGTATTCGCCATTAGATCTATTTTTCCTATTGAAAGTTTCTTTAGTAGTAGTTTTAGAAAAGGCGAGCTAGCTCTTTGCATATTTATATTTTTCAAAACGATTTTTGGAGATTTTGCAATGCTAAAAGGTATGCTGGTAAATGACTTACAAATTAGAATTTTTGAGAAAATAATAGAATGCGATTATGTGGATTTTGCAGGGAATTTAAAGGTTCTGAAAATCCAGCTTACGGAGCATACAAAGATAACGTATTCATGCTTTCCATGTTTTGGAGAAACTGCAAAACTTGATAGTAAAACTTTGATGGATAAAATTGCGTATATAACAAATCTTGCAATGGCTATCATCATAAACTTTATATTTATAATTATCTTTCAATGCTTAAATTTCTTAGGGATAAAAAAATACTATATTTTTGATGATAACGGTACTGTGATATCAGTAAAACAGAATAAATCACTTGTTGATAGATTCGGTAAGGTTCCTTTCAATAAGCGAACCTTGATGATATCTTTAACTAACTACAATTCAAAATTTTTTGATAAGGATAAAAAATAATTCTAATTTTAACGGTATCAAATTAGGTGAATAAGTAGAATGAAAATTTTAGCTTACGATCGCAACGGGCAAGATAGACGATGGCAACGAAGAGCTTAAAATTTGATGAGAGATCACGACAAAGTGTTTTTAAAAGCGCTGAAATGAAACACGATATAAAAACCGAATTGATCTTAAAAGCTATAAATTGGAGGGCAGGGCGATAAAAAAGTTCATTAAAAAATGTTTTGAGCTAAAAGGGGTGAGGATTTTATTCTGGATCGCCTTACTCTTTTTTTACAATAGATTGTTTGGGCGTTATATTTGCCAGCATAGACGCGGTTTTTTTGGCGGAGTATAGCGGTTACGATATCGCGAATCCGTTTTCTATCGTTTTAAAAGCTTTTGAACTAACGTGGCACGAAGAGGCGAGCGATAGCGAAAGCGATATTTTTGGCGCTATGGTATTGTATCTATTTTGCGCGACGGTAATTTTACCTCTAATCATCTGCTGCTTCGTATTTTCAAAGATAAAGGCTTTTATTCTACTGGATAAAATATCCGCCGCATCTGCATTTTTTATAAGTTTATTTTATGCTTATCCGCTAGCCGTGATAATCCTAGCAAAAGCCGATTTGACCTTATTGGATCATCTGTTTGACCGCTCAAATTTTAATTTTAATATAATGATGATAAGTGCTCTATCATCGCTAATAATCGCGTCTGCGATGGTTTTTATTCTAAAAAGAAGAGATGAAATTTAATGTGGATAAGTTAGTTTAACCATCTTTTTTAGTTAAATTTTACGTAAATTTATATGCAAAATTTTACGAATAGAGCTTGAGATATGGGAATTTAAAAGGGGCAAATTTTGAAATGATCTTAAAATTTGCCCCTTTGGCTTCAAATTTAAAATTTCAAACCGCGGGGCTCGTAATCTTCTTTACCTGCTTCAAATTTAAAGCTTGTCGGCATTTCAAATTTTATAATCTAAAATCCTCGCGCTTCCAAATTTTGAAGCTTTAAATTTCTACCTTTTAAATTTAAAATTTCAAACTCCGAGGCATAAATTTTAGCTCGATAAAATTTTAAAATTTCAAGCCTGAAATTTCATTTGATAAAAATTTTATTCGGCAGAATTTGGCTCGGTAAATTTTAAAATTTACGTCGCTAAATTTACTTCGCCGAAGCGTCAAATTTACTTCGTCAAATTTACTCTAGCAAGTTTATTTTGCTTGCGTTTCGTCTGGCATCGAACTTGGTTTGGCTTTTAAATTTACTCTGCCAAATTTGCTCCGCATGCCAGATCGATTTACTCCACCGAAGCGCGGAATTTACCCCGCAGGATAAATTCCGCCGAATTTTACTTCACCCTCTTTATCTCGATTTCGCCGCCATGCGCGCCGATTTCGATCCGATCGCCCGTTTTTATCTCGTCGCTTAGGATCATATCGGCGATCTTATCCTCCACCAGGTCGTAAAGCGCCCTGCGTAGCGGCCTTGCGCCGTATTCGATATCAAAGCCCGCCGAGGCGATGAGCTTTTTGGCATCTTCGCTCAAGCTCGCGCTAATGCCGCGGTTTGCGAGCGTTTTTTGCAGGCTCTTAAACATAATGCCCACGATTTTTATAAGATCGTCCTCGCTTAGGGCGTTGAAGATCACGATGTCGTCCAGGCGGTTGATAAATTCGGGCTTGAAATAATTCTTCAGCTCACCCTTTATCGCCTCCTCGCGCTCGGCAAGCGCGATCTCGCGCGGCTTGTCTGCATTTTTGGCGTCAAGCTCCATAATCTTAGCCGAGCCGATATTGCTCGTTAGGATGATGATCGTGTTTTTGAAATCGACCGTAACGCCCTTGTTGTCGGTCGCGCGCCCGTCGTCTAAAATTCCAAGCAGGATGTTAAAAACGTCCTTGTGCGCCTTTTCGATCTCGTCAAAAAGCAGCACGGAGTAGGGCTTTCTGCGCACAGCTTCGGTAAGCTGCCCGCCCTCATCATAGCCCACGTATCCCGGAGGCGCGCCGAGTAGGCGGCTGACGCTGTGTTTTTCCATATACTCGCTCATATCAAAGCGGATCATCGCCCGCTCATCGTCGAATAAAAACCTCGCTAAGCTCTTTGCGCTTTCGGTCTTGCCGACGCCGGTAGGACCCAAAAACAAAAAGCTTCCGATCGGGCGGTTTTCGTTCACGAGCCCCGCTTTGTTGCGCTTGACGGCGCGAGCGATGGCGTGCAGCGCCTCGTCCTGTCCCACAACGCTTTCTTTTAAGTGCTCCTCGATGTGGAGGAATTTCTCCTTTTCGGAGGAGAGCATTTTGCTTACCGAGATGCCCGTCCATTTACTTAAAATTTCAGCCACGCTCTCCTCGTCCACGCGGTTTCGCAAAAGCACGCCGTTTTCTTTCATCGCGTCCCATTTCGCCTCAAGCTCCTTAACCTTCGCCTGCGCGGCGGGGATCTTGCCGTATTCGATCTCGGCAGCTTTGCTAAGATCGCCGTTGCGTCTTGCTAGGCTAGCTTCGTTTTTGAGGCTATCGATCGCCTTTTTCTCCTCGCTGATGCCGCCGAATACGGACTTTTCGTTTTCAAATTTAGCCTGAAGCGCGTTTTTCTGCTCGGTTAAATTTTCGATCTCTTTGTCGATCTGCGCGAGCCGCTCGTCGTTTTTGCCGTCATCCTCCATCTTAAGGGCTTCCTTTTCGACCTGAAGCGTAAGGATGTCGCGCTTGGCCTTGGCAAGCTCGTTTGGCTCGCTTTCGATCTGCATTTTAAGCTCCGCCGCCGCTTCGTCAATGAGATCGATCGCCTTATCGGGCAGAAATCGATCGCTGATGTAGCGGTCGCTTAGCCTTGCAGCCGCCACAAGCGCGCTATCGGTGATGGTGACGTTGTGATGCACCTCTAGCCGTTCCTTTATGCCGCGCAGGATCGCCGTGGCCTCGCTCACGCTGGGCTCCGCGACCGTTACGGGCTGGAAGCGGCGCTGAAGCGCGGCGTCTTTTTCAAAATACTTTCGGTACTCTTTCAGCGTCGTAGCGCCGATCGCGTGCAGTTCGCCGCGCGCAAGGGCGGGCTTTAGGATGTTTGCGGCATCCATCGAGCCTTCGCTTGCGCCCGCGCCTACGATGGTGTGAATTTCATCGATGAAAAGCACGACGTTTGCGGCTTTTACGACCTCGTTTATGACGGCTTTGAGCCTATCTTCAAACTCGCCGCGGTACTTCGCGCCCGCAATCAGCGCACTCATATCAAGCGCGATGACGCGTTTGTTTTGTAGGCTGAGCGGTACCTCTTTTTTTGCGATCAGCTGAGCAAGACCCTCGACGACCGCGGTTTTTCCCACGCCCGGCTCGCCCAGTAGGATCGGGTTATTTTTCGTTTTGCGGATTAAAATTTGCATCATTCGCGAGATCACCTCGTCGCGGCCGATGACCGGATCGAGCTCGCCCGCGATTGCCTTGGCGGTGAGATCGACGCCGAATTTACTAAGCGCCTCAAGCGTCT
Source organism: uncultured Campylobacter sp. (assembly GCA_963519515.1). Lineage (GTDB taxonomy): Bacteria > Campylobacterota > Campylobacteria > Campylobacterales > Campylobacteraceae > Campylobacter_B. Next base: position 5,946 of record CAUQNJ010000050.1, on the reverse strand, counting down.
CGTCGGCGGTTTGCGAATCGATACTTTTGCCGCCGCGAAGCGCCTCTAGTTCTTTTTTGATCTCGCTAAGATCTGCAAATTTAGATAGAATTTTCTTTAGCGGATCTGCATTTAAATTTGCAATCAGCCAGGTATCTACGGCGATAAATTTATCGCCCGAGCTCGTCATCAGCCCCTTTGCGACCTCAAGTGAGTTCATCAGCTCGCGCGAGATTCGCACGTTTTCCTTCGTGACGTTTGAGCTCGTAGGCAAATTTGAAATTTCGCTTTTGATCTCAAGCTCGACCGCGGTCTTTTCGATGCTAAATTTATTAAAAATTTGATTTAGAACCGAGCCGCTATCGGCTACCAACGCCCAGAGCATATGCAATACGCCCACTTCGCTATTTTTGGAGTGGATCGCTAAAGAAACGCTGCTTTCGAGCAAAGAGCGCATTTTATCGGTTAAAATTTCAATAGTTTCGTTCATAAATTTTCTCCTAAAGTTGAAGTTGGTTGCATTATATAACTTTAGTGTCTTTATGTCAAGGTTTTTTAGTGAGATTTTAAAATTTTCGGCTTAAATTTATCCGTAAACGCGCAAATTTCGTATGAAATTTACCTTATTTTTAGCCAATTTTCTATAAAATTCAATCCATTTTACTTTCAAGGATAAACTTTGCGACAAAAACACCTCTTCTTCGGCTTGGGATTCATATTTTCTCTATTTTTAGGCGTCAGTTTTTTTACCGGAAATTTACAAGCCAGAGAGGTCAACGCAACCAAAAAGCCAGACAGCGAAAAAACGCGTCTGGAGGCGCTAGCCAAGCTTACCAAAACGCTTGCGATCGTCGAAAACAATTACGTCGATGAGATGACCTTCTCGGAGCTTGTGGATAAGACGATCTCGGGGCTTATGAATAACCTCGACGCGCACTCAAGCTATATGGACGAAAAGGCGTTTAACGACACGAAAGTGCAAACCGAGGGCGAGTTCGGCGGACTTGGAATTCAGGTGGGTATGAAAGACGGCGCTCTGACCGTCATCTCGCCTATCGAGGGGACTCCTGCCGATAAGAAAGGCATTCAGGCTAACGACGTAATCTTGCGTATCGACGGCAACGCGACTTTCGGCATCACGATCGACGATGCGGTCTCAAAGATGCGCGGCAAGCCGAAAACTAAAATCACTCTAACGATCGTGCGCAAGGGGGTTAGCAAGCCTTTCGACGTCGAGATCGTCCGAGACATAATCAAAGTGGAATCGGTTTATGCCAAGATGATCGAGGATGATAAAATTTTATATCTGCGCGTTACGAATTTCGATCAGCACGTGGTAGCGGACGCGAGCAAATTTATAAAAGAGCACAGAGACGCCAAGGGTATTATCTTGGATCTGCGAAATAACCCGGGCGGGCTTTTGGATCAAGCGATCGGACTCGTAAATTTATTCGTCGGCAAAGGGCTTATCGTCTCGCAAAAAGGACGCGCGAAAAACGAAACCGAAGCGCATAACGCCGATCCTAAAAAGAAGATCACCGATCTACCGCTCGTGGTTTTGGTTAATGGCGGCAGCGCAAGCGCGAGCGAGATCGTAAGCGGCTCGCTTCAGGATCTAAAGCGCGCGGTAGTCGTCGGCGAAAACACCTTCGGCAAGGGGAGCGTGCAGGTGATCCTGCCGATCGAGGATAAAGAAGCTCTGCGACTAACCATAGCTCGCTACTATCTCTCAAGCGGTCGCACCATCCAAGCGGTGGGCGTGACGCCCGATCTCGTAGTGGCGCCGGGCAAGGTACCGAGCCGCGACGAGGATGAGTTTTCGATAAAAGAAGCCGATCTTAAAAAGCACCTAAAAAGCGAGCTTGCCAAGGTTGAAACCGATAAAAAAGAGAAAAAAGACGAGCAGAAAAAGGATGAGAAAAATTTCATCACCAAAGAGCAGATCGGCAACGACATCCAGTTAAAAACCGCAATAGACGCGATAAAAATTCTAAACATCAAGTAAGGAGAGTGTGATGCAAGCTACCAAAAAAGAGCTCATCTACGAAGGCAAGGGCAAAAAGATGTGGTCGGTTAACGAAAGTGACGACCTTTTGATCTCAGAATTTAAAGATTCGCTGACGGCGTTTAATGGCGTCAAAAAAGCCGAAGAGAGCGGCAAAGGCGCGCTGAATTGTAAAATTTCGACGCTAATTTTTGATCTGCTTAAAAAGCACGGCATCGCCACTGCGCTAGTAGAGACGATCAGTCCGACCGAGCAGCTAGTGAAAAAATGCAAAATTTTCCCTCTTGAGATCATCGCTAGAAATATCGCTACCGGCTCGCTTACAAAGCGCCTGGGCATCAAAGAGGGCACGAAGCTTCCGTTTACGCTGGTGGAGTTTTGCTACAAAGACGACGATCTGGGCGATCCGATACTAAATGACGAGCATTGCGTGTTGCTCGGCGCCGTAAAGAGCCAAAGCGAGCTTGACGAGCTTAAAAATATCGCGCGCAAGATCAATGAAATTTTGGTTAAATTTTTCGACGAGCGAAATTTAAAGCTAGTGGATTTCAAGATCGAGCTCGGCAGGGATGAGGACGGAAATATCCTGCTTGCAGACGAGATCAGCCCCGATAGCTGCCGCTTTTGGGACAAACAGACCGACAAGAAACTCGATAAGGACGTATTCAGACAGGATCTCGGTAGCGTAAAAGTGGCCTACGAAGAGGTCTTGCGTAGAATTTTAGGATAAGCGATGAGGGTAATCGTAAACGTAAGACTTAAAGAGGGCGTGCTCGATCCGCAGGGCAAGGCGGTCAAACACGCCCTCGCTTCGCTTGGCTTTAGCGGGGTAGAGGACGTGCGCGTAGCCAAACAGATCGTGCTTGAGCTAAACGGCGAGGATAGGGATAAAATTTACGCCGACGTCGCTAGGATGTGCGATGAAATTTTGGCAAACACCGTCATTGAAGACTACGAGATCGTGATATGAAGGTAGCGATCGTAAATTTCCCCGGCACCAACTGCGAGCGCGACAGCAAATACGCTTTTGACGCGCTGGGTTGCGAAACGCAGATAATCTGGCATAAAGAAACCGCCATAAATGCCGATCTGATCGTGCTGCCTGGCGGATTTAGCTACGGGGATTATTTGCGAACCGCGGCGATTGCTAAATTTAGCCCCATAATGCAGGCGGTGCTTGATCACGCGCGAAAGGGCGGCTATATTTTGGGTATCTGCAACGGCTTTCAGATGCTTTTGGAGCTGAAGCTGCTTGCAGGAGCGATGAGTAGAAATATAAATTTAAGCTTCATCTCAAAATTTCACCATCTGCGCGTCGTTTCAAACGACAATAAATTTCTGCGCTGTTGCGATAAGGGCGAAATTTTAAATATCCCGATTGCGCACGGCGAGGGCAATTATTACGCGGACGCTGATACGCTAAAATCGCTATACGACGAGGATTGCGTGCTTTTGAAGTATTGCGATGCAAAGGGCGCCGATCTAAATCCAAACGGTTCGGTGGACGCAATCGCCGGGATTTGCGATAAAAACAAAAAGATTTTCGGTCTGATGCCGCATCCTGAGCGTGCGATAGAGCCTATTTTAGGCGGCACGGACGGGATAAAAATGTTAAAAGGGTTAATTTGCTAAAAAAATTTTTTGCTATTCTGGGCGTGTGCGCGATCGCTTTTGCGGCGCCTGAAATTGAGATCGATTCGCTCGATGATCTAAGTAAATATGCGCCGAAAAAGAGCGAGGATAAGCCGGACGATACGCAGCAGCGCGATAATTCCAAGGTTATGTTGAAATACAATAAAAAAGAGGTTATGTCTATGGAAAATCTTAGCATAGACGATCTTAAGGCCTTGGCTCCTACGAATGAAGTCGATCTGGACGTATCCGACGATAAAATTTATCAGGACATCAAACCCAAAGAGCTAACGCTAAAAGCTAGCGGAATGCCTAGAAAAGTCTATTACAATCAAATTTTTAAGATCGATTTTGCCGTGTATTTGGGGCAGAAGATCACCGTCACGCCTAAGCTCGCGATCAGCCGAACGGACGGCGTGAAGTGGCTGAACGAGGACAAACTCGCGTGGATCGAGGGCGACGAGATGTTTGAGACTACGCTGTGGTTTGAAGCAAGCGGCAAGGACGCCAAGATCAATGAGTTTGTTCTGACGCTGGAGCGCAACGGGGAATTTTTTGAAAAAAGCTCGATCAAGCCCGCTAATCCCGAGTTTGTCAAACTCGACGCGAAGGCGAATTTTTCCCATATCGTAGCCGACGAGCTGAAACTTAAAAACTATAAAACCGCTAAATTTGACGACGCTTCAAATTTACTCACGCTCGATCTTGGCGTGCGAAACGGCGCGATCGGCTCCTTTCACATCGATAATCCCGCCATAATCAAGCAGGGCGTGGACTCCGTGCGCGGCACATACGCGAGTCAGAGCGGATATTATTTCGCCGTCGTGGATAATAACGTCACAAATTTAGACTTCAGCTACTTCAATCTCCAGACGAAAAAATTTGAAAATTTCGGACTTGAGCTCAATCCGCGCGCCGAGGATCTTAGCACGCAGATCGGACTAAATCCGAAAGAGAGTAAATTCGAAGCCTACAAGCAGATCGCGATCTATACCCTTGCAGCCGGGCTTTTGGTGATGTTTCTGCTTAGCAAAAATATCACGCCGCTTATCTTTGCGGTGCTGATTTTAGCGGTAAATTTCTACGCACAAAGACCTTATGGCACGGGAAGCATCGCGCAAAATTCTCCCGTTAGAATTCTGCCTATGCAAAGCTCGACCGTATTTTACGTAACCAAAAATGCCGAAAAGGTCGAAATTTTGGGCACGAATAAGGATTTTTACAAAATTATGCTGGGCGGCAATAAGATCGGCTGGGTAAAAAAGGATGAGCTTGTCAAGGATTAGAGCGCTATTTTACGCGTTTTGGTTTATTTTAACCGTTGTTTGGGTCGTAATCGCCATGACGGTGAAAAACTCCTCTCATCGCCGCTTCCGCCGCATTTGGGGGCGCCTCCAGCATTTCGGCGCCAGATACGACGTCGAGATCATGGGTACTCCAGATCCGCGCGCGCAGCTACTCATCGCCAACCACCAAAGCATAATGGATATCGTCGTGCTAGAAGAGACCCATCCCGGCGATATCTGTTGGATCGCCAAAAAAGAGATCGCCGACATCCCTATCATCGGTAAAATCATCACGCTTCCGAAGATGATCCAGGTCGATCGCTCAAATCCGCGCGATCTGGTGCGGATCGTGCATGAAGTGCAGCAGCGCGTGAGCGAAGGGCGCGTCATCACGATGTTTCCCGAGGGCACCAGACATCGCGGCACGCAGCTTTTGCAATTCCAAAGCGGTGCCAAAGCGATCGTTAGCAAGCTCGGTCTGCGCGTCCAGCCCGTGGTGCTCATCGGCACGCAGCACATCGCAAACTCTCACAATTTCACCGTCCACAGCGGACACGTCAAAATCATCTACCTAGACCTGCTCGACACGAGCGATAAAGATTGGCTACAGCACGCCAGAGATACGATGCAAGCCGTAATCGACGAAAACGAAACCGCCGAAGCATAGGCGGAATTTATAAATTTACCGATGAAATTCAAACGCGACTTTTGTTAATCCGCGCGATTTCTGCGCGACGGCGCGTTCATTCGTCGCTTTGATTTACGGCGGCGGAGTTTTATAAAATTTTCATCCGCTCGTGTTAGGCAGTGTGGAATTTCAAAATTTTATTCGTGCGCGCGGACGACGAAATTTTAAAATTTTATCCATGCGTCTAGGTAGTGGAATTTTAAAATTTCATCTAAACTACAGGCGGCGAGTTATCGGCAAGAGATAGGCAAGAAAACAGCGCCTGTATAAAAGCGAAATTTTAAAATGGCTCAAGATAAGCTAAGCGGATTCTCTCTTATCAATCTCAACAGTTTCTGATATAGGTCTTCCTGTAT
>CAUQNJ010000049.1:0-10435 GCA_963519515.1 uncultured Campylobacter sp. | reverse complement strand
TTCGGCGCAGATCGCCGAAAAGAGCTTGCGCCATTTTGCGTCGCTCATAAAGCCGAAGCGAAACTCGGCCAGCTTTTTACCCAGCCGCGCTTTGTATTTTTCGTAGTGCTGCGGCGAGGCGAAAAGTTCCTCGAGGCGCGGTGCCATGCTATTTTACGATCTCGTTTTGTGCGTTTACCTGCACGATTTTTGGCTCGAAATCTTTCGCTTTTTTGGCGCTCATATGAGCGTAGGCTACGATGATGACGATATCTCCGACGCAGACTTTGCGCGCGGCCGCGCCGTTTAGGCAGATCTCGCCCTTCTTCTCGCCGCGGATCACGTATGTAGCGAAACGCTCGCCGTTATTGACGTTTAGAATTTCGACTTTTTGGTACTCGCAAAGCCCCGCAGCCTCGATGAGCTCGGGTCCGATCGTAATGGAGCCCACGTAGTTGAGGTTGGCGTCCGTCACGCGCGCGCGGTGGATTTTGCTTGATAAAATTTCGATTTTCATCGGCCATCCTTTAAATTTAGTCTAAATTTGACCCGCCTCGCGCCGCGACGAGCTCGCTCACGACCTGCTTGTCGCTGAAGGGGTGTTTCACGCCCTTGATCTCCTGGTAGGTCTCGTCGCCCTTGCCCAAAATAGCGATCATCTCGCCGTTTTTGGCAAGATCAAGTGCGCGCGCGATAGCCTCCTTGCGATCCGCGATCTTTAAAATTTTATCTTTTCGGCGCATGCCGGCGCAAATTTGCTCGATGATCTCGTCTGGATCCTCGCTGCGCGGGTTATCGCTCGTAACGATACAGATTTTAGCAAAGTGCTCCGCGATGGTGCCCATTTTCGGACGCTTGCCGTGGTCGCGATCGCCGCCCGCGCCGAAAACCGCGATGATCTCGCCGCTTGCGCGCAGCGCGTTTAGCACCTTTTCGATGCCGTCCGGGGTATGGGCGAAATCGACGATCACAAGCGGGTTTTTATTTACGATCTGCACGCGACCTTCGACGCCGCCGAAGTTTGCCAGAGCTTTTGCGATCTCCTCATTCGGCAGCTTGGTTAGAATTTTAACCGCCGCAAACGCCGCGGTAAGGTTGTAGAGATTAAACTCGCCGATCAGATCGCTTTGCAGCTGCGCATTATCGCCGTTTGGGGTGCGTACGAGCGCGTCGATGCCGCCCTTTAGCCCATATCCGCTTACGCTGAAGCTCGCGGCGTTTTTGATGCCGTAGGTAAGGGCGTTTGCGGGGTTAAATTTAATGTGTCCGTCATCGGCGTTTATAAGCTTTGGCGCTTCGTCTGCGAAAAATGAGCTCTTGACCGCGGCGTATTCTTGCATGCTGCCGTGATAATCGAGATGATCTTGGCTAAGATTAGTAAAAATTTTAAGCGCAAAATTTAGTCCCTGGGTGCGATTTTGTGCGATCGCATGCGAGCTTACCTCCATAACGAAATACTCGCAGCCCTGCTTGCCGGCTTCATAAAGATAGCTCATCGTCTTAAAAACCGAGCTCGTCGTAAGCCCTTTCTCGTCGATTCTGCGCTCGTTTATGAAGGCGCCGCGCGTGCCGCTTAAGCCGCAGCTAAAGCCCAGATCCAGCAGCGTCGAATAGATCGCCGCGGCGGTCGTGGTCTTGCCGTTGGTGCCGGTGATGCCAACGATTTTGATGCGCGGATTGATATTTAAAAGCTCCTTCGCTTGCGCGATAGAGATGATCTGCGCGCCTTTTTGCGCCGCTTCGGATTCAAATTTGGCGTTTGCGTCCGTGCGCATAAAAAAGCAGCCCGCCTCGCACTCGGCGGAGTTATCGGTGATAAAGCTATTTTCGAGTCGTATTTTCATGATTTTTGATTTTTTGCATCAGCGCTTCGAAGCGCTCATCGCCTGCGTACGCAGCAGCCGAGCTTTCGACGTAATTAAGCCCCATCTCGTAGTAGCCGTTTTCTATCAAATTTTCTAAAAATTCTATCATTTCGCTTTTGTCCGAAATGGCGATTTTGGAGGAAAAAATGATCGATTCGAAGGCGTCTTTAAAGCCCCTTTGGCCTACCGCGCGCATAAAATCGGCATAGGCGATAACGGCGATCTCGTCCTCGGCGCCGGGTTCGGAGGCCGCTTCGTTCGCGATCTTTTCATTGATGGAGTTTAAAATTTTAAAAAGCTCCGCGGTTTGAGTTTTGGGGCTGAGGTTGTAAAAATCAAAGAGCATAAGCGCTTCTTCGCGGTCTGCCAGCGCGGTCTGGCAAAGTTCTAGCAAAAATAGAATTTCTTCTTCGCCGCTTTTTTCGTAGGCGAGCGAAAAATACAGCTTCGCAAGCTCGAATTCTCCGCGCGAAAAGGCCTTTAGCCCCAGCTTTTTATAATTCAAACTCTTCGCCTTCGGGGACGTTTACGACGCTAAGCTCGGGGTGGATATCCATACGGAGCTGGCGCTCGACGCCGTATTTTAGGGTCTGCGCACTTGCGGCGCAGCCGTGGCAATGCCCGGTAAGGCGGACGTGGACGACGCCGTTTTTTATGCCTAAAAGTTGTATGTCGCCGCCGTCGTTTTGAAGCATCGGGCGGATTAGCTCCAAGCTGCCTTGTACCGGAGCTAGAAGCTCTTCATCGCTAAATGGTATCATTAAAATTCCTTGTTTTGGTTTTGGCGAATTATATCCAAAAGCGATAAAAAAAGGCTTATCGGGGATGAAATTTAATCCGAAATTTTGCGCTAGGAGCGTGGATTTTGCGCCGTAGGTTGTAAAGAATTTATGCGGTGCGGAGGAATGGAACTATGATTTTAAAATTTTATCGATTCGATAAGGACAAAGCCCGCGAATCATCGGGCGCACGCATATTTAAATTTGACATATTTGCGTTATAAATTTGGGATGAAATTTCAGCTGAGCCGAGGGGCAAATTTGGGATAAAATTTTGCTTGAGCGGGAGAGAATTTAAGGCGATTTTGTCTAAATTTATTGAGATAAACGCCGATACGATTAAATTTTTAGAAAAACAATCCTGCTTTTAATCGCAAATTTCGCGACTACAAAAGCCTGGACGACGATATTATTTTAAAGCTTGTAGATGAAATTTACGCTATGTTTTATATCGATCGCGACTGTGAAATTTTAGCGCGGGCGCGTGCAGTCACGGCAAAATTTCTATCGGCGTGCCAATTTTTACGTGCTCGAAAAGCTCGTCCATATCGTCGTTGACGAGCGCTATGCAGCCCTCCGTCCAGTCGCCGAACGCCGCGATACTCTGCCCTAGGTAGCTAAATTTGTTCGGTAGCCCATGGATTTTGATATCGCCGCCTGCGCTCTTGCCGAGGGATTTTGCGTGCGCTACGTCGGCTTTGTTCGGATAGGAGATGCCTAAATTTAGATGATACGCCGAGTTTGGATTTTTGCCGTTTATGGTGTAGTTGCCCTCCGGGGTTTTGCCGTCGCCTTGAACCTCTTTATGTCCTTCAGGCTCGCGTCCAAGGGCGATTTTGTAGCTTTTTGCGACGCCTTTCGAGGTCAAAATTTCAAGAATTCGTTTGGATTTATAGACGCGGATCTTAGAGATTTGCTCGCCGTCCAATGCCTGCTTTAGCGGAATTTCGGAGTTGATCGTTTCGATATTTTTATAGCTAAGATAATTGTCCAATGCCCACGCTAGGCCCGCAGCGATGATAATAAGCGGGAGTAAAATTTTAAATTTCATATAAGAAATTTCGGGAGTGATCCCGAAATTTTATTTGCTGATTAGCTCGATATAAGCCATCTCTGCGGCGTCGCCCTTGCGAAGGCGAGTTTTGATGATGCGAGTGTAGCCGCCGTTTACGCCTGTATATTTTGGAGCGATCTCGGTGACTAGCTTATTTGTCGCAGCCTTATCTTGAAGCGCCGCGAAAACAAATCTATGCGCCTCGCTGTCGCCCTTGCGCGCGCGAGTGATCAGCTTTTCGGCATAGCTTCTTAGCTCTTTTGCCTTAGGAAGCGTGGTTTCGATCTTGCCGCTAGTAACTAAAGCGATGGTTAAATTTTTAAGCAGGGCGGCACGGTGAGACGAAGTACGCCCTAGCTTCCTATATCCGTGATTATGTCTCATTTATTGTCCTTCATTCTTTTGTCTTTGAGCCTTCAGCTCATCAAGCTTGCGTTTTAGCTGCTCTTTTTTCTCGCCGAGCTCTTGGTTGCCGATAGGATAACCGATCTCCTCCATAACGGCCTTGATCTCCTCAAGCGATTTTTTGCCTAAATTTTTAAGGTCTTTAAGCTCGCTCTCCTCCATAATCGCTAGCTCGCCGATAAATCTAATATCCGCGCGATCCAGGCAGTTAAAGCTTCGCGCGCTTAAGCTTAGATTGCTAACGCTCTCGAAAAGCTTTGCAAACTCGGAATTTGCGGGGATCGCTCTACCGAAAGTATCTGCTGCGCTGATGTTTACGATGCCTTTGAAAACCGCCAGCTGCTGATACATCGCTTCAAGCGCATTTTTAAACGCATCTATCGCGCTGATCTGGCCGTCGGTAGTGATCGTAAAGACCACCTTTTCGTAGTCGGGATTATCCTCCACAAATACGTTTTCGATATCGTAAACGGCCTTGGTTACCGGGGTAAAAAACGCATCCAGCGCGATAAAATCAGCGTCTAAATTTTCTCTGATCTCTTCGCTTGGGACGTAGCCGATACCCTTTTCGATGATGAGCGTAAATTTAAGATCGGCATCCTCGTTTATCGTAGCCAGATAAGCGCTTGGATTTACGATCTCTACGGCGTCGTTATTTAGGTCGCTGCCGTAAATTTCTTTAGGTCCTTTAAAGCTGTATTCTACGACCTCGCGTAGGGAATCGCCTTTGATTTTAAACCTTAAGCCCTTTAAATTTATGATAAAAGCCGCCATATCCTCGAGCATGCCGCGCATGCTGTCGAATTCGTGGCTTACGCCTTCTATTTTAACCGCAGTCGGCGCGAAACCGACCGTGCTCGTATAAAGTAGCCTTCGTAAAGGATGAGCTAGAGTGACGGCATATCCCGTTTCAAAGGGATATGCTATGATTTTAGCAACATTTTCGCTGACATTCTCAACCTTTATTTCAGTTGGCATATGAGCTGATGTTGTGATTTTTCTCATATTAGCACCTACTATTTCGAGTAAAGCTCTACGATAAATCTTTCCTCTACAGGAATAACAACTTCTTCTCTCTCCGGAACTCTAGAAAAAATTCCGTATCTTTTCTCTTTTTCTACATCGACCCACGCTACGATGCCGGTCTGTGCCGTAAGATCCAGTGCTCTTGAAATTTGCGGGTTATTTTTGCTCTTTTCGATCACTTCGATCTTTTGTCCTGCGCGGACGCTGTATGAAGGGATATCGACGCGCTTGCCGTCCACTAAAATGTGTCCGTGCGTAACTAGCTGGCGCGCAAAGCGTCTAGTCGTAGCAAAGCCCATGCGGTAAACGACGTTATCTAGCCTCTGCTCTAAAAGCTGAACCAAGATCGCTCCGGTGTTGCCCTCTCTACGAGCCGCTTCGGCAAATAGTCTGCGGAACTGCTTCTCGCTTACGCCGTACATAAATTTAGCCTTTTGTTTCTCGCGAAGCTGTGAGCCGTATTCGCTTAGTTTGGCGCGTCTTTGTCCGTGCTGACCCGGAGCGTAAGGGCGTTTTAAAAGCGCGCTCTTGCCCGCAAGCCTTCTCTCGCCTTTCATAAATAGATCGACGCCGAGCCTTCTTTCTAATTTTTCAACCGGTCCTGTATATCTAGCCATAAATTTCTCCTTTTATAATTACACGCGACGTCGTTTAGGCGGTCTGCAACCGTTGTGCGCAAGAGGAGTGATATCTTTGAAATATGTGACTTTAATTCCTTCTACGCTACCTACGCTTTTAACGGCGGTCTCGCGTCCGCTTCCCGGACCCTGAACCTTGACGCCTACCTCTTTGATGCCGTGCTCTTTGGCTTTGTTTAGCGCGTCCTCGACGGCTTGCTGCGCCGCATAAGGGGTGGATTTTTTGCTGCCTTTAAAATTTAAAGCGCCCGCACTGCTCCACGCGATCGCGTTGCCCATCTCGTCCGTTACGGTAATCATAGTGTTGTTAAACGTAGCGGAGATGTAAACTATGCCTTTGGCGATATTTTTTCTGACGGTTTTTTTCTTAACTACTTTTTTCTGTGCCATATCTCAATCCTTATTTAGCTGCCGCGCCGACGGTTTTGCGTTTGCCTTTTCTGGTTCTGGCGTTCGTTTTTGTTTTTTGACCGCGAACAGGAAGACCCTTTCTGTGTCTTAAGCCGCGATAGCCGCCCAAGTCCATAAGCGCTTTGATATCCATAGCCACTTGTTTGCGAAGATCGCCTTCGACCATATAGTGCTCTTGGATCTCTTTTCTGATAGCGGCGGCTTCATCTTCGCTCAGATCGGCGACTCTTTTATCGTAAGAAATTCCTGCCGCATCGAGAATTTTTCTCGACGTAAATAAACCTATACCGTAGATATAAGTTAGTCCGTATTCAATCCTTTTTTTCTTTGGTAGATCTACACCTGCGATACGAGCCATAACTTATCCTTGTCTTTGTTTATGTTTTGGATTTTCACAAATAACGTGAACAACACCTTTGCGCTTGACAATTTTACATTTGTCGCACATTTTCTTAACGGATGGACGAACTTTCATTCCACTCTCCTAAAATTTTCTCCACTTTAAATGCAAACTGCACCTAGGTTTAATGAAATTTCAAAAGCGAAAGTATCAAACCAACTGTTTTCAAAATAGTGGGGATTTTGAAAACACTTCTTCCTACAGTTTAGTCGCAAAATCGCGAGTATATCTAAATTTAACTTTATCCTTACTTATAGCGGTAGGTGATCCTGCCTTTATCGAGGCTGTAAGGGGTCAGCTCAACTTTTACGCGATCGCCCGGCATTATCTTGATGTAGTGCATCCGCATCTTGCCAGCGATATGACATAAAATCACGTGTTTGTTGTCAAGCTCGACCTTAAAAGTCGCGTTCGGCAGCGCTTCTATAACGTTGCCGTCGATCTCTATGACGTCGTCTTTTGCCACAAATTCTCCTTTCTTTTAAATTTAAAAAGGGCGATTATATAGAATTTAAAATTTTAAACAGCTTAAAAGAAATTTAAAATAAGCAAAATTTCAGATTTATTTCGCTACGCACGCACTGTTTTTACAAAAGCAAGGCGGTGCTCTTTTTAAAATTTTAGTATAATGGCTCAAAAATTTTAAAGGAAAAACATGAAATGGCAAGACGGCAGACGAAGCTCAAACGTGGAGGATGACCGCGCAAGTAGCATGCGCACGAGCTCCAGCTCGCTTGGGATGCTGATTCCGATCATCAGGTTTTTGCTCGGCTCAAAGATCGGGCGCATAGTGCTTGTAATCGGCGTGGTGGCGTATTTTATGGGCTATAACCCTTTGGCGCTTTTAGACGGGGGCGCTAGCACGCAGAGAGAGCCGACGGACAGCCCGCAAGAGCAGGAAAAGCTCGCCTTCGTCTCGGCAGTGCTAGCTCAAACCGAAGACGTTTGGGGCGAGATATTTAAAAGCGTGGGCGCGCGCTACGAGGAGCCCGGCTTGCGGCTCTTTCGCGATCAAATTGCAAGCGGCTGCGGCTTTGCGAGCGCGCAGACGGGACCTTTTTATTGCCCGAGGGACCGTAAAATTTATCTGGATCTCGGCTTTTTCGACGAGCTTGCGAATAAATACAAAGCGGGCGGCGACTTCGCGCAGGCCTACGTCATCGCGCACGAAGTGGGGCATCACGTTCAAAATTTAGTCGGCACGCTAGAGCAGATCAATGCTCTAAAAAGGCGCGCTCGCAGCGAAGCCGAGCAAAACGCGCTTCAGGTCAAAGTCGAGCTGCAGGCGGACTGTTACGCGGGGGTCTGGGCGCATTATCTCGCAAAAGCTGGGCGCGTGCTGGAGGCGGGCGACATCGACGAGGCGCTAAATGCCGCCAGCGCGATCGGCGACGATACATTGCAACGCAAATTTAGCGGTCGCGTCGTACCCGATTCCTTCACGCACGGCACCTCGGCACAGCGCAAAGAGTGGTTTAAAAAGGGCCTAGCGGGCGGAAACCTAAAAGCCTGCTCGTTTGAGCCGTAAGGCGTGATATGCAAATTTAATGTGGAGCGAGACGAAGCGCTATATGACATACACTTGTGTGTAGTACAATATGAAATTTTATTCGCTACATATGTGAGTTCTACGATATCGCGAGTTTTGACGTGTGATTGCCTACGGCGATAGCAGAGGTGACAAGGAGATGTTGGAGTTTGCCGACGAGGCGCATTATAGGGTGTTTGAGTGAAAAAAAGGAAAAGCCAAGACAAAAAAAGAAATCTTGGCTTTTAGCCGCTAAAATGTTGACAGGTAGTTGAACAGCTCAAAGAACTTGTCTTTGGTTTCTTCGTCTATTTTGATTTTGCCTTGCTCAACTTCATTTTTAAATTTGCTTGACATATCGCTTGATTTTGCATTCATTTCAAATTCATTTCTTAGCTCGGCACTAAAAAAATCTTCTATTTCTTTAAAATTTGGATATTTTTCTTTAAATTGTTCATTGATCGGTATTACTATAAATTTATCGTCATTTAACTGCATCATAGCTTGCCCCGCCTTGTCGCCATCTACTAAAAGTAGCGCTCTGCCGTCTTTTGCCGTTCTGGCTAGCGTTTTTAGTTCATTTGCTATTTTTTCTTGAGTAGGCGTAGCAACTGTATTTCTACTATTTTTAGTTTTATTATCCACCTTGCCAAGTCCGCTTATTGGTAAAAACAGTAACTTCTCCTCGCTGTTTCGCTCTTTTTCGTACAAAAAATTCATAGCCGTTAGGTAGTTATAGTCTGTTATTCCCTCGACAAATATAAGCTTATCATTATATCCCACCAGACTAAGATATCCTGTGCCGAGACTTCTTTTTATTTCAGCTAAGGTGTCAGCTTCGTGATCTGGTATGATAGAAAAATCACTTATGATCGTGGAGCCTTTGTTATCGGATTTTACTATCTTTATCTCGTCAAGATGGCGAATATCTAAAATATGATTTGAGTGAGTAGAAACGATAAAGGTTATACCGTGTTTTTGTCCAAATTCTTTTAAAAATTTACGAATATCTTTTTGGGCTGGTATGCTTAGGTGATTTTCTACCTCATCTATTAACACTATATCGCCATTTCTTACGTTGTCTTGGTGTAAAAAATTAAAAAATAAGTTGAAAAATTTTTTGAAGCCAATACTTTGTTCGCTTAGGCTTATCGGTTCGCCGTTTTTGGTTAAGCTTAATGAAATATTTTCAGCCTCTAATACCACCTCAAATTCATAAATTTCATTATTTGCGGTTTTATAATATAGCTCATTAAATCTTTTATTTATGGTATCTTTTATGGGTTTGTTTATATCTTTTTCTGCTTTTTTATAAAAACCAGAAGTTTCTTTTTCTTTGTATCTTTCATAAGATGTTTGCACTTTGGTTATTTCTATGCCCGCAGCCTTAAATAGTGCTTGGAAAAAATGGCTATTTGCTATATTCTCTGGCTTTGTCTGTAGGTCTAAATTTCTAATTTCCTTTTCTTGATAAAAAAATATATTTGGCATTTTTCCATCATCTTTTTTGGTTTTATCCATAGCTATAAGGTCGGATGGAATTTTTCTTTTTCTATTGTCATAGGGATTTATTGATTCATAATATATATCGGAAACATCCTTATCTTCACAAGAAGATACGATAAATCTATAAATATTATCTTTATTTGGTTTCTTATATATTTTTGATTCATTTTCCCGGTGATCTTTTAATTCTTTTGTATTATCAAAATTTTCCATTATAACACCAGTGCGCTCTTTAGATATTTGCGCATATTCGATAATTGGATTCCCTACAGAGTCAAAGAAATTTGGCTCATCGCCTTTATTTATAACTCCACTTTGCAAGGTATATATGGCAGAAAGCACATTGCTTTTACCGACGTTATTTTCTCCCAAAAGGACTATTAGCCCACCGTCTTGCGGTATTTTTAGCTCCGCAGGCGTATCTATGCCTATATTTCTATAGTTTGAGATACTGATTTTACGCATTTTTTTCTCCTTTGATATTTAGTTTAAATCCGAGCGCATTATAAAACTGTTTTAACGCTTCAAGTTTTTTATCGTCATCGTCGCTTAACCCTTTTTTTCTAGACCTATTATTTGATGTTATTATTTTTTCGCATTCGAGCAAATAACTTAAAATGGGGTCGAAAATATCGACTTGAGTTAACTTTTCTATGAAATTTACCTTCACTTCGTTGTCCTTTTTTAGTAAATTTGTGATTTGTTGTTTTTTATCTTCGTTGCTTTGATTTTCTGGCATCGATATATTGTTTAATATAAACGATATGGCATCCATTTTATTAATGTCATTTTGGCATACATAGTCAAAAAATCTCAAAATTTTAGAGTCAAATTTATCTCTTTG
>CAUQNJ010000048.1:0-11379 GCA_963519515.1 uncultured Campylobacter sp. | reverse complement strand
TTTTTTGCCTTGCTATCTTGCATCGCACGGAAAAATTCCGCCCTGCTTAGCGGGACTTCGTCCGGATGAGCGCTTCTGAAATGGCTCAGATAGCCCTCGTAATCGCCGAGCCCGATGAGCGGCGCAAGTGCGGCATCCGCGCGCGCCAAAAACCTCGCCACGGCCTTCGGGGCCGCGAGCGGATTAAATTTAAGCTTTTTCATAAACGCCCCTATCCACGTACTCGCTTTCTGCCAGCTTCAAATATCCATCGCTCGCGTCGCCCTTTGAAATTTTAAGGCACATTCGGATCGTTTGAGCGATGACGATGATCGTAACGACGACGAAAAGAGCACATAGCACGGCGTCGATGACGTTATTTCTGATGATAGCCTGCGCCTTTTCGATCGCCGCAGGATCGCTCAGGCTAGCGAGCTTGGCGGCGGTATTTTGCGCGATAGCCACGTGACTTACCGCGTCGTGCACGCGCTCGCCGTTGGCCGGCATAAGCTTCAAGATTGCCGCATAAAGCGTGGTTATAAGCACCCAAATCGCAGGAGCGATCGTGACGAAGGCGTATTTTTGCTTGCCCATTTTAAAAAGCACCACCGTCGCAAGCAGCAGCGCGATGCCCGCGAGCATCTGATTGGACGCGCCGAAAAGCGGCCACAGCGTGTAAATTCCGCCCATAGGATCGGTAACGCCGCTGTAGAGCAGATAGCCCCAGCCCGCCACGCAGATCAGCGTCGCGATGATGCCGTAGAGGAAATTTTTGGTATCGGAAAACGGCTTATAGACGTTGCCTAAAATTTCTTGCACCATAAAGCGCCCCGTGCGCGTACCCGCATCGACCGCGGTCAGAATAAACAGCGCCTCAAACAAAATCGCGAAATGGTACCAAAATGCCATCAGCTCCTTGCCGCCGATGATCTGATGCAGCAACATCGTTAGCCCCATCGCAAAGGTAGGGGCGCCGCCCGTGCGGCTCATCATCGTGGTTTCGCCGACGTTTGAAGCCAAGGCGCCGATCTGCTCGGGCGTAATGCTAAATCCGATAGAATTTATATACGCCGCGGCGCTTACCGCGTCTTTACCGAGTACTGCGGCTGGCGAGTTGATAGCGAAGTATTCGCCCGGGCTTAGGATGCACGCCGCTACGAGCGCCATTACGCCCACGAGGCTCTCCATAAGCATCGAGCCGTAGCCGATGAAAAGAGTGTGGGTTTCGCGCTCGACCATCTTCGGCGTCGTACCGCTGGAGATCAGCGCATGAAAGCCAGAAATCGCGCCGCATGCGATAGTAATAAACAAAAACGGAAATATCGGACCTGCAAAAACGGGACCCGTGCCGTCGATAAATTTCGTCGTCGCGGGCATTTTAAGCTCGGGTGCGACAAAGATTATCGCGACCGCCATGCCGATGATGACGCCGAGTTTAAGGAAGGTACTTAGATAATCGCGCGGCGCAAGCAGCAGCCACACTGGCAAGATCGCCGCTACAAAGCCGTAGCCGATCGTAAGAAGCGCAAGCGTCTCGCCCTTTAACGAAAAAACGTCGTGCCAGTACGGATCGATCGCCACGTAATGCCCGCCCCAAAGCGAAAGCATAAGCAAAACAAAGCCGATGATCGATGCCTCGCTGACCTTGCCCGGGCGCAAGAACCTCATGTAAATTCCCATGAATATGGCGATCGGTATCGTCATAGCAATCGTAAAAAGCCCCCACGGCGAGTTCGCAAGCGCCTTTACGACGACCATAGCCAAGATCGCCACGATGATCAGCATGATGAAAAAAATCCCGATCATCGCGATGCCGCCGGTAAGCTTGCCCATCTCGTCTTTGATCATCTCACCGAGGCTCTTTCCGCCGCGTCGCGTAGATAGCACTAGCACGATGAAATCATGCACCGCGCCTGCAAGCACTACGCCCACCAAAAGCCAAATAGTGCCGGGCAGATAGCCCATCTGTGCGGCCACTACGGGACCTACGAGCGGTCCGGCGCCAGCGATAGCGGCGAAATGGTGGCCGAAAAGGACGTATTTGTTCGTAGGGACGTAATCGCGTCCATCGTTTCGGATCACCGCAGGAGTTGCGCGGCGATCGTCCAGCTCGAATACGCGATATGCGATAAAGCGCCCGTAGAAGGTGTATCCGATCAGATAGATGCACGCGCTAGCTACTACGAGCCAAACGGCGCTGATGCTCTCGCCCTTATTTAGCGCAAGTACGCCGAAACACCACGCCCCTATGACGGCGGCTGCCGCCCAAAGGATCTTTTGCCAAAATTTCATACCCACTCCTCAAAGCTTAGCGAGCGACTTGGGCGCAGTTCGTCGTTTTAATAAAACGGCTCGCGCCTTTAAAGCGGGGCTCGCTAAATAAAATTTAGTGCGTATTTTATCGGCGTTTTTATAATTTAAAGCTGAATCGCAAAATTAAAAAGAGCTCTTTCGGCGTTTAAATTTACCGCCTAAATTTTGAATTTCAAATTTAAAGAGGCGGCTTGGCGGCGCGTGAAATTTTAATACTTAATCGCCCTAAATTTAGCTCTCACAGCTCTTAGCCGTTACGGAATTTATCGCGGTTTAAGAAATCAAGCGATAAAATCCCATGATAACGATTTTAATTTCTTAACAAAAATCGCGAATACTTTTAGGAGGAAATTTATGCCGGATCAGGTGTGCGGCTACGTACTTTTTCGCGCTGATATCAAAAGCTATGCAAGCTTCAAAAATAATTGCGCCAGCCGCGAGAATTTTATAAATTCCGCCTGCATAAATTCCCGACGCCGCTTAAATTTTAAAAATATCCGCCGCGATGAAATCTGCGCGTATAGTTCGCCTGGTGGGCTATGAGCTTTAAATTTTATCTCTTTTTAATCGCAGCTTTCGTCTTGCTTGCTTTAGTAGCCGTAAGTAGCGGCGGAGCGAGCATTTCGCTGGGCGACATCGTAAAATTTTTCACCTTCGGCGAGCTGGACGAAACCAAGGAGCTCATCGTGCTGCACGATCTAAATTTAGCCTCGCTGTTTTGCGATGAAATTTTGATGCTAAAAGATGGCGCAGTGAGGTATCGCGGTAGCGCGAGCGAGCTTTTTACGCCGCAGATCATAAAAGAAATTTACGGCTTTGACGCCTTGATAGTCGAAAATTTAGGAACTAAATTTATCTTACCGCAAAAGGAGAAAATGTGAAAAAAATTCTTATAGCTTTGCTTTCGGCGAGTTTTGCGCTCGCCAAAGGCCTGGTAGTGCTCGACCCCGCCGCAGTCGAGATCATCTACGCTTTGGGAGCGCAGGATCAGATCGCTGCGATCTCAACTACCTCGATGAGCAAGATCCGCCCGGAGGCAGAAACCGCGAAACTACCGAGCGTAGGCACCTACGTCAAGCCGAATATGGAAAAGATCGTCGAACTTAAGCCCGATCTGGTCATCACGAGCTTTCACTCCGCGGGCGTTAGCGAGAATCTGCAAAAGCTGGGGCTTAAGAGCCTTGCGATGGATGCGAACTCCACCGCAGAGATCTGCCAAAACGTAAAAAAGGTCGCCGCAATCGTAAAAAAAGAGAGCGAGGCGGATAAAATTTGCGCGCGGATGGATGGAATTTTTGCAGATAAACCCGCTCTTCGCGGCAAAAAAGTAGCGCTATTTTTTGGCTCAAACGCCACTATGGCTTTTAACGACAAAACCCTCATCGGCGACATTTTCGCTCGCCTAGGCGCCAAAAATATCGCAGACGGCCTAAAAGGCAGCACGCCTTCGGTATCTGCCGAATACATCCTCGAGCAAAACCCCGATATAATCGTCGTCGTGGGCGGCGAGACAGAGGATTTTTTAAAGGCAAATCCGATCCTTAGCAACACCAAAGCGGTAAAATCGGGCAAAATTTTAAAAGCTCCGACGCTTATCTTGCGGGGCAGCCCGCAGATCGGCGAGACGGTGGATGAAATTTACGCGGAGGCAACGAAATAGATGTTTAAAGAACGCATTAAATCCCACCACCGCTCCAAACTTTTCGAGAGCGTTTCCGCAAGCGAAAACGAGCTGTTTGACGCACTGGAGCAGCCCGCCAAAGACAGCGACTGCGTGATCTATCTGCATGTGCCCTTTTGCGACAACATCTGCTCGTTTTGTTCGATGATGCGCTCCAAACTCGGCGACGAGCTGGACGAATACGCTAAATTTTTGATCCGCCAGATCAAAGACTACGGCGAGATGCCCTATTTCGATACCAAAAGCGTTAAAAGCATCTACTTCGGCGGCGGCACGCCGAGCGTATTTAGCGAGACGCACTTCGAAAAGGTTCTGGGCGCGCTGCATAAAAATTTCAAGATCGCAGACGACTGCGAGATCAGCATAGAAACTACGCTGCATAATCTAGATACGCAAAAAGCGCTCGCTCTGCAAAGCTTCGGCGTAAATCGCTTTAGCATCGGCGTGCAGACCTTCAGCAGACAGGGGCGCGCGCTTCTAAACCGCGTGCATAAGCCCGCTCGCGCAATCGAGCGACTAAAGGATCTTAGAGAAAAATTTGACGGCATGCTCTGCTGCGACATTATCTACAACTTCCCGAACGAAAGCGTGGAGGAGGCGATCGCAGACGCTAATTACGTAAATGAGCTCGGACTTGATAGCGCCAGCTTTTACTCGCTGATGTTTTTCGAAGGCTCGGAGTTATCCAAAAAGATCGACACCTCCTACTACGATCTGCCGACTGATAAAAAGCTGCACCATGCCTTTGCAGAGGCGCTACTGCAAAGCGGGAATTTCGAGGTTTTGGAGCTTACCAAACTTGCTCGAAAAGGTCGCGATAACTACGGCTACATCAAGCTAAGCCACAAGGGCACGGATATCCTACCTATCGGCAACGGCGCGGGCGGACACGTAGCGGGCTTCGGAATTTACGGCGTGTCGGGACACAAGATGATCTCGCGAATCGATGAGCGCGAGACAAAATATAGCGTGCTAAACAATCTGTTTCAATACCCGATTGTAAGCTTAAACGAGCTAAAAGAGGCTCTGAGCGCGAGCATTTACGACGAAGCGGTGCAAAAGCTCAAAGAATTTGAGAGCTGGGGGCTTTTGGAGCTAAAAGATCAAAGATCGATCTTAAACTTGGACGGAATTTTTTGGGGCAACAACATCAACGAAGAGATAGCAAACATTATTAGAAAGGATTTTGTATGAAAAAAATCGTGCTTTACACCTCACAAACGGGTAACACGAAAAAGGTGGGCGACGCGATCGCCGAGCAACTAGGCTGCGAGAGTCTAAATTTCCACGACTTTGAAGGCGAGGTCGATGATTACGACTTCATAGCCTTGGGCTTTTACGTCGATAAGGGCGAAGCCGAAGCGAAATTTATGCGCTTTTTACGCAAGATTCACGGCAAGAAGCTGGGCGTTTTCATGACTCTGGGCGCAGAGCCGGACGGCGAGCACTCGCGCAAGTGCCTGGATACCTTTGAAGAGGGGCTTAAAGCAAACGGCAACGAGATTATAAGGGAGTTTGCCTGCCAGGGCGCGATCGATCCGAATCTACTTGAAACGATGCGCAAAATGGCGGCCGGCGGCAACTCGCCCCATCCTATCACCCCCGAGCGACTTGCGCGCTGGGCGGAGGCTGCGAAACACCCCGACGAGAAGGATCTGGCGGATGCAAAAGCAGCATTTGCGGGGATAGAATAAAATTTAAAGCAAGCCGCGCAAACAGCTGCGCGGCGAAGCAAAATCAAATAAAATTTCACACTACTTAATGCGCGATTTGGAATTTTATCTTTTACTAAATTTGGACGATAAATTTCATTACTACAAGCAAATTTACCGCTGCACGCGCAGGTCTTGCTCTAGAATTTAAACGATAAAATTTCATTTCGCGCGCAACGGATCGAATAATGCCTCCGACCTTGCGCCGCTAATGCGCGCTCTGAACGCGAAAAGCGCTTTTGTAAGCAACCGGCCTGCGAGTACTGAGATCTCTGCCGTCATCCAATACACCGCCCGCCATTTTGCAACGGCCTGAGCACGAAAACCTGCTTCTGCGAGCAAATAGGCTGCGAGCGCTGCGGTCGCGATCATCGGCTACCGTCCGTCGTCACGTGCCGTAGGCGCCGCCGTCAGACGCCGCCCTCCCGCCGCGCGATACCCATCCACCGCTACTAACCGCCCGCACGACAACCCGTCGCCGCTTTGCCGCAGGGTTAAGCCCAAACCGAACCGCTAAATTTTAAATTCCATAAAAGTCTCATCGCACATAAATTTTAATTCGGCAAATGCGCAAAATTTAGGTAAAATTCCACCCAAAAGCTTTGACGGTCAAAATTTAAAAGGGGCAAGATGACGAATTTCGAGTACGCGCGCCGCATTGACGAGGCTGCGGGGCTGGATCTTGATTTAGATTGCAAAGAGATCGATCTGCAGGATAAGTTTTACGGACTTTTTCAGTGCTTTATGCCCGAGGGCGTGGGCGTGGGAGCGGTGTTTGCGCCGCTGCAAAACGGCGCTGAGCTACAAGCGCGCATAATGCCGATATATGCAGTCACGGCGCAGCGGACGCAGGAAGCGTTCGATCAGGGCATGGCGCCGGGGTATTTTTGCCCGCCGCAGGATCCGAAATTTGATGACGAATCGCTTAAGAGCCTAGCTTTAGCGCACGTTCGAAATTTAAAAATTTTCGCCGATTTTCTAGGCAAGAACGAGCTTTTAAAGATGCTTGGCGAAACAAAATCCGCGCGCGTGCAGGAGAGCTTTGATCTCGCGCATCACGAAGATGGGCTTGCGTGCGCCGTCTATGAGGCGATCACGGAGTGGATGATAGACGCGCCTAAGCTCGATGCGAAGCTATGGGTGCTCGGCGAGGCGTACTATTCGATCAACTGCGACTACCTGCTCTCGGCGTACTTGCAGTATCCAAACTACGCGCAAAGGCCGCAGGAGGACTTTTTGAAACCCTACTTCGAGCTATATCTAGCAGGACGGCAGATCACGTTTGAGCGCGGCGAGGTCGTGGTTTTTACGCACTAAATTTACGCGGGCAAAGGAAGCGAATGGGCACTCACAAACGGCTAAAATTTAAACCGGACGAATATCTTTTAAAGGGTATTGAGCGTAAATTTAAAGAAAGATTCGGCAAGGTGCGCTTTAGAGATGATGTAGCGCGCGCAAATACCGCGCGCGAGGGGATTAATATGATTTGCATTCGAGGATATCGCACAATAAGCCAGAGAGAAAGTTCGCGCGTAAGTACCGCGCAGATCGCTCTAAACCGCCCAGCGGCGGCGCGCCGCGCAGGTATCGGCGCCGCAAAAAAGGCGGCAACGCGCGCTAATATAGGTGGCGCGAGCGGCAAAGCCCTTCAGTGCCGAAACTGCAAGGGTGATGACGATGCTTCGACGAGTTGCAAGAGCAAAACGATAAACTCGTGTGCCGTAGTCGCAAGGAAGCGGCGACGCAGCAAAGCTGTTTTTAACGAGAAGATCAAATTCCAAAAGGGGGAAAAATGAGAAAAATTCTACTACTGACGGTTTTGTCCGTCGCCGCATTTGCGGTAGATGACGCTACCAGGCAGCATAACGCCGAGCTATTCGGCATCTGGACGCTGGTGCCGCCCGTCGTGGCGATCGCGCTTGCCTTTATCACCAAAGAGGTGATTTTATCGCTTTTCATCGGCGTTTTTAGCGGCACCTATATGCTTGCAGTCGTTAACGACAATCCGATCTCCGCGCTTGTGGGCAGCTTTACAGATCTGGTCTCGCGCGTGGTGGGCTCGATGGCTAGCAAAGGCAACGCGGGCGTTCTTTTGCAGGTGCTTTGTATCGGCGGCGTGGTCGCTCTGATTAGCAGGACGGGCGGCACGAAAGCCGTGGCGCTTTGGATTAGCAAGCGCGCTAAAACTGGCATCTCAGCGCAAATTTCAACGTGGGTTATGGGCCTTTTCGTATTTTTCGACGACTACGCAAATGCCCTGATCGTAGGCCCTGTCATGCGGCCGATCACCGATAAATTTAGAGTTAGCCGCGAAAAGCTAGCCTTCATCATCGACGCTACCGCCGCACCGATTGCGGGTATCGCGCTAATTTCTACCTGGGTAGGTCTTGAAGTCTCTCTGATAAGAGCGGGATATGATCAGATCAGCGTGCAAAACGTAAACGCCTTCTCGATCTTCGTGCAAACCATGCCTTATCGCTTCTACAATCTTTTTATGCTTGCTTTCGTAGTTTACGTGGCGTTCATGCGTAGAGATTTCGGGCCGATGCTCTCTGCCGAAAGGCGCGCAGCGACCGGCGAAATCCACTCTAAAAATTCTAACATCGCCGAGCTCGAAGATAAAACGCTAGAGCCCAAAGAGGGGATCAAACCGCAAGCTTCAAACGCCGTTATCCCGCTTATAGTGCTAATCTGCGGCGCGTTTGCGAGCTTTTATTTTAGCGGGCTAAGCAAGCTTGAAGGCGATGCCCTCGCAGCCGCAAAAGCCGCTCCGCTAAGCTTTGCGACGCTTCAGGCGACGTTCGGCAACGCAAACTCGTCGGTCGCGCTCTTTCAAGCGGCGCTTCTTGCTACGGTCGTGTCCATATTTATGAGCGTTTACCGCAAAATTTTTGACGTCAGAGAGGCGATCTCTACGTGGATAAAGGGGTGGAAGACGATGATCGTCACGATCGTGATCTTGCTGCTTGCCTGGTCGCTCAGCTCAGTCATCAAGGAGCTCGGCACGTCGCGCTATCTAGTCGATATGCTAAGTCAAAACACGCCTAAATTCTTGCTTCCGGTAGCGATTTTCGTACTGGGCTCGTTCATTAGCTTTTCGACGGGTACCAGCTACGGCACGATGGGAATTCTAATGCCGCTAGCCATACCTTTGGCAAACGCTGTGGGACTTCACTACGGGCTTTCGGGCGATGCGCTTCACGCCTATATGATCGTAAATATCTCTGGCGTGCTTACGGGCGCGATTTTCGGCGATCATTGCTCGCCGATTTCGGATACCACGATCCTTTCGTCGATGGGCGCGGGCTGCGATCATATCGAGCACGTAAAGACACAGATGCCTTACGCTCTATCCGTCGGCGCGGTCGCCGTGGTAGCGGGCTATCTTCCCGTAGCGCTAGGGCTTAGCGTCTGGATTGCGCTGACGATGGGGCTTGTCGTTACGTGGGCTCTCGTGCGATTCGCAGGTAAAAAGATAGAGGAGTAGCTCCCGCAAATTTTAAATTTGCTTTTAAATTTTGAATTCCGCAGCGATGCGGAATTCTGCCTGGTGGAATTCTAATCTGCCTTGCGGAATTTCACTCTGTAAAATTCCGTCGCGCTAGTAAAATTTTAAAACGAAATTTCAAAAAGCGCGAGTAAATTTTAAAAGCGAAATTTTAACTAGCCGCGTTAAAACGGCGCGTGCGCCTGCAATTTAAAATTTTTAAAGTAAACGGATAGTAAAATACCGATAAATTTCAAATAAGGAGAATGAAATGAAAAATCCCAAAATGTTCCTCTGGGGGGGTGTTAGCTGCTTTTTTAGTTGGTTGCGGCGATGATACCGAGGTAAAGACCAAGGAGTATTACGACGCTCATCTTGACGAAGCCAAAGAGGTTTTGGCAAAGTGTGATTTCAATACCCTTAAAGACGGAAGCAACTCTTATAAAAATTGCTTGAATGCTAAGGAAATCGTAGAATTTTATGCCGATCAAGAGAAAATGCTCGGTTCAGCAATCGTAAAAAGGCAAAGAGCCGAGAGGGGGCTGAAAGATTAATTAGATTAAAATTGCAATAAATTATTCCCCTATTAATACATTTTAATTTACTCTGCGCTTTCGGTGCAGGGTAAATTAGACTCTGCGCGGCGCTGAATTTTGCAGTATAAATCTCGCCCGCGAAACGATACGGCGTGAAATCTTGCTTTACAGATTTTAGAATTTCGAATTTTAAATTTCCAAAGCCTGCGAGCTTGGCTATCACAGAAAAGACTTACGGGCTTCGCGGCACCTTGAAATTTAATCATTTTAAAATTTACGCCGCGCGGCTAGTCTAAATTTCACTCGGCGGCGGTTTGCGCGGCGTGCTAAATTTTAACCTCGCGCGCGCACTTTATCCGCGCTCTAGTCTAAATTTAAAATTTCAAATCTGCGGCGATAATTCGTGCGGCGAGGTATCTCCTCACATACGGCAATCTCGGTTTACGCTATATAATTTAAAGGAGTAGCAATGACGGCGTCTTGCCCCGTCAAATTTTAATTTTAGCGCGCCGGGTGATAGCGAGGCACCATTGCTCGCACGCCGTTGCGAAGCCGCTTCTAAATCGCCGAGCCGAGTTAAATTTTCGCACGGCGAAATTTTAGCCTATGCGGCGCGATTTACGAAACGGCGAAATTTTGAGTCTGCGCTGCGATTTATAGCGTATCAAAATTTTAACTTTCACGGCACGATCTGTGATGCGCTAGAATTTTAATTTGCGTGGTGCGATCCGCGATGTGATAAAATTTCAATCCACGCTGCGGCGCACGGGCGCGTAGCCTAGTCGATTGCTCGCATCGCATCAAGCCGTTTTAAAAACAGTTCCACCTTGCGCAGCTGCGCCGCATCTAGCGCCCTGCCCGAGTAAAAATACTCCACGCTGTTGCCGTTCGGATAATTCACACGCGAAATGCCTGCTCCTTCGCCTCTCGGCTCAAATTCCAAGGACAAATCCGCGCCGTCTCTAGAATAAAGCTTGAGCTGCGAATTCGCATCTACGGCGCGCGGCGACATGCGGCGTTTGTCTTCGCCGCACTGCTCTACGTCGTGCGCATCGCCTACCGACCCTCCGCCGCTCTTGCCGCACTCTTCTGCATTATTTTTGCCGACATAGCTTTCGTCGCACCCTTCTGCGCCCTGCTCGCTGCGAGAGCTTTCATTGCTCTCCTCGCCCCGCTTGCTCTTGCCTTTTACGCTCTGTCTGCCGCCCGCGCTTCGTCCTTCCGCGTCGAATTTGTCGGCTTGCACTGATGGATTCGTATCAAATTTTACGCCGCCGTCAGCGTTAAATTTAGCCGCTTGCGAGGGCAAATTCTCGCCGCGCGCAAGCTTTAGCCCTTCGCCCAGCTCGCTTGCCAGGCGGTTTAGTGTGCCGTCTATGCCGTCGATGATGCGCACGTGCGGAGGTAAAATTTCACGCAAAACGTCCTTGAAATAGTTAAAATGCGTGCAACCAAGCACGAGCGAACCGAGGCGCGCGAGCTCAAATTTACCGAGCTCCTGGCGCAGATACGCCCGAACCGCGGGCGAGTCAAACTCCAAATCCTGTGCAAACTCCACAAGGCGGGGTAGCGGCAAGCTCCACGTCTCGCACTCCAGCCGCCCCACGAGACGCGCGAGCTTTTCGCCCGCGATCGTTAGCGGCGTGGCGATGAGCAGCGTCGGGCGCGCGC
>CAUQNJ010000047.1:0-12195 GCA_963519515.1 uncultured Campylobacter sp. | reverse complement strand
CGATACCCGAGTCAAAAAACGCTATTTTCAAATCTTTATCCAAGGTTAAATTTAATGCGCGATTATAGCTCAATCCAGGTAAAATCTAAATTTCGAACCGCTTGAGCGCGGAATCTAACGATAAAATTTAAAAATAATCAAGCGGTAATATAGGAGCATTTAGCATAAATTCTACGCAGGCAAAAGCGCAAATCAAGGTGCAGATGAAATTTAACACGACGATAAAATTTTATTGCTAAATTTACGCCTCACCGCCGTAAATTTTGCCCTATTTATACGGCTCGCCGACCTTCAGCCGCCCCGTGCGTCATACACGCGCAGTCCTTCGCCGAAACCGTGAGGATGCCATCATGCGCGCCTCCATCATCATATAGTGCCCGTCGTCGCGAGCGCTTTGTATTTCGCCATCTAGCGTCCGCGGCGCTCTTATCCGTCAGATACGCCCGCCTCTCAAACTGCTTCATATCACGGATCAGCGAATAATACGCACTTCGCTCGCCGCCGCCGCGAGTCGTGATCACTCTTAAAATGCTCGCTTCATATCTTTTTGCCGATAAACGCCGCCGCTTACTCCTTGGCTAAATTTAAACTCGACCGGACGACTAAAATTTTTAAAATTTTAGTATGCTTTTGCTAGAATTTTTAAAATTTTATAAAGCGGTGGGATAAAATGGCGGCGAACGACGAGGCGCTAAATCTGGTGCGAGATTTCGAGCGCGACGACTTTTAGATGCTGTGTATTTGTGAGCGATTTTGGTAGCGACAAGTGAACGTGGCGACGTATTTTGCGCCAGTGGACAGCCTGCTGCGCGGGCGGCGGCTTTAAATTTGCGATTTAAATTTAAGATGGGCGGCAAAATGATAGAGATAAACCTTTACAAAGATATTTTATGCATAACGATAGATGAAAGCCGCATCGAGCGGTTTTGCGTGCTATTTGCCGAGCGAGAATTTGAGCTCAAACAAAGCGGCGACGGACGGCTTAAATGCGCTCGCGGCATGAGGCTTAAATTTGCTCGCGGCGAGCGATCCGAAGCGGTCGTGACGAAAAACTGCGTCAGCATCCTGGCGAGCGAGCGCAAATTTAACGAGATAGCGGGGCTGCTTGAAAGCTATCTGCGCGGCGATAGGAGATTTCCGCTAGACATCTCTCTGGAGCAGCTGGGCTTCGCCATTTCGCCCGTGCAGATCTGCGACATCGTATTTGAATGCGGAGAGTTTAAAGAGCGCGCGTAGCGGCGCATTTAAAAAAACAGATCGAAGCCGCGGTAAATTTTATCCTAGCAAAGCCAAAATTCTAAAGCAAAATTCGACGGCAAAAGACCTTGCTTACGCCAAGCGCATGGACGAATAGAATTTCGCGAAGCTTAAAATTTCAGATCCGACGCGATATCAAGAGATAAATTTCGCTAAATTTAGCGCAGCTTACGAGAAGTCGGCGCTAAAATTTACCGCCGCGCGCCCGCGTCTATTTTATAAAGCTCGATTTGCACGGCAAGCCCTTTAAATTTTACCGTGCCGCAGCGCAGCTTAGCGACTTTTAGCCATCGCTATTTGTTTTTAAATTTTACTTTACGCGGCGGCATACGGCTAAATTTAACCTGCCCGCCGCTAAAACGCTAACGATAAAATTTAAGGACTTCAATTGTAGGCGCGGCAGGGATCTGCCGACACCCAGCGGGCGAGCAGATAAAATTTCGCAAAGCTTAAAATTTTAAATGCACCGCCCTAGTGCCTAGCAGCGCAAGTGCGCGACGAGCGAGCTCTGAAACCCGGCACCCGTCGCGGCTTGGTGCTTTATATGCCAGCAGCGTGATGCCCTTACGCCGAGCCGAGCGCTCGCGCTAGCCGACGCGTCTTTGAAAAATCCCCACGTAAAGCGCAAAAACAAAACCAATCGCGACCGCGTAAGGAGCGAACTCGGTGATGCCTTTAGCCGAGCTTGCGAGCAAGAAATTGTGCGCGACCGCAGCGCCCGCCGCCATTCCGATAACAAATATGCCCGAACTTAAATTTCCCGTACCGGCCTGCACCAGATGCTTACCGGGGCAGCCCTCGCTTAGGCTGAAGCAAAGTCCTGCGAGCACCATACCCAAGAAATTCCAAACGAAATCGTTATGAGCGATAGGCTGGCCTTCGAAGCCGAGCTTGTATTGTCCAAACACGATATTTGCGATGCTTGCAAACGCGATGACGCTTAACACGCCCCAAAACATCGAGAAATCGCCGCGGAAAATTTTACCGAACGCGCCGACGCTGCAAAATTTGCTTCTGTGCATCACCGCGCCCACGATAATGCCCGCAGCCAGCGAGATGCCTACCGCAGCGTGTTGCGCGCCGGGGCCTTTAGCGGAGATAAAAAGCGCGCCGCCCTCGCCCGTTTTGAGTCCGAAAACCAAGGCCGCAAGCAGCGCAGCGCCCAGCAGCACGGGCAAAATTCCGATCGCGCCGCTAAGCCTTGCCTCTTTACTCGCCTCATAGCCGCGCTTTTTGAGCAAAAACCCAATGAGTACGCCGCAGATTAGACCCGCTAATCCGGCTAGCGCGGTCAGATCGCCGCCGCCTAGGCGTAAAAACGCGCGCCACGGACATCCCAAAAACACAAGGCAGCCTATCATCGCGAAAATCCCTAGGAAAAATTTTGCAAACGGCGAGCTGCCGGTAACCGGCGCGAACTCGCGCGTCCAAAGCACGCTTGCCAAAAAGCCGCCGAACACGAGCCCTATGATCTCCGGGCGGATGTATTGTACCGCGCTAGCTCGGTGAAAGCCCAGCGCGCCGGTGGTGTCGCGCAAAAAGCAAGCGACGCAAACGCCCATATTGCCCGGGTTTCCGAAATGCACCAGCGTCGCACCCAGCACGCCTAGCACGGCGCCTGCGATGATGTACCATTTAACGTTATTCATGAAAAGATCCTGAAATAATCTAGATCGACCGATCTCTTAGGCGCGATTTTATCCTTTGTAAAATAAAAAGCAAATAAATTCCGATCTAAATTTGCGAAAAGCTAAATTTTAAAATCGCGCTGGCGACCGCTAAATTTAGACGCAAACGAATCGCGAGCGTTTAAATTTAGACTCTTTGCTGCGATAGAGGTGCCGAATTTAGTCGCTCGATTTCGGCGCAAACAAATCGCAACGAGAAGCTAAAGCGCAGAGGCAGTCAGACGAAACGCGATAAAAACAGGTGCAAGCGAAGCAGAGCCCAGGCGCAGAAACGGCGCAAATAGAGTGCAGGCATGACGTAGCCAAAACGCGGAAACGGCTCAGACATAGCACAATACTTGCCTCCAATAAAAACAAATTTCAAATGGTTTTGAAATTAAATTTCAACCTTATTTAAGTATGCGGATATATAATAATGTATTTCAATTTTATTTTAAAGGTCGGAGCATGAAAAAGCGAATTTTATTGGTGCCGCTTGCGATAGGCGCGATAGGCGGAGCAAATGCGGCCGAAAACAACGCCACAAAGTCGCAGGATTTAGGTCAAATCGTCGTGCAAGCGACGGTAAGCGCGGTCGATAACCTAAAATACGCGGGCTCGGCCGGAATTTTAACCCCCAAGGATATGAAAGCCAAAACCAACGTGATCGATTCGATTATGCAGATACCGGGCGTTGACGGCAGCATGGATATGGGGCGACAGATCGGCAGGCAGTTTCAGATCCGCGGATTCGGATATCAAAGCGACGAGCGCGTCATCATCAAACAAGACGGCGTGCGCAGGAGCGTGGGAATTTACTCCAATATGATCTCATCCTTCCGCACCGATAGCGACATCCTAAAGCGCGTCGAGGTTATAAAGGGCGCCTCGTCCGTACTTCACGGCTCGGGCGCGATCGGCGGTATCGTAAATATGCAAACCAAAAGCGCGAGCGATTATCTAAGCGATGGTAAAAGCGCAGGCTTGATGCTAGGGCAGAGGCTCGAATCAAACAATATGCATAGCACGCGTGGCGCGGTTTACGGCAAGGGCGAGGAAATTCCGATCGACGTTTTACTCTACGGCAAGCGCGCAAGCTACGGCAATATCAAGCTCGCAGACGGCGGTACGCACTACGGCGAGGGCTACGACAAGACCTTTAATAACGAGCATATCGATACCGGATTTTTTAAGATCGGCGCAAATTTAGACGATCACCGCATAAGCTTCAGCGCCTTTGATTACGACGAAAATTTACACACCGTCTGGCAAACGCTATGGAAAAACGAGGAGGATCTCTTCGTGCACGGAAATTTAAGCCAGAGAGATTATGTTTTTGATTGGAATTTCACGCCGCAAAGCCCGCTAGTGGATATGTCTTTTAAGGCCTATAAAAGCAGAGCCGAGTACAAACGCGGCTATAAAGATCAACAACCTACGGGCACGCTAGATTACGCCAATAAAGATGATCGCAAGGGGCTGGAGATCAAAAATATCTCGGAATTTGATACGGGCTTTTTAAACCACAGCTTTGCTTTTGGTGGCGATTACGAAAAGCGGCAAGAGGATGCGACCTATATCCTAAACGGCGTGCTATCGGATTTTGCCTCCTTTCCGAATGAATACAATAGTTACGGGCTTTTCGCGCAGGATCTGATCCGCTTGCACGATGATTTGGAGCTTACCTTAGGCGGTAGATACGATAGATTCGATCGCGACATCAAAGGCAGATCGGCTAAATTTAAAGATTCCAGATTTTCTCCGCGCGCGGCGATTGCCTATACGCTCTTTGATAAATTTACGCTTTTAGCGGGATACAGCGAGAGTTTCCGCGCGCCTACTCCGCACGAAACATCGCAAGCAGGGCCGATGAACATACATTATTATTACATCCCAAATCCCGATCTAAAGCCCGAGACCGTGAAAGAGTACGAGGTCGGATTTAGCTTTAAACAGGATGAAATTTTTACGGACGATCACTTCGATATGAAATTTATCTATTTTAACGGCAAGATCGAAGATATGATCGGCATAAAGGCTCTTCCGCATCTGGGCGTGCCTCCGGGCGGCTTTTCGCAACAATACGGGCAGTATCAAAATATCGATCAAGCCAAAAGGCATGGTTTTGAGCTAAGCTCAAACTACCAAACGCAGGACTTTGATTTCGGCGCAAGCTTCGAGCGACTTAGAATTTACAATAAAAAGACGCATGAAAACATAAACAACCACGCCAAAAAGCTAAGCGCGAACATAGATTATTCGCCGCTGCAAGATTTGAGTCTAGGATTTCAGGTGAGCCATTATTTCAAACCTCACTCCAAACCCGCTTCATATTTTGTACGCGGGAGGGAGTATTTTTATGTTGATAAGTCCTTTACGATCGCTAATTTTAGAGGAAGCTACAAGATCAAAAACGGCGTTATTCCGGCCCTTGACGGCGCGGACGTAAGCTTTGGCGTAAATAATATTTTCGACAGACACTACATCAACGCAAACCGCACGCGCGAGACTGTGGTGGTGGGTGCTGGACGAAATTTCTACGTCGATTTGGAAGTAAGATTTTAGATTAAGCTTATATGGGCGAAGCGCGGGTTAAATTTTAAAACTTACCCGAGCTTTCGCCCTTCTTTCTTTTCAAATTTAAACCTCATCTTAAATTTTAACCTCATCGCGATCTTTCGGCGGCTAAATTTTACGGCATGCAAGATAATGGACTAAGAGCGGCGGCACAGATCGATGAGCGAGGATAGACAGCTCGCGGGCGACTACTTTTTGCGAAATAAATTTGAGCGATCGCCGTTTAGAAAAACACGGGCAAAGGGGCGCACCATCCATTTTTAGCGAAATTTAACCGCCCGAACTACCCGCCCTCCCTTACTCGCCAGACTAATTTGCCCGCCCCGCTCACCAAGCCCTACTCGCTCGCTCGCCCCAAATTAAGCAAAACGAAAAGCGCAAAGTTATATCATTTTCTAAAAATTCTGCAATTTTTTCGAAAGGATGAGATATGAAGCACTTTTCACTCTCAAAGGCCGTTTTTATGGCGGCGAGTTTGGCCCTGCTCGGGCTAACGGCTGCGAATGCGCAGGAGAAATTTTCTCCAGTCATCGTCATTCACGGCGGTACCAGCGGGCTTGATCTAACCAAAGAGGAATTTAAAATCCGCGAGGAACCGATGAAAAAGGCGCTTTTAGCGGGTCAAGCCGTGCTTGAACGGGGCGGCACCGCGATGGATGCCGTAACGGCGGCCATTATGGTGCTTGAGGACGATCCGAATTTCAACGCGGGCAAGGGCGCGGTATTTACAGCCGACGGATTTAACGAGCTTGACGCCTCGATAATGGATGGCTCGACCAAAAAAGCGGGCGCAGTCGCGATGGCGCGGCATATCAAAAACCCTATCCTAGGCGCCAGGCTCGTGATGGATAAGACGTGGCATACGCTAGTCGCCGGCGAGGGAGCCGACAAGCTCGCTAAAGAAAACGGCCTAGAGATGGTCGATCAGAAGTATTTTTTCACGCAGTTTAGATACGACGCGCTGCAAAAGGCTAAAGAGAAACAAAAGCTGCTACTTGATAGCGAAAAGGCAAAAAAGACCTCGCTAAATTTGCACGAGCGCCCGTATCTCGGCACCGTGGGCGCGATCGCGCTGGATAAAAACGGCAACCTAGCCGCAGCGACCAGCACGGGTGGCATGACGAACAAAATGACCGGCCGCATCGGCGATAGCCCGATAATAGGCTCCGGAACCTACGCCGACAACGACTCGGTGGCGGTTTCTTGCACCGGCACGGGCGACATCTACATGCGCGTAAACGCCGCGCACGAGGTCTCGGCTCTTTATAAATATAAAACGCAAGACGTGCAAAAGGTCGCCGAAGAAGCGGTAGCTCAGGTCAAAGCTCTCGGTGGTAGCGGCGGCATCATCTCGATAGACAAGCACGGACACACGGGCTTTGCATGGACTAAAGACAAGCTCGGTATGTATCACGGCGAAGCAAGGCTCGGAGACAAACCGATCGTCTATTGGCCGCTAGGGGAGAAATAAACGTAAATTTAGCCCCTTTGCGGGGCTAAATTTAAATCAAATAGCGAGGATAAATACGCTTTTTATCGTACGTCTATCAAATTTGGCGCTTTCATCGATCAAGCGCTTCGGCAAGGCAGATTTGGTCAAATTTTAATTTCAACACCTCGGCAAAGCTCAAATTTCTATTTATTTAAAATTTTAAACCACATTTATCGCTATCTTTTTTTCTGATATTCAAATTAGTCAAAATAATAAATTTTATGCTTCGATAAGCCCATAAAGAGATCAAATTTGATCCTTCTGTAAATTTGAGCTTTGAGATTCAAAATTTAAACCGCCCGGTGACTCCACTGCAAATTTTATCCTCGCTCAATTTCGTGCCCGAAAGCGCGCATTGGTAGCGAGCTCGCACAGATACGGGCGCCGCGCCGTCTAATTCGTGCCTCAAAACTGCGCGAGC
The DNA here is from genome assembly GCA_963519515.1 of uncultured Campylobacter sp. Lineage (GTDB taxonomy): Bacteria > Campylobacterota > Campylobacteria > Campylobacterales > Campylobacteraceae > Campylobacter_B. Next base: position 4,781 of record CAUQNJ010000047.1, on the reverse strand, counting down.
TAAGCGGCAAAAATCGGCTCTGTAAATTGAATTTTACCGAAATCCATATTTCTTGATACCAAAGCGCTCAAATTTCAGGTAGAATATCGCCACATAAAATCAAGGCGGTAAAATGAGAAAATTTATAGTCGTTCGCGGACACGCGGGCTCTGGTAAAACGACTTTCGCAAAAGAGAAAATTAAAGAATTTAAAAACGAATATCCGCAGGCGCAAATTTATCATCTGGAAAACGATATGTTCTTAACCGATGAGGCGGGGATTTATACTTGGTCGCCGAAGCTTTTGGAGGACTCGAAGCGCAAGGTCGCCCGCGAGATAAAGCAGGCGTATAAATTTGCCCTAGAAAATAAAACCAAAGACGTTCTTATCGTGCTTAGCAACGTGAGTGCGCGCACCAAAGAGCTGCTAAGCCTAAAAGAGCAAGCCGCCCAGAATGGATTTATTTTTGAATGCTTTAGAATGCAAAATTTCTTCGCCTCCGAGCACGGCGTCGATGAAGATACGGTGATAGCAATGTTTATCAAGGTCGCAAACAACAAAATAGAGGGCGAAATTTTGATCCCGCCCGTTAATCCTATGAGCGAAAGCGTAGCGAAAAAGATTAAAGACGCGGCGGCTCTAAACAGGCGCGATCTGCCCTTTGATGCGGCGCAAAACACCTACGTAACGAAAAAATATATCGCCGCCACGCAGGATAAAAGGCTCTGGAGTGCGCGTCAAAGCGAGCTTTATCCCGAGCTTCGCACCTACAAATACTCAAAACGCGTCTTTTTCAAAGCCGATTGGGATAAGGCGCTACTTGAGATGCGCGGGCTCATAATGGACGATGACCTAAATATCATCGTGCGTCCGTTTAAAAAGGTCTATAACTACTCGGAATTTACCTCGCGCAAAAGCCTTTATCCTATCGATATCACGGACGATACGCCCGTGCTTGCCGTGCGAAAGGTAAACGGCTTTTTGGGGTGTTGCACCTACGTAGATATCGGCGAAAGCGGCGCGAGCTTTAACCGCCGCGTCATCTACTCCACGACGGGATCGACCGATAGTAGATTTGCACAGATGACGCGCGAACACTGCTGTAAATTTGAAGAGATTTTCAAACGCTATCCGAATAAAACTTTTTTATTTGAGATCACCGACGAGAGCGACCCGCACATCGTAGAAGAGGAGCTAGGCGAGACCTTTATCGGACTTATCGACGCTAAAACCGGCGCGCAAGAGAGCGAATTTGAGCTGGATAAAATCGCCGCAAGCACTGCCGCAGCGCTAAAAAGACCTTTTTATAAAGAGGGCGAGCAGTATCTAAAAACGAGCTTTTTGGAGCTTAAAAATATAGTCAAAGAGGCGAAATTTGAGGGCTTTATGGTGTATATCCCGAGCCAGAATGACTTTTGCTTTAAGATGAAAACGCCTTATTATCTCGTGAATAAATTTTTCGCTCGCAGTAAAAACGAGGCGCTTTCCGGCAAACTGGATAAAACCAAGCTTGATGAGGAATTTCACCCCTTGATCGATCATATCAAAGCAAACGAGCGAGAATTCAAATCCCTTGACGAGCAGGGCAAGCTAGGCTTTATAAAAGAATTTTTAGAAAAAGTTTAACGATTATCGTGCGAATATTTGGCGCCGCGCAAATTTACGTAAAGCGTAAATTTGATGCAGCGATTAAAGCTTAAAGGAAAATGATGATATTTTTTACCTCCGATTTGCATTTTTATCACGCCAATATTATGAAATACTGCCCTAAATTTAGGGCTTTTAACGACGTAAGCGAGATGAACGAAAAGCTAATAGAGCTCTGGAATGCCGTAGTGGGGCCCGAAGATACGGTTTATGATCTGGGCGATTTTGCATTTTGTAATAAATTAAAGGATCTAAAAAGCGTCGCGCGTAGGCTAAACGGCTCGCATGTGCTGATTTTAGGCAACCACGATACGCTCATTAGCCAAAATAAAGAAGCGCTGCTACGCGAACTAAAAGAGGACGGAAATCCCATCTTTAGCGATATCCTGCACTACAAGGAGCTAAATTTTGACGGCGGCGCGGGTGCGATAAAGGACGGCAAAGCGGGTATGAGCATCTGTATGTTTCACTATCCCGTAGAGGAGCACAACCACGCCTCGCGAGGCTCTTTTATGCTTCACGGACACTTGCACGACCGCGCTTCCAGCCTAGAGGGGCGCATACTAAACGTAGGCTTTGACTCGCACGGCAAAATTTTAAGCTTAGATGAGATCGTGCAAATTTTAGGGCAAAGGCAAATCGTGGCAAGATATTCGTGATCCGGGCTAAACACGGACAGCCACAGCATTGATTTAAGCGTAGCCTGTCGCAATATCTTACAAAAGCACCCGCATAATACCGGGATAGACAAAGGACTCGGCGGCATCATCTCGATCAACAAGCACGGGCACGCGGGCTTTGCGTGGACGAAAGATAAGCTAGGTATGTATCACGGCGAAGCAAGGCTTGGAGCGGCAAGAATGAGAGGCGGGATAGCTTCCGTTCGAGTATCAAAACCCAAAGCGACGCCGCCTTTTGTGCGGGCTATGAATACGGCGTGTATGAGATAACAGAGCAAGGACAAACTTAACGCGCACCGCGAAATTTTTACGGAATTTTGCCGATTGTCGCGCGCGATTTTATCTAAGCTGCTGCAAATTTTATCCCTAGCCGCCGCGATCTTGTCCGCGTCCAAATAAAATTTCACGAAATTCCGTAGAATTTTCGCTTTGTATTCTGCAAGCCGGCGGGCGAAATTTTGTGGGTGCGACCGGATTGCATGCGTAAATTCCGCCGTCAAATTATAACCTAGTGCAAATTTTTACGAACTGAATCGCTAGCTAAATTTAAACCCGCGCGGTTAAGCCTAATAAGCCCGCCCGCTAAAATTTCGTTCGCGCAGAATTTCATTTGGGTAAAGTTAAAATTTCACCTCAAATTCCGTCCAATCCTCATTGCTATCGCACGAAATTTTAAGCCCGAGCTCGTCGCAGTATTTTTTCACGATAAAAAGCCCGATGCCAAAGCCGCCGTTGCGCTCGTCAAAGCGGGTGTAAAGCTCGAAAATATGCGGCAGATTTTGCCGCGCGATGCCCGCGCCGCTGTTTTTTATGCGAAGCGAATGCTCGCGCAGGCTTACCTCGACGCAGCCGAGCTCATCACAATATTTTATCGCATTGCCAAGCAGATTGTCGATGATTTTTCGCAGCTTAAACTCATCCGCGCAAAAGGTTACCGGGCGCAGATCGGTGCTCAAGCTTATGCACTTTTGCTCCGCAGAGACGCCGAAATACTCGATACGACTTTGCAGCAGCTCGCCTAAATTTACCTCTCGCCCGCTGCCGCTTTTGTTTAAGCTTAGCGCGGTTAGGTCTTCAAACAGCGCGTTTATCGTGTTTGCGCCCGCCTTGATATTGCCCAGATATTTTTTCGCATCGGTATCGAAAAGCTCGATACTCATCAAAATCACGCTAAGCGGGGTTTTTATCTCGTGCGTCGTGTCGCGGATGAAGCCGTTTAAAAACTCGATCTTTTCGTAAAGCGGGCGCAGCGAAAGGCGGATGATAAAATACGCGATCAGCAAAATAAGCGCCAAAACAAGCGCGCTCGCGGCTAAAATTTTAAGCTTTAGCGCCGCTAGCTTGCCCTCAAGCGCCTCCGTTTTGATCGCCACGTAATACTCCGTGCCGTCCTTGGCAGTGAGATTAAACTGCTCGATCCTGTTAGGCCCCTCCATATACACGCGCGGCGCGTCATCCTTCGGCTCGAAATCCCGCGCGATCTCATCGCTGCTATTCAGATCCGCCGCGTATGCCTGCATGGCGTCGAAATCGCCCTCGTTTAGGCGCCCGCCGCGCGCAAGCTTAGCCTCTAAGCCGTGCTTGAAATCTCTGATCGCAAAGGCATCGCGATCCGCGATAAAAAACTTCTCCCGCTCGTAAAATACGCTGCTTACCAGCGCCAAAAACAGGACGCTAGTAAGCGTGTAGAGCAAAAAAATCGGTAGAATTTGACGCATTTTGGACACGGTGCACTCCTAGAGATATTTGTAGCCGAGCTTGGAAGCGTTTATGATGCGATCCTTGCCCAAAATTTTTCGCAGCTCCACGATATAAACGCGCAGGCTAAGCTCGCTCGGACTCTCGTCGTAGTCCCACAGCGCAGCGAAAATTTCATCCTTACTAAGGAATTTATCGCGGTTTTTCAGAAGCAGAGCAAGAAGCCGCGCCTGCTTTTGCGGCATCGGCACGGCTCTTCCGTCGCGATAAAGCGCGTGCTGAGCCATATCGAAGCTAAAACCTCCGCCGATATTTTCGCGTCCGGCGACGTTGTGGACGAAGGTGCGCTTTAGTAGATTATCCGCGCGCAGAGCCAGCTCTTTTAGCTCGAAGGGCTTTTTGAGGTAGTCGTCGCAGCCGCTTCTAAAGCCGCTTTCGACGTCTTGCAGAGTATTTAGCGACGTCGTGAAAATGCACGGTGCTCCGCGCCTCGCCTCGCGCAGCTCGCGAAGCAGCGCAAAGCCGTTGCCGCCGATGATTTTGACGTCGAAGATCCACAGATCGAAGCTCTTTTCGTACGCTAAAGAGAGCGCCTCGTCGTAGCTTTTACTGCCGCTTACCTCGTGCCCCGCGCCGCGCATGTAGGCGCACATCATATCTAGCAGCATTCCCTCGTCCTCGACGATCAAAACCCTTGCCATAGCCCGCCTCCTTGCATAGCATTTTTGAAATTATACCCTGTGAAATTCCACGTAAAATTTAATTGTGAAATTTCG
>CAUQNJ010000046.1:0-12292 GCA_963519515.1 uncultured Campylobacter sp. | reverse complement strand
GGCGCGTATATGCAGACCGAGGTCTTTAGCGCGAGGCAAGATCAGACCCTGGGGCAGGCGGTCGAGATGCTGCGCGTTATGCGCGAAAAGGACGAGATCGAGAACGTCTTTCAGCTCTTCGTGCTCGATAAAAAAGGCCATCTGCTTACGAGCTTTTCGACGTCCGATCTGATTTTATACGATTTTTCGCTCACTCTGGAAGAAATTTCACAAAAATTCGGCGCCGAAAACAAAATTCACTTCGCCACCGATACCGACAAGATCGACGACGTAATCAAGGACTTTGAGGAATTTGACCTTAACGTCATCCCTGTTGTCGATGCTAACGGCGTGCTCATCGGGCGGATTACCGCCGATGATATCCACGATCTCATCCAAGAGCGCGCCACCGAGCAAATTTACAACCTCGCGGGCGTCGATGACGAAGCGGAGGATGATGAGACGACGATCTTTAAAGCGGGTCGCGCGCGCGCCTTGTGGTTGGCGGTAAATTTATGCACGGCGATCGTAAGCTCCACGATCATCGGGCTTTTTGACGCCACTATCGAAAAGCTGGTCGCACTCGCCGTGCTTATGCCAATAGTTGCTTCCATGGGCGGCAACACCGGCACGCAGGCGCTTACCGTAACCGTGCGCCGCCTAGCCTTGGGCGAGATAGCGTTTAAAGACAAAAAACAGGTTCTCTTTCGCGAGATCACGATCGCTTTCATAAACGGCCTCATTTTTGCCACGCTAATGGGGTTTGTGGCGTATTTTTGGTTCGGCATTAAGCTTTTGGGGCTAGTAATTGCGATGTCGATGGTGCTAAATTTAACGCTTGCGGGGCTTTTTGGCGCCGTCATTCCGATCACACTTAAAAAATTAAATATCGACCCCGCCGTCGGTAGCTCCGTGCTGCTTACCACGGTAACGGACATAGTGGGATTTTTTAGCTTTTTAGGACTTGCGACATGGATACTACTATAAAAAATTTTAAAATTTCCGAGCTTAAAAGCTCGAATTTCGTTAAACCCTTTCGCTTAAATTTCGAAATGGACGGCGTAGCGCGCGCGTGGGACTGCGTCAAGGTGCACGATAGCGTCTCGATTTTGCTTTATCATACGCAGCGCGACGCGCTTTTGCTCGTCAAGCAGTTTCGCCCCAGCGTGTGGTTTTATCAAGAGGAGGGCTTAATCAACTCGCCTGAGAAGGGCTACACCTACGAGCTTTGCGCGGGCATTTTGGACAAGGGCATCAGCGAGGAGCAAACGGCGATCGAAGAGGTGCTCGAAGAGACAGGCTATGCCGTGAAAGATCTGAAATTTATCACGAGCTACTACAGCGCCCTGGGCTTTGCGGCGAACCGTCAAATTTTATACTTCGCGCGTATCGACGAATCTATGAAGCTAGGAGCCGGCGGCGGCGTGGATGGCGAGAATATCGAGCTTTTCTATCTGCCTGCAGCCAAGGCGCGAGAGTTTATGTTCGACGAAAAGATCGTGCGCGCGCCGGGGCTGATCCTAGCATTTCAGTGGTTTTTGAGCGAGTTTAAAGTTTAGCGGCGAGACGGAATTTCGCGTGCCGCCGCGCGTTTTTGCGTCTCGGCTTTAAATTTTAAAGGACGGCGATGAGGGTTTTATTTAGGCTATGCGTTATCGCGGCATGCCTTTATGCGGCGATCGCGGCGGGACTTTATATCTTTCAGGAGCGGCTGATATTTTTGGGCGAGCCGCTGGATAAAAACTTCAAATTTAGCTTTGAAAATTCCGAATTCATTGGACTTGTGAATGCGCCAGGGAGCGGCGCGGACGAAGACGCTTCGGCGATTGGTGCCGTAAAAGAAAACGGAGGCGCTGCGGGCAATAACGCAAACGCTGCTGCGATAAAATTTCAAGAGATCAATATCCTGTTTGAGGGTGGGGCGATAAACGGGCTGAAATTTAGCGCGGCAGAGCCTAAAGGCGCGATTTTGTTCTTTCACGGTAACTTCGGCGACGTGAGCGGCTGGGGCGCATACGGCGCGGATTTTGCGGCTTTGGGATACGATTTTTATATTTTCGATTATCCGGGCTACGGTAAATCGGACGGCAAAATTTCATCGCAGCAGCAGCTTTTGGCGAGCGCCGATGCGATGAGCCGCTACGTTTTAGCGCAGCATTCGCCAAGTAAGCTCGCGATGATCGGCTACTCGATCGGAAGCGGCATCGCGGCGCAGCAGGCTGCGAAGTGGGATGCGGCGCGACTGATTTTGCTCGCGCCATATTTCAGCTTCGAGCGGCTCGCGCACGAAAAGATCCCCTTCGTGCCGAAATTTTTGATCCGCTACAAGATTCCGACCGCGGAATTTTTGCAAGCGGCACGCGGCACGCAGATCACGCTCATCCACGGAGCCGCAGATGAGCTGATACCCGTGCAGCACTGCCGCGATCTTGCGGGGTCTCTTAAAGAGGGCGATCTATTTTATGAAATACCAGATGCGCGGCATAACGGACTGTTGGCAATGCCCGGTATTTGGGAAATTTTAAAAGAAAGACTGCAATAATCTAGCAGCGGGAGCTCGGCGTAAAATTCCACGCAGAATTCGACCGCTAAATTTTAAAATTTTACGTAGAATTCCGCGCGGGTTAGGTCGTCGTAAAATTTCATAAAATTTTATAGCGGCAAAACACGACGCCAAAACAAGGGCGCAATTTCAAATCAAAATTTATGCGCCGTTAGCTGCAAATATAAAGCCGGTTTCGTTGGCGCTAAATTATTTCTAGCGCGTATATGCCGTAAATTTAAAGATAAAATTTGCTCCAGACCGCGACGCCGTATGTTAGCCTTGCAGAATTCTGCCGCGCAAAATTCTGCCATACGAAATTCTATCTCGTAGAATTCTATCTCGTAGAATTTTAATTCGCCGCGCTCAAATTTTACCCGCCGCTTTAAATTTATACCGCCGCGCCTAAATTTCTCCCGCTCGTCGCGCTTTACCCAAATTTATATTTAGTTGTTGTAAAATGCGTTTTTAAAAGGATTTTAGCGGTTTGTGATATGAGTATTTTAGAGTTTACGGAGTGCGTAGGCATCGCTTCGGCGGCGCTTAGCGGGTTTTTATTCGGCGTAAAGAAGGGCTGCGATTGGCTTGGGATCTTTATCGCGGCGTTTTTGACGGCGCTTGGCGGCGGGATCATGCGCGACACCTTGGTAAGCCGCGAGATCTACTCATTCACGCACTATGCGCCCGTAACCATAGTGCTCGCGGTAAGCGCCGTAGCCATTTTTGCCAAACTTTACGAAAACCGCGATTTGGAGGGTAAATTTTTATTTATTCTAACCGATGCGATCGACGTCGTAAGCTTTTCGATCGTCGGGGCGATGGTTGCGCTAAGCTATAATCATAACGTTTTCGGCGTGGTGCTGATCGCGTTTTGCAACGGCGTGGGCGGCGGCATCTTGCGCGACGTGCTGCTGAACGAAGTGCCGTGGTTTTTGCGCACCGGGCTTTACGGTACGATAAGTATGGGCGTAGGTTTGATATATTTCGTGCTTGATGGGTTGGGGCTTAGCGGCGCCTTTTCGGTGATTATTTTGCTGGTTTTGGGGATTGCGTTTCGCATGGTGGCTTATTACAAATCTTGGCATCTGCCTAAAGTGGAGTACAAACAATGAACTATTTAATGGATAATTTCGCGCGCGTAAACGTAGCGCTGGTAAGAGGCGAGGGCTCGATAGTCTATGACGAAGCGGGCAAGGACTACGTGGATTTCGGCGCGGGCATCGGCGTAAACTGCCTGGGGCACGCAAACGAGATCGTGCTGGAAGCGATCGGCACGCAAGCCGCACAGATCATCCACGGCTCGAATATCTATAGAATTCTGCCTCAAGAAGCCCTGGCTCAAAAGATTAGCGAGCTTTTGGGGTATCGCAGTTACGCCGTGTTTTGTAACTCTGGCGCGGAGGCGAACGAAGCGGCGATCAAAATGGCGCGCAAGTACGGCACCGTAAACTTCCCTAATAAAAAATTTGAAATTCTAACTCTGCGAAATTCCTTCCACGGTCGCACGCTAGCGACGCTGCAAGCTACGGGGCAGGAGAAATTTCATCCGGAAATTTTTGCTCCCTATATGCCCGGGTTTAAATTTTTCGACGATATCGACGATATCATCGCGCATATCGATGAAAATAGCGTCGCCGTGATGATCGAGCTAGTCCAGGGCGAGGGAGGTATCAAGCCTCTGGATAAGGCGAGCGTGCAAAGGCTCGCGGCGGTTTTGAAAGAGAAAAAGCTGCTTTTGATCACCGACGAGGTGCAGTGCGGCGTATATCGCACGGGCGAGTTCGCGACGTCGCAAATTTACGACATCCGCCCCGACATCATCACCTTTGCCAAAGGGCTTGCGGGCGGCGTGCCGATCGGCGCGTGCGTGGCGCAGCAAAACATTTTCGCTCCGGGCGAGCACGGCAGCACCTTCGGCGGTAACTTTTTGGCAACCTCTACGGCGCTTGCGGTGCTTTCGCAGCTTCAGTTTTTAAAAGCGAGCGGTAAGCTTGGTAAGACTATAAAAAGATTTATCAAAAAACTAGACGGGCTCGCCGCAGACTATCCTAGCCTGATCGAAAAGCGCGTGGGGCTCGGTCTGATGCAAGGCCTCGTGCTGCGCGATGAAAAAAATCTGAGCGAGGTCTTTAACAAAGCCCTGCAAAACGGACTTTTGATCCTAAAATCCGGCAAGTGCACCCTTAGATTTTTGCCTGCGCTAAATATCAAAAAACCGGAGATCAAAGAGGGCTTTGTGCGCCTACGCAAGAGCCTGGACGAGATAGTGCGGGCGTGAAATTTAGCGATTTTTTCGAGGGCTGGCTTAACGAGAGCTACTACGCAAATGCCGCTAAAATCGGCAAGAGCGGCGATTTTTACACTGCCGTGAGCGTAGGGAGCTTTTTTGGGATATGCATCGCGCGCGAAATTTTACGCCTAAGCGCGGATTTTGGCACGAAGCAAGAGTTAAGCTTAGACGCGGCGCCGAGCTCAAATAGGTCGCGGCAAAATCTTGCGGCGAGCGAGCTAAATTTAGACGCTGCGCCTGCAAAAAAGTCGCAAAATAGCGCCAAAATCGCTATCGTAGAGATCGGCTCGCACGACGGGCGGCTGCTTTGCGACATAGCGCAAGCGATCTTTACGCTGGGAGGCACGGCGGCGCTTGATAAATTTAGCTTTGCGATTATCGAGCCGCACGAGCGCCTGCGCGAGCTGCAGCGGGCGAGCTTTGCGGCGAGCTTCGGCGACGAGATCGCGCTAAAGCACTTTGCAAGCGTACACGAGGCGAAATTTAAAGATGCGATCTTTGTGGCAAACGAGCTTTTCGACGCCTTTAAATGCGAGGCGGTGGACGGCGAAAATATGCTTTTTATCGAAAGCGGCGCGGCAAAATTTGCTCCCATAAAAGAACGTGAAATTTTAACCCTCGCGCGCAGATTCGGCATCTCGCGCGGCGAAATCCCTGTCGAATACTTTCGCTTCGCCCGCGAAATTTGCGCCAGCGCGCAGCGGTTTTATTTCATAGCCTTCGATTACGGACAGATGGGCGCTAGCGGCGATTTTAGCCTGCGGATTTACCGAAACCACGAGGTTTTTAGCTTCTTTGAGGTGAAAAACTTGAGCGATTTTTACGGCAAGAGCGATCTTACCTACGACGTAAATTTTGAAATTTTGCGAGCGGCGTTTGAGGACGCGGGCGCCGTGACGACGGATTTTAAAAGACAGATCGCGGCTTTGATGGACTTCGGCGCGGTCCAGCTTTTAGAGCTTTTTATGCAAAAAAGCGGCGAGAAGGGCTATCAGAACGCGCTTTTGCAGTTTAATCACCTGCGCGCGGAGTTTGGCGAGAAGTTTAAGATGATAAAATTTAAAAAGGGGCTTTGATGAAAGCTTTTATCGATTGCGACTGCGAAATTTTACAAAAGACGCTGGAACTGTTTTTAAAAAGTCATGCTGCAAGTGCGCAGGATTGCGACTTTGTGATAAGCGACGAGCCGCGAAACTCGGCAAAACCGCTCTTTTTAATCGGCGAGGACGGAGATTTGGCGCTGCCGTTTTCAAAGCATACGCTGCTATCTAGGCTAGAGGATTTTCAAAGCTCGCTACGGGTGGATCTTGGCGGATACGATGCGGCGAGTGCGGAAGATGAAATTTGCGCGTTATTTGATGAGTTTAAGACAAGAATCATCGAAATTTTAAGAAGGCAAAATGGCTAAATTTTCCAAACCTGCCGACACGCTCTTTACGCAAATTTCAAGCGGCATCTATAAGGGCAAAAGGCTCGCTCTGCCCGCGCTTTCGAGCACGCGCAGCACGAAAAGCATCGTAAAGGGCTCGTTTTTCGATACTTGGCGGGTGGAGTTGCGCGGCGCGGCGTTTATCGAGTGCTTCGGCGGTAGCGGCGCGATGGCGCTTGAGGCGCTAAGCAACGGCGCAAAAAACGTTTATGCGATCGAAAAGGACGCTGCCGCGCATAAAATAATGCGGAAAAATTTCGAGCTTTTCGGGCTCGGCGCAAATGCGATTTTGGGCGATTGCTTCGAGCGACTACCCGAAATTTTGCATGAGTTGCAAGCGAATATGAACGGACGCTCGGGCGCAAATTCGCCAAATTTAAGCGGCAAAAATTTAGGCAAAAACCGCGCCACCGCCTGCTATGAAAATTTAGACGTGAGCTGCGGAGAAAATTTACATTCAAGCGTAAATTTAACCCGCGGTTCAAGAAAAAATTTCGCCGCTAATTCCCACGAAAATTTTGCCTGCAGTTTAGGCGAAAGTGCTGCCGCAAACGATTTAGGCGAATGCTCTGTCGCAAATTCAAGCAAGAGCCATACCGTAAATTCTAGTGAAAATTTCGTCTCCGATCCCGCGCGCAGAGTGTTTGTCTATCTGGATCCGCCGTTTGCGATCAGGCAGGGTTTTGGTGGGATTTATGAGCGGGTGTTGGCGCTGATAGCGCGCCTGGGCTCCGTGCAGTGTGAGCTGCTAATCGCGATCGAGCATATGAGCGAGCTTGAGCTACCGCCTAAAATTGGCGATTTCGTGCTGCTTAAATCGCGCAAATTCGGCGCTACGACGATGAGTTACTACGCAAAATGAAAAGCTTAAAGCAAATTTTAGATTACTACGCCGATTTGAAAAATTGCGACGCGGATCTTTTTGGTGCACCCGATCCGCTGCAGGTCGCAAAGGGACATCGAAACGACGTCGTAGCGCTTATTTGCGCGCTGTTTGCTTACGGGAGCGCAGCTCAAATTTTAAAATTTCTTCGCTCGCTTGATTTTTCGCTTTTAGACGGGAGCGATGAGCGCATGAGAGCGGAGCTTGCGGACAAAAAGTATAGATTTCAAAGCTCGCGCGACGTCGCTGAAATTTTTATAACTTTAAAGCGGCTTAAAAACAGCCTTAGCATCGAGGAGAGCGTGCTTTGCGGTATGCAAAAAAGCGGACGGATCGAGGATGGGATAAATTTTTTAATCGGCGAAATTTACAAATTAAATCCCTACCGCAGCCAGGGGTATGAGTTTTTTTTCGGGCGTGGCTTCTCGCAAAAGCCCACATCGCCGTATAAGCGCTACAATCTCTTCCTACGCTGGGCGGTGCGCGACAGCGACATCGATCTAGGGCTGTACAAAAAGATCGAAAAATCGCGCCTCCTCATCCCGCTCGATACCCACACGCACAAAGTTTCGCTTAAGCTTAGGCTGATCGATCGCAAGAGTTACGATTTTGAGGCGGTTTTGCAGCTTACGCAAAGCTTAAGACGCTTTAATCCGAGCGATCCCATCAAATACGACTTCGCGCTGTACCGCCTCGGACAGAGCGGCGAGATAGATAAAATTTTACCCGAATTAGGCGCAAATTTAAACAAAACTGCGGAGTAAGTCGGCGGAAGTTTACTTAACACGAGCGATAAAATTTTATGGAGATTCAATGCGGGTGCGCGGCGGAATTTTGCGCTGTGCTGCCACATAAGCGGAGCTGGCTTTATGGATTTGCCGTGCGCCTTAAGTGTAGCGCGCCGAAATTTTATAGAATTTTGGTAAAAGATCGCTTCATAAATTTCTGCAAATTTCACGGATAGATGCGCGAAATTTATAGGGCTATCTTGTAGAATTTGGGTAAAATTCCACAGCCTTGTGCTGCTTAAATTTTATGAAATTTTGCAGCTCGTGCGCGACGCGATAAATTGCATGGAGCTAAAACGGCAATCGCGCGGTAAATTTCATAAAATTTAAGCAGGAGCCGTGCGGCAAAATCTGGTAAAATTCCGTGGATTTTTTTGGATTTCACGAATTTCTAGCAGGCGCTTGTATGCACTTTGCAGTGTATGAGCGGTTTTGCGATCGTAATTGCGCGGAATTCTGGCAGGCGCTCATAGCGCATGCCAGTGTGATTTGAGAAAAGGACAAAAATGGAGCTTGAGCTTTGGCAGTTCGCGGTGCTTTTTGCGGCGGCGTTTTTCGGCGGATTTATCGACTCGATCGCGGGCGGCGGCGGACTGATCTCGCTGCCTGCGCTGCTTGCCGTGGGCGTTCCGCCGCATGTAGCGATCGCCACAAATAGATTTCAAGGCAGCTTCGGAAGCTTCACCGCCGCTTTAAATTTCATCCGCAAGGGCTATGTCGATGCGGCGGAGATCTTGCGCGGCGTGATTTTTACGTTCGTAGGCGGACTCGTCGGCGCTTATGTCCTGCTCCTAATCGATGCGAAATTCCTAAACTATCTCATTCCGATCCTGCTGCTGGCGCTTTTCTTTTATATGATTTTTTCGCCGAACCTAGGCGAAGCGCCCGCCAAACCCAAGATGTCAAAAAAGAGCTTTTACGCGATTTTCGGGCTTGTTTTAGGGTTTTACGACGGATTTTTCGGCCCTGGTACGGGCTCGTTTTGGACGTTCGCACTCGTGGGAATTTTAGGGTTATATATGAAAAAGGCGGTCGCACACACGAAAGTTTTAAATTTCACCTCAAACATCGTCTCTTTGGGCGTTTTTATCATCGGCGGGCAAATTTTATGGCTCGTCGGAGCGGTGATGGCGGTCGGACAGATCGCGGGCAGCTTCGCAGGCTCAAGCCTCGTGATGAGATGCGACGTGAAATTTGTGCGCAAGATGCTTCTGCTAGTCGTTGCCGCCACGATTTTAAAGCTACTTTACGGACTGATTGCAAGTTGATTGCAGACTGGTTGAGGGCCGATCGCAGGCCAATCTAAAGTCAAAATCATAGAATTTTATACAGGATTTCGTATAAAATTTAGCGTAAAATTTTATGAGCCCTCGCCGATTTGCCGCAATGACGCCGATCTTGCTGCCGCAGTAGCGCAGATCTTGCTGTAGGGTCGCGCCAGTCTCGCTTCGATGGCGTCGATTATATCGTAGCTTCGCGCTGATCTTGTCACGACTACGCTAATTTCCCGCTGCTGCGATGTTGATTCTGTTGCCGTTGCGTCGGAAGCCTCGCTTGTCGCGAGGTCTTTGATTTTATTATTTCGATATCGCTGATTTTGCTCCGCTACATCGACAACTTCGTTGCCGCGCTTGCTACCGCGAGGATTTTAATTGCGTTGCGCGGTGTCGCACTGGCTTATTATGACGGCGCTGTTCTTTCTGCTGCGATGGTGGCGATTTTGGCGCTGCTTTTACCGCCCCGCCGCCCGTATCACTACCATGGGCGGTTTGATTTTGCCGGTCGAGACATTGATGATCTTGCTACCGCAAGGAATTTAATTTACTGCCGTAACGACGCCAGTGAAATTTCGCCCATTCGCGCCAGTTAAATTCCACCGCACCACCCATATCTATTTCGTCGTATCGCCATGCATTCATGCGGTCTGCCCGCCGCCGATAGAGTAGTCGTATTGCCGAGTGCACAATGCTATCGTGCCCGTGCTATGAAATTTTATATGTTTATGCCCACAAAATTTTAAAATACCGCTCCATAGATCATTTCGCCGTGCCGCCCGTACGTACTACCAAATCCACTCGCAGCGGTTAAATTTAGCGCACTTTCACGTGCTGTTTCCCCGTGCCCGTCAAGCTCTTTTAAATTTTGCCGTTTTGCCGCTACAACTCGCTTCTCGCGCTAGTCTTTAGCTATTTTACTAGCTGTATTTGTGCGATAAATTTAACCGCACCGCCAAGCATACTATTCCACTCTACTATTGTAGATGAAATTTAGCCCCCATTAAATTTTGGCTGCGCCGCACCCGCAATCTTATCCGCCCGCTCGCAAAATTCCGCCGTCTAAAGCAATGCTAAAATATTTTGCGATAAAATGGGCGAAATTTTTTACAAAGGATTTAGTATGCAGATCATCTCGACTCCCGATGCGGCGCAGGCCATCGGACCGTATTCCCAGGCGATCAAGGCGGGCGGGTTCATCTTTACCTCGGGGCAGATCGCGCTTAAGCCCGACGGCGAGTTCGTCGCGGGCGGCGTGGAAGCGCAGAGCAGGCAGGTTTTGCAAAACCTCGCCGCGATCCTAAAAGAAGCTGGCGCAACGCTACAAGATGCCGTCAAAACGACGATTTTCCTAGCCGATATGGGCGATTTTGCCGCGGTAAACGAGATATACGCGGCGGCATTCGGCGAGCATAAGCCCGCTCGCAGTACGGTGCAGGTCGCCAAACTCCCCAAAGGCGCGCTTGTGGAGATCGAAGTAATAGCGCTGGCTAAGTAGCGCTAAATTTTGATCGCCGAGGCACTACGAGTGCGCGTTTGCGGTTAAAATTTAGACGCGCGCCGCTCGAAATTTTAAACGGCTCGCTTTGGTTTTGAAGCTGCGCGAGCTTTTAAATTTAGATTTTAAAGCCGCGCCAAACGCCCGCGGGCCTGTGTAAACAGCGCGTCTGGCGTGCTAAGGCGTTAAAATTTCTCGCTCAAAATGGGATCAAAATGATAGAAAAGCTTATTCAAAAATCTAAAAATATCACGCCGCGGGGCGCAGCGATATAGAGCCCGCATGAATTGCGCAGGCGCAGCGGAAGCTCGGTTTTGCGCTGCCTGCGAGCTACAAGCAGATGCTGCTAAGATACGCTAGCGTCTGCGCGGCGGGGGCGGAGCTAAAAACGATCGTGCCGCCCGAGTTTGCGGATAGCGCCGACGCCGATATCTGCTACACGTATGAGATAAATCTCAAAAACGGGCTATTCGCCGCGGATGAGCTCGTGTTTTTACAGCTAGAGGACGAGGAGTATTATTTTAAAATTTTGCCAGCAAATGGCATGGCAAGCGACATGGCGGATGACCCACCAAACACGGCGAGCGGCAAGATGGCGGAGAGTACGAGCAGCGAAGTTGCGGGCGCGGCAGTACGCGATACAGTCGTCGTGACGGTAGCCGACAGTGCGGAAAATAGGGCATCAGACGACGAAGCGCGCGTGGAGAGATCGCTAGATGCGGCGCGCGATATGAATGCCGAAGCGGCAGACGAGGCGGCAAGTGGAGCGACGAAAGAGATAGCAAGCGAGCGGGCAGGCGATGCGCCGTGCGAATACAAGGTCTATGTGCGCGACTACGCGCAGAGCGAGGATAGGCTTTTTGCGGACGATTTTTACGGGTTTTTGGAAAAATTTTAAGATGAAATTTAGAGCAAAAAATCAGGAGAGGCGAAATGGGACTGTTTGGCATTTTTAAAAAGGATAAATTTGACGTCGACGTGCGTGCGGACGGCGTTTTTATCGGCGGCGTAAACTGCGAGTTTGATCTAGCTAAGTTTAACGAAGCCCTAGGTCAGCCGCGCGTGATCGATGACGGGGAGGGCAAAAGCCGCTATTTTTGGGATGAGGCTGGGATTTTCGCCTTCGTGCGCACAGGAGAGCTCGCAGAACCGAGGCTTTCCGAGATAATTTTGATGCTTGAGGTCGCAAAGGGCGTGCAGCACGAGGTTCCGCGCAAGCTCTACGGCGGCGCATTCACGCTTGAGGGCAGGCCGCCGCTTGAGGCCGTGCCTGAGCAGGAGCTGCGCAGCGCATATATATTTTTGGAGCTTGGCCTAGGCAAATTCGAAGTCTCGCTAGCTCTCGCGGAGGCTGTGCAGGAGCGCATAGGCGCGATGGACTTCGCCGAGCGCTTCGCTAAGCGTGACACCGACGAGATCGCAGATATCGTGCGAGCTGCGAAAATGCCGATAGGGCGCGTCTGTATCAATCAGAAAACGAAAAAGATAAAGCCGAGGCCGAGCGATAAATTTAAGCTTCCGCGTGCGGCGGGCGAGACGCTAGCGTTTAAAAATTTCAATTTCAAAATCGCCGTGATGAACGAGCTGATGTATGAAAAAGCCCTGCTAC
>CAUQNJ010000045.1:0-12478 GCA_963519515.1 uncultured Campylobacter sp. | reverse complement strand
AATTCTAAACGAAAGGTTAATCTCATGGATAGACGAGACTTTATAAAAAGCTCTGCGGCAGCGGCTGCCTGTAGCGTTGCGGGCATCAGCTTGCCTAGCAGTCTTAGTGCTGCTGACGAAGCCGAAAAAGGTTGGCGCTGGGACAAGGCGGCCTGTCGCTTCTGCGGCACCGGCTGCGGCATTATGGTAGCCACCAAAGACGGCAAAATCGTAGCGGTCAAAGGCGATCCGTTAGCGCCCGTAAATCGCGGTCTAAACTGCATCAAAGGCTATTTTAACGCAAAGATCATGTACGGCGCAGATCGCATTACCAAGCCTCTTTTACGCGTAAATTCCAAAGGAGAATTCGACAAAAAGGGAAAATTTATCGAGATCAGCTGGCAACGAGCGTTCGACGAAATGGAGAAGCATTTTAGGCGAGCCTATAACGAAGGCGGTCCCGAAGGCTTTGCCGTGTTAGGCAGCGGTCAATACACCATTACTGAGGGCTATACCGCAGCCAAGCTCGTCAAGGCGGGCTTTCGCTCCAATAATATCGACCCCAACGCTCGCCAGTGCATGGCTAGCGCCGTCGTAGGCTTTATGCAAACCTTCGGTATCGACGAGCCTGCGGGCGTTTTCGATGACATCGAGTTAACCGATACCGTCATCGCTTGGGGCGCGAATATGGCTGAGATGCACCCGATCCTTTGGTCTCGCGTCTCCGACCACAAGCTTCGCCACCCGGATCGCGTAAAAGTAATAAATTTATCTACTTTTACCACTCGCACCTCAAACATCGCCGACATCGAAATTATATTCCGTCCGAATACCGATTTGGCGATATGGAACTACATAGCAAGGGAGATTGTCTACAATCACCCGGATATGATAGATGAGAAATTTATTAAAGAGCACTGCGTGTTCGCTACTGGCCCCGTAGATATCGGTTATGGCCTACGAGAAGATATCAACCATAAAAAATACCGCAAAACCGAGCTAGACACCGCAGCTAAGCAAAAATCCAAAATTTTAAGCAAATCCGAGGGCGTTACCTTAGCATATCTGGGTATGAAAGAGGGCGACATACTCGAAAACAAACACTCTGACAAATCGGATGCTCACTGGCTCATAAGCTTCGAAGAATTTAAAAAAGCGCTGGAGCCTTACACGCTAGATTTCGTAGCGCCTTTAGCTAAGGGTGACGAAAGTGAGGATTTAGAGGCGTTTAAGACCAAGCTAAAGCAGCTGGCAGATTATTACATCGAAAAGGACCGCAAAGTAGTAAGCTTTTGGACGATGGGCTTTAATCAGCACTCAAGAGGAACCTGGGTCAATGAGCAAAGCTACATGGTACATTTCCTTCTTGGCAAGCAAGCCAAGCCCGGCTGCGGAGCGTTTTCGCTTACCGGTCAGCCTAGCGCTTGCGGCACAGCTAGAGAGGTGGGCACATTTTCTCACCGCCTACCTGCCGATATGGTCGTGGCAAATCCGGCACACAGAAAGGTTTCCGAAAAAATTTGGAAGCTTCCAGAGAACACGATAAACCCAAAACCGGGTGCGCACTACGTGCAGGCTCTGCGTAATCTCGAAGACGGCAAGATAAAATGGATATGGGTTCAGGTCAACAACCCGTGGCAGCAGATCGCCAACGCAAACCACTGGATAGCCGCGGCGCGCGAGATGGATAACTTCATCGTAGTAAGCGAGCCATATCCGGGACTAAGCGCGAAGGTAGCCGATCTGATCCTGCCTACGGCGATGATCTACGAAAAATGGGGCGCATACGGCAATGCCGAGCGCAGAACTCAGTGGTGGAGACAGCAGGTACTTCCTGTGGGCGACGCGATGAGCGATACGTGGCAGATGCTAGAGTTTTCCAAGCGCTTCAAACTCAAGGATTTCTGGGGCGAGGTTAAAGTAAATGATAAGCTTACACTTCCAAACGTATTGGATAAAATTTCAGAATTCGGCTATACGCCAGAGACTACACTATTTGAAGTGCTCTTTGCAAACAAAGACGCTCAAGCTTTCGCTGCAAAAGATCCGATTATGGCAAGCTTCGATAACTCCGAAGTAAACGGCGACTCTCGCGGCGTCATCGGCAGCGACGGCAAAGAATTTAAAGGATATGGCTTTTTCATCCAAAAATATCTTTGGGAGGAGTACCGAAAATTCGGCACCGGTCACGGACACGATTTAGCTGATTTCGATACATATCACCGAGTGCGTGGTCTTAGATGGCCGGTAGTAGACGGTAAAGAAACACTTTGGCGCTTTAACGCTCAATACGATCCTTATGCTAAAAAAGCGGCTCCGGATAGTGACTTCGCTTTCTATGGCAACGCCAAAGCGGCGCTTCCTAGCGGCGATCTGAAATCCGCTACTTCAGGCGAAGAAAAAACAAGCCTTGCCAATAAAGCTAAAATTTTCTTCCGTCCGTATATGGATCCTGTAGAAGTGCCAAGCGAGGAGTATCCTTTCTGGCTATGTACGGGTCGCGTGCTGGAGCACTGGCATACGGGCACTATGACTATGCGCGTGCCGGAGCTTTATCGCGCGGTGCCTGAGGCAAGATGCTATATGAACGAAGCCGACGGCGCCAAAATCGGCGTGCAACAAAACGAAATCGTCTGGATCGAGTCGCGCCGCGGCAAGGTAAAAGCGCGCGTGGACTTCCACGGACGTAACATTCCGCCGAAAGGGCTTATTTTCGTGCCGTTTTTTGACGAGAAAGTTTATATCAACCGCGTCACGCTCGATCATACCTGTCCGCTTTCAAAAGAGACCGACTACAAAAAATGCGCGGTTAAAATTTACAAGGCGTAAATTATGGATAGGCGTAAGGTCTTAGGTATTCTTTCTTTAGCTGCGGGCGTGGGCGTTTTGGGACTCGGAGTCGCAAACTCTAGCGAGCACGCCAAACTCCGCCCGCCCGCAGCTATAGGCGAGAAAGAATTTCTTAGCAAATGCCTAAGGTGCGGGCTTTGTGTCGAGGCATGCCCATTTGATACGCTTAAGCTTGCGAGCTTTTGCGATCATGCTATTGCAAACGGCACGCCGTTTTTTATCCCGCGCGAAATTCCGTGCTATATGTGCGACGACATACCTTGCGTCGCGGCCTGTCCTAGCGACGCACTAGA
This sequence comes from uncultured Campylobacter sp., assembly GCA_963519515.1. GTDB lineage: Bacteria > Campylobacterota > Campylobacteria > Campylobacterales > Campylobacteraceae > Campylobacter_B. Next base: position 9,356 of record CAUQNJ010000045.1, on the reverse strand, counting down.
TAAAAGCTTAGTAAGCGAAGACTCCAAGCTTAATGTGCGTCTATCCAAAATGGGCGTTGCGGTCATAGATACGGAGCATTGCATCGCTTATGCCGGTATCCAATGCGATGCGTGCGTGCGAAGCTGCCCCGTGATGGATAAGGCGCTTAGGATCGATTATCGCCACAACAACCGCACCGAAAAGCACGCCCTACTCGTGCCCGTTGTAGATAGCGACTACTGCACGGGTTGCGGTAAGTGCGAGCATGCCTGCGTCACAAAAAAGGCGGCTATCAGCGTCGTGGAACGCGAGCGCGTCATAGGAATTTCCAGCGACAACTACGTCAAAGGCTGGATCAAGGGCGACGACGCGAAGCTAAAGGATGCAGACACCAAAATCAAGCTTGATCCGCAAAAGAGCAAGGACTACTTAAACGAGGACGATCTAATGGAGGGGACTAGGCAATGAAATACACTATTTTAAGGCGTTTAAGCCAAATTTCTATTCTAGTCCTTTTTATTTTGGGAAATAATTTCGCCTTCAAAGCCGCGAGTGAAAACGGAATTTTATCAGGAATTCTAAAGGGTAATCTAAGCTCGTCGAAGCTTTTCGGCACGATTAATCTAAGCGATCCGTTTGCGACGGCGCAGATGCTACTAGCTAGCTTTTCTTTAGGTGCTACGGCGGTTATAGGAGCGCTTATCGTAGGAGCATTTTATGCGCTTATAGCGCCGCGATTATATTGCTCGTGGGTTTGCCCGATAAATTTACTAACCGATCTTGCCGCGTGGCTTCGTAAAAAATTTGGCGTGCACACCAAAATTTTAAACGTAAATCGCAAAGCTCGCTACGTCCTAGCGGTGCTAGCGCTTGTTGGCAGCGGGGCTTTCGGCTTTGCGGCGTTTGAGAGCGTAAATTTTATCTCGCTTTTCGCGCGCGCCGTCATATCGCTGAGTGCTAGTGCATTTGCAATCGCGCTACTGATCGTAGTTTTTGAAATTTTTGCAGGCGATCGCACGATCTGCTCGCGGCTATGCCCGCTCGGCGGATTTTGGGCGGCACTTAGCTATTTTAGTATCATTCGCGTTAGCCACGAGGTTGATAAATGCACGATGTGCGGCAAATGCAAAATGGTCTGCCCCGAAGTGCAGATACTTAAGATCGTCGGACGCGAAAACGGGCGCGTTAGCAGCGAGTGTATCAGCTGCGGACGCTGCATCGACGTATGCGACGACGATGCGTTAAATTTTAGTATATTAGGAGTGAAAAAATGAAAAAAATGGTTTTAGGCTTGGCTCTTGCATGCTGTGCGGCGCTGTTTGCCGCGGACAAGACGGCTTCTATAGACGCCGACAGCTTGGGCTTTATAAAAAGCGTAGACGAATCGGCGCAAAATAAAAATTCCCTGCCCGATTTCAAATATAGCGAGGACGCTCCGGGCGCCGCTTCGAAAATCGAGCGCAGCTTTGAAAACGCTCCGCCGCTCATACCGCACAGCCTAGACGGGCTAGTGCCGATCACGACGGATAATAATATGTGCGTAACCTGCCATATGCCCGAGTTTGCTAAAGATGTAGGCTCTACGCCGATTCCAAAAAGCCACCTGGTGGACTTTCGCACGGGCGCGGATCTAAACGGCACGCTAGCCGAGCAGCGCTTCAACTGCACGCAATGCCACGTGCCGCAAGCCCAGACCGATCCGCTCGTTAAAAATAATTTTAAGGCTGATTTTAGCAGGTTTAGCGACGCAAATTCCACTTCTAATCTCATAGATACGCTAAATCAAGGCGCCGAGGTTGAGTAGGAGCGCGCGATGAAATTTTTACCGCTGCTACTTTGCGCCTGCTTCATCTATGCCAGTAACGGCGTCGCGACGTCTAGCGGCGCTGCGGGCTTAGATACGCCGACGGAGGCTAGCTTCAGACTCGACATAGGCGCAAACGTCGCAGTGCTAAAAAGTCTAGACGGCGAAATTTTCGCAGGACTCGACGACGGCAAGCTCTATAAAATCACTATTAGCTCCGCAGAAAATTCCACGCGAAATTCCGCCGCCGCCATAAATTCCGCAGATCAAAATTCCGCGGCAAGCGCAAGCATAAATTCCGGTGCTGCGCAGGATTTTAATGCGAAAGTAAGCATAAATTCCGCGGGAGATTCCAAGGCAAATGCCGCCGCTATAAATTTCGCAGCGGCAAATTCCATAAAGCAGAATTCTGCCGAAAATTCTACGGCATTAAATTCCGCTCAAAATTATATCTCGAATTCCGTGCCGGACGCAATCTCCAAGACTCTAATTTTCGCCCTACCCTCGTCCAAAAATTACCTAGACGAGCCGATGGGCGCTACCATATTCGACGTCGATAAACTAGGCGAGAAGTACGCATTTTTGTATAACGGCGACGCGTTTGAAAAGATGCTGGGCGTGTTTGCAGGCGGCAATATTACGCACTATAAATTGCCGATGACGGGGATCAAAAACGTCTATTTCTACGACGAAAACACCGTGATTTTGCTAGGTCTTGGCAGCGAAATTTTATACTTCGACCTGTCTAGCGGCAAGGTAAGCTTTGAGCAAAAACTCACCATCGCGTCTTTGGGTGGTAGCGCTTACGACCGCGCCGGCGGAACGCTACTAATCTCGTGCGAAGGCGGCATCGTATTTTATTTCGACGCAAAAGCAAAAAAGCTTATGAGTCAAAAATCCCTACACAAGGACGGGATCTACTCCGTGGCGCTGCTTGGCGATCGTATGATGAGCGGCTCGAACGACAAAGAAAGATCGTGTTACTACGAAAACGGCGATTTCGCTAAATTTTATAACGCCCGTTTTGCAGTTTTTGCCGTGGCGCTAAGCCCCGAGCTAGGAGCTTTTACCGTTGGTAACGGCGTGCGCGTAATCGATAAAGCGGGCGAGATCGTCCGCAGCATCGAGCTGGATAACGACATCATCAACTATCTGCTTTTCGCAGGAGAGTATCTCGTGGGCTCTGGGTACAATAGATATATCTACTTTTGGGAGTTAAAATGAATATTTCAAGCGTCGTGATCTATCTAGGCGCAGATACCGATATAGCAGAGTTTCGCAAGGAGCTACAAAGCATCGGTGGCTGCGAATTCGTAGCGTGCGAGGGCGGCAAGGCGGTCGCCACGATTAGCGCGGAGAGCTTCGATGACGAGATCGCCGCATTTCGCGCGATAGAGGCTATAAAGGGCGTAAGCGAGGCGATGATGATCTATTCTTACTCCGATCTGGACGCAGATATCGCCGCGGCAAACTCCGACAACGGCGAGCAGATAATGCGCGAGCTAGATGAAAAAGACCCGAGCCAGATCAAATACGGCGGCAAAGTGCGAGTCTAAATCGCCGCCGCAAATTTTAAAATTTAAAATTTTACTACCGAATGCAAATTTTAAAATTTAAAATTTTACCGCTAAATTTAACCGCGTAAGCAAGTTTAGAATTTTTGCAGTAAGCCGCTTTATCGCAAGCGCGCTGCGGATTATGGGCTCGTCAAGCTTGCATTAGATAATATAGCGCAAATCTATCCGAAGGGGTAAGCTTGCGCCTGAAGTACCTTTGTATAATAGTTTTTCTGATTTGGGTTTGCATATTTATCGCCCTGCTGCCTACGTATAGAATTTCAGCGATCTTAGAAGCGCTTGATTTTCGCGATAAAAACCTGACGCAAAGAGAGATCGTAGAGTTAAATTTGAAAGATTACCTAAAAAAGCTTCACTACTTAGATAATTATCCGCAAATAGATTCAATAAAGATGAAGAAGATTTACGGAGATATAAGCATAGACCTTATCGCAAAGAACTATAAAAATTTAGCTGTTTTGAATAGGATGGATTTTTGGATATGAATACGGGATTTTATTAAATCAATACCAAAAATTTAAAGAATCAAAAAAACAAGATAAATTTTAACTCACAAGGAGAAGGTAACGGAAGCGGATATTGAGTTACAGGGCATTGCCCGCTAGAGCTGAAGTTAAAATTCTTCCTTTATATCCACTGCTTTAAATTTAGACTCAATCTACAAAATTCCGGCGCGCCGCGCGGTAAAGCTAAAAATATCTGCGCTACCGCATGACGCGACCTAAATAACCGAACGGGCGCTCGCGATCTTTGTTTTAAACTAACAAAGAGCGCGAGCGGCACGCCGAAATTAAAATTTGCCTTTAAATTTAAAGCCTAGCTTGCATTTGAGCCAAGATTAGTTTTTGCGAGTATTCGCATCAGGGGTGAAAAGCGGCTTATTTAGCAGCTTGAAATCGCCTACGAACTTCTGCCCCTTCTCGCTAGTGATCCATTTGATGAAGCGCTGCGCGTTTTCATAGTCGGCTTTTGGGCAGTGCTTCGGATTGACCGCGATTACGGAATAAAAATTCTTCAGATCGTTATCGCCTTCGTTGATGATGACCATATCGGGGTTGCCCTTTTTATTGTCCTCGTATTTGATGTAGGTGCCGCGATCGGTGAATGTCACGCCCTTTTGCTCGGCGGCTGCGTTGATCGTAGCGATCATACCTTGACCGGTTTGGTTATACCACGCCTCGTTTTCAGGCACGGCGCCATCTACCTTTTTCCAAATTCCTTTCTCTTTGTTATCGGTGCCCGATTTATCGCCGCGAGAGAAAAATTTAATCTTCTCCGCCTTGATTAACTCGAATGAGCCTTTAAGATCTTTGCCTTTAAATTTAGGCGCGATGGATTTATCGGCGATGAGGATAAAATCATTATACATAACGGGCGTGCGGTCAACGCCGAAGCCTTTTTCTACGAATTCCTTCTCGACCTTCGGCGAATGCACGAAAAGTATGTCCGCATCGCAGTTCTCGCCAAGCTTTAGAGCAGCACCCGTACCTACCGCCGTCCATTTGACATCTACGCCGGTTTCCGCTTTATACACAGGATGGATAGCGTCTAGCAAGCCTGTATTATCGGTGCTCGTTGTGGTTGCCATCACCAAATCGTTATCGGCGGCAAAAAGGCTCGCACTAAGAGCGAGCGAAACAAAAAATATTTTTTTCATGTTATCTCCTTTAAAAATATGCTATTATAGCATATAAATTTGGTTTATAAATATGCCAAAATAGAATATTTAGGACGCGATCTTGGACTTTATTTTAGAAGGAATTTTAAGCGCATTCGGGCTGCTTCTTAGCGGCGACGCAGAGACATTTTCGGCGATTAAAGCGACGCTTTATACTTCGAGCATCTCGATACTTTTTGCGATTATAATCGGCTTTCCGATAGGATTTATCCTCGGATTTTACGAATTTCGCGCTCGCAGAACGCTTAGGCTTTTAAGCGACGTAGCGCTTGCTATGCCCACGGTGGCGATAGGACTGATTCTTTACGCTTTCATCTCCAGAAACGGTCCTTTTGGCGAGCTGGGGCTGCTTTTTACGCTCAAAGCGGTAATGCTCGGACAGTTTGTGCTGGCGCTTCCCATCATCGTCTCTCTAAGCGCCAGCGTCATCGAAAATATGGATAAGAAGCACTATCTAAACATTATGAACTACCGCCTAAGCCCGCTAAATTTAATCCTTTGCGTGCTTTACGAGCTGCGCTACGCCCTACTGGTCGTCATCGCCACCGCTTACGGGCGGATCGTCGCGGAGGTAGGCGTAGCGATGATGATCGGCGGCAATATCAAATATTTCACCCGCACTATCACCACGGCGATCTCGCTTGAGACCAACAAGGGCGAGTTTGCAATGGGTATAGCGCTCGCGCTGGTGCTGATTTTAATAGCGTTTGCGGTAAATTTAGCTATCCACGCGCTAAAAAGGCTGGATCGATGAATGCAGACAAGCAAACGCGCCCGAGCAAGAATTTCACGGACAAAAACCGAGCGGAGCGGGAATGCGAAAATTTTATGAGCGAAAATTTAACAGATGTAAATTCCGTCCCCGAGAATTCTATGAGCGCAAATTTTGCCGCTAAGAATTCTACGAGTAAAAATTCTGCAACCGAGAATTCCATTATCGCAAATTCCACGGGTGAAAATTCTACGAATAAAAATTTCGTGAATGAGAATTATGCGACCGAGAATTTCGCGAGTGAGAAATTCGCGGATAAGAATTCCGCCGCGCGATCCGTACCCGATAGCGAGCTGATCTCGGTGCGAGATCTAGTGCTGCGCTACGGACGGAGCGAAATTCTAAATATCCCTAGCCTCGATCTAAATACGAGCGGCATCACGGCGCTTTTGGGCTCCAACGGCAGCGGTAAATCCACGCTGCTGCGGATTTTGTCCTTTTTGCAGCGTCCAAGCAGCGGCAGCGTGGAGCTTTGGGGCCAGCAGGCGCCCTCTTTGCAGACGCTGCGGCAAATCTGCTTGCTGCTGCCAGAGCCCGTGCTTTTAAAACGCAGCGTGGAGCAAAATTTTAAATTTGCGCTCAAAAGTCGCGGCGCGCTTGCGGAATTTGACGAGCGAGTGGATGAGGCGCTCGACCTAACGGGGCTAGATAGAAGTTTTTTATCGAAGAAGCATTTCGAGCTTAGCTCGGGGCAGACGCAGCGCATCGCCTTTGCGCTCGCTCTGGCGCAGCGCGCGAAGCTCTATCTGCTCGACGAGCCGACCAACAGCCTCGATCTTGCCGCCTCCAAGCTCTTTGCGCGCGCGATTTTATTTATGCGAAGCCGCTACGGCTGCGGCTTTATCATCGCCAGCCACGATGAGAAATGGCTCAGCGCGATCGCGCAAAGAAGCGTATTTCTTCATCGCGGCAAGATATGCGAGTTTGAATACAAAAATATCTTTGATGTGCAAAACGGGATTTTAAAATTTTCGGATGAAATTTCGCTGCGCCTTGAAGAGGGGCTCGCACGCGCCCGCAAAATCGCGATAAATCCGAGTAAAATTTTATTATCCCAAAGCTCGTTTGAGCGCTGCTTCGCGGGGATTTTGCACTCGGTTTCGCTTCAGTACGGCTCCTCGCTGCTCATCAAGATTAAGGCGGGCGACGTGCTGCTAAAATGCGTCACGGCGCAGGATGAGCGGCGCTGGAGCGCGGGCGAGAGGGTCTATTTCGGATTTGAAGACGGCGCGTTTTTGGGACTGGAGTAGTTCTGCGCGGTGCGGATAAGCTTAATTTTGCTTTAGAATTTTTTATTCGCGCGGCATTCTGTCTCAAATTTTCACTGCGAACCATCTAACGCGGCGTACTCGGCGAAACAGAGCATAAAAATTTGCGCCTTTTTTTATGGAAGCATCTTAATAGCTTAAAATATTAAATAAATTTGAATGTACGCTATCTCTAGCTTCGTTAATATTTTTAATCGCTAAATTGGCGTATTTTTCCATTTTTTCAATTCCTATAAAATTTCTATCTGTTTGTATGGCGGCTACAGCTGTTGTTCCACTTCCAAGAAAAGGATCGAGAACAATATCGTTTCTGTCAGTGTATAGTTTAATTACGCGTTTAGCTAACTCAAGCGGAAACATAGCCGGATGATCGCTATTTTTTCTTACGCTTGATATTTCCCAAATTTGTCTGTAACCCCACTCCTTCCATTCTTTTTCAGACAACCTATCTCGATTTACGGTATATTCGCCCGGCTTCCAAAATACATACAAATCCTCACTTTCGCTTACAGCCTTCAAAGTATTAGTCGTCCAGCGGCTATTTGCCCATGCTGGATCCTTTTTCCAAATTCTTTTATCGTATAAATACAGACCTACGTCATAAGCATAATCCTCCAATCTAGCGCCGGATAATTTTACTCTTGTTCCCGCAGAATATCGTCCGCCACGGATATTATTACCGTTCAGTCTTCTATCTATAGTTTGCTCGCTACAGTTTAGAAGCGCGGCTAGTTGGTTTCGATTATAATCAGGATAATTCGACTTAGCTTCAAGAATCATCTCTAAGGTAACGGCACATTTGCGGTTAGACGGGTTTAGTCCCATGATTTTAGGCATATTTACATCTTTAAAAGCAAGAATGTCCGCAATATTAATAACTAAAAAGCCGCCGGGCTTTAAAATATCAAAATGGAGCTCTATTACAGATTTTAATAAAGATTGCCAGTCATCATATGTCAGCCCTTCTTCATAGTCTTTACCTAAAAAATATGGAGGCGACCAAAACGATAGGGATATAGACTCTGGAGAAATTTTTTTTAATAATTTACATGAATCTCCGCAATATACAGAATTAATATGCAATTTATTCATATTTTAAATTTCTACTTCAGAGACACGCCAGTTGTCAATTTGTTTCAATATATCAAAAGAAACTCTGGCTCTAATTTTTCTAGTGTCTTTGTTTTTATCATCTTTGCCTGGAAAAAATAACTGCGGATACTTTTTTAAATAATTTGGCTGATGAGTTAAAAGTATGCCATTTGGAATTGATGCAATTTTTATCTTATGTATAGGTTGGCCTATATTATTCCCTTTATAAAATATCATTTTATATACTGGCTTAATTACAAATGTAATCAATGGAGCAACCGTTCCGTCGCTTAGGACATAAATTGGAGACAAGGAACATGAGAAATTATGTGCTTTTCTATTGCCTTTGGCTACAATATTATTATTTATTAAACCAATATCGATCGCATTCCAGTTTCCCGATCCGGATATTTGATTGGGAGACATAACCGCATGATTAAAATCATCTCTTGGACCTGCAGATTTTATATCAACAAATACCCAAATAGAATCGGTGAAATTTAAAATTTGCTCAATTTTTGGGCTAGAAATAATACAGCGATCATCTGACCCTGACGGTATCCCAGAATCTTTTATTCTAAAATTTGCAGAAAAATACCTTAAGAGTTTATTGCCAAAAACTTGCTCTCCAACTTCAATCCAAGGATATTGATCACCCTTTGGAGAGCGTCCACGATCCAAAGGTGGGTAATTTTTCCAAAATGAGTATAAATAAGACGCTTCATTGTAATCTCTCTGAATTTCAGGTAAATATAGATCAATAAAATGACATATTTCCTTCATAATAAAATACTCTATATTTATTAAATTTTTATAATTCTTTTTATAAAAATCGACAGCGCGTTGATATAAATCAAATTGATCTCTTGCATACTGCGTAAACATTACTAAACCTTCCTAAATTTTAATATTTCACTATTATATCGTTTTTTTAGTGGCAATATTATATTAAATTTTCCCGCCGAACATCTCGTACATCGCCTTTTCCTCGCCCCAAAGCTCGCGATGTTTTTTGATGCAGGATTTTATCGCACTCACGAGATAGCGCACGTCGCGCTCGGTGTGCGTGTAGTGCAGGCTCACGCGCACGAAGCCAGGCTTGCTTTCTGGCATGCGCCCCTCCTTGATACCCAGCAGATCGTGAGCGTACGGGCCCGCGCACATCACGCCCGCGCGCGTCTGGAT
>CAUQNJ010000044.1:0-12657 GCA_963519515.1 uncultured Campylobacter sp. | reverse complement strand
AGGCGGTGCCTCCGTCGGGGTTGTTGCCGACCTCATACATCCCGCGCCGCACGAGCGGCAGCTGCGCCTTTTCTTTCGGCGTGAAAAGCTCGGTGGGGGCAAATTCCACCGGCTTACCGTCGATGCTTTTTAAAAAATGCGGCGTGATAGCCTTGCCTGCGGCGATCTGCGCGGTGTTTTTCGCCACCTGCATAGGGGTGACGAGCACGTCGCCCTGGCCGATCGAGGCATTGACCGTCTCGCCCTGATACCACGGGCGCTTAAATTTCTGCATTTTCCAGGCCTTATTAGGCATCGTGCCTACAAACTCATTGGGCAGATCGACGCCCGTTTTGCTACCGAAACCCATGCGCTGCAGATACGCGGACATATAGTCGATCCCCACCAGCAGCGAGCCTTCGTAAAAATACACGTCGCAGCTGCCTTTAATCGCCTCTATTAGGCTCACGCGTCCGTGACCCCACCCCTTCCAGCAGCGAAATTTACGCCCTCCAAGCTCTATCGCGCCGCTGCAAAACACGCTCCAGTTTTCGTTGATCTTACCGCTGTTTAAAAAGCTCATCCCTACAGCCATCTTAATGACCGAACCGGGCGGATAGAGGCCGTTTACGAGCTTATTTGTAAACGGATGACGCGGGTCTTTTATCAGCTCATCCCACTGCGTCTGCGAAATTCCGCCTACGAAGGTGTTTAGATCGTACTCGGGGAAGCTGCCCGCCGCGATGATAGCGCCGTCGCGCAGATCCATCACGATCGCTACGCCGTCCTTGTCTTTAAAAATTTCCTCGAGGTATTTTTGCAGCTCAAGATCGATGGTAAGCGAAATTTCGCTACTGCTGGGCTCTTGCATCGAGATCTCCTCCACGACCTGATTTAGCGCCGTAACCTTCGTCTTGCGCTCGCCCTTGCTGCCCTGCAAAAGCTCGTTATAATACCCCTCGACGCCGCTTCTGCCATTGTATCCGGTAAGCGCGCTTAGGGGGTTGTTTTGAATATCTTTTTTATTGGCACGGCCTACATAGCCGATGATATGCGAAGCAAGCGCGCCGTAAGGATAAAAACGCTGCGAAGCGGGTGAAATTTTAATATTTTCGTGCAGGCTCAAGCTCGCGAAATGCTCTATCGTGGCGTTGTAGTCCAAAAACGGCACGACTTCGATAAAGTCTTGATTATAAGCGGAATTTGCGTCCTTGTAGCTCTTGCTCATCGCAGTGACGTTGAGATCTTTGAAGTAGCGCGAGATATTATTTAGCTCGCTTTGCAGCGCGGCGTCTTTTAGATGCGGCGCGATCGATAGCGAAAAGCCGAGATTGTTTATCGCAAGCGGGCGGCCTTTGGCGTCTAAAATTTGACCGCGCACCGGCGGGATGTATTCGGTAGAGATGACGTTGTTTTTAGCGACTTGCTCGTAGAATTCGTTCGATTTGATCGAAAGATAATAAATTCTCACCAAAAGCATACTAAAAAATAGTATCACGAATACGAATACGAACTTCAGCCTCATACCAGCCGCCCCTTAAAAAAGAGCAAAGCAAGCAAAATTTCAATCACGATGTAATTTAAATACTCGCCGCTTAGGGGCAGATACTCGCTCTTTTTGATCGCAGAGATCGCGTTGCTCGTGACAAAGACCAAAACATAGCTAATCATCACGTAAAAGCAGATCAAAAAATTTCTAAATTTAATATATTTAAATGAGTTTTCATAGACCACGAAATAAAATATACAATACGCGATAGCCACGCTAAATAGGTTAAATCCGTGGATCTGCTCGGCGCAAAACAGATAAAAAATAGAGAAAAACCAGCTAAATCCGAACTTTTTAAATTTTACGTCGTTTTCGTATTTTTGCACCACCATCGCCGTGAAAAAAAATCCGATCAGCGGCGGCAGCCCCCTATACACCGCACTTAGAAGCAGGTAAAAAAGAACCCCCGCGCTAAAAAGCGTGTCCGCTATAACGTATAGATAAGTGCGATTTCGTTGCATACCGGAAACTTTTTGCATTTAATACAATCGGCCCAAATTTTTTGCGCGGGCAGCTCGTCCTTTGGGATTTCGATAAAACCCAGACGCTCAAAAAATTCCTTTTGATAGGTGAGCGTAAATACGCTTTTTAGCCCGTAAAATTTCGCTTCGCCGAGCAACTCGTTTACGATAGCTCTGGCAATACCCTGCCTGCGAAACTGCGGAGCGACGATGAGCGAGCGCACCTCGGCAAGATCGGCGTTAAAAATTTTAAGCGAAGCAAAGCCTACCAAAATTTCGGCATTTTTTGCGGACTGCGATTCGCAAAGCCGCGAAAGATCATTCTTAAAAACGCCCGCGCTTTGCGAATATTTGCTCCGTAAAATTTGCTCTTTGCCCACTTGCGCGCGCCCCGCCCCGGATACAGCCTGTGCTGCGCTTTGCGGCGTAGCTAGTTGCGGCGCAAAATTATTCGCTGTATTTTCGGAGGAATTTTCAGAAGTAATTTCGGCAAAATTTGCGGCGGAGCTTTGGATTAAATTTAAATCGACATTGCGCACTAAATTTAAATCGGAATTCCTGGCTAAATTTAAGTCGGAATTTTCTTTAGAATCAAAACTCAAATTTTCCTTGGAATCAAAACTCGTATCCGCCTTAGAACCGCAGCTAAACGCCAGCACGTATGAGCGGATATTGGCAGCTATCTCATCGCTTTCAAGCGGCAAGATCACGCCGTTTTGCACCTCCTCTTTTACGAGCTCCTGCATACGCGAAATGTCGCAAAGGCGCGCTTTTTTTAGCCGTATCATCTAAAATTTTCCCTAATCTTCGCGCAATTTTCGCGGTGCATTTTATATACGCTAAATTTAATTATTTTGAAATTCTGCGCCGCGAAATTTTGAGTATTTAAATTTAGAAATTTCATAATCCAAACGCCCTGCGCACGATGATCTCACGCGCTTTTGCAAGCCCGCTACCCTTTAGCGTCGAGACCAAAATCGCCTGCGGATCGTGCCTCAAAAGCTTTGCGCGCTCGCTTTGGTTGAGCTTGTCGGCTTTGGTGTAGAGCCTCACGACCTTTTGATCGCCGCGCAGAAAACTAGCGAGATAGTTTTGCAAATTTTTATCTATCGTAAGATCAAACTGCCTCGCGTCGATGAGATGGACGAAAAGCTTGATATTTAGGCGTTCTTTGATAAATTCGTCGAGATTTTTTTGCCAGATATAATGCAGTTTTTTAGAAACCTTAGCGTATCCAAACCCCGGCAGATCCACGAAGATCAAAGAGATATTTTCCCCCAAGCTCGCAAGATCCGAAAAGGCGGGGTTGCCCGCTAAGCTTAGCGCGGATCTGCCTGTAAAATTTAATTCGGAGCTTTGCGCGGAATTCGGCGCGAAACTTGCCACAAGATCTGCCTTGCGATCCGATCTAAAATCCGTCGAGGCGCTTTTTAAATTTAAAACGCAATCTTGCTTTAAATTTCGCTCAGACGCCGCAGCGTCCGCGTGATCTTGCGCGCAATTCGCAGCCGAACTTAAAGCCTCTTTGCTTGCTAGATCGGGCGATGTTTCATTTTGCGAGCCGTCCGAGTCTGTGGCAAGCTTTTGTTTAAATTTAACCTCGAAGAAATTTATCAGCTGCGTTTTGCCCGGCGTCGAGCTTGATTTGGCTAGATTTTTGCGCCCGGTAAGCGCGTTTATCAGGCTGCTTTTGCCGACGTTGGAACGCCCCAAAAACGCCACTTCGCTCATCGCAAACTCGGGCGCACCCCCGATATTTGCGGCGGAGGTGATAAACTGCGCATTGCTAGGATAGATCATTTGTTTTGATCTTCGACCTGAAAGATCAGACGCACGGGCTTTTTCTCGCCGCCGCCGCTCTTTACTTCGTAGGTGCCCTTTTGGCGATTTACGATGATCTTATCGCCGTAAACCTCCTTTTTGGTCTCGGCCTCGTGCAGATAGGCATTGTTTTCGAGCGTGTAGGCCTCGATGGTCGGATCGTAGGTCAGCACGCCGCCCTTGCCGTCGTAATGCTTTTGATTGAGTAAAATTTTAAAATTTGCGTTTCCCGTCGCGACGTATTTGGTAGGCTGGCGCTTGGCGTCGAAATAGATCGTCACTTTATCGGAATTTAGCGTATCGTAAGCGCCCTTTTTGATGCGAACGTTGCCTGTCAGCACGCTGATCTGCTTGATCTCGTCGGCGAAAAAATTATCCGCCGTGACCTCGACCTGCTCCTGCGCGGCGCTAAGAGTAGTCGCGCAGGAGCCCGCAATTAGCGCGGCTGCGAGTATTAGTTTGTGGAGTTTTGATCTTTTATTAAATACCATGCGTGGATTCCTTTTGAGTTTGTTTGTTTGGTTTTAGTATCGTAGCTGATGCTTGCGCCCGTGATGCGGTCGCCGCCTTGGCGCAGCACGTACGGCACGTCGGAGCGGACGATCTTGCTGCTTGTATCGTAGATGATCTCCTGCGCCGTATAATCAAAGCCTCTGCTATTTACGTAGTGCGCGTCGCCGTTAAATTTTATCAGCTCGCCGGCGCGCGTCGCGGTTTTTGAAACCAAAGTGTGATTCAGATCCGCACTAATCTCCTCGGCTTTAAAATTTACAAACTCGTCGCGATCCTTATAGCGAGTGCCGCCGTCCGCGGTAAATTTAGCATCCACGCGCTCGCCGATCTGATAATCGACGATCTTTTTCATCTCCATATTCGCAATGCTTAGATCCTGCCTAAACATATCGCTAAAATACGGCGTCTGCACGCTTAAAAACACCATTGCGACGCAAAAGATCGCAATCGCGACGTAGAAAATCTTTATCACCATCGCTCGGCCCCTTTTGATCTGCGCAGAATTTCGCCTCTCGCAGGCTCTCTCACGTGCGCTTGCGAAACTATAGCCATTTGCTATTCCACTCTTCGCGCATGCCGTTTTTATCGACGAGTATTTCGATCATCTCGCGCACCGCGCCGCAGCCGCCATTTTTGCTTAGCGCGACATCCGCTTTTAGCGAGCTTAGCGCATCGGCGGGCTTGAAGCTGATCGCGACCGCATTTAAAAGCTTCGCGTCGTTTATATCATCGCCGATCGCAGCGGCCTCATCGAAGCTTAGGTTTAAATTTTTTAAAATTTGCTCCGCCCTTGAGAGCTTGTCTTTTTCGCCCTGAAAGAGCGTATCAATCTTTAGCTCGCGCGCGCGGTTTGCGACGATTTGCGAGCTTTTGCCGGTGATGATCGCGACCTTTAGCCCCAGCCGCTGCCATTCCTGGATGCCGAATCCGTCTTTTACGTTAAATTTTTTCATCTCTTCGCCGCCGTTTGAATGATACAGCCCGCCGTCACTAAGGCAACCGTCTACGTCTAAAAATATGATCTTTATCACTTCGTTTTCCGTTTTTTGAAATTTTGTGATTTTAACGAAATTTGGCTGAATTTTTGGCAAACGCCGTATAAATTTAAGCCGCGATCTTAGCCCTTAATCGGCACGTAGCCGCTATTTTCGATGATACTTTGCCCCTGCGGCGAAAGGATCCAATCTATCAAGATGCGGATATTTTCGTTTTTATTGTTTTCATCGTAAACCGCGTAAATTTCAGCTACGAGCGGATATTTACGGCTAGCGATATTTTCTTTATTCGGATACGCGCCGTTTAGGCTAAGCATCTTCACGCCGCCGTTTCGTACGATCCCCTCGACGTAATAGCGAAACGAAAAGCCGATTGCACTGCCGAAAAAGCCCGTGATTTTGCGCTTAGGCTGCGTCTCGCCCATAAATTTTAAAAACGCGCTCTGGCTGCCGCTGCCCGCGTTTCGCTGCACGGCATCTATTCGCATTCGCTCGCCGCCGAGCTGCGACCAGTCGCTATATTGCCCCGAATAAATTCCTCGCACCTGATCCACAGTTAAATTCGATACTTTATTATTTGTATTTACGATAAAGACGAACGCCTCCAGCCCGATCGGCACGAAGCGTAAATTTGCGCCCTTTTCTCGCGCGTAATCAAGCTGCTGCTTTGAAGGGGCGGCGACAAAGATCAGATCCGCCTCGCCGTCGCTTATGGCCTTGTATGCGCCGCGAGTGTTGCTAAATTTAAGCCTGCTAGCATTTGTGAAATTTTGCCCGTCAAATTCCACGCTTTCTTTGGGATAGTTTGCCGCGACGAATGCCGAAAACACGGGATATAGCGCCGCTGCGCCGTCGATTATCGGCAGATCGCCGCTAAGTTTTAAGCCGAAGCTGGCGCGCACGATCTGCGAGCTCTCGTCAAACGGCAGGAATTTATGCAACTCGATCGATTTAGCCTGCATCTCGGCGCTGCTTTGATTTACGTATCGCTTCACGACGAGGCGGTAAAACGCAAAATCGAAAGCCGCCAAGCTAAGCAGCAGCAAAATGACGATAGATGTGCGCTTCATCTTAGTTGCCGTTTGCGATATAGGAGATGATCGAGCATTTGCTCTGCAGATACAGCGCCGCTGCGGTTAGTGCGCAAACGCTGATCGCCCAAGCCGTCAATATTACGACGATCGTTTTTTGAAAAATTTCATCGCTCATTTATGCCTCACATATGCGCAAGCGCGCTATTAAGTAGCCATAAAAAGCCGGTTAAGACCGCCGAAAAGATTATGAACAAAAACGCGGAGAGGATCAGAAGATTTCTAATCTTTCTGCGGCGCTCGGGCTCGCTTTTAGCAGATTTAATAAATTTTACCAAATACACGATGAGGAAAATAAACGAAATTATCGGCAGCGCGATCAAAACCGAGATCGAGATAAATAGATCCGGTAGCCACTCAAAATATACCAGCGGAGTAAGGGTACACAAAAACGCAATCGTCGAAATAATTAGAAATTTTCTATCTCTTTTATGGCGCTCCAGCTCGTCTTTTGATCTGATAAATTTAATCAAACACACGATAAGCCAAACAAAGCAGATCAAAAACAGCACATTTAAAATCTCCATAAACGATTCCAGGTTATTCATCTTTTACCTTTAAATTTTAATATGCAAAGCGGCATTTTAGCGCTCCGGCAGTGCGAAATTTCATATAGCATAGTTCGCGGTTTTCGCGGCGGGCGCAAATGCACCGCCAGCGTAAGCAGTCTTAATAAAGCGGCGCGCTTTGCCAGAGCAATGGCGAAATTTTGCAAATTTCAAGCGGCGGCGAGAGCAAAATTTCAAACATCGATAAAATTTCAAAACCGCGAATTGCCAAATTTACTAAATTTAGCGCGCATTTGCCGCTATAAAACGCCCTTGGTGCTAGGCACGCCGGCGCGCTCGTTGATACTTATCGCGCGGCGGAATGCGACGGCGAACGCCTTAAACACGGCCTCTGCGACGTGATGCAGATTTTCGCCGCGGATCTGGCTTAGATGCAGCGTGAAATTTGCATTGAAAGCCAAAGCGCGGAAAAATTCCTCCACGAGCTCAGCGTCGAATTCGCCGATCTTACCGCGCTTCAGGCTCGGGCAATCAAATACCAAAAACGCACGGTTGGAAAAATCAAGCGCAGCAGAAACCGCCGCCTCGTCCATCACGACGACGCTATCGCCGAAGCGCTCGATGTTTTGCGCGGGATAGATCGCCTCTTTGATCGCGCTTCCGAGCACGATGCCGCAGTCCTCGACGCTGTGGTGAAAATCGACCTGTAAATCGCCCTCGCAGCGCAGGTTCAGATCGATCCACGCGTGCTTGGCAAACGCGCTAAGCATATGATCGAAAAAACCGATGCCCGTTTGTATCTGCGCCGCGCCGCGCCCGTAAAGCTCCAGCTCAAGCTCGATTTTGGTCTCTTTCGTAGCCCTATTTTTGCTTATCATCGCGTAATCCTTAAAACTAAATTTTGTTTGAAATCTATCTAAATTTCACTAAATTTCGGTTAAAATTTCGCCCAGCTTTTCGGAATTTACGCTGCCGATCTGGCGCAGGTTCGCAATCTCGGCGCCCTCTTTAAAAAACAGAATCGTAGGCGGGCCGAATACGTTGAAATGCGCTTTTATCGCTCTGTTTTGCTCGCTATCCTCGCTAAGATCGATCTTTAAAAGGCTAAATTTATCAAGAGCGCCCGCAAGAGCGAGATCTGCGAACGCTCGCTCGCTCTGCTCGCAATTTTTACACCAGCTAGCCCAAAAATCGACTATCACGGGTTTTTTGGAATTTTCTATTTCGCCGCGCAGCTGCGCCAGATCGTACACAAACGAAAAATGCGCGCCGCTTAAATTTTTAGCGCGAGAAATTTCGCTCGCTTGCAAGCTCTCGCCGCCGGGGCCGCCCCCGGAATATCTCGTGCTTTGCGGGATTAGATTACCAAGCGGCCTGGAAAAATCTTTCGCGCCGCTGGCAAAGCCCGCAAGCAGCAGCGCCGAATATAGCGCGATCACAAGAGCCAAAGCGCGCTTTATCCCGCTCGCGCCGCCGTCAAACAGCCCCAAAAATCCTGCGAAGATCGCGCCTAAAACCGCATAAATCAGCAGGCTTAAATTTTCGCCGATAAGCGTGCGCGAAATCCACACCGCCGTAAAAAGCAGTAAAAAGCCGAAAATTTTAGGCACCGCCTCCATCCAAGCTCCGGGTCTAGGCAGTGCGCCGCCGAGCCCTACCACAAGGAGTAGCGCGCCGCTTCCGAGCCCCAGCGCAAAAAGAGCCGCCGCGCCCAGCAGAACGTCGCCGCTGCCCGCGATGTAAACGAGCGCGCCCGCAAGCGGAGCGGAGATACACGGCGATACGACGAGCGCCGAGATAAGCCCCATCGAAAAAACTCCGATCAGGCCGCCGGCATTTTCGCTTTTGCTATTTAAGAAGCTTTGAAAGCGCGCAGGCAAGCGAATCTCGTAAAATCCAAACATCGAAAACGCGAGCGCGGCGAATATGAGCGAGGTTAGGATCAGTGCGGGCGGAGTTTGCAGCAGGCCCTGTAAATTTTGCCCAAAAACCGCCACGAAAGCTCCTAAAATCGCATACGAGCTCGCCATCCCAAAAATATACGCGAGGCTTACGGCTAGGCTTTTTTTCGCGCTCGGCTTCGAGGAAGTTTTCGCCACGATGATCGACGAGAGGATCGGGATGAGCGGATAGACGCAAGGACTTAGCGAGAGCAGCACGCCGTAGCCGAAAAACAGCGTGATCGCCGCGATGAAGCTCTTGCCGCTAAGAACATTTAAAATTTTATCCTGCTCGGAGATGGAATTTGCGCCGCGAGAAGTTTTTGGCGCGGAGGTTTCGTCGGAATTTACTGCAGCGCTTTCCGCCGAGCTCGCCGCGGAATTTCCCGTCGCGTGCGAGCTTGCCTCAAAATTTGCCGCGGCGCCCGAAGCTGCGGTATTGCTTTCAAAATTTAAAGCCCTGCTCTGCGTGCCCGCGGAAGCCTGCGCAGAATTTGCGCCTTTTCGATATTTTTTCAACTCGGAGTTTGAAATTTTACCGATCTCATAGCCCTCCACTACGCGCTTGAAGCTAAAGCCGAACTGCTGCGGCTGGTAGCAAAAGCCCGACTTCGTGCAGCCCAAAAAATCGCCGTTAAGTACGAAATCATCGCTGTCTGCGGCATTTGCGAGCACGAGGCCTAAAGGCACGGCGATGCTAAATTTGCCCTCGTAAATTTTATAATCTTTGTATTCGGTCGCGGCGGGCAGATTTATTAAATTCGTCACCTCCGCGCCGTCAGTGAAAATTTTTATCTCGTTTTGATAGAGATAGATCCCTTCCGCGATATCGAAGCTTAGCGTTACGCTACCGCTTTGCGCCGTCGCGTCAAGCTTGAACGCATCGGAAGGTTTTAAGGGCTCGGCACCTAAACCAAAGAGAAAAAATGCCGTCAAAATCAGCGATCTGATCAAATTTTATCCTTTGAAATTTTTTCCTACATTCTAACGTAATAAGTATGAATTTATAGTGTAATATAAAGAACTTTTTTGTAAAATTCCTTAAAAATTTTTAGGAGGCGATATGAGCAAAGAGATCAAAACCGAAACAGGCGAAATAGCGCTGAAAGAGATAGAATTTAAAAGCTCAAAGTACGAAAAAATCTCGTTCAAAGACTACGAAACGCTGCTGCAAAGATATCAGATCGAGCTTTTGAAGCTACAAAAATTCGTAAAAGAAAAGGGGCTAAAAATTTTGATTTTGATGGAGGGGCGCGACGCGGCGGGTAAAGGCGGCACGATCAAGCGTTTAACCGAGCATCTAAATCCCCGCGGATGCCGCATCGTGGCGCTCGAAAAGCCAAGCAACGTCGAAAAGACGCAGTGGTACTTCCAGCGCTACGTCGCGCACCTACCCAGCGGCGGCGAGATCACGATATTTGACCGCAGCTGGTACAACCGCGCGATGGTTGAGCCGGTGATGGGCTTTTGCACCCACGCCGAGCATAAAGATTTCCTGCGCCAAGTGCCTAAATTTGAGGAGCTTTTGGTAAGTGCGGGGATAATCTTGTTTAAATTTTACTTCTCAGTCTCCAAAGAGGAGCAAAAAAGGCGCTTCGAATCACGCCGTACCGACCCGCTGAAGCAATATAAACTCTCGCCGGTGGATGCGAGATCGCAGGAGCTGTGGAATCAATACACGCTCGCAAAATACTCGATGCTGCTCGCTTCGAATACCGAGTTTGCGCCGTGGACGATCCTAGATAGCAACGACAAAAAGATCGCGCGACTAAACGCCTTCCGCTGCATCCTCTCGCGCATAGATTATCCCGAAAAGATCGATGCAAAGGAGCTTGCGGTGGATCCAAACCTCGTGCGAAACGGTGCCAGGGAGATAGTGCTAATGGAGGACAGCCAAAAAAGCGAGGCTTGGCGCAAGCTGGAAAGCCCCTCTCGTAAGAACAAGAAGGATAAGAAAAAGGGATGAAATTTTAAAAATTTAATGGAATTTACGGTGCGGATTTCGGCGAAGGATTTGATTAAGGCGAGTTCTTGGAAAAATATTTGGTGCAGCAAAAGTAGCGCGGGTCTTATTTTGCTTTAGCCAAAGCTTCCGCTTCGGCTACCTTTGCTTTTGATTAAAGCCCTAGTTTGCCGCCTCCTTTCATTAAAACTCTCGCTTGCACTTCCTCTGCTCCCGATTAAAAGCCCAGCTTAACTATCTTTTGATTAAAGTCTTTTCTCGCGCACGGCTTGCCCCCTCTTTTGATTAAAATCCTTCTTTTCTGAGCTGCCTTAGTTTTTATAAAACGTTCTTTAATCGCCTTTGATCAAGCCAAATTTAAGCCACCTTTGCCTTCCATTACCTTTTCTATCGTCCTGTCCATACCAAGCCTCGCCTTCATCTTTGATTGCCCCAACCAAGCGCCCCTACTCCGCCTCTCTTGTCAAACCGCCTTTGCTATTGATTGCGGCCCCCTGCCAGCTGCCTTTGCCAAGCTCCTCATCTGCCCATATGCGCGCCGACTCCTGCTACGGGTAAATTTATTCCGTTTGAGTTTAAAATTCCAGCGTACTAGTACTCGGTTAAATTTTGATTCATCGGATTGCATTCACTCAAAAGCCCTACTCCGCTCTACTTGCAATTAAATTTTATTTCATCCGACTTTGCTGGCGCGTAGAATTTATATCAAAATTTATAGCGCTAAATCAAATTTTAAAAAGCAATTGCGAGTTAAATTTAAGATCGTATATGCCGAAGTATAAAATTTGGAATCAAATCCAATGGCGTCCAAAAAGCAAACAAGTAAATCAAAATTTTAAAGCGAGAGAGGCTGGCGGCATTCATTTAAGCCTTGCGTCAAAGAATACCGCGTACGGCCGCAGCGCAAGAAAGAGGCACTGGTGCTACGAACGCGATCTGCATTTGCCGCCGGGAAACATAATAATATGCTCCCAAATGGCGCTCATTTTTTAAAATTTTTAAAAAATTTCTTCAAAAGTGCCTTGTAAAAGATCGCGAATTTCGACTCTTTTTTCTCATAAATGACGCGAAAGACGCCCTGTAGATCCAGCTTTTCTTGCAAAGTAATGTTTTGCACTCTACTCTCCTATAAGTTTTTTTATCTTATGCAGCACAAACGCAGCGTCGTCGCTATCGAGCTCGCACAACATCTGGCATATCGCGGTCGCGGCCTGCGGCTTAGTCGTGCCCAAGCGCCAGTCCTGATACGTCCGCATCGACACGCCTAACCTCTGCGCCATCGCGGCGTGCGAGATCTTTTTGCCGTTGTTTTTGGCTTCGACGGCATTGTGCAAAATGTTGAATATATCGCTCGTTTCTAACATATGAAAATTATACAAATTTATTCGTTAATTATATATAAAATCGTATAAAATGAATAAAAATCGTGTCATTCATAAGTAAAAATAGCAAAACACTTCGTTTAACCGTGTGAATTATACAGAATACTGCATAAAATAAACATAAAATTTTATAAAATTTTGCAGGTATGGGGTGGAAGAAAAATATAGATTTGAAAATTTGGATTTGAAATGGGGTTAGACTTGAAATTTAAACTTATAAAATAGTAGATTTTTAAAAATTTATAGAAATATCAAAAAAGAAAGCTGAGATTTCCAAGAATTAAACAAAATTGATTGATAAAATAGCGTAAAAGCCAGGCGAAGAATAGTAAAACGAACCGGCATAACCACAGGTCCGTTTTAACTTTTTAAATTTTGATTTTAAAAGCCCTGCTCGCCTTTAAAACATAATCTCAAACCCTGCATTGATAGCGCCGCCTCTTGTTTTGCCTAC
>CAUQNJ010000043.1:0-14078 GCA_963519515.1 uncultured Campylobacter sp. | reverse complement strand
ATTTTTGAAATTATACCCTGTGAAATTCCACGTAAAATTTAATTGTGAAATTTCGCGGCAAATTTTATCGCAGCGAAAACGGCACGTCTTAGCTCAAAAGTATGCTTACTAAATTTAGGCTTGTAAGATTGCTCGCCTAGTATTATTCGTGCGGCGCGGCGCAAGAAACTAAAATTTTACGATATTAAATTTTCACGCCGCGGAATTTTAAAATTTACAGGTAAAACACTGGGCTTTAAAATTCCGCCGCTACGAAATTCTAAAATTTTAAAATTCCTGCGCCGTGTTTCGATAAAACGAAATTCCGCGCAAGTGCTGCGCGGAACTACGTAGCTTGCGCGCGGGCGGCTATTGCTGCGTCATAGGACACGGAGCGGCGCCCGCGTTTTGATTGAACGGCATCTCGCCTCTTGGCGGCATTGCCGGACCCGCGCCGTCGCCCATCCCTCTAGGCGGCATATGACCGCACTCGCCGGAAGCAGCCTGCGATCTGTGCGGACCGAACCCGCAAGCAGGCCTTTTAAATTTGCCGAAATTGCCGCGGTCTTTAAGCTCGATATCCAGCCTATCCGCCTGCTCGACGCTTAGCTTGCCCGCCTGAGCGTTATAGTTTTTTCTAAACTCGTCTAGGAATTTCTCGCGATCCTCGACGCTCATAGCGTCGAGCTTCTTTTTAAACTCCGTCTTAAATCCGCGCTTGAGATCCCTTGCCTGCGCTCTTAGCTCGCCTGCGCGCTTGTCGATCTCAAACGCCGCTTCGCTTAAGCTCTTGGCGTCGGCGCCCGCGACTGCGGCATTGATCTGCTCGGGAGTGCTTGAGCTAAAATCTGCGGCGAACAGCACGCCCGCGACTAAAACGCTTGCTAAAACAATCTTTTTCATTTTCTCTCCTTTGTGAAAGTTAGCGTGATTGTAGAAAAAAGTCGTGAAGAAAAAGTTAAGCGAGCTCTCGCGCCGCAAAAATAGCTCAGAGCCGTAAATTCAGAGTCTTGATTTAAATTTGGAAAATTTTGCGCCGCTGCGGCAAAAACAGGGCGTAATGAGCGCAAACGGAGTTAAATTTTAAAATTTTAAGCGGGAGGGGCGCAGCGCGTAAATTTAGCGTAAATTTCGCGCTGCATAAGTTGTATCAAAGCCCGCCGTGCGTAAATTTAACTACAAAGCGGGCGTATCTCGGCGCTGCGGACGGCGAAATTTCGTCGCGTAAATTTAACCGCAGGGCTGCTAAATTTAGAGATTACGGATGATTAAATTTCATCCGCAACGAAGCCTATTTTATAACGCCGCAGACCATTCTAGCGCCGCCGCCGCCAAGCGGCTTCGGATGGTCGCTGTGGTTATCGCCGCCTACGTGAACCATCAGCGAGTGGCCCTTTAGCTCATCTAGGCTCTTGATCTTCGGAGCTAACACCGGATAGACCGCATTGCCCTCGGCATCGACGAAAAGTGCAGGCAGATCGCCCTTGTGGCCGCTATCGTCCCAAGCAAACGAGTGCTTTTTGGTATCGCTTGGATCCCAGTGGCCGCCCGCTTTCATACCTAGACCCTTCTCATTTGCGCCGCAGTCGGCGTTTTGATGCACGTGAAAGCCGTGCGCGCCGCTAGCAAGACCTTTTAAATTCGGGAAAAACGCCACGCCGTAGTTCGTCTCGACCGCTACGATCTCGCCGACGGTTACGTTGCCCTTCTCGCCCAGCTGCTCCATAGTGATGACGAGGTGCTTGCCCGTCTTAGGATCGAAATTTTGCATATCGCCGTGCTCGTGAGCAATCAAGGCGCTTGCGACTAAAATTGATGAAATTAGAAATTTCTTCATGAAAAATCCTTTAAAGTGAAATGTGAGTGCAATTTTATCCAAAAATACTTAAAAAATAATTTTTCTTATTTAGATAAATTTCGCTTTTTATCTAAAAGACTTATCGCGAAGAATAAAATCAAGCTAAAAATTACTAGCAAAACGCTTAAAATCAGCGCTCGCTCGTTCTCGCCGTCATACACGGCGTTGTAGATCGCAAGGCCTAGCGTGTCGGTTTTGCCCACGATGTTTCCGCCCAACATCAGCGTGATACCCACTTCGCCGAGCCCGCGCGAGAGCGCTAAAATAAGCGCGGAGCCGAGCGTTTTAAGCGAGCTTGGAAGGATTACGAAGAGGAAAATTTGAGCTCTGTTTTTGCCTAAAATTTGCGCGGCTTCGATTAGGCTCTTCGGAAAGAGCTCAAAGCTCGCACACACGGGCTTTACAAACAGCGGCAGCCCAACCAAAAATGCGGCGATTACCAATGAAGAAAAGTTAAAAACGATGTCTAAATTTGACGCAGAGCCGATAAATCCGCTCTTTCCAAAGATGTAAAGAAGCAGAAATCCCGTCGCGATCGGCGGGAAGATGAGCGGAAAAATCACCAAAATTTCGACGATCTTTTTAAATTTAGCTTTGCTGAAAGCTAAAAAATACGAAATTGCTAGCCCTATTGAAATCAGCAGTAAAAAGCTGCAGAATAGGGCTTTGGCGCTTAGTATCAGAGGATGCGCGATCCAAGCGATATCGCTCATTTAAGACCGAATTTTGAAAAAATCTCTTTTGAGCGGTTCGATTTAAACTCCTCCATCACCTTTTCGCAAAGCGCCTGTTCGCCGCACGCGCTAAGCATTGCGATGCCGATAAATGCGGGGCTGTAGAGGCTCTCGTCGATGTATATGATCGAGCCGAACTCATCTTTTTTGGCGACCGCTTCGGTGCTGTTGATAAAGCCCGCCTGCACCTCGCCGTTGATGACGTAAGCGACCACCTGCGGCACGCCCGCGACGGCTAAAATTTTATTTTTTACCGGCTCCATCTTGGCGTTTTGCAGAAACTCGTTCGTTCTGATACCGTAAATCGCCTTTTTAGGATCGGGCATCGCGATTTTATCAAATTTTGCGATCTCCGAGACGTCATTTATTTTGATATTTTTCGGCGTCACCAAAACGAGCGTGCCGCGCCCGATACGCTCAAATTTAGTGATATTTAGATCGCCTTTTTCTAAAAACGCCTCGTCGCCCACGATGAATGAAATTTTATTCTCGCGCGATTGAATGACGAGCTGGCCGAGGTTGGCAAACGATCCAGCCACGTCCATGCCCTCTTTTTTCAAATTTTCGATCACGGCCGAAACAGGCTTTTTGTATCCGCCGCCGGCTGCGATTATCAGCTGATCCGCGCAGAAAGAAACGCTTGCCGCAAGCGCTAAAATAAAAGCAATTTTTTTCATGAAAATCCTTTTTTTTGAAATTTTAAGAATTTTACAAAATATACTCTTATTTATTAATAAATCGCGTTTTTATGCCTTGTTTTAAACTTTCTCGTCTTAAATCTAAAATTTAATATTTAGATAAATTCTATCTTTCCGCCTAGATCGCACACGCCCTGATTCCAAACCGCCGAGCTTACGAGCACGTCCGCACCGGTAGCTGCAAACTCGGCGCAGTTATTTTTATTTATGCCGCCCGCGGCGCAAATTTTAATCTGCGGCGCCGTTTCATCTCGCCTCAAAACGCAGGCTCTAAGCTCGCCCGGGCTCATCTTATCGCACATTATCGCATCCGGCGCGTATTTTAAAAGCTCGCTAAATTCGCGCTCGCTCGCCACTTCGATCATGATCTTTCGCTCGGGCGCGCGCTCTTTAAATTTAGCGATCTGTGCGCAAAACTCGCCAAAGCTCGCAAACGCGCGAATGTGGTTTGAAAAAAACAGGACGCTGTCGTGCAGCCCCAGGCGGTGCATCGTCCCGCCGCCCGCGATCAGCGCATTTACGCAAAGCTCCTTCGCAAAAGGAAAGCTCTTGCGCGTCGCACCCAGCACGCAGCGCGGATTGGCCTCTCGCATCAGCGCAACCATATCGTGCGCGTAAGTAGAAATTTTGCAGGAGTACTCAAACACGATCTGAACGATCTTCCAAGCTTTATGCAGGCTCTCGAAGCTCCCCCGCGCGCTAAAAATTTCATCCCCCGCGCAAAATGCGCTTCCCTCACGCGCTAGATGCTGCGTCTCGCAACCAAAGCGCACCGCTACCTCGCGCGCAATCCCCCCGCCGCTAAAGATCAGACCCTGCCTCGTTACGATCGAAAGCCGCGCGGGCGCATTTAAATCCACGAAGTCTTGCAAAAGCTCGGTCGTAAGGTCTAAAAACGCGCCGTCGCTTGCGATAAGATCGTCAATTTTACTCTGCGAAATAAACATACGCTCCTCCTACAAAAAGTGAATTCTCTCGGGCTCAAAACGCAAGTGCGGCTCAAATTTACGGCTCGCAAAGCCAATCGGCATGATACAAAATGGCTCTAGTTGCGCGGGCAGATTTAAAATTTCGCGTACGCGCCCCATGCGGTAAGGCTCGGGCGCGATCCCCGACCACACGGTACCGAGCCCCAAGCCTTCGGCGCAAAGCCAGATATTCATCGCCGCGCAGGCGCAGTCAAACGGCACGTAAGCTGGGAATTTCAGCTCGCTCTCTTTAAAACAGATCACGATCGCAAGCGGCGCGTCCTTGACGTAGTCTCCGTAAGAACTCACGCCGCTTAGAAGCGACAAAAGTTCCCTGTTTTTAACTACGTAAAATTCCCACGGGCGCTGATTTGCAGCGCTAGGAGCCTGCATCGCGGCTTTTAAAATTTGCTCGATTTGCCCATCCGTAGGCATCTGCTCGCTAAAACTTCGCACGCTCGTGCGGGTAAAAATTTCATCCATCTCTCGCTCCTTTTTTATCATCGTTTGCTATTTTAAATTTTATCGCGGCTTAGCAAAATTTTAAATTTCATCGTAGCCTAGCCGCATGGCTGATTTAAGACTCGCCAGAGTTTCTACGCGCAGCTCGGTCGCTGCGCGGCTTGAGTGAGGATTTGATTGCGCTTAAAATCTCGTCGCGCCTTAAAATTTTAAAATTTCCGCGATCTGTACAGATCGCGCACGTCCGCATTTAAATTTTAACCCTCGGCGAAAGCATCCGCCCACCGCGACTGTGCGAACCACGCCGCAAAATACACGCGGCGGCGAAAGGGCGCAAATCGCGATCTTTAAATTTTATCTCTCAGTTAGGCCTGCGCCGAACTTTGCGGATAAAATTTTATCCTTCGCAACAATGAAATTTCACCTTCGCGCCGAGCAAATTTTATCTTCGTCGTCCGGTAAAATTCCGCTTTCGCCGCTTTTGAATTTTAACCGCATGCGTCCGCAAAGCACTTGCCGCGCCGTACCGCATGCAAAGCGCGCTCAGATCAAAAGCTCAAAATATCTAAAATTTAACTGCCAAGCACGACCAGACGGAGCCGCAATCCGAAACGCTATGAAATTTAAGCGTTAAGCCTGCTCGCCTATCAGCTTGCGCACGACGTAGCTTGCGATGAAAAGCCCGAAGCTCGCGGTCACGCCCATGAAGCTGCCCATCGATTTGACGCGCGGCGGCTCGCTTGAGCAGACGACGTCAAAATCGCCCGCAAAGCCGCGCTTTCGCAGCTCGTATCTGATCTTGCGCGCGAGCGGATCGCCTTGCGTCCGCCAGATTGAGCGGATTTCGATTTTAGCGGGATCGAGCCTCTTTGCGCCGCCCATCGAGCTTACAAATCCTACGCCAGCCTCGCTGCAGCGCAGCGAAAGCGCGATCTTAGCGCCCACGTCATCGATCGCATCGATTACGAAATCAAATTTGCCGAGGTTAAATTCCGATAAAAATTCCTCATCGATCCTAGCGGCGATCGGCGTTATGCCTTTAAATTTGCGCGCGAAAACCTCGCATTTTAGCTCGCCTACGTGCTCGCTTCCAAGCTGGCGGTTTTGATTGGTGATCTCGAAACGATCGCAATCGATCACGCTTAAGCCTACCGCGCCGCTGCGGTACAGCGCCTCTATCGCCGCTCCGCCCACGCCGCCGCAGCCGCAGATTAAAATTTTAGCGCTTTGCAGCCTTGCGAAATCCTCGCCGAAAAGCAGGCGCGAGCGCGAAAAGCGGTCTATTTGAGCCTCGTCCATTCTTCCAAAGCCCTCATCTGCTCGTGCGCGGTCAAATTTAGCTTGATTGGACTTAACGTCGCCCGCCCCTCAAAAAGCACCGAAATGTCGCTGTTTTCGTTCCTACTCGCATCAAAGTCGAACGTGGATTTACCGAGCCAATAATACTCAATTCCACGCGGATTTCGATTTAGCTGCGCGTCGGTATCGTAGAGCTTCTCGCCGCAGGGCGCAACCGAAAGCCCCCTAAAATCCTGCTTCGAGACGGCAGGAACGTTTAAATTTAAAAACTGCTTCGGCGGCAGCGGAAAGCCTTTTTTAAAGATTTTCTCGACCAATTCCACCGCGAGCTCGCACGCGAGATCAAATCCGTATCGCTGCAGCGAATCCGCGACGTAAAACTGGCTCACCGCAAGCGCGGGAATGCCTTGCAAAACCCCCTCCATCGCGCCTCCGCACGTGCCCGAATAGGTCACGTCTTCCGCGACGTTGGCGCCGTGATTTATGCCGCTTATCACTAGATCGGGCTTGCGGTTATACAGCGCGCGGAGCGCCAAATACACGCAGTCTGCAGGCGTAGCGTCATCGAGTTTAAAAAATCCGTCGTCGAGCTTGATAAATCTAAGCGGACGAGTAAGAGTAAGCGAGTGTGAGCAGGCCGATTTCTCCGAGCTCGGCGCTACGATAGTGACGTTTGCGACCCCTCTTAGCGCGCTTGCGAGCTCCAAAAGTCCGCGCGCTTCGAATCCGTCGTCGTTGGTGATTAAAATTTCTTTCATATTCTCTCTTTAAATTTAAGGAATTTTGGGCGCCTCTGTTTAAATTTGCGGCTAAGCTTTAAGCCCGGCTCTCTCAAAGTCCCGCCTTAAGGCAAAACTCCTCGTTGATCGCGGCATCAAATAGATGCGAGCTCGGATAATCGTAAAAAAATCTATGTACCTCGCCCACCCCTTTTTTCATCAAAATCCGTGAACTAGGCGTGTTGCAGCTACGATTAACGATATCTGCCTGCAAAAATTTCAGATATTTTTTCCTATCGCTGTTTTTTAAATTTGCCCAGCCCGAGCTTAGCGTGTAGTTGTAGATCACGTCGCTTCCTTGCGCGCCGACCTCCTCTAAGCTCACGTATTGCGCTATTTTGATGCGATTTTTTGCGCCGCCGTTACTTGCTGCGATCTCGCTTGCCGCAGCGCGCGCGATAACCGCCGGATCGCCTATTTGACTAAGCGCCTCGAAATGCGCCGTTTTGGCAGGATCTTCGGAGATCTGCTGCTTTTGATACCCCGGCGAGCCGCCGCAGCCGCAGAGCAAAAGCGCAAACGCCCCCGCTGCGGTCAAAATTTTAAAATTTTTCATCTTAAATCCTTTGTCGGCTTAATTTTAGCACATTTTGATATAATTGCCAAAAATTCATAAAGGCTAAATTTGAAATACCTAATCTCCTGCTTAGAGCCCTCGGCGAATCTGCATTTTAAAGAGGTTCTTGAACGTCTTAAAAAGCTCGATCCCGCTTGCGAGATTTGCGGAATTTTTGATGAAAAACTTGGCTCGCCGATATATAAAAGCAGCGAGTTTTCGGCGATGGGCTTTGTTGAAATTCTGCCGCTGATTTTAAAAGCCAAGCGCGCGATGGCGCAGATGACGCAGCTTGCGGCGGAGTGCGATCGCGTGCTACTCATCGACTCGCCCGCGTTTAATCTGCCGCTTGCTCGCGCGATCAAAGAAAGCGGCGCGCGCGCGGAAATTTCATATTACATCCTGCCGCAGGTTTGGGCGTGGAAGCCGCGCAGAGCGGAGAAGTTGAAAAAATTCTGCGATAATCTGCTCTCCATCTGGCCTTTTGAGGCGAAATTTTTCGGCGCGGATTGCGAGGAAAATAAAGGCGCTGTGCCGCAAGAAGCGGAGGGCAAAGACACTGCACTACAAGAAACAAAAGATAAAGACGCCATGCTGCAAGAAGATGCAGCGAGCGGGCACTCAAGCGGTCAAAGCGCCGAAACCGCAAAGTACTCTTTCGTGGGGCATCCATTATTAGACGAGATAACGCTGCGAAAGCAAAGCTACGAAAAACAGGGCAAGATCGCCTTTATGCCGGGCTCGCGCAGAGCTGAAATTTCAAGACTGATGCCGATTTTTAGAGCCCTTGCGCCTAAATTTGAAAATAGCGAGCGAGCTTTAATAATCCCGCCGCATCTGATGGATCAAAGAGATGAAATTTACGGGCCTCTGGACGGCTTTAGCATCGCAAACGATACTCCCGCCACGCTTAAAGATTGCGATTTTGCTTTCGTCTGCTCGGGTACGGCGACGCTTGAGGCAGCGCTCATCGGCACTCCGTTCGTACTGTGCTACAAGGCTCGCGCGTTTGACGTTTGGCTCGCGCGAAAGCTCGTAAAGCTAAAGCACGTGGGGCTTGCGAATATTATTTTTGATTTTTTGGGCGAGGAGCCTCTGCACGAGGAGCTTTTGCAAGGCGAAGTAAGCACGCAAAACCTACTCGCCGCATACGAGCGCTGCGACGCTGCGAAATTTAAACTTGCGAGCGAGAAGCTGCGAGATTATCTGAAATTCGGCTCCAGCGAAAATGTGGCAAAAATTTTAACGCAGCCTGCGAGCTAAAATTTTAAGGCTAAAGCTTATATAATTTGATAAAAAGAAAGGAAGATTATGACGACCGAACCAATGACGCTTTACGGATATGAAAAGATCACCTCCGAGCTCAAAGAGCTTCAGAGCGTAAAGCTGCCTCACATCGTGCAGCAGATCGACATCGCGCGCGGACACGGCGATCTGAAAGAAAACGCCGAGTACCACGCAGCGCGCGAAGAGCAAGCGTTTCTGCTCTCGCGCATCGCCGAGCTTAGCGACATCGTCTCTCGCAGTAAAATCATCGACCCTTCCACCTACGAGCACGACCGCGTAAAATTCGGCTCCACCGTTACCTTTATGGACGTGGAGACCGAGCGGGAGGAGGTTTATACGATCGTAGGCCTTAGCGAAGCGGACATCTCGCGCAAGCTCATCAATATCAACACGCCGCTTGCGCGCCAGCTTTTAGGTAAAGCCGAGGGCGATCAGGTGGTGCTTCAGCTTCCATCAGGCACTCGCGACGTAGAAATTCTAAGCGTCGAATACAGGCCGATCAAATTTGGAAAATAAGATGAAAAAAGCAGGGATCATCGGCGTTAGCGGCTATACGGGGCTTGAACTGATTAAAATTCTACTTTCCCACCCGAGCTTTGAAATTTCATATTTGGGCGCTTCGGCAGATGGTGAGATAAACGAAATTTTCCCGCAACTGCGCGGAGTTTTGCAGATGCCGGTACACCTCGCCGATGCCGCGGATGCCGCAAAGGCGTGCGATCTTATTTTTTTGGCGCTGCCGCATGAAAAAGCGATGGAATTTGCCCGCGAAATTTTAAAATTTAAAAGCGTCAAGGTAGTCGATCTATCCGCCGATTACCGCCTAAGCCGCGAGCTTTACGAGAAAAATTACACCGCGCATTTAGACCCTCGTAATTTAGCCCACGCCGTTTACGGACTGCCCGAGCTAAATCGCGAAAAGATCCGCGCTGCGCGGCTTACGGCAAATCCCGGCTGCTATCCTACCTGCTCTATTTTGGCGCTCGCGCCGTTTGTGCGGCTACTAGATCCCGCCCTCGGCGTATTTATCGACGCAAAAAGCGGAGTAAGCGGCGCGGGCAAGGCTCTTAAAGCAACCAGCCATTTCGTAAGTGCGAACGAAAACGCGGGCGCCTACTCGCCGATCTCGCATCGCCACGCAGACGAGATCAAAGAGCAACTGCAAATTTTAAGAGGCGGTGCGTTTAGCGCGCTTTTCGTGCCGAATTTGCTACCGATTACGCGCGGAATGCTGGTTAGCGCGTTTGGCGTACTGCAAAAGAGCGTGGATGCAGAGCAGGTGCTGCGGGAATTTTACAAAAACGAGCCTTTCGTGCGCGTCCGAAGCGAGCCCGTGAATATAAAAAACGTCGCAGGGACGCACTTTTGCGATATTTTTGTAAAAACTGTGGGCGATAAAATTTGGATCAACTCGGCGATCGATAATCTTTTGCGCGGAGCATCGTCGCAGGCGATCGCAAACGCAAATTTAATGTGCGGATTCGCCGAAACTACGGCACTGCCGCGTATCGCACACGGAATTTAAGCGATGAACTTTTTCGAAAAAGCCGTCACGTGCGGGAGCCTAGATGCAAAATGATCAAATTCAGACGATAAAACCGGGTGCGATCTTTATCGGCGATGCGCACGCGGGCGCGAGTAGACCGCAATTTTTGAAATTTCTGCGCGCGCTGAAGGCTGAGCCCGCGCCGCCGCCTCAAATTTTTATGATGGGCGACATGTTTGATTTTTTGGCAAATACGACCTACGCGCAGCGCTTCTACGAAGAGGAGATCGCGCTAATAAACGAGCTGTCGCAAAAATGCGAAATTTTTTACTTCGAGGGCAACCACGATTTTAACCTGCGCGAAATTTTCCCCCGCGCAAAAGTTTATCCGAACGGCGCGCAGCCCGTTAAATTTATCTGCGAGAGCGGCGAGGCGGTGCAGATCGCGCACGGCGATCTGTTTTTGCCGCGCCTGACGCAGTTTGCGCTGCTTTCGCTGCGAAATAGAGCTTTTCTGAAATTTATGGATCTGCTCGATCGCGCTTTAAAATTTAAAATTTCAAAGATGATCTTAAAATCGCAGGAGGGGAAAAACCTCTACAGAAAAATGCCAAATTTTAAGGATATAATCGCGCCGAAGATCGATTTTTATGCGGCAAATTTAATCATCGAGGGGCACTATCATCAAGATGAAATTTTATATTTTGGCGAAAAAAAATATATAAATTTATGCTCGTTCGGGGTTAGGAGCAAAATTTACGAGGTCGCAAAAAGCGAAAAATTTATGCTAATTCCAAAAAACTTAAACTTAAATTAGCTATAATTCCTAAATTTTTGCGAGGATATTTATGATAAAGCTTTGTGTTTTCGACTTTGATTCTACGCTGATGGACGGCGAAACGATAGGTTTTTTCGCCGCTAAGATGGGCACGCAGCGACAAGTCAGCGAAATTACGAAGCGTGCGATGGCGGGCGAGCTTGATTTTTTCGAGAGCCTTAGCGAGCGAGTGGCGCTTATAAAGGGGGTGAGGCTTAGCGATGCCAAAGCTATCGCAGAAAGTCTGCCTTTTGTTTGCGGTGCTAGCGAGATCATCGCGTATCTGAAAAATAAAGGCATAAAAGTGATCGTCTTTAGCGGCGGATTTCATCTAGCCACCGACGCCGCCCAGAAAAAACTAGGCTTTGACGCGAGCTTTGCGAACTATCTGCATGAAAAAAACGGAATTTTAACCGGTCTTTTCGGCGGCGAGATGATGTTTGGATACTCAAAAGGCGCGCTGCTTGCGCAGCTTAAATCGCTGATGGGTCTAAAGACGAGCGAGGTAATGTGCGTGGGAGACGGCGCGAACGACGTTTCGATGTTTCGCGAGGCGGGATTTAAAATCGCCTTTTGCGCGAATGAAATTTTAAAAGAGCACGCAAGCGTCTGCATTGAAAAAAAGGATTTGAAGGAGATTATGAAATATGTATGATAAAGCCCTAAATTTCAGCCTTTGGTGCGACTTTTTGGAGCGCGATTTTATCGATAAAGATTTCGACGAGCTGATCAAAAAGGGGATAATTAACGGCGCTACTTCCAATCCCGCGATCTTTAAAAACGCAATCCTAAGCTCTCCCGCATACGACTCGGCTAAAGAGGAATTTAGAAAAAAAGAGCCTAAAAAGCTGTATGAAATTTTAGCCACCGCGGACATCAGAAGCGCGGCGGAGAGCCTGCTTAAAAATTTTATTAACGGCGATGACGGCTTTGTGAGTATCGAGGTCGATCCGTATTTCGCGGACGACGCCGAGGCGATGTATCGCGAGGGCAAACACCTATACGGCACGATCGGAATGCCAAACGTTATGATCAAAATCCCTGCTACGAAGGCGGGCTACGAAGCGATGCGCGATCTGCTGAAAAAGGGGATCAGCGTAAACGCGACTTTGGTTTTTTCACCCGAGCAGACTGTAAAATGCATCGAGGCGATAAAAGAAGGAATCGCGGGCTTTCGCCGCTACTTCCCGAAGGCAAATTTACCAAAAACCGTAATTAGCATCTTCGTTAGCCGCTTCGATAGGTTATTAGATGAAAAAATGGCCGCAGCAGGCCTTCCTACCGGTAAAATCGGCATAATGAACGCGGCAAAATGCTACAATATCATCGCTAAAGAAAATTTAAACTACGTAAAGTCGCTGTTTGCGAGTACGGGTGTAAAAGGAGACGATCTGCCGAAGGATTATTATGTAAGCGAGCTAATGTATCCGAGCTGCGTAAACACCGCTCCGCTTGATACCATAGAGGCTTTTGCAAACGTCGATCAAAAACCTAAAATACCGCCTAGCGATGCGCAGATAGAGGAATTTTTCGAGCGCGTAGCGGATGCGAAGATCGATATGAAAAAGGTGTATAAAAAGCTGCTGGATGACGGGCTAGTAGCCTTTGAAGAGGCATTTAAAGAGATAATAAAAACACTTAAAAAGGAGAAATGATGGCGGTTTCGATAGATTACTCCAAGTATCAAGTAGACGCTTCCGAGCTGGATTTTAAACAGCGAGATAAGCTAAATAAATATCTGGAATTTTTGATCCAAAACGGCGGCAGCGACCTTCATATCAAATCGGGCGCGGTTATTAGAGGGCGTATCCACGGCGAGCTCGTAAAATTTAGCAAGACGCCTTTTTTAAAAGAAGATGCGATGACGCTAGCCAAAGAGCTGCTTATTACGCGCTTTCCGGAGCTTATCGAGAGAAAGAGCGTGGATTTTACCTACAAGCTAAACGACGATTATCGCTTCCGCGTTAATATCTTCTTTCAAATCGACGGTATCAGCGCGGTTTTCCGAACGATCCCCGTTAAAATTCCGGAGATTGACGAGCTGGGTTTGCCGCCCTCGATCAAAGATATTTGCGACACGGCTATGCGCGGCGTCGTGCTACTTACCGGACCTACGGGAAGCGGAAAGACGACCACGATCGCAAGTATGATAAATCGCATAAATAGGCAAAGAACCAGCCACGTCGTTACGATCGAGGATCCCGTCGAATTCGTATTTAAAGACGATAAATGCATCATCAATCAGCGCGCTATCGGCGAGGACTGCAACAACTTCGCAGATTCGCTTCGCGCCGCGCTAAGAGAGGATCCAGACGTTATATTTGTGGGCGAGATGCGCGATTTGGAGACGATCGAGACCGCGCTTCACGCCGCAGAGACCGGGCACCTGGTGTTTTCGACGGTGCACACCATCGATGCGAAAGAGACGGTAAACCGTATCATCGCGATGTTTGAGCAAGCCGAGCAGGAGCGTATCCGAATGACGCTAGCATCCGTCCTAGAGGCTGTCATCTCTCAGCGCCTTGCCCGTACTGTCGAAGGCAAGCGCGTAGCCGTCGTCGAAATTTTGCGCAAAAATACCCGCATTAAGGATATGATCCTCGACTCGCGCGACGATGAAATTCCGGACGCGATCGCCGACGGTCGCAATACCTACGGTATGCAAACCTTCGATCAGCACCTGCTTGATCTTTACAGAGACGGCGTCATCACCCGTGAGGAAGCGCTGGATAAGGCCTCTAAACGAAACGACCTCGATCTGCAGATCAAAAACGTGGATCTTGCCAAAAAAAGGGATTTGGCGGCAGAATCCGGAGAGAGCGCCGAGGAGATGCTTGCCGGCGAAGTCGTGCAGCTAAAAGAGATCCGCTAAGTCGCAAATTTTAAAATTCTAAATTTTGCAATTTAAAATTTTAAAGAATTCTGCCTGCCGCCGCGCAGGCAGAATTCTATTTGTTTGCCCGCTGCTACGCGGGCATATACTACCTTAAATTTCGTTTTAAAATCTCTAGAATTTCGATTAAAATTTCACATCCGATTAATCTTATAAAATTTCTATTCATTTAATCTTTGATAAACAAAATTTCAACCAAATTTCAGGGGGGGGGGGGGGGTAAAATCACGCATATTTTTTTATAAGGAGCAGGAGATGGCGA
>CAUQNJ010000042.1:0-14163 GCA_963519515.1 uncultured Campylobacter sp. | reverse complement strand
GTATGCGAGCTTTTTACTATTTTTCCTTCTTTAGAAAAGACTTGCGGTAAAATTTCAATCAAGCACTCTTTTATATTTTCAACGTTAGAATTTGGTTTGCCAGAAGCAGCCTTAAGCTTTCTAATCATCTCATCGCCCTTGGTCCAAATTCGCTCCAAATTTTCCCTGCTTATTGAGCCGCAATCGTTGAGCCAGTTGCTAAACGATACGCCGCCGTTAACGCCAAATTGCCAGTTTATCAGGGCTGCGCTTAGCATACCGAGCAAATAAGCGCTAATAAGCGCGTCGTCTTGATTTAAAAATTCGCTATTTTTGATTAGCTCTTTAATCAGCTCCTTTTTATCGGTTAAATTTTCCAAATCACACTCCTTTTGAAACACTAGTTTTTTATTTAACACGTCGATCTCGTTAAAAAAATTCTGATATTTTTTAATAACATCAATCGTTCTTTGCCTGTAAAAATCGTTAAAATACTTACTCCACTCTAATTTCTCCGCATAGTCCTTATTGACGCTACCATAACAAATCAGATCGCTATATCTTTCTATCATAATTTCTAAATCAAATTTATTTCGCGACAACAAAAAGCTCATCACGCCTAGCCTATCTTCAAACAAATTTTGAAGATATATCGTTTCATCGGTTCCGCTGTTTTTTTCATAGAAAGCTTTAATATCAAAATTGCCCATTAAATTTGAAATTTTAGAGATAAAAGAGGGCAAAACGTCATCTATCGCAAGCTTTAAATCGATAGCGGCATTGCTTTGCGTATAGAATAAAATCGTATTTAAAACAGGTAATTTTTCCTCTTTTTTAGCGGCGATTTCGAGATAGCTGTTTATGCCTATGGCTTCTTCGGCCATCTCAATATTTTTCATATCGCTCTTTGAAGTTTCTTCTAGTATTTTTATAATCTCTTCTAAATTTACTGAGCTATCTAAAATCGTCGGCAAAATCGCCATCTTCATACCGTAAAAATTATGCGATAGTTTATCTTTTATCGCTTTAAAGCCGTTTTCTACCTTTTTTGCGCTAATGGCGTTTAACGGCAGGAGTTTTGATTTGACAAATTGCATATTAGCAGGCATCTCATTTACCGAGCAAAATGCTAAATTTGCATCGCCGCCTACACCTTTTTCATTTGTTAAAATATCGTATCCATAGGATGATTTTTGCTCTTTTACGCTGATATGATTTTCAAAAATTTGCTTAAAATAAGCAGAAACTGGCTTGCCCTTATTTGAGAGCGAGAAAAAAGTGGCTGCTTTTTTGCCTTTTTCCTTTTTTAGCTCATCAAGGCCTTTGATCTCATCTATAATATCGGCAAAATATCCTTCATTTATACTTGATAATATAGACAAAATAGCATCTTTTTCTACATTGCTCGGCTCGAAAAACGAGAGCAAATTTGAAACCGATCTCAAAAGGCTTTTTATAAATTTAGCTTCGTCTTTATTTACTTCTTTGGACAAGAATTGAGAATTTGGAAAAAGATTGCCGGAATTTGCGCCTACGCCAAATCTACATATTATCAGATCGTCTTTGCTTATGTTTAAATTCGGTTCTATTCGCTTGGTTTCTATGTCGCAGAGATATACTTTGATTGTATCGTATTTGTAGGCTTCGTTTTTGAGACGCTTTTCGTCTTTTTGATATATTTCGCCTATGTCGGCGAAAATTTTAACTATATCGCCCAAGAGATTCCCCTAAATTAAGTTAGCATAATTATACTGCAAGCGATCTTTTATGTCAAGTTATTATATTTTACATAGATTTTACTTGATTTTTTGAGCAAGTTTTTATAAAATACTCTTTGAAAAGCAAGTATTACTTGTTCTCCTTATAGGCTTTTAAATTTATATTTTACTTAACTTGCTTTTCCTTTGCTATCTCCACAAACCCCGCTCCGCAGTTCATACATCCGCTTCCGACACCCGCATCAAGGATCAAATTTATCAACTCCGATTGTGCGCAAATTTTCCATTTTGCTTGCCAGGCCTGAACCGGCGAGCGGTTATTGCCGTAGTAAAAATTAAATGGATTTTGCAAATTTTGCCAGAGCAAATTTAGCTCAAATTCGCCGTCGTATCTGCGCCCGGTAAGCGTTTCAAATCTCTGCAAAGCATTTATTTTCATCATCTCAAGATGCCTGGAATCTTGCGGTTGTAGATAAATTTTATGCCCCAAAAGCCCGCCTACCACGCATGCCACACAGCCTTGCAGCACCGCTTCGCTTTGCGCGGTTCTGTGTTCGCTAACAGCCACCGTCGTATCGCACAGGCAAAGCTCGCCCAAATTTAGCCCGTCTTTTAGCACCGCAAGCGCGATTATTTTTTCAAATTCCGGCTCATAGGAGGTAAATCTAATCCGCAAATTTGCGCCATTTAAACGAAAATCGAAATTTGTTCGTTTAAAAATTTTACCGCTCGGCTCGTGTCTATACCCCTCGTGCTCGGCGCTTGGCAAATAGCGGTAGATGTAGCCTTGTATGAGTTGAGGCAGCGCTTTTGAAATTTTTAAATTTTCGGTAGGCAGCCTCGAATTAATCGTCAGCATTTCATATCCTTTGAAATAGACTCTTAAAATTTTAAAACCGGTCTAAATTCCGCCCCAGATCATCTAAAATCCGATCTCTTTTATATCGGCAATCTTTAAAAATCCTTCGTAAATTTGACCGATATTTGCGATGCGGTTTGCGCGCACTGCGGCATCCTCGGCATTTATCATCACGCTATCGAAGAATTGATCGATCCTGCTTTTTAAATTAAATAGCGAGCGCAAATAGCCTTCGTAATCCGAGCCGTCAAATTTTATCGCGCCAAACGCCGCATTTAGCGCTCGCTCGGCGTCGTGTTCGAACAGCCGCTCATCCACGGAGCCGATCTTTTCGTCCTTGATGATATTGGCAAGGCGTTTAAAAGTGGCGAAATTCTCCTTAAAATCATCCGCCGACGCGATCTTGCTAAGCGCCGAAATCGCCCCGCTTAGCCGCAGCAGATCGTTTTCGCCGCTGCCGATGCACGCCTTGATCACGGACGGATTGACGTCCTCGTAGATGCCGTAGAGCCTATCTTTGATGAAATCGAGCAGCTTTTGCTGATCGAAATTTTTATAATTCGGCGCGATCCGTTTTATCAGAGCCGCCGCATCCAAGCTCAAGCCCTCGTTCAGCACGATCTTGATAAGCCCCGCAGCGGCGCGACGAAGCGCATACGGGTCTTTGTTGCCGCTTGGAGCCTTGCCTATGCTAAAAAGCCCCACGAGCGTTTCAAATTTCATCGCAGCGGCGATCACGCTGCTAAATACGCCGCTAGGCAGCGCGCTGTCCTCGCCGCTAGGCAGATACTGCTCGCGTATCGCACGACAAACTGGCTCGCAAAGCCCCGCGTGCTCGGCGTAGTACCCGCCCATAATGCCCTGCAGCTCGCTAAACTCGCCCACCATCGTGCTGGTAAGATCGGCCTTGCTAAGCATCACGGCGTCTTTGACGCAGGCGTTCATATCGGCGCCTGCGAGCTCGCTTTGCAGCCGCGGCGCATAAGCCTCGGTTAAAATTTGCGCCACGGCGAGCTCGCGCAGCTGTTTATCATAAACCGAACCGAGCCCGTCCAGATATGAAATTTGCTTTAGCTTCTCGGCGCTAAATTCGGCCTTCAGATCGCTTTGCCAAAAAAACATCGCGTCGCTTAGGCGCGCGCGTAAGACCTTTTCGTTGCCCTTCACGATGAGATCGTTATCCTGTGTGACGGCGTTGCTTACGACGACGAAGTGATTGCTCAGTCTCCCCCCTTCAAAAACGGGAAAATAGCGCTGATTTTCCTTCATCGATGTGATGATCGCCTCTTTGGGCACGCTTAAAAATTCCTCATCAAAGCCCCCCAGTAGCGCGGTCGGATACTCCGTGATCGCCACCACTTCATCGAGCAGATCCTCGTCCGCATCGATCTTAAAGCCATGCTTTTTCTCCAAATTTGCAAACTCGTTTAAAATTTTCTCGCGTCTTTTGCGCGCGCTTAAGATCACGCCGTTTTTTTCCAAAAGCTCGAAATATTGCGCCGCGCTTTTAAATTTTATCTTTTCGTAGCCGAATTTTCGGTGCGGGAAAAACGCCGCCTCGCTGCGCACGCCGTAAATTTCAAAATCCACGTTCGCTCCGCCGAGCAGACACGCCACGCCCCTGATCGGGCGGATGAACTCAAACTCGCCCTCGCCCCAGCGCATCGCACGACCGAAATTTAGGGATTCTAAGAGCTCCTCTATCATCTCGCCTAAAATTTCACGGCTCGCGCGCCCTTTTTGCACCGCGGCGTGGTACAGCACCTCTTTGCCGCCCACCTGCCGAAACTCCAGCTCGCTCTCATCGATGCCGCATTTTTTGGCAAAGCTTAGCGCCGCGGCAGTCCACGCGCCGTCCTTTAGCGCGACAC
Source organism: uncultured Campylobacter sp. (assembly GCA_963519515.1). Classification (GTDB taxonomy): domain Bacteria; phylum Campylobacterota; class Campylobacteria; order Campylobacterales; family Campylobacteraceae; genus Campylobacter_B. Next base: position 9,736 of record CAUQNJ010000042.1, on the reverse strand, counting down.
TCTTTGGCGCGCCGGTGCTCACTACGGTGCCGTCGCTTTGGCGCTCGGCAAAGTCTTTGTGAAAAAACACGAGCCTGCGCGGGCTGTATTCAAACTCAAACTCGCTTTGCAAGCCGTGTTTTTGCAGCACGGCCTGCCATTTCGGAGCGATATTTTCGCGCTCTTTTAAAAACGGGATCGCGGGTAGCTCCTCGACCGCGATTTCAATAAGTAGTTCCATTTTAATCCTTTTTTCGTTGATTTCGTTTTTCATTTCGTTCAAGCATCTGTTTATTAAATCCGACGATTAAAAATATCATAAATGCCACAAAAAGCGCGGCTATAACGTAATGTATCATTCGACGATAAACTCCCTTTGTCCTTTGTAAATCGTAAAATATGCGTTTTTAAATTCTAAATTTTTGCCGTTTTGTACAAGCGATTTTTTGCTAAAAATTCTAAATTTGCCGAAATTTTTTATATCGATCTCGCCGTCTTTTACGTCGCCTCTGATCGCGCTTACAGTATCGCCCGCGCGCAGCTTCTCAAGCTCTTCAGGCTCTACTACGTAAGACGCGAGAGAGCCCACGTTGACGCTTTTAGCGAGGATATCGAAATCGTAAATTTCAAAATTTTGCTTATAAAATTTAGCCTTTTTAACCCTGATATCGAGCATATCTCCGAGTCCAAGCCCCTCCGCATCGCCATAGACGAAGACTCCGCGCCTGTTTTGCGAGATCGCAAAGCCGTGATTATTCAAAAACGTAACGACCGCGCCTTTTAAAATCACAGGTGCGTCAAGATTCGTCCGTCCGTAAATTTCATCTACGCTGGAGATTTTTTCAAAGCCCGGCGCGCGCTCATCGTCCGCTCGCTCGTCTTTTACGCCGCCACTTAAAAACGCCGTTTTCTCGGGCGCAGTTTTTAAAATTTCATCCTGCTCGTCCGTCAAAACAAAGCTGATCGGAAAGTGATCCGAGGCCGCAGAGGAGCTTTGCGCCGCGAAGCTAGCGTTTTTATAGCCGATCTTTGCGGCGCCGAACAGATCGTCGCTAAGCAGTATGTGATCGAGCGCCGAGCCGCTTTCGTGAGAAGCACACGAGCCGTAAAGCTCCGATCGCGAGCAGGGATGCAGCGCCCATAGATCTGTGAAATCGTGCTGCCGCACAAGCTCGCCAAGCAGTGAGTTTTTGCCGAAATTAGTATTAAAATCGCCCACAACGACCGCGGCCTTTTTATCTTTTAAAATTTCATTTAAAAAGCGAAAGTTCTTTTTACGCTCGCTAAGTGGGTTGCGCGCGGAGAGCGTATGCGTCACGTAGAGGCTAAAATCGCCGAGCCCAAGCGCGAAATCCGCCCGCAAAATATCGCGAGTTTTAAGCTCCTGCGCGCGGTAAGATTCCCACGATTTCACCGGCACGCGCGATAGCACCGCGATGCCTACGGGCGCAGTTTGCGCGCGAGAAAATTTATAAAAGCCGTAGCCTGCCTTCTGCGCAAGCGCTTTTAGCACCGCTTCATTTTCGATCTCTTGCAGCCCCAAAATATCGGCATTAAGCGCGCTTATCTCGTTCGCTATCTCTTGCAGCTTGCGCTCGTATTTTTGCTCGCTCCAGCCTCCGCGCCCGATCTCAAAATCCGCGTACTCCGTGCCGTCGTTTACGCCGTCGAATAAATTTTGCACATTAAACGATGCGATTTTCAGCTCCGCCGCACTCGCGCCGCAGAAAAACATCGCAAAAAGTAGCGCTAAAACTCGCAAACCGCGCTCCTAAAGTCGAATTTATCGATATTTTGGCGGATCGCTTCGTAGGTTACGATACCTACGCTGGTGGCTAAATTTAAACTGCGCCCCGCCCCGCTCATCGGGATCGTGATGCAGTTTTCGCGGTTTGTGCGCATGATCTCAAGCGGCAGCCCGTGCCCTTCAGAACCGAAAATCAAAAAATCGCCCGGCTGAAATTCCGCCTCATAGTAGAGCTTGTTCGTCTTCGTCGTCGCAAAAAAGAAGCGCTGTTTAAATTTCTCGTTCGCCGCCATAAACTCGTCCCAATTTTCCCAAATTTTAAGATCCAAGCTCGCCCAGTAATCAAGCCCCGCGCGGCGCAGATGCTTATCGTCGATCACAAATCCCAGCGGCTTGATCAGATGCAAAGGGCAGCTCGCATTGACGCACATGCGCCCGATGGAGCCCGTGTTTGTGTGGATCTGCGGATAAACCAGCACGATATTAAACATCGCCGCCCGCCGCTTTTGCGCCGCAAGATCGCTCGCAGATCCGTTTATTAGCCGCGCCGATTGGCCCGCAAATTTCATCGCCGAAGTCGCGAGCTTCGCCTTTTGGCTCATAAATTTCATCGCTAGATTTACAAATATCGCCGCTAAGCTCGTAAATTTCATCGCCGAGCTCGCAAATCTCGCCCTTTGGCTTGTAAATTTCAATGCACGATTCGTAAATTTCGCCGTCTCGTCCGCAACCATCGCCGCGGCGGTAGAATTTTTTCATAAAATTTTAACTCCCGAATAAAGCGCCAATTTTACAAAAATCTCTCTAAATTTACGCTTTTAGCCCCGCAAGAAACGCCTTTATCTCAGCCTCTTGCCGATTTGCGAGCTCTTTGCCGATCTGCGCGCCGCTAAAGCCCTCGCCCGCGAGCTGTGAGCCGCTTACCGCGCTTTTAAATTTAGCCTCGTAAATTCCAAGCCTTTGCGCGGCTTTTACGCGCGCCGGCGTATAAAGCCCGAGCCAGCGCTTAAGCGGCATTTTAAGCGCGATCTTGCATAAGATTTCATCGTTTATCTCGGCGTAAAACGGCTCGTCGATCACCCTTTTATAAAGCGCGTTCAGCCCGAGGTTTTTTAAAATTTCTTGCTTATTTAGCCGCAGTAAATTTAGCAGCGCGTAGAGGAAAAACATATCGCTTTGCACGAGCGCTTTGCCCTGATCGATAAAGGCTCCGAGCTCCGCACAGCGCTCATCGGAGATGCGAGTGCCAAAAATTTTATGAAATAGCCCTAGCTTTTGCAGCGCGCCAAGCCCCACGGAGCAAAATTTCGCGCCGAAAAGTTTTATAAGCTCGCATTTTATGCGCTCCTTGCTTAGATCGGAGGTATCCATCGCGCGCATGATTTGCAGCGTTTTCGGCTCAATTTGCAGATTAAATCTCGCCGCAAACTGCACCGCGCGAAAGACGCGCAGGCTGTCCTCTTTGAAGCTGCGTTCATCTACAAGCCGCAGCACGCGCGATTTTATATCGCTAATGCCGCCGTAAAAGTCCAAAATTTCGCCGCTAAGCGCATTTAGCATAATCGAATTAATCGTAAAATCGCGCCTCTTGCTGGCCTCGCGCTCATCCGCGGCCAAAGCCACGCTAAAGCCCTTGTGTCCGACGCCCGTCTTGCTCTCGGTGCGCGGCAGCGAAACGTCGAAATTTTTATATTTATAGACGAAGTAGCTTTTGCCGACGCCCTGTGCGCCGAAGCTCTGCATGATTTCGTCGAATTTTTGCGGGCTAACGTCGTAAAGCTCGATATCCAGATCCGCGCTTTCGCCGCCAATGCGGTCTAAAAACAGATCGCGCACGAAGCCGCCCACTAGGTAGATGCGCGAGCTAAAGCGGTTAAGATAGTTTAGAAGCGCCCTAAAATCATCGTTTTGATAGATGCTCAAGTCTGTCGTCGATACTCGCAAGTAAAAATTCCATAAATTTCAAATTTAGCTCCACGCGCGCCTCGATATCGCCCTGATCAAAGGCGTTCAGCCCCTCAAAAAGCACCAAAATGCGCTCTTTTAGCGCGTTTAAAAACTCAGCCTCACTTGAAATTTCGTTTTCGGTTTTAGAATCGTCGGTAGCGTTTTTAGAGGTGCCGAGATTTTGCGCGGAAGCGGAATCTCGCGCGCTTGGGAAAGTATCCTGGGCGCTAAATTTAAAGTCCTGCGCGTTATGGTTTTTAGGGCTTCGCATCTCACCGAATTCCTTAAAATCATCATCGAAGCTTTCATATCCCGATTCGCCAAGCTCCTTAAATCCGGTAAAATTTTGCGCGGAAATCTCTTCTTGCTGGGAATCGGAAGCAAAATCCGAAGGCGAGCTTTTGATGAAATTTAAAGGCAGATCATGCACAAAATCCTGCGCGTCGATCTCGCTGCCTAAACGGTCGTAAATTTCGCTCGCAGCATCGGCGTAGGTCTTAAAATTTCCACCAGCCGCGTCGCCCGCACCCGAGCGCCCATCGTCTGCGCTGCCGCCCGCGGCGCGTAAATATTTATCGTCCGAGGCACGCAAGTGCTCGCTCTGCTCGGCTTGCGAGTTAAAATTTTGCCTGCCGATCAGCTCTTTGCCATCGCGCGGAGGGGTAAAATTTAAAGAATCATCGCCGCTTGAATAATCGCCATCCTGCGTAGCGGAGCTTTGTAAATTTTCAAAACTATCCGCACCTGAGTCTTGCGCAAAGCTCTCCTCGCCTTGTAAAGCAAGTTTTTGCGCGTTTTTTTGCGCCTGCATCTCGCTTTTTACCGCCTTGACGATACCTTCAAATTCGTTTTTATAATCCATCTATCAGCCACCTTTTAAACTCTCGCCGCTCTCGCTCATCCGCGCTCATAAAGCGCTGCAGCATCGCCATATCCACGCCTGCGCCCACTCGGTGATTGAGATTGAGCCTCGCAAAAAGCACTGCGATATCGGCATTGCTAGGATCTGCGCGAAGTGCGGCGCGGCAGGCGCGAAGCGCGCCGTAAATATCGCCTCTCTCCTCAAGCTTCAAAGCATAAGCAAGCGCGCTATTCAAGGCTCTTCCTAAGCTTTTGCCGCGTAATCCGCGATGATCGAGCCGATCTCTGCAGTCGAGCAAATTTCTTTGGCATCGTACTGCGCGATGTCCTTGGTGCGGTATCCGTCGCGAAGCACGGCGCGTACGGCAAGCTCGATCGCGGCTGCCGCTTCATTCTCGCCGAATGCGTATTTCAGCATCATCGCAGCGCTTAAGATCGTAGCGATCGGGTTTGCGATACCCTGCCCCGCGATGTCGGGCGCGCTGCCGTGAATCGGCTCGTAAATCCCCACCTTGCCGCCGATACTCGCACTCGGAAGCAATCCGATCGAGCCGCAGATCATGCTCGCTTCGTCGCTCAAAATATCGCCGAATAAATTCTCCGTCAAAATCACGTCAAACTGCGCTGGCGACCGCACTAGCTGCATCGCAGCGTTATCGACGTACATAAACTCCAAATTTATCCCAGCATAGTTTTTCGCTAGCTCGCTTACGACTTCGCGCCACAGCTGGCTTGTTTCAAGCACGTTGGCCTTATCTACGAGCGTTATCTTTTTGTTTCGCAAAAGCGCTGCCTCAAACGCGACCTTAGCCACGCGCTCGATCTCGGTGGCGTTGTAACACATCGTATTTAGCGCGTCCTTTTCGTTTTTAACGCGCGGCTGTCCGAAATAAATCCCGCCGGTAAGCTCGCGCACCACCATTATATCGACGCCCTTGATGATCTCAGGCTTTAGCGTCGAAGCGTTTATCAGCTCATCAAAAATCATCGCAGGACGTAAATTTGCAAACGCTCCAAGCTCTTTGCGAATTTTTAGCAGTCCGCTTTCGGGGCGCAGTTCGCGCGGCAAGCCGTCCCATTTAGCGCCGCCGATCGCACCGAAAAGCACCGCATCGCTCGATTTAGCGGTATTTAGCGTCTCATCCGGAAGCGGAACGCCCATAATATCGATCGCCGCACCGCCCATCAAGCGGTAGTCAAAATTTAGCTCAAAATTAAATTTATGGCTTACGGCATCGAGCACCTTGATCGCTTCTTCGATGATCTCAGGGCCGATTCCGTCGCCTTTTATCACGCATACGTCGTACTTTTTCATCCAAATTCCTTACAAGTTTATCTTTGTTTTTGCATAATTTATCGCTCCGCCGGCATCGAGGAGCTTTTGCATAAACTCGGGAATTGCGCCGAATTTATACTGCGTTTTTTGAGTTAAATTTTTAATTACGCCGCCCTTTAGATCGATGCTAAGCTCGTCGCCCTGCGCGATCTTGTCCGTCTCGTCGCATTCGAGGATCAAAAAGCCCGTGTTGAAGCTGTTTCGATAAAAAATCCTAGCGAAGTTCTTTGCGATCACGCATGAAATTCCGGCAGCCTTAAGCGCCATCGGTGCGTGCTCGCGCGAGCTGCCGCAGCCGAAATTTTTCCCCGCTACGATGATGTCGCCGCGAGCTATTTTGGACGAAAAATCCCTGTCCGCATCCTCCATGATATGCGTCGCAAGCACCGCCGCATCGGAGGTATTTAAGTAGCGCGCCGCGATAATAATGTCGGTGTCGATATCATCGCCGAATTTCCATACTTTTGCCATATTTCCGCCTTAAATTTTAAAATAGATGCGCGATTTTACCGACAAATTTATTAAAATCCGCTCAATCGCTCCGATATGAGGGCGGAATTCCTCGTTTGAAATTTAGGGCTAAATTTAAACGCAAAAGCTCAGAAATAGAAAGTGCGGAAGCGTTAAATTTTAAAGCGGCGGCGCAAAGGAAACGGGGTTTCGGCTCGTCGGTTTTACGTCTTGCGAACGCAGAATTTTAGCGAGCAGTCTTAAATTTAGCTAAAAATATAACCTAAATTTTAAAATTTAGCCTAGTTTCTAGAATTTCAAAAATTATTGAATTTAGATAGTTTGCACCGCATATAAGCAAAAATAAAGAGCGTTTCGGTATAATCCGATCTTCTAAAACCAAATACACAACGACACAAGGAGATTTTATGGCGAGCCCAAAAGACGCCTTAACGCCCATCGAGCAGTTCTTCGACGAAAATCAGAAAAGCTACATCACCTACGAAAGACTGATAAAATTTTTCGACAAAGCCCCCACCGCGACGGCCGTTAAGAAGGTCGAAGCGCTTACGAAAAAATTCGACGTCGAGCTGATCTCAGCCGCAGAAATCTCCAAAATCAAAAATTTAGAGGACGCGAAACTCAAAGAAGCAACGCAAAAAAGGCTGCTGGACGAGGGCTGGGACGAGGAGTTTGATCTATCCAGCGACGTCGAGCTTTTGGAGTGGAGCCGTTCTGACAGCCCGGTACGGATGTATCTGCGCGAAATGGGGCAGATCCCGCTACTTAGCAAGGAAGAGGAGATCGAGATCAGTAAAAAAATCGAGCTCGGCGAGGACATTATCATCGACGCGTTTTGCTCTGTGCCATATCTGATCGATTTTATACTTGATTACAAAGAGCCGCTCATCAACCGCGAGCGCCGCGTAAAAGAGCTTTTTAAGAGCTTTGACGACAGCGACGAGGAGGAGGAAGAGGAAAGCGACGAGGAGCTGTTTGACGAAGAGGAAGAGATCGAGGAGGAAGAGGAAGAAGTAAAAGGCAAAAAATCGTCTAAAAAGAACGATAAGCGCGCTTTAAAGGTCATCGAAAGCTTCAAAGCTCTCGAAAAAGCCAAAAAAGACTGGATGAAATTTGCCGAGAAAAACGCCGAGGCGATTAAAGAAAGCAAGGGAATTTTATCGAAGCTGAACTTGGCGTTTAAAAAGAAAATTTTAAAAGAAAAGCTCATGGATTTGGGGCCGACCAGCAAGCTCATCACCGAGATCGTAAAATCGATGGAGACCGCGCTAAAAAGCGACGAGGGCTTCGAAAAGGAGCTCAAGCGCCTGGAATACAAGCTGCCGATGTTTAGCGCCGAACTGCGCGAAAACCACAAAAAAATCCTAAAAGATATCACGAAACTCAGCAAAGACGACATCATTGCGCGCGTGCCGGAAGCTACGATGGTCTCGACCTATGTCGATATAAAAAAGCTTTTTTTGACAAAAGAGGCGAGCAAAAAAAGCTTTAACCTCGAGCCCGAGCGGCTGAAAGAAATTTTGGAGCAGATCAAGCGCGGCAAGCGCATCAGCGATAACGCAAAGGCACGCATGGCGAAGTCCAATCTGCGCCTGGTCGTCTCCATCGCCAAGCGCTACACCAACCGCGGGCTGCCGTTTTTAGACCTCATCCAGGAGGGTAACATCGGGCTTATGAAGGCTGTGGATAAATTTGAATACAAGCGCGGCTATAAATTTTCGACCTATGCGACGTGGTGGATCCGCCAGGCGATATCGCGCGCCATCGCCGACCAAGCCCGCACGATCCGCATCCCGATCCATATGATCGAGACGATAAATCGAATTAATAAAATCACGCGCAAATATATGCAAGAAGGCGGCAAGGAGCCCGATATCAACGTCATCGCACAAGAGGTAGGTCTTAGCGTCGATAAGGTAAAGCAGGTCATCAAAATCACAAAGGAGCCGATCAGTCTAGAAGCGCCGATCGGAAACGAGGACGACGGCAAATTCGGCGATTTCGTCGAGGACAAAAGCTCGGTTTCGCCGATCGAGCAAATTTTAAAATCCGACCTAAAAGAGCAGATCGACGATATCTTAGAACAGCTCAACGACCGCGAGCGCACGGTAATCCGCATGCGATTCGGACTGCTTGACGACGAGAGCGACCGCACGCTTGAAGAGATCGGCAAGGAGCTCAATATCACCCGCGAGCGCGTCCGTCAGATCGAAAGCTCGGCGATCAAAAAGCTAAAGCACCCAAAGATCGGCCGCAAACTAAAAACCTATATCGAGAGCTAGGGCAAAACACCGATATAATTTACTCTTTGAACGCCCGGCAAATTTAAAATTCATTAGATAGCCGGGCTTTGGGATTGATATTATTGATCTTGCGACGCACGACAAAATTTAAATCCGCTAAGATCCAAGCCAGGGGGCTGTCAATAATGTATTTTTAGTCTAAATTTATCAAATAGGACGCAAATCAGGGCACAGTAAAATGCAGTAGCACTCACTTGAAACGCCGATTTTGAGATGCTTAAAGTTTTAAATCTGTAGGTTTCAAACTCCAACGGAGAAAATTTATACCTCAATGGCGGCTGGTGGTGCCTGCCGATATGAAGTTTCAAACTCCAGCGGAGGAAATTTACACTTTAGTGATTCTATTTCCGCGCGTCCTAATTTTTTGTTTCAAACTCCAGCGGAGTAGATTTACACGCCTTGCGCCCAAATCTCGCTGCCGTAAGGCAGAGAGTTTCAAACTCCAGCGGAGTAGATTTACACAACACTAGAAATTCTATTTTTTCAGGCTATGAATATTGAAGCTTATATTTTTACCCCTTAAATTTAGATAAGCGGAAAGGGCGGTTTAGAATAAAACGCCGCATTTGCGGTGTTTTGTAAATCTTAGTCAAAGCTTTATCCGCACAATTTTCAAAATTCCGACTAAAATAGGTAGCACGATAACGGCGCAAAAGAGTCATCGTTTCGGCTTACTATCATTCCGCCTCACGCCATCTCCGCTAACTTACTGCGCGTCGACAAACCGGCACTCGGTACCGGCAAGCTTTGGCACACGCTCAATCGCATCCTGCCGCCACACTGTCTTACCCGCAATCGCAGCACCCATAAATTTGCCGCATTGCCGTGCCGACAACCGCAATACTATCTTAAATTTACTGCTCCGCCGCGTCGTCGTCCCACTCTTAAAATTTACCTTCCGTAGCCAAGGGTGTGCTGGATAACACGACGTCGGTATTTTTGTCTTGCTCTAAATTTACCTTCCGTCGCGCCGCTAAATTTAACTGCGCCGCAAGCTGCGCTTTCTAAGATAGCTATAAATCCAAGCTCCAAGCACCAAAACCGCCCCAAGGCAATACATATAAAATGCAGCGCCGTTTTCATACTCCACGT
>CAUQNJ010000041.1:0-15057 GCA_963519515.1 uncultured Campylobacter sp. | reverse complement strand
CCAGCAGATCGTGAGCGTACGGGCCCGCGCACATCACGCCCGCGCGCGTCTGGATGCCAAAGTCGTTGCTAAGGCTCGCGGCGAAATCATACGCCGAGACGCCACGCACGTTAAATGAGATTATCGGCAGCCGCGGCGCGCCCTTTGGAGCGTAGTTTATGATCTCGCCTATGCCCGCTAGCTCGCTCTCAAAAAGCCGCGCCAGCTCGTCCTCGGCGCCTTTTATCCTCTCAAAACCGACCTCGTTTCGCAGCGCATATGCCAAATTTGCCCGCATAAGCCCGATAATAGGCGGCGTACCGCCCTCCTCTAGCTGCTCGGGATTTTTCAAAAACACGTGTCCTTCGCGGTTAGCGTAGGCGACCGTTCCGCCCGCGGCAAATGTCGGCACATCGCTGTTAAGTAGCTCCTTTTTGATCGCCAAAAGCCCGCAGCTAGCAGGTCCTCCGAGTAACTTATGCGGCGAGAGGAAAATCGCGTCAAAGTAGTCGCAGTCTAAATTTGCATGAGAGCTCAGCGCTGCGCAGTCAAAAGCGACGATACCGCCTGCGGCTCTGATTAGCTCGCTAATCTTTTTATAGTCGCTAACGACGCCCGTGACGTTTGAGGCGGCGCTAAACGAGCCGATGGTGCGACGTCCGGCGTTTAGCTTTAGGATGCGCTCAAGTGCCAGCAGATCAATCTCGCCGCCCTCGCTAAGAGGCACGCGCATGTAGTCGCAAAGCCCCTCACGAAAGCTAAGCTCGTTTGAATGGTGCTCGTATGGCGAAACGAGCACGAGCGGAAGCTGCGCAGCGCGTAAATTTGCCTCGCCGATCGCACTTCTGGTCGCAGGCGGCAGGTAGATGCCCAGCAACTCCTGAAATTTCTTGATCGCGGCCGTTGCGCCCTGTCCGCAAGCAATGAGACAAAACCGCTCGTCAAGTCCCAGCAGCTTTTTTAGGCTCTCGCGCGCGCCCTCGTAGCGACGCTGCGTGATGATGGCGCTTGAGCTACTGTCGGAGTGGGTGTTGGCGTAGGTTTTTAAAATTTCGCCTATCTCGCGCTCTACGGGCTCGTAAGCAAGCCCCGAAGCAGTGTAATCAAAATAGTGCACGCCCGGTTTTAGGATGATATTTTTTCGAATTTCGTCTAAGCTTAGCATTCTCGGCCTTTAAAATTTAAGTGATTAATTATAGTGAAATTTAGATTAATTTAAGGCTTTCGTGGAGAATTTTAACGCCTCAGCCCACGCTCGTAAAATAACGCGGCGCAGCGGAGAAATCTAACTGCAAAACCATTAGAATGGATTTTGCGTAATAAACGTAATAAAATTTGGCGAGCAAATTTAACGAGCTGACGTCTGCTGATATAAAATTTAAAGTAGTAAAATTTTACAAAATGAAATTTTACTACTACGACTTTTATTACGATCGCGCTGCGATATGTAAATTTAAAAGCTCCGCGCAGTAAAATTCAGACCGTCAAATTCTATATAGCCGACAAAATTCCACTATGCCAAATTTTAAAAATTTTAAAAATTCGGATCCGTAAAATTTTGCAAATTCCGAAATTTTTAAAATTCTGCGAGCTCTCCTTAAAAGCAGGGGGGGGTCGCTTACAAATTCATAATTACGCCGGCGGACGAGCAGCCTTCGTCGCATCACAAAGAAGCGTTACTTTGCGGATCTGTTCGCAAGCTGCTCGCGCGGTCATGAAGTGCGCTTTGCGGCTATTTGCCGATAAAATTTTTCTGCAGCCACTCCATCGCTTTTTCTTCGCTTTCAAATCTGCCGCTTTTGGCGACTTGAAACTGCCCCTCGTAGAAGCGAATTCTGATACCGTCCTGGACGCTATCTACCTTGATGCGCGTGATCCTGTCTTTGTTTAGATAGGTTCGGTCGTTTAGTTTTACAAACATCGTTTTTTCCTTTAAATTTAATGGTTTTTATCTGCCGCTTTACTTGCGTCTTTTTCGCCCTCTTTTTTCAAAAATAGCTCTTTAAAGCGCTCGTTTGCGTAGTGTTCTATATCGCTTTGCAGCTGCTTATATGCAGCGATCAGTTCATAAGCGCGCGCATTTAGCGTCGTGCCTGCGGCATTGCCGCCGCCTTGCTTGGTGCTAAAGAGCTCCTCTTGCAGATTTTTTTGTAAAATTTGCAGATGGCTCCAGCATTTTTTATAGTTCATCCCCAAAACCTCGGCGGCTTTAGAGATAGAGCCCGTTTGGGCGATCACGTCTAGCACTTCAGTTTTGCCCTTGCCAAAAATGAGCTCGCCCTGCGCATTTTCGATCCAAGTTTTTGTTTTTACTCTCATTCTTTTGCCTTTCTTCTCCTTAAAGCAGCCCAGCTGACAATATTTCACGTCTATGCCGTGCTCCTTAAGCGTAGAGCGCACCGTATCGAACCCTACTCCGCCGCTAGCTACGGCGCGGGCGTCACGGCAAAAAATCCGTCTTTTCTCATCCAAAAGCGGATCTAGCTTTTGCAGCGCCTTTATGCTACCTCCGCTACATTGCAGCTTGCCGAATTGACCGAGTTCGCAGCGATCTATCCGTATCCCTTCGCGCGCCGCGAGATCTCCTACGACGCTTGCATCTACGCCCAATTTGGCTGCGATCTTAAACGCCGCGCCGCAATCGAGCTTGCCGCTCGGATTTAGTAAATTTAAAATCAGCCTTTTGATCTCGCTTGCTTTTTTATCGTCTATCTTGATATCTATCTCCATGCCGCCCTCTTAACTCAAAATTCTCTCTTCGCCGCTATAAACGTTTAAATTTTCGCCGCGCGCGAAGCCGCAAAGGGTAAGATCAAATTTACGTGCAATCACTACGCCCAGGCTCGTAGGAGCCGTGCGCGAAACAAGCGCGCTAACGCCGCTCATCACGGCTTTGGCGACCATTTCGGAGCTTAGCCTGCCGCTTACCAAAAGAAGCGAGCCCTGCGTATCGTGTCCCGCCAAGACCGCTTTACCGACCGATTTATCGATGGTATTGTGCTGGGCGATATCCTCGCCGATAAAATGCTCGCCGCCCGCGGTAAAGAGCTTTGCGGTGTGCACACAGCCCGTCATCTCGTAAAGCTCGCACTGCGTGTAAAACTCGCTCATCAAATTTAAAATTTCATTCTTATGAAATTTAGCGTCCGAGCGGACTTTGCGCGCCGCCATCGCTGCAGGATCGATATTTGCGGTAGAGCTGCGCCCGCAGCCGCTGATGATGACCTTTTCGGCATCGAAGCTATTTAGCCGCTTTTCGTTTATCTCGCCGCAGACATTCACGCTAAGCCCGTCCGGCGCGAGCTCTATGCTCTTTATGCGACTTGGATCCGAGATCAAATTTTCGCTCAGCAAATAGCCTATCGCAAGCGCCTTCTGATCGCTCGGAGTCGCCATCAGCGCGCCGAAACGCTTGTCGTTTAATAAAATTTCAAGCTTGATCTCGCGCACTAAGATATCGCTTACGATCCTTCTTTCATCGCCTTTAAATTTAACTATCTCCGCTCTATAAATCGGCTCCATAGACCTTCCTTGTTTGAATTTCGCCCGTATCGTAGTGAAATTTTGCTTAAATAGCCTTAATTCGCCGAAGTAAAGCCGCAGTACTGAAGCGGCGTGCGTAAATTTAAATCGCTCGCATTTTTGAATTTAAAAAATCGCGTGGAAAATTCCACGAGCCGCTTGCAAATTGCAAGCGGCTATGAAGCGCCCGCAGAGATGAAATTTCATCAAATTTTGCCGTAGCCGCGATTAAATTTCATCTTTGCAAAGCGGGCGGAGCTTGCCGCCCAAACTACCTATGCACCGGCGATAGATAAGGTTTCTCGGAGTGCATCGACATCTCGTTTTGTCTTCTGAACTCGATAAACTCGCTCTCGCTAAGCTTTCTGATATTTGCGATCGTCATTTTTAGCGGCGGGATACCTGATAGCGGATCTAGATCGCCCGCATGTACGAGCTCGTTGCCGTCGGCCTCGCTGTAATGGAAGGTCGTAAATATCGTACCCTCTTTCAGATCCGGATTTATGCGGAGCTTCGCAGCGATCTGACCGCGCTTATTTTTAACGAGCGCGTAGCAACCTTCGGTAAGCTCGCGTTCGCGTGCGATGTCGGGGCTTACCTCGATGAGCGCGCCTTCTGCGCCCGCGCCGTACTCTAGCGCGCGGCACTCTCTCGTCATCGTGCCGGTGTGGTAGTGATAAACCTTGCGCCCGGTCGTAAACAGGCACGGATAGACTTCATCCGGAATCTCGCTAAGCGCGCCGCTTCCCACTGGATAATCATCAGGAATTTTCATCTTGGCTCTAAAATCCGCCTCCGCTTTAGCGCGCTCCTTTTTATCGTCCACGTAAAGCACCGGCACCATTCTAAATTTACCGTCAGGCAGCATCGATTTATGATCCACGTAAAGCACCGGCGTGCCTGGATGATCTTCGTCTGGGCACGGCCAGCTGATGCCGCCTAGCTTGCCGAGTCTGTAATAACTAATGCCGCCGAAAAATTTAGGCATTAGCGAGCGCACTTCGTTCCAAATTTCTTCCGCGCTTAAAAAATCAAACCCTTCAAGCCCCATTCTTTGCGCGATATTGCAAACGACCTTCCAATCAGGCTCTACGCCAGGAGCCGGCTCGCTAGCCTTGCGCGTGCGCTGGACGCGGCGAGAGGTGTTGATAAAGGTGCCGTCCTTCTCGCCCCAACCCGCCGCAGGTAGCACGACGTCGGCTTTCTGAGCGCTTTCGGTAAAGAAAAGATCCTGCACGATAAAGCAATCCAGATGGTGCGTCGAGTGCACGAAGTGCTCCGTCCAAGGATCGCTCATTACGGGGTTTTCTCCGTAAACGTAGAGCAGCTTTAGCTCGCCGCTATCCATCTTATCCGGAGCGACCGTAAGCTTAAAGCCCGGAGTAGGATTTAGCTCGAAGTGCCATACTTTGCGCGCCTGCTCCTGAGCGTAAGCGGAATTTACTGCGCCTGCCGGGATGACGTTAGGCAGCGCGCCCATATCGCATGCGCCCTGGACGTTGTTTTGACCGCGCAGAGGATTTACGCCCGCGCCTCTTTTGCCTAAATTTCCCGTCAAAATGGCTAAATTTGAAAGCGAAAAGACGTTTGAGGTGCCGTCGCTAAACTGTGTGATACCCATCGTGTAGCAGATCGCCGCTGCGCCTGCTTTAGCATACATTCTAGCAGCTTCGATTACGAGCTCTTTTTTCACGCCGGTCTCTGCCTCGAAGCGCTCAGGCGTAAAGTCCTTAACCACCTCTTTTAGATACTCGTAGCCTTGAGCGTAGTTTTTGATAAACTCGTCGTCTTGCAAATTTTCGGCAATGATAACGTGCATAATGGTATTTAGAGTCTTGATATTCGCGCCCGGCGGGATCTGCAGATAGATGTCTGCTTTTTTCGCCATATCGGTGCGCTTCGGATCTACTACGATCATCTTAGCGCCGCGTTGCAAGCCTCGCTGCATCTGCATAGCGATGATCGGATGGCACTCGCTCGTGTTGGTGCCGATGAGCAAAAATACGTCCGTATCGGTAGCGAATTCGACCAAATCGTTCGTCATCGTGCCGTTTCCTAGCGTGTTGGCAAGACCTGCCACTGTAGGAGCGTGTCAAAGACGGGCGCAGTGATCGACGTTATTGCTGCCCTGAGCGCGGAAAAATTTCTGAAAAACGTAGTTGTCTTCGTTATTTGAGCGCGCCGAGCTAAAACCCATTATCGAGTTTGAGCCGTATTTTTCGACGGTCTCTTTAAATTTAGACGCTACGAAATCGTAAGCCTCCTCGAAGCTTACCTCCTCGAGTTTGCCGCTTCTATCAAATACTCCGTTTTTCTTACGGATCATAGGTTTGGCAAGGCGTTTCGGAGAGTTTACGAACTCCCAGCCGAACATCCCTTTTAAGCATAGCTCGCCGTCATTTACATGGTGAGCCTGCGTAGGGCGCGCGTTTACGATCCTGCCGTCTTTTACGATAAGATCGATACCACAGCCGGTGCCGCAGTAAGGACAAGTCGTTTTCACGATCTTTTCTCTGGATTGCATAATATTCCTTTCAAGAATTTTGGTTTGCACGGCTATTATACTTTCTAGATTATAAAAGAATTTTTAAATTAGTGAATTTTTTTAAGCAAAATTTAAGCAATATGCAAATCCCGCATATTAAATTGAATAGTTAAAATTTGCGCTTTTGCTTCGATAATCGCGGCGTTTGCGCCTAAAATTTATCGCTTAGCGCAAAAGACGCTTTTTAAGCTAAATTTTATAATTCCGATGGAATTTTAAAATTTCAAGATACCTTTTCTCTAACTATAAATTTAACTGCGCAAGTTGGCTTGGAATTTTTGCAGCAAGCCTTTTCGCGGCAAAACGGCCGCGAATTACGACTCATAAATAATCAGCACGATTAGAATATAAAATTTGCCTTTAAATTTAAAGCCTTTGGGCCCGCGCAAAAACGCGAGCGGGCAAAAAGCCGCGAAGGCGTGCTGGGCATTGCGCTTTACGGGCGGGCGACATTTTCATAAATTTAAAAGCGCCCAGCGACGCAAGCCCTACTCGAATTCTATCTTTTTTAGATAGTCGTATAAATTTAGCACAGCGATAAATAGCGTTAAAATCGCGGGCCCCAAGATCACGCCCCAGAACCCAAACGTGCTGATGCCCGAAAGCATCGAGAAAAAGATCAGCATCTCGTTGATATTTGCGGGGTTTTCGACTAGGCGCGAGTTTATAAATTTGATCACGAGCGGCTTTACGAAGCTGTCCGCGAGCGTCGAGATCAGTATCACGCAATACGCCATTATCACGATCGCGCCCGAAGTGCTGCCTTGGGCTAATACGTATAGCGCGGTGGGCACGTAGATAAGCGCGCCGCCGACTGCGGGGATGAGCGAGCAGAAGGCAAAAAGCACCCCCATCAGCAGCGCGTCAAAGCCGAAGATCCCCGCGATGATCGAAAACAAAAAGCCCTGCAATACGGCGTTGAAGATGGTCGAGTAAAACACGACGCTCATCGTATTTGCCGTCTCGGAAAAGATATAATCGATCTGTGCGGGCTCAACGGGTAGAATTTTTTTGAAAAAGCGCTTGAAGCTCTCGCCGTAGAGGTATGCAAAAAAGCAAAACACGACGATAAGCACCATATCGACGATAAATTTTGCGCTGGATTTCCCGACGACCGAGAGGTAGGAGATGATCTGCTTCGCTAGGCCCGCGACGTCTAGGTTCGCTAGAAACGAGCGAAACTGCGTATCAAATTTTTCAAAAGGCCCTGGCAGCTTGATGTTTAGGCTCTGAACGTAGCTAAGCGCATCGTTTAAGCGCGCCATATCGAAGCTCGCGGCGTTTTTGGCGATCTCGATCACTGCGTAGATAAAGGGTACGAAAAAAAGCGCGCAGATCAAAAACAGGCTAAGCACCGAGGCTAGCGTGCGCCTGCCGCGGCACAGCTTCGTTACTTTAGCGTGCAGACCCGAAGTCGCCACCGCCATCAGCACGCCGATTGCGATCACCATCAAAAACGGCGAGAACAGATAGATCACGCAGCAAAACATCAGCAAAGTAGCGCCGATAAAAAATATCTTGCTCGTCTTCGCGCGCCCGCTAGCCTTGGCAAGGCCCGCCTTCATACCCGCAGCGGCTCCCGAAGCGGCGGCGTCGCCAAGCGCGGAAGCATTAGCCGAGAAGGTTTCGTTAGCTTCGGCAGCGTCGCCTAACGCGGAGGTACCAGCAGATGAGACTCTGTCGGTTTCGACCCGGTTTTTGCTTTGATTTTCGGCAGCGGTTTTAGTCCTGCCTTCCGCGGTGCCTAACACAGCTGCGCCTGCTTTATCGGCGCCGGTATTTGCCCCGGCAGCTTTGCGCGCTTCGGCTATGCTTTCGCTTTGATTTTCGGCAGCGGCTTCGGCTTTGTTTTTGACGACCGCTTCGCTTTCGGCGGCAGCTTTGATTTTAATCTCGGCGTTATTTACAGTCTGATTTTCTGTGAAATTTTGAGCCTCGCTTTTAGCGTTACTTTCGGCGTTATTTTGAGCCACGTTTTCGGCCTGGTTTTCATTGCGGCTTGCGGCGTTGTCTTTTGGCGTCGGCAAAATTTTATCCTTTTGAAATTTGATGACGTATTTTATAAATTTTTTTATCAGATTTAGATTAAATTTTGAAATTTCATAAAATTTACGAGCGGCGTTCTCGCACATACAGCGCGCGACGACGCAACGGTATGTTTATTAAAATTTCGAAGTAAAATTTAAAAGACTAAAGGCAGTGGGCTAGCGACGAAATACACACTCAAACGCCGCCAAGCAAAACAACTTATAAGCGACATGCGACGTAAGCACATCGCGAGGACAGCCGCCAAACCCGTCTAAATTTAAACCAAAGAGAAAGCGACCGATAGAAATAATATTTTAAGCGCCCGCCGAGCCCGATTAAATTTTAAATCCGCAGATCACTCCTCAAACAGATTTCTCTCCGCGGTCTTTAGTACGCGACCGAGCGCCTCGCGCGCCTTATCGGTTGCGATGCGGCCTTTAGCAGTCTTTTCGATGTAGCCGTTAGCGAGCAGATAGGGCTCGATAACGTCCTCGATCGTACCCTCGTCCTCGCTAAGCGCCGCTGCGATCGTGCTAAGCCCCAAGGCACGGCGCTTGGCGTCAAATAAAATTTCCAAATATTTTATATCCATCTCGTCAAAGCCCTGCTCGTCCACGCCCAGCGCCTCGAGCCCTTCGCGCGCGCGATCGTGCGAGATAGCGCCCTCGTCGCGCACCTCGGCAAAATCGCGTATGCGGCGCAGCAGCCGTAGCGCGATACGCGGAGTACCGCGAGAGCGGCGCGCGATCTCGGCACTGGCATCTGCCGCGCTCTCCTTCCCGAGTTTAACAGAAGCGATCTGCACTATCCGCGCAAGCTCGGCGTGCGTGTAAAACTGCAAGCGAAACTGCATTCCGAAGCGATCCCGCAGCGGCGCCGAGATCATGCCCGCGCGCGTCGTGGCGCCGATGAGCGTGAAGTGCGGAATGTCGATCTTGATGGTCTGCGCGGCGGGACCTGAGCCGATGATGATGTCGAGGCGGAAGTCCTCCATCGCCGAATACAGCACCTCCTCGATCGCGGGGCTTAGGCGGTGGATCTCGTCGATGAAAAGCACGTCGCCGCTTTGCAGGTTCGTCAAAATCGCCGCCAGATCGCCCGCCTTTTCGATCATCGGCGCGGCGGTAACCTTAATGGCGGCGCCCATTTGAGCGGCGATGATGTGCGCTAGCGTGGTTTTGCCTAGCCCCGGCGGCCCGTAGAAAAGCACGTGATCGAGCACGTCGGCGCGCTTTTTCGCCGCGGCGATCGCGATAGCAAGGTTCGATTTGATCTTCTCTTGCCCCACGTAATCCTCGAAGCTCGACGGGCGCAGCGAGCTCTCCACGCTCTCATCGAGCTGCATCTTTTCGATCTCTACAATTCTGTCCATAATCTCTCTTTAATCGTTTTTAAAATTTTAGCAAGTGTAGCGAAAAATGGCTAAATTTTGACAATTTTAGCAAGGCGCCGTCTTTGCGGGCGGAATAAAATTTGCGGTACGAAATTTTACGGTACACGCTTAGGGTTGGGGCTAAAAAGCAAAGCACCCGTCGCGAAAGACTGCGGAATTTTACCGCGGCGGGCTTAAGACTACGCTCATGCCGCTACGCCCGCTATGCCTTAAGTGTGAAATTTTGTCGTAGCAGCTCCCAAACAGCGCGCGGGTCGCTAACTGCGCTAAATTTTACAGCGCGGAATTTGGCGCGTAGAATTTAAGACTTTGGCGTTCGCGAGCAGCGATTGCAGGGCGGCGGTGCGAAATTTGAGCGTGTAGAATTTAGTGGCAAAATTTGGCTGTTTGAAAAATACGCGCAGAATTTTAAGACGTGAAATTTTGGCGCTGGAATTTTACGATATTAAATTCGGCGCCTGGAATTTTGCAACGTAATTTTGCCTCGTAGAAATTTGATGCGGATTTTGTTTTTGCGGCAGCGAGGCTTTAAATTCCGCGCTTCAAGCTTCGCGGCACACAGCTAGTCAGAATTCCATCTCGCATAGTCAGTTAAAATTTCGCAAGAAATTCTGCGTAGAATTTTATGCAGAATTCTGCTTTACGCGCTTGCACGGCTGGGTAAAATTTCGCGTGGAGTTTGGTATTTCGCGACTGCTTAGAATTCGGCGCGGATTTTAAAATTTAACGCTAAGCTTAATGCGGGCTCGTGCGATTAAATTTAGCCTCGCGATCTCACGACGCCTTATCGATCGCTCTCTTTGATCAAGACACTTTTATTGTCGTCGTCACTCTTACAAAGCACTCTATAATCTGATATTTCAATTGCATATAAAAATACTACACCGTCGCTTTGAAATTTTCTCGAGCAGCCCTTGGCATATAGCTCGGCGAGTTTTGGACTATCGAGAACATAAAACTCATAGCTATCGGCAAAGTGCTCCATATAACTATAGGTGATGCTCGCCCAAGGCACCCCGCTATCGCCGCTTCTATTTAGCACGATGGTTCTGGCATTTATCGCCGCGAGCTTTGATTTTAGCTGCCCAAACGTCTTTTTGTCCCAGCCGATGAGCTTTAGCCCATCGCCGATACTCGGCGCATTATCTCTAAAAATGGAATTTGAATAAAATTTCGTCTCATTGCCGTCCAAATCGATCCAAATATACTCATCGCCGTAGGTGCTCTGGATTGTAACGCGCAAATTTTTAGGGAAGTTGCGACCTGCAAAAGCTAACAGGTCTAGGAATTTCTCGCGATTTTGCTCGTAGTTTTGCATCGGCGGGGCTTTATCTAGCTCTATTGCGTCGTGATCGACGAAAAGAATTTAAAATACAAAACTATCGCCAAAATCGGCAGCACCTTTACGCAAAAGAGCAAGCCCAGAGCCGCGGCTATGATGATTTTTAAAGCTTTAGCTAAATTTTCTTCTTAAATTTTATAAGCCATTTAGGCATGGCGGCTAGTTTATGTTTGAGCTCTACGGCTACGTGCGTAAAATTTATCGTTTGCAGCGTATTTTAGAGCTGCGGCGTGAGAGTATTCATGAAAAGCGCTCGCGCATTGCGCTCAGCGACAGAAATAGGCGCCCGCATGCAGAAGCGCGCAAACTCTCGCACGGCGCCGCCCATATAAAATACCGCGCAGAGTATCCGCCCAAAGCGTCTGCGATCTACTCGCGCCGAATAAATTTCAAGCTTCGCGAGCTGGCGAGCTGTTTTGCATAGCCTGCGGCGTGCGAAAACGAAGCGTTATTTTAAGGCAAGCGGGGCTTTTTATCGCTGGAATTTTGGCGCGTAAATTTTAAAATTTAATCCAAATCTCGCTACTGCTTATATTCAAACTCCTCGCTTGGGAAGCTCTCCTCCTTGACTTCGCGCGCGTATTCGCGTACCGCGCCTTTTACCAGCGCAGCGCCGTCTAAATAACGCTTAACGAATTTCGGTCGAAACTCCGTGAAAAATCCGCACATATCGCTCCACACGAGCACCTGTCCGTCTATGCCCGCGCCCGCGCCGATGCCGATGACGGGCACGTCGGTACCGAGCGCCACTTGATTTGCGACCGCAGAGATCGTGCCCTCCACCAGCAGCAGCACCGCGCCCGCCTCGACAAGCGCTCTAGCGTCGTTTAAAACTTCGCGCGCGCCCTCCTCTCCGCGTCCGCTTACCTTGTAGCCGCCCGTAAAGCGCGAAAACTGCGGCTTAAGCCCGATGTGGCTCATCACGGCGATACCGTTTCGATTAAGCAGCGCCACGGTATCTGCCATATGCGCGCCGCCTTCGATCTTGACGGCGTCGCAGCCGGTACTCTCATAGACTTTGGCGCAGTTTTGCAGCGCAAGCTCTGGCGTCGCGCATGAGCAAAACGGCATATCCACGACCATATACGCTCGCTTTAACCCCCGTCTTACGGCGCGCGCGTGATAGATCATCTGGTCTACGCTTGCGCCCAGGGTCTCGGAGTGCCCGCCGAAGCTCATATTTAGGCTGTCGCCTACGAGCACCATATCGACCTCGTCGTCGAAAATTTTAGCAAAAAGCGCGTCATAGGCGGTGATCATCACGATCTTTTCGCCGGATTTTTTCATCTCGTATAATTTAGAAAGCGTGATTTTTGACATTTTGGCTCCTTGATTTAGTTAAAATTTGAACGCAATTCTAGCATAAGCCGAATTTGACATTTATAAAATTTTAAAGTAAAATGCGCGCTCATTCTTTCGGGGGTGACTTGGCTTCGACGGGAACGGATGGGTCAAGGCGGCATGTCGCTTTGGATACAGCGTATAAAATCCAAACTAAATTTAAACGCAAACAACGTTAAATTTGCTCCTGCTTACGCTAAAGCTGCGTAAGTCCAGTCGAGCCCTGCTCTGCGCCGATACTATCTAAGCGCGGCTGCGGGTAATCTGCGATAGCGTAGCTCTGCGGCGTGACGAGCCGTAGGGTGAAATCCTAGTCTTTGCGCCGGCGGGTCGTTTTGGAAAGTGAGCGAGCCTGCGCGAGAACTTCACTTTTGCTAAACATGTAGAGGCTTTGGTCGTTTGCTTTCGGACTGCGGTTCAATCCCGCACACCTCCACCAATTATCTATTTTTAAATTTTAATCACTTCTTTTTAGTTGCATTTAGTTCCTACGGGCAGGCGCCTATCTTAAATTTTGGTCATTCCAGCCTCTTTCATTTTTATTTTAGATATAATCTTTTCCGAAATATTAGGGGGCTAATTCAGGGGCTTTTTTCGCATTAGGGATTTTCCATATGAACAAAACGTATATTTTGCCCAAATTCGGAGGTAAAAACGGTCAAGAGCATCAAGAAGTACAAGACGCAATACGCAATATTATAGAAGAAAGGAGAAAGAGATGAGAAATTTTGTTATATCTTTTGTCGCATTATGCCTATATGGGTGCAGTCCTACGATTTTAGGGCATAAAATCACTTTTGCAAAGCACGTAGACGGTACCTTTTACGGCGAATGCGGCGAAAAAATAGATCAAAAAATTATATATAAATTTAAAGACGGCATTATTCGTAAAATTTTCTATGGAGATAAAGAAGAATTTGCTTATTATGATGAGATAGTCATCCCTATCCAATCCTGCGAGGGTGAATGGTGTAAAATTTACTATCCTTGCGGCGAAAGAGGGTATTTCGTAAAGAAAGACGAAATAGAAAAATGGCAATGGCAATAATCTTATACTTAAAAGGAGCGAATTATGTTATTTACAGATGAGGATTTTGTAAATATCGTACCGCAGGATCTGCTGGAGCGCGGTATACGCCTAAGAGAGGAGTACGGAATTTATGATATCGCTTGGAGATTTGATGATGTAATGGAGGTGCTAAAAATCGCAAGAGATAAAGGTATGATTATTCTAGGAGGAGAAGTATATCGCTTAAGCGGCAATGAGCCCATAATCACATACGATTGCTGGGATACCAAAGCGGAAGATGACGATGCATTCGAAGTGGCGATCGAATATATCACCAATTATCGTGCTAGAAACGGAGATGATTTTGCATATTGCCCAGCCATTGGCCCCGGGCGGGTGTCCAAATGAAAATTTTAATTGGATTGCGCGAATAAAATATCAGCAACCGATTAAATTTTAAAAGGAAAAACAATATGAAATTTAGAATTTTAGAACCGAGGCTTTATGAAAAGTATAAGGATACGGTTATAGAGGCTTGAGGGCAAATGCAGCATTGATGGCTAAAATCGATATTTTATTAAATTTGATAAATTTCACCAAAGGTATAAGCGCGATAAAAAGCGATTTAGCAAAGATAGGCTTTGATAGCGAATCGGAGCTTGTAACGATAACTAAGAATACCATCGCAAACATCTTAAATAGGGTCATCGATAAAGAAATTTCATATAACCTCCTTGAGGAATGGGCAAATTTAATCGAGTGCCGCGAGGACATAGGATATGAGGATGAAATTTTGCAGGAAATCATATTTGAACTGGCAAACCCTTGCCTTTATGGGGAGATAGATGAAAAAGAGATTTGTATGATTTTAGATGAAATTAAATACGGACGGAGCGATTCAAATGATATTAGAAAAAAATATTGACATGGTAAGCGAGAGGGCAATTTTGCTAATGGCGCTGGGCTCATTACAGGCATTGGAGCACCAGGCGATTACCATAGATGAAAGCCAAAGAATTTTGTTTTCGCCCTATATCTCAACGCATTTGGAAAACAATAAAGTTAGCAAGCGTGTCATAGATATAATAACTGAATGTTGCGAACTAGAGGATATTTTCGAGATAATTCCTACAAAATATATACAAACCTTACGAATATTGCAAAATAGAATAATAAAAATTTTAAAGCGATACGATGAAGAGCCCAGAAAAAGATGGGTAATTATAGATGAGAAATAGCCTCCATAGCTCCGCTTTTGGCGAGCACTAAATAAAATTTGGCTCAAGACAAGTTAAAACTTTTAAAGGAATTTTTGGCTTATCTTGAACCTTTAAAATTTTAACGGCACGATAGAAACTCCGTGTAAATTTAAATCCTTCCAATACTTGATAATGCTATTGGCAAGATCGGCGATACAATATAAATCATAGATTTTAGATGAGACGGCAAATTTTATGATTTAAGGAGTTTGATAGTATTAATCTAACTATTATGGCTCAATTAAACTTAAGCGGATTCTCTCTTATCAATCTCAACAGTTTCTGATATAGGTCTTCCTGTATAGTTTTAGTATTATATCTAAATTCACATTCTTTAAGATGAAGTAAGAAATTCTCTTTCTTTATCCCTTTAAATTTAGATAATCTATGTTTAGCATAACCCCAGAAGTTTTCTATGCCATTGATATGGTTTTTACCATTAGCAAATTCATTCTTAGAATGCTTTACTCTATAATGAGCCTTAGCTCCGTAATCCACTAATCCATCATAAGCTTTCCAACAATCAGAATAGATAGTAGAGCTATCAAGCTCGCTAAATTGAGATAATATAGGTATCAGTTCATTAGCAGAGCAGTTCTTTACTATCTGAGTATATACCATACCGTCTCTTTTAAACAT
>CAUQNJ010000040.1:0-15723 GCA_963519515.1 uncultured Campylobacter sp. | reverse complement strand
ACCCGCCTTTACCTGCCGCAAATTTAAATTTCGCTACAATCGCTTTTTAAAATTTTGCGCCGAGTGCGCGCAAGAAGCTAAATTTAAAGGATCAAGATGGATTTTACGATAGACGCTGTGGACGGCGCGGCGCGCGCCTGCACGATTCGCACGGCGCACAGCACGATCCGCACCCCCGTTTTTATGCCGGTCGGCACCGTGGGCGCGGTCAAAGCGCTCGATGCGACGGACGTAGAGCGGCTCCTGGACGCGCAGATCATTCTTGCTAACACCTATCATATGTATCTGCGCCCGGGCTTGCGGGTAGTGGCGGAATTCGGCGGGCTGCACGGATTTACGAAATTTCCCCTCAGCTTTTTGACCGACAGCGGCGGCTTTCAGGCTTTCAGCCTGCGCGCAAACACCAAAAACGACGAGGGCGGCATAAAATTTAAAAGCCACATCGACGGCAGTATGCATTATTTCACGCCGCGCTCGGTGCTGGATACGCAGTATGAGCTGAATTCCGATATTATGATGATTTTGGACGATTTGGTGGAGCTGCCGCGCGAGCCTGCCGCATTGAGCTACGATGATAGATCGCGGCTTAAAAAGCGTATCGATCTAAGCGTTGCGCGCACGATAAAATGGGCTCGCGAGGCGATAGATTATCACGAGGCCATGAAATCTCGCGGCCTGCACGCGCATCAAAACATCTTCGGTATCATACAAGGCGGCATCGATGCGCAGGCGCGCAAATTTTGCGCCGAAGCGCTGTGCGAGATGAGCTTTGACGGGCTTGCGATCGGAGGGCTTAGCGTGGGCGAGAAAAACGAGCTGATGTACGAAACCGTAGAGACTATGATGCCATACGTCGATGCGGCGCGCCCGCGATATTTGATGGGGGTCGGCACGCCCGAAGATCTCGTCGAAAACGTCGCTCGCGGCGTGGATATGTTCGACTGCGTGATGCCTACGCGAAATGCGCGCAACGGCACACTATTTACGAGCTTCGGCAAGATCAGCATCAAAAACGCGGGCTTTATCAGCGATCACGATCCGATCGATCCGCACTGCGACTGCTACACGTGCAAGCGCTTCAGCCGCGGCTACCTAAATCATCTATTTCGCGCGCGCGAGCTTAGTTTTTACCGCCTCGCGAGCATTCACAATCTGCACTACTACCTGCGCCTTGCCGCGGATATGAGAGAGGCGATCATGCACGGGCGGTTTGCCGAGTTTAGGCGGGAATTCTACGCCGCACGAAGCGGGGCGCGAGAATAAATTTCGGCGAGGCGAGAGCGATTAAATTTAGCGCGCGAGTATTAAATTTTGCGCTATGGCAGCGGGGCGTGGAATTTATGCTGCGTGCGACTGCTTAAATTTAAATTTAGACGCAGCTAGGTTTAGGTAATGAAATTTTAAAGCCGCAGAGCCCGGAATTTGTAGCGCGAAATTTAAAATTTTAATGAAGCAGGGTGGGTCGATCGGACTTGCTAATGCGAATGCAAAAGAGCTAAATTTTAGCGCTTACGATTAAAATTTAGCGAGTCAAATTTTAATTCCACGGATATGTTAGCGAAATAGAAATTTTGCCGCCGCTAAATTTAAAGGGTCTAAATTTCGCTGTGCGATAGACATCTTAAATTTTAGCCTTTTTTATGCGGCGCAGACAGATGAATGCAAATATATAAAACGGCGCAGAGATTGCGAAAATAACGATGTGTTTCCACGCCATGGTGTTAAAATCTATGCCGGTGCTTTGCGCGATCTGTGCCGGAAGCCCAGCAAACGCGTCCATCACGCCGATTGCGATAATAGCGCAGAGCTCCACGGCAATCGCGATGAGAAACGGCAAGGAGCCCTTGGTCGTGAAGATGAGATATAAAAACGCCTTGAGCTTGTAGCAATACGACAGCAGTCCAAACAGCGCTACTGCGATGCTAAAGATCGCCACGTAGGCGTCAAGCCCTATGGTTTCGTTCTGCAAAACCGTGGCGACGACGCAGATTATTAAAAAGATATTGTAGCTCGTTATCTGCCGCACGGCGTATTGATCGTGTCTGGCGGCCGATAGGAAGATAAATACTTGATTTAGCGGCAAAATATAGCTCAGCGCAAAGATCAGATAGATAAACAGATCAAAGGTAAGTGAGACGGTGTTTTGATTGACATATTCTTGGATCTGCTTAAATGACAGCAACGACTCGGTGATCTGAGCTCTAAAGATCAAAGCGATGCCGATTAAAATAAGCGGCATAATGTAGGCCTTGATACCGCTCATTCGGATCGGGTTGGTGTAAATTTTACTCTCGAGGCTCTCGCCCTCGCGCGGATCGTCCATCTGGACGAACTCAAATCCCAAAAATTTAGGTTTTTTTGCACCAGCGGGTTTGGCTTTGCGAGGAAGTTTGAAATTTTTAAATTTTTTCGCAATTTTTGTTACTTTTGCGGCGGATCTATCCTCTGCGATATTTTCGGCGGAATTTTGAGAAGACGACTCCTCTGTCACGTCTATTTCTATGAAATTTTTAGGATCGGAAATCCAGTCGTTATTTTGCTTCGCGGCTTCTTTTGTCTGAGAAGCCGCTTTTTGCGCCGCACGATCCTTGGATTTGGACGTGTCCACGCGCTCGATATTTATCGCGCTGGATGCTAATGTGTCGAAGCTTACCTCATCGCCGTCCGTTAAGGTAGAATCGCGCTCGCCCAGCATTTCGTAGCTGTATTCGACGCCGCCGGTAGCGACTATGACGTTTTCGCCTCTAATAAATCCCGTAAGTTTCATATACTAATAACCCCGCCTTTCTGGCGGATATATTAGTAAAAAAAAACTTAAAAGTGAATTATTCTACGGTGACGCTTTTGGCTAAATTTCGCGGCATATCCACGTCATTGCCAAGTCTGACGGAGATTTCAAGAGCTAGAATTTGTAAAATTATCATCATCTCAAAAAACTCGCTCATCGCGTGGCTCTGCTCGCTTGTTTTGATAAAATCATCCGCGATCTCGGGCTCTTCGGGACTGATTGCTAAAATATATGCATCGCGCGCGGCAAGCTCTTCGACATTGCTTTTGGTTTTTTCATAAAGCGCATTTTTGGGCATTAGCGCGATCGTAAAGAGGTTGGAATCCGCAAGAGCGATAGGTCCGTGCTTCATCTCGCCGCTCGGATAGCCCTCCGCGTGCAGATAGGAGATCTCTTTGAGCTTGAGTGCGCCCTCAAGAGCGAGCGGATAAAAAATATCGCGACCGATAAAGAAAAAGCCGTGTCCGTGTAGATAGTGCTTACTCATGCGGTAAATTTTATCCTGCAAGCCGTCTTTGATCTTTAGAATTTGCGGGATATGAAGCATCGCCGAAATTTCACTCGCGTTGTTTTTGGCGGAGACGGTGCCGCGCAGATTTGCAAGATACACGACGAACATCCATAGCACCATAACCTGCGTCGCAAAAGCCTTCGTGGAGGCTACGCCCTTTTCGATGCCTGCGCGGGTGAGGATCACGCTGCCCGCCATGCGCACGATCGAGCTATTATCGACGTTGCAGATCGCAAGCGTCTTAAGACCTGCTTTTTTAGCGATATGTAGCGCCTCTAAGGTGTCGGCAGTCTCGCCGCTTTGCGAAATGACGATAAAAAGGGCGTTTTTATTCAAAAACGGCTCCTTGTAGCGGAATTCGCTAGCAACCTCTACTTTCGTGCGGATTTTAGCGATGCGCTCGAAAAGATACGAACTTACGAGCGCGGCGTGATAGCTCGTGCCGCAGGCGCATAACACGACCTCATCGATGCCCTCAAACATCGTCGCGTCAAGTTCGTCGAATTTTATCTTACCGCCCTTGATCACGCGCCCCATCATCGTTTCGGTTACGACTTGCGCCTGCTCGTAAATTTCTTTTTCCATAAAAAATCTAAAACCCTCTTTTTGCGCGTAGCTCTTATCCTTCGGAAGCTCACTAAAGGCGCAATTATGCGGCTTATATTTTTTAAAAACGTCGATCTGCCCGAGTTTGGCGACGCCGTAAATTTGATCGTCCAGATACGCGGCCGTATTCGCAAGCCCGATAAGCGGAGCGTCCGAGGAGCTAAAGAAAATTTCGTTTTTATCGTTTTTTGCGACGATCAGCGGGGCTGCGTTTTTGGCAAAGAAAATTTCGCCGGGTGCCGCCTTTGTGATCAAAAGCGTAGCGTAAGCGCCTTCTAATCGCTTGATCGTAGCCTCATACGCCTTAAACGCGTCGTTTGTCGCCTTGAAATTTTTCTCGAAAAGATGCACGATCACTTCAGTGTCGGTCTGGCTTAAAAATTTCACGCCGTCTGCTTCGAGCTCGTCCTTTAGCTCGATGTAGTTTTCGATGATGCCGTTATGCACGACGAAGCTAAAATCCCCAAAATGCGGATGCGCGTTAAGCTCGGTGGGCTTTCCGTGCGTCGCCCAGCGAGTATGTCCGATAGCAACGCCAAAGCCTTGCGAAGTGAAATCTTTCATCTTTTCTTCGAGATTATTTAGCTTGCCGACTGCTTTGAAATACTTTATGTTGGCGCTCTCGTCCATCACGGCAAGGCCCGCGCTGTCGTATCCTCGATATTCGAGTTCTTTCAGTCCGTTTATTATGATTTTTTTCTTTTCGGCGTTTCCTATGTAGCCTACGATTCCACACATTTTGCTTTCCTTGTTTAAAATTTGGCGCCCATTTTACTACGCTATTTTAAATTAACGAAATTCGGCTCTAAATTTAGTCCGCTTATCCGTTTTGTAAGCAAAAAATTATATAATTAGCACAAAATTTGGCTTGGGAAATCGATGGAAATTTTAGAAAAACTACAAAGCGGCGAGAGATTAAATTACGAAGACGGCGTGAAGTTATGGGATCTGGATCTTTTCGATCTGGGCAAATTTGCCTTTGCTATTCGCAAAGAAAAAAACGGCAAAAACGTCTATTTCAACGCAAATCGTCATATCAATCCTTCAAATTTATGCGCAGATACCTGTAAATTTTGCGCGTTTTCGGCGCACCGCAAGAACGAAAACGCCTATACGATGAGCGATGATGAGATCATGCGTATCGTGGACGAGACGGTAGTGCGCGGCACGAAGGAGATTCATATCGTAAGCTCGCACAATCCATTCGTTACGCCGCAGCAATATTTGGGAATTTTCAAAGCGATAAAGCAAAAATATCCGCTTTTGCATATTAAAGCGATGACCGCAGCGGAGATCGATTACTGGCGGCGAAAGTGGAAGATGAGCTACGAAGAGACGATAGAGCTGATGATGCAAAGCGGCGTGGATTCGATGCCCGGCGGCGGTGCCGAAATTTTTGACGAGCAGATCAGGGATCAAATTTGCAAAGGCAAGGTCTCAAGCGAGCAGTGGCTGCGTATCCACTCGCTGTGGCACGAGCGCGGGCGCCAGAGCAACGCTACGATGCTCTTTGGACATATCGAAAGCCGCGCTCACCGCATAGATCACATCTTGCGCATCCGCGCGCTGCAAGATGAGAGCCTGGCTCGCGCTAACGGCGGCGGTTTCAACGCCTTCATCCCGCTCGTGTATCAGCGCGAGAACAACTATCTGGACGTGAAGGGCTTTTTGGGCTCGGTCGAAATTTTAAAAACGATCGCGATTAGTAGAATTCTGCTCGACAACGTCGCGCATATCAAGGCGTATTGGGCAACTTCGACGTTAAGCTTAGCCCTCGTAGCGCAGGATTTCGGCGCGGATGATCTTGACGGCACGATTGAGAACGAAAGCATTCAAAGCAGCGCCGGTGCCGGCAGCAAAAAAGGGCAGAGCAAGCGCGATTTTATCGATATGATCGGCACGGCGGGCTTTGTGCCGGTCGAGCGCGACAGCTTGTACAACCAGATCGAAATTTACGAATAAATTCTAAAGGAGGAGCAAGTGGAGAAATTCTTTCATCTCGCCGCCGCGAAAACGTCGGTAAGGCAGGAGCTTATTGCGGGGCTTACTACGTTTTTGGCGATGATTTACATCGTGCCGGTAAACG
The DNA here is from genome assembly GCA_963519515.1 of uncultured Campylobacter sp. Classification (GTDB taxonomy): domain Bacteria; phylum Campylobacterota; class Campylobacteria; order Campylobacterales; family Campylobacteraceae; genus Campylobacter_B. The sequence continues at coordinate 9,732 of CAUQNJ010000040.1, read as the reverse complement.
CTAACATTATGAGCATCGCAGGCATGCCGTTTGATGCGCTGGTTACGGCAACCGCACTTATTACGATAATCGCGACGTTATTTAATGGGCTCTTTGCAAATACCCCCGTAGCGCTTAGCGTCGGCATGGGGCTAAATGCGTATTTTACCTTTGCGTTGTGTGTGGATGCGAAGCTGCCGTGGCAGAGCGCGCTTGGCATCGTAGCGATAAGCGGGGCGCTTTTTACCATGCTTTCGTTTACGAACTTTCGCGTTTGGGTTATCAAATCTATCCCACTTGATCTGCGTCGCGCCATAAGCGCGGGTATCGGCGCTTTTATCTGCTTCATCGGACTTAAGCAGATGGGCGTCATCGCGCCTAGTCAGGCGACGCTAGTAACTTTAGGAAATTTAAAAGATCTAAACGTTTTGCTTGGGATTTTAGGCTTAGCGGTCGTGTTGGTGCTTTTTGTGCTTAGAATCAAGGCGGCGTTTATATTAAGCATTTTGATTACTTCGTGCGTTGCGTGGGTGGCTGGAATTTCGCCCGCACCTCATGGCATAGTAAGTGCGCCAAGCAGCATAACGCCGATATTTGCTAAGCTAGATATCCCCGGAGCGCTAAAGCTCGCGTTCGTGCCTTTTATAATCACATTTTTCGTTACGCATCTATTCGATAGTATCGGCACTCTAACCGGCGTGGGAAACCGCGCAGGGCTTTTTGGAGAGAATAGTAAAGACGGCATGAAAAAATTATCTAGAAATTTAACCTCCGATGCGATAGGAAGCGTCGCAGGCGCCGTTATAGGAACGAGCACAGTCACTGCATTTGCCGAAAGCGCGAGCGGAGTAGAAGCGGGCGGCCGCACGGGGCTTACCGCGGTATTTTGCGCTATGTTTTTTGTGCTGACGCTGTTTATGCTACCGCTATTTAAGGCGATTCCGGCAAATGCGATCTATCCGATCCTCGTAATGGTCGGGGTTTTGATGTTTAGCGAGCTTGGCAAGATCGATTATAGCGACGCGGGAATTCTAATCCCTGCGTTTTTCATAGTATTTTTGATGCCCTTTACCTACTCGATCACCAACGGCTTAAGCTTCGGCTTCATCGCATATATCGTAGTTAGGCTTGCTCAGCGCAGGATAAAAGATTTAAATTTCGGCGTTTTGACGCTTGGATTTATCAGCGTTTTAGTATTTTTGATGCATTAAATTTTAAGGAAAGATATGAGATTTTATAGTTTTGACGAGATGGACCGCGACGCAAGAGTTATAGCAAAGCAGGTTAGGGACGAATTTATGCCCGATGTGATCGTGGCGATCGCTAGAGGCGGGCTTACATTCGGTCATGCACTAGCCAACGCGCTTGATATGCGTACGATATTTTCGATAAATTCCATTCACTACGCAGACACCAAAAAGCTCGATACCATCGACGTTTTCAACGTGCCCGATCTGGAGCTTTATAAGCGCGTGCTGGTGGTGGACGATATCATCGACAGCGGCGACAGCATGGTCGAGATCAAGCGCGTGCTGCTGGAGAAATTTCCGCAAATAGAGCTTAAAACGGCGGTGATTTTTTACAAACCCAAGGCGCTCATCCAACCCGATTTTAAAATTTCAAAAACGGATGAGTGGATAAATTTCTTTTGGGAAAATTATACGATAGAGGAATGAAGCGGCGCGCGGTTAAATTTAGCGGCTAAATTTTAAATGATTCGGCGACTTAAATTTTATAAAATTTCGGCCGTAAAATTTAGGCCATGAATTTAAAGTGCCCGCAGCGAGGTTGAGAGTGAAGAAGCTTTATCAAAACGAAATTTTCGTGATCTCCATAATGTGCCTGTTTCAGGGCATATTTTTGCTTTATGCGATCTCAAATTTAAGTATCAGCTACTACGAAGCCGAAATTTTTTATGATAAAAAATCCCTCGTTTCGCTAATCGCAAATTTAAGCTGCGAAATTTTCGGGCGCAACGATTACGCCCTGCGCGTGCCGTTTATTTTGATCCACTTCGCAAACGCCACGATGATCTATAAAATTTCAAAATTTATTCTAAAGCGCCGCTTCGACAGAGTGGTAGCTACGGCACTATTTATGGCGCTTCCTGCGTCGATGAGTAGCGCGATTTTACTAAATCCGGCGGGCATCATCGTTTTTTTCACGCTGCTAGCGATCTATTTTGCAAAGAGCGAATACAATATCGCGCTTTTCGTGCTTCTGTCCGTTTGCGCCCTGATCGATAAAGCGTTTTTTATGCTCTACGTAGGTTTTGGAATTTGGGCGCTTTATACGCGCAAAAAGGAGCTTTTGCTGCTTTGCATAGCGCTATTTAGCTTCAGCGTGATTTTTTACGACGTAAGCTCGGAGGGCAAGCCGAAGGGGTATTTTTTAGACACCGTGGGCGTTTTTGCGGGCGCGTTTTCGCCTTTAGTGTTTTTATTTTTCATCTACACGATCTATAGAATTTGGATCAAAGAGGAAAAGAGCCTGCTGTGGTTCATAGCCACGAGCGCGCTTTGTCTGACGATGCTTTTTTCGCTAAGACAGCGCGTGGCGCTTGAGATGATGCTGCCGTATTGCGTCATCGCTACGCCTTTGATTATTCGGGTTTTGTTTAATTCGTACCGCGTTAGATTGCCCAAATTTCGCACCTTTCACAAGATCGCCGTGGGCGTAACGCTAGCAAGCTTGATGTTTAGCTACTTTGCAGTGGTTTTTAGCGACGTTATGTATGAGGCGGTGTTTGCAAACAAACCGCAGAGGCATTTCATCTATAAATTTGACGTAGCTAGGCAGCTAGCGAGCGAGCTAAAAGATCGCGGAGTAAAAAGCGTAAGCTGCGACGACGAGAGGCTCTGCTTGCGTCTGAAATTTTACGGACTGCCTGGTGGGGATAGTGCTTTTATCTACGCGGATGAGCCGGAATATGTCTCGGATCATAAAAATTCGATACAAAATATAGATATTTACAAGCGAGGCGTGCGAATTGCGAAATTTTATGTTAAAATATAAACAAAATTTTTATGAAAGGTAAAAATTATGAAAAAAGCATTTACTATGATAGAGCTGATTTTCATCATCGTGGTGGTTGGAATTCTAGCGGCGGTGGCGGTGCCTCAAATCAATCGAAATAGCCTTGTGGAGGCGGCGGATCAAATCACCGCTCATATTCGTTACACGCAGCAGCTTGCGATGAATGATAATAAATTTAATGCGGGCGATCCGAATTGGTTTAGAAGGCTGTGGAGAATTCAGTTTACGAATCAAGGAGCGCCGGGTTCTGCGGCAGGGTGGCGATATAATATATATTGGGATAACGGAGCCTTTCCCGGTTCAAATGGACAACCAAATAGCCTAAATTCTATGGCGGTTGATCCGCAAAATCCTAACAAACTGCTTACTTCGGGCTTTGCTAGGCAACCCGCCAATGCTAACGGTGCAAGGATGAATAAGAAGCTAAATTTGCGCGGAAGCTATGATATCGTCAATGTAGCTTTTGGTGCCGCTTGCAATCAAGGAGGAAATGCTACGATAGCTTTTGATAGCAAGGGTAGGCCTATGAGACAGGTGGCTAATGTTCCGCTTTATGCTAATTTGATTATTGCTCCTTGCACCATTACATTAACTAATAGCGCAAATGAAAACGCAATTATTACGATTCAACCCGAAACCGGATATGTAAATTATACTTTGGCTTCCAATACCGGTCCCGGAGGGCAGTAGGATAATCCTACACACTTAAGGAGAATAATGAAAAAATACATAATGACGCCGATTTATTACGTAAACGACGTCCCGCATATCGGTCACGCATACACGACGATCATCGCCGATACGATGGCTAGATTTTACCGCCTGCAAGGATACGAGGTGTTTTTTAAAACGGGCACCGACGAGCACGGCCAAAAGATCGAGGAGGCCGCAGTCAAGCATGGCCAGAGCCCAAAGCAGTACGCAGACGGCGTAAGCGCTAAATTTAAAGACCTGTGGGACGAGTTTGACATTAGCTATGATATGTTTTCGCGCACTACCGATGCCGCGCACGAGGCGGCGGTGCAAAACGTATTTCGCAAGATGTATGAAAAGGGCGACATTTATAAGGGCGAATACGAGGGCAACTACTGCGTAAGCTGCGAGAGTTTTTTTCCTTCCGCTCAGTTAATCGACGGCGAGTATTGCCCCGACTGCGGCAAAAAGACTAAAATTTTAAAAGAGGAGAGCTATTTTTTTAGGCTTAGCGCCTACGCAGAGCGGCTTTTAAAATGGTACGAGGATGAAAAGTGCATCCTTCCTCTAGGCAAAAAAAACGAGGTCGTAAGCTTCGTAAAAAGCGGGCTGAAGGATCTTTCGATTACGCGAACGGGTTTTGATTGGGGTATTAAAATTCCGCCCGAGCTGAACGATCCGAAGCACGTGATTTACGTCTGGCTGGACGCTCTGATGGATTATCTTAGTTCGCTCGGATTTTGCGCGGGCGGCGAGCGGATGGAGTATTGGAGCGACGCGCTGCATATCGTAGGTAAGGACATTTTGCGCTTTCACGCCGTTTATTGGCCTGCGTTTTTGATGAGCCTGGGACTAAATATGCCACGCAGCATCGCAGCTCACGGCTGGTGGACGCGCGATGGCAAAAAGATGAGCAAGAGCCTGGGCAACGTCGTGGATCCGCGCGAGGTCGCAAACACCTACGGGCTGGAGCAGTTTAGGTATTTCTTATTGCGCGAGGTGCCGTTCGGCCAAGACGGCGATTTTTCGCAAAAAGCGATCATCAATCGCGTAAATTCCGAGCTTGCCAACGAGCTTGGAAATCTACTCAGCCGCATCGTCGGCATGAGCGCAAAATACTCGGATTACGTCATAAATTCTAAAGACGTGATGAAATTTTTCACCTCCGAGATAGAGGAAGCAAACTCCTATCTGAGTGCCGCGCTTAGCGCGCTTGAGGAGGTCGCTACTAATAGATACTTAGAGGAGCTTTGGAGGGCGCTTGCTCTTGCGAACGCTTCGATTGCGAAATACGAGCCGTGGAATTTGATGAAAAACGGCGAACAGGCTAAGGCGTTGGCTCTCGTAGCATTGGTCGCAAATATTTTGGCTAAAGTCGCCGTGCTGCTAAGTCCTGCGATGCCGAAGACAGCGGCACGTATCGCAGACACGCTAGACTTTGAAATAGCCACTCCACTTTATGAGAAGCTAGTGCTTCGCGGCGAAATTTTAGATTTTAAGGCCAAGCCGTGCGAGCCGCTTTTTACCAAGATCGATCACGAGCTGATGCCGAAGGCGGACTACGATAGACTGGACGGCGCTGTAAATTCTACAAGCTGTTCGGGCACAGACGTCGCGGTAAAAGGCGTGCCAAGCTTAAACCCAAACGCTTCCGGTTCAAAGGCTACGGTGCAAGAAGCCCAAGGCGAGGCAACCGAAGCTCAAATAAAAATCGACGATTTTAAAAAATGCGTTATCAAGGTTGGCACGATTTTGGAGTGCGAAAACATAGAGGGCAGCGAGAAGCTGCTGCGATTTATGATCGATTTGGGCGAGGAGAAGCCGCGTCAAATCATCAGCGGTATCGCGAAATTTTACGATCCTGCCGCGCTCATCGGCAAGCAGATCTGCGTGCTGGCAAATTTAAAACCCGCTAAAATTTTTAAACATAGCAGCGAGGGTATGATTTTAAGCGCCGAGGACGGCAGCCTTACGCTGCTTAGCACTCTCGCGCCCGTAAAAAACGGCGCGATCGTAGGTTAGCGATGAAGGCTCTAGCGCGCAAGGCTTCGAAGCTCGCTATCTGCGGTGCGGCTGGGCTCTGCGCGCAAAAAAGCGCCGCTTCGGATAAAATTTTAAAGCTTTACCGCAACTCCTCCCTTGCCGCAAAGATCGGCGCGGGCGGGCTTGTATGCGCTGCACCCTTGGCGCTGAAGCTCGGTGCGGGGGTTGCTTTAAAATTTGCGGCGCGTAAAATTTTAACATTCGGCATTTGCGAGCTGTCGAAGTCTGCCGCTTTAAAATGTGCAAAACTCGGCGCGCGCGCGGTTGTACGCTCGTTTTCACGCACCGATAAATTTACAGACGAGCGCACGAAAAAGCATACGAGCGTGGATGGCGAGAGCTCTAATGCAAGCGTCACGCCGCACAGAAAGCGCGCAGCAAGCGTTTCTAGCGCGAGCATTAAAAAGGACGCCTCACTTTCCAAAAGCGCCTCTGCTAAAAAAAATACAGCGACAAAAAGCACGCCAGCAAAAAAATCTCCGCTGGCTAAAAAACCTGCACCTATTGCAAAAACCGCATCGACCGCCAAAAATATCGCAGCAAGTGTAGCCTCTATATCTACCGCAAAATCAGCCTCTGTAGCCAAATCCGCATCCGTAAAAAACGCTGTACGAAATAAAATTTCCGCGCCAAGCGTAAAATCGGCACCCGCCAAAAGAGCCTCTCAGAACGTAAAATCTCGCCGCGTTGCAAAAAACACCGCTACGCCTACCGCAGCCGCCGCAAAAGACGCCGCCGCGTCCGGCGCAACCTTCGCATCTACCGCAAAGCAGCCGCGCCGCGCCGCAAAGAGCGCGTCCGCCAAAAGCTCCGCCGCAGGGAAGTCGTAATGGTAAATTTATTAAATTTAACCCGTATCGTAAACGGAACGATGCTAAATAATCCCGCAATCTCCGCGGTCGAAAGCTTTGCGATTGAGCCCGCAAAGGTCGCGAAAAAGGGCGCTTTCATAGCACTCGGCGCAAACGAGCGCGACGTGCGCACCGCGATCGATAACGGCGCGTACGCGATCATTTTCGATAATAATTTCAAGCCGCTTAACGACGAGATCGCCTTTATAAAGGTTGAAAATTTATGCTCGGCGCTCGTGCGGCTGATAAAATTTTTAGGCGAGACGTGGCGGCACGGCTTCGTGCTGATAAACGAGGTGCAAAGCGAGATCCTGCGCTACACGAGCGTGCCGAAAAATTTGATGTTTGCGCCGCGCAGCAAGGGCGAGCTTTTTATCAGCCTGCTGAATGCCAAAGAGAAAAATACCTACTTCACCACCGACGGCGATCTTTTGCAAAGCCTCGGTATCTCGCCTGTCACGATCCCTGCGAGCGACGATTTTAGGCTGCTTTACGGCGGCTCGATATTTTACAGCAGCTTCGTTTTCGGCGGGCTTTATTATTCAAACTTAATCTTTCCGCAGCTGTTTTTGCCCGAGCTATGCGGCGTGATCGAGTATCTCTCGCGCAAAAACATACCCTTTAAATTTCAAAGCTTAAGCGCATTCGGTCATTTCGAGCCGATTTTTGTGGATAGATTTTTTAACGTTAGCTCGCTTGGCGGAAGCTATCGCGCCTTTATCGCCGAAAGCGATCCTGAGCTTTTTGCGCGCGAGGCAGAGTTTTTGCGGGCGAAATTCCGCGAAAAGATTATCGTCTGCGCCAGCTGGGAGGACCGCCTAGACGGCACCAAGATCGACTTTCGCTTCAATAAGCTAAGCGCGCTAAAGAGCCTGCCCGAGTTTCACTACGCGCTGGTTTTTGCAGAAAAGAGCGCGATCGTGCAGCTTCTAAATCAAAAACCGCAAGAAAAAAATCTATTTTTTTAAAGGCAGCGGATGCAGAGTTTTGATGAAATTTTAAGTGGAAATTTTTGGATAAAGAGGCTTTACGAAAACGGGCTTTTGCGCGAGGTGAAGGAGCAGATAGGCACAGAGCTTGAGATCGCGCACGCAAGCTATATCGAGGTCAAAAAGGAGCGTTCGCAGGCGCTGCTTTTTACGAACGTGCGAAACGCGCAGGGCAAACGGATGCCGCCGGTGCTAACCAATATTTTCGGCTCCTTCGAGGCGTTAAATTTAATCCTCGGCCGCGAACCTGACGATATCGCCGCCGAGATACAGAGCCTACTAAAGCCGAAGCGTCCGCAAAGCTTCGGCGAAAAGCTTGATTTTTTGTCGCACTTAATCTCGCTGCGTAAAATTTTTGTAAAACGCCTTAGCGGTCGCGGCGAGTGCCAGCAGGTCGCGCATCTGGGCGCCGATGTCGATTTGGGCGAGCTTCCTGTGCTTAAGACCTGGGAGAATGATGGCGGCGCGTTCATCACGATGGGGCAGGTTTATACGAAGGATCTGAACTCGCAAACGCAAAATCTCGGCATGTACCGCCTGCAAATTTACGGGCGCGACCGCTTGGGGATGCACTGGCAGATACACAAAGACGGCGCGGGCTTTTTCGACGAATACTGCAAAGCAGGGCGTAAGATGCCCGTATCCGTGGCGATCGGCGGCGATCCGCTCTATATCTGGTGCGGTCAGGCGCCGCTGCCGAAGGGGATTTTTGAACTACTGCTTTACGGCTTCATCCGCCGCAGCCCCGCTCGTCTCGTAAAATCGCTTACGAATGAAATTTACGTTCCAGAGGGTGCGGACTACGTGATCGAGGGCTTTGTCGATCCCGCAGTAAGCGAGCCGGAGGGGCCTTTCGGCGATCATACCGGATATTACACGCCGGTAGAGCCATTCCCGGTGATGGAGGTTAGCGCGATCACGCACAAGCGTGCGCCCGTATTTCACGCCACCGTCGTAGGCAAGCCGCCGCTTGAGGATAAATTTATGGGGTACGCGACCGAGCGGATCTTCTTGCCGCTGTTTCGCACGAGCGCGCCCGATCTGATCGATTATAAAATGCCCGAAAACGGCGTATTTCACAATTTGATTTTGGCTAAGATCGCCGTGCGCTACCCTGCCGCCGCGAAACAGATCATGCATGCGTTTTGGGGCGTGGGGCAGATGAGCTTCGTAAAACACGCCGTTTTCGTGCCGCAGGACGCGCCGAGCTTGGATGAGTACGAAACGCTTACGAAGTATGTCCTAAACCGCATAGGCGCGCGCAGCCTCGTTTTTAGCGAGGGTGTGTGCGATCAGCTCGATCACGCAAGTCCGAACTCCTGCTTCGGCGGCAAGCTCGGTATCGATGCGACGGCGGATTTAAGCTCGCCGCCACCGCAAATTTTAAGCGACGAGGAGTTGCTAGCTAAATTTCAAAGCGAGGAGCCCGCCATTTTGGCGCTTAAGCAGCACTTTTGCGATACGAAAAACCCGCTCGTGTTGATAAACATAGATAAAAAAGAGCTCGTAGAGCGTAGCTGGCGGCGACTTTTGAAATTTAGCGAGCATTTTAAAATTTTGATTTTTACAGATGCGAGAAACGACGCGAGCAACCTCTATATGAGCGTTTGGCGCGTCGTAAACAGCATCGATGCGCTGCGCGACGTGTTTGTGGCGCAGGACGATCACATCTGCATCGACGCTACGAGCAAACACGAGTGGGAGGGCTATACGCGCAGGTGGCCGCAGGAGACGCTCTGCAGCCGCGAAGTCGTGGCAAGCCTCATAGAGCGCGGCATCGTGCAGGATGAGCCCGAGCTATTTAAGAAATTTGAAATTTTTTGAAGTGCGGGACGAAATTTTTGCGCGGATTTGAAATTTTAAAATTTTGCACTCTGATTTTACGGGCTACGCGTTAAATTTAGACGGAATTTCATCTAAATTTACGGGCTCGAAGCGGTAAAATTTCATAAAATTTGCCGCCGCGCGAGGGTTAAAATTTTAAGGCGTAAAATTTGCTGCGGCGGAAATTTTAAAATTTCAAATTTTTTTGAAACGGTGCAAAAGCTCGATATAGAGCAAACGGGCGCAAAATGAAAGGACAAAGATGATAGAGTGGATACAAAATTTTTTTAGCGGAGTGATTCCGAAGCTGCTGCTAA
>CAUQNJ010000039.1:0-18399 GCA_963519515.1 uncultured Campylobacter sp. | reverse complement strand
CGCTGTTATTGGTTGCAGAGCCGCTAGCTTTTGCTCCTTTTACGTCGCCGGTAACTTGTCCGCTATCGACATTTACGGTGTTATTGGTTGCGCTGCCTGCCGTCGCCTCTGCGCCCAGTGCGCTGCCCGCTACCTGTGCGCCTCCCTCTATTGTTACGGTGTTTTGCGAGGTACCGGTGCGACCGTGTCCGCCCCAAACGTTCTTTTTAGCTTCGCCGCCGTTTAATTTTACGGTATTTTTATCGGCAGCTTTTTGTGAGCTTAATCCGCCGTAGACTTCATCATTCGCGGTAGTATTCGTTAAATTTACGATATTTTCCTCTGCGTTATTGCTTATGCTATATCCGCCGTAAATTTCTTTCGTCACGGCGCTATCGTTTAAATGTACCTCATTTAATTTAGCGGCTCCGCTTGAAGACTGACCGCCGATAACGGAATTTATTTTTGAGTTGTTTTGCGCCGTTACGATATTTTTTGCGGCATCTCCACTATTGGCTTGACCGCCGCTTACGATGCCGTCCACCTTAGCGCCGTCTAAGGTTACTTTATTATCATGGGTACTACCGCCGCTCGTATTAACGCCGCCGCCATTGACTTGATTTTTGGCGTGAGTGCGGGTTAAATTTACGGTATTATTAAATGAGTTTACGCCTCTTCCGCCGAAAATCGTACCGCCTACTTCGCCGTCTTCTATATCTACGATATTTCTTGAAGCATCGTTAGTAGTGGATACGCCGCCGTAAATTTCACCGGTTACAACGTTATTTCCTCTAAGTTTGACGTGGTTATCTTCCGCTTTGCCGCCTGCTGCGTTACCGCCGTAAATATTCTCGCCGACTTTGGAGTTAGTCAAAAATACTCTGCTGCCGGTTACGGCGCCGTTAGAGCTTTCTCCGCCGGTAACGCTCTTTTTGAAAGTCGTGCCGGTAGAGGTTACTTTATTATTTGAAGCGCCGGTTTTGCTCTTGCCGCCTATGGCTTGTTGACCGATCTCGCCGCCGGTCAGATCTAAATAACTATTAGTAACTGTTCCGCTGCGACTCTCTCCGCCAATCAGTCTTCCGCCTATTTTTGCGTTACCGTTAATTTTTGCGTAGTTATTCGCGACATCCTTATTGTTGCTTCTTCCGCCGATTGCATCGCCGGTTATTTGGCCACCGGTTAATTCCAAATAGCTATTATTAACCTTGCCGTCGTAGCTAAGTCCGCCGTATACGCCGTCATCGTTGCTTGAGTTCGCACCCGTGACCTTGCCGCCGCTCATATTCACATGAGCTCCATCTATGTCGCCGTAATATGTAAAAGCGCCATAAATTGCCTTGCCTACAGTACCGCCGCTAATGGTAACATAATCACCTTGGCTATTAGAAGCAAGATTATGGGCATTATTTCTATAATAGCTTCCATATGCGTAATTAGTTACATTACCGCCCTCAATCGTAGAGTGGTTAGCGATAGTTTTACTAACCATATATGCGCCGTTGATATTTCCAACCTCGCCCTTTTTTAGCCAACCGTGGTTGTTTTTAGCCGTCGCCTTACCGCCGCCTCCATGAATGCCTCCGCCAGTACCGTTGGCGACTAAAACATCCGTGACTTTAGCGCCGTTATTATCTATAGTTACGACATTGTTTTGTAAAACGGCGGTGCTATTTTCTGCAGCTATTACTCCGTTTACGTTTACTAAATTTACAACACCGGTAATATTTACTTTATTACCGTCTGCGCCGCCGTTTTCTACCGCAGCGCCCGCGACTCTACCGACGATAATGGGTGTACCGCTTATATTTACTTCGTTATTATTTGCTTGATTTGTACCGGTCGCTCTACCGCCCATTAGCGATGTGCTGTTAAAATTATTGAAATTCTTGTAGTATATCTTAGTAGCGCCGCTAACATTTACGATATTGTGTATGGCGTCTCCGCTATTGCTCGCTCTACCGTACCATGTGCCGTTGCCGCCGAGTACGACATAATGCACCTCTGCGTCATTCAAATTTACAGTATTGTTTTGTGCGCCTTTTCCTTCGCCGCCCACAAGTACCAATACCGTAGCACCGTTATTGACATTGAGTATATTATTATTTGCCGAGGTAACTTGCTCATATAAAAAACCCTGTCCCAAATTGGTACCATCGCCGTTACCTCCACCATAGATCGTGCGGTTCCAAGTGCTTACGCCGCCCGAGGCAACGCCTCTTATTGTTACGATATTATTATCGTTTTGTCCGTGAGCATTTGCTTTACTTTCAAAGCCGCCCGAGTAATTTTCACCGGATGATTTATATAATTGACTTGGAGTACCGTCGCTTTTAGTTACCGTTATGATTCCATTACCGGCTAAAGCTTGCGAAGGAGCAATGGCTAAGCACGCCGCCAAACTCAACCCAGAAATAATCGGTATTTTAATATCTTTCATAATCCATAATCCTTTGTAAAAAATAAAAACTATCCATTATACAATAAAAATATCAATTTACAAGAAATTTATAAAAATTATATATGAAAAGATGGAAATACCTAAAAATCGGCACCTAAATAGTGCCTCTTTGGCAATTTAAATAAAATTTTATCCTCTTATAGCCATTAAGCTTAAATTTAAAATTATAGTTACACAAAATACCTGATTTTAAAAATTTTAGAGGCGGCGATTTTAAATTTAAAATTTTATAAGAGCGCGGCGCCAGAGCGAAAGTATAAAATTTAGCTTTTCTCTCGCCTTTTTGTTGCGTAATTGTGCGGGTTGGATAAATTTAAATTTTATGGATTAAAAACTAGGCTTTAAGTGCCGACGCAGAATCGACACGTAGATCAAATCTAGCGATTAAATTTAATCGCTTCGATGCCCGAAGTGAGGATTTAGATTTAGCGCCGCTCGAAATATTTAATCAAGCGGCGCGAATGAACTTCTAAACGCCGGAGCGAACCCGGCAAGCCAATCAAGCTGATTAAGCCTATTCAAATAAATTTCGCTCGCGGACACATCACGCCGGTAAGCGAGTGCGCCCGCGAGCAAACTCACGAAATTTACTTTTTAGCGGATTACTAGTCCTTGTGGAATTCCGCCGCGGATCACCCAAACTAAGGTTTTCTTACCCTTGTATTCTTTGATGTATCGATCGAAATCATCTAAATTTTTAACGTCGTTTTGACCGACTTGGATTATTATGTCGCCTGCTTCAAAGCCGTATTCATCGGCCTTAGAGCCGTTTTTGACATTTGTTACTAGGATGCCTTCCAGGTCTTTATCGAGGTTGTATTTTGAGCGAATATCGTCGGTTAAATTTCGCGCGCTAAGCCCATCTATGGCGCTTTGGCTTGCTCCGCGAGAATCGGCAGCGCCGCTTGATTTGCTCATACTATCAAGCTTGATAGTCGCGGTTTTGGTTTTGCCGTTGCGCTCAAACTCCACTTCCACCGAACTTCCCGGAGCCATAGAGCCGATCAAATTTTTTAGCTCGTTAGCGTTTTTGATCGACTTGCCGTCTATTTTAACGATCAGATCTCCGCGCTTGATACCCGCTTTATCGGCAGGCATATCCTTCTCGACGCTGGAGATCAGCGCACCCTCTTTGTTTGAATAAATTTCTTTCTGCTCGTTTGACATATCCGAGATCGTCACGCCTATGAAGCCGCGCTCGATCTTGCCGTCCGAAATGAGCTTGGAAGCGATATCTTTTACCATATTTGATGGGATCGCAAAGCCTACGCCGTTATTCCCGCCGCCGCGACTTAAAATGGCGGAATTTATCCCCAAAAGCGCGCCACGGCTATCCACTAGCGCGCCGCCCGAGTTGCCCGGATTGATCGAAGCGTCGGTCTGGATGAAATTTTCGTATTGATTTAACCCGATATTGTTCTTATTTAGCGCTGAGATGATACCTTGAGTGATGGTGCCGCCCACGCCGAACGGATTTCCGATAGCAAAGACGATATCGCCCTCCATAGCTTTGGACGAGTCGGCAAATTTAACCGCAGAGAGGTTTTTTGCGTCGATTTTTATGATAGCCAGGTCGGTTTTAGGATCGGTGCCGATTACCTTGGCTTTATATTCTTTGTCGTTATCAAGCAGAGTTACTACGATCTCGTCGGCATTTTCTACGACGTGGTTGTTCGTCACGATATAGCCGTCCTCGGAGATGATGACGCCCGAGCCCAAAGAGCTTCCCTCGCGCTCTCTGGATTGCGGAACGTCGAAATCAAAAAACTGCCTGAAAAACGGATCGTCAAACATCTGCGACATAGGGCTGTTGGTCATTTTAATCTTGGTTTTCGTAGCGATATTTACGACGGATTTTTTCACGTCTGCAACGGAGCTGTGATATGAGAGCACGACATCTTTATCAAAGCTCGGATTCACGCGATCGTAACTGCTCGGGGCTTCTTTAATGTCGATGCTGGCGCCGAAAAGCGCACCTGCCAAAGCTATCGATAGGATAATCGATTTTTTCATTTTTATATCCTTTGTGATAATAAAATTTTGGCGGAATTATAAATTTTGTCCGCTAATATATTCTTAACGCAAAATTAAAATTTATAAATGGAATTTAGCAAACTTGATTGACACTCACTAAAGTTTTATGATATAATCCACATAAATTTTAAAATTTCGAGGATCAAAATGGCAAGCACAAGCAGTTTATACGAAACCTTGAGCGTTGATAAATCCGCAAGCGCGGATGAGATCAAAAAGGCCTACCGCAGACTGGCTCGCAAGTATCATCCCGACATCAATAAAGAAGCGGGCGCGGAGGATAAATTTAAAGAGATCAACGCCGCGTATGAAATTTTAAGCGACGAGAAGAAGCGCGCGCAGTACGACCGCCACGGCGACGCGATGTTCGGCGGGCAGAATTTCCACGATTTTGCGCAGGGCTCTGCGGATATGGGCGATCTAAACGACATCATAAATAGCATTTTCGGCGGCTTCGGCGGCGCAAAAAGCGCTGGCTCGCGCGGCGGGTTCAGCTTTAGCACCTTCGGCGGCGGCGAGGGGTTTAGCGGCTTTGGCGGCGCTACACAGGATTTGGATACTCACAGCTCAATCGAAATCCCCTTTGAGACCGCTATACAAGGCGGCGAGATGAGCGTGCGCGTAGGCGGCGAGACGGTTAAATTTAAAGTGCCCGCGGGCATCAACGCCGGAGAAAAGCTGCGCATCAGAGGCAAGGGGCAAAAATCAGGCATCCAAAGCGGAGATCTGATCTTAGAGATAAAGATCGCGCCAAGCGCCGAGTACAGCCGCGAAGGCGACGATCTTTTCAAAAAAATCGACGTTCCTTTGAAAACGGCGCTGTTTGGCGGAAAGGTGGAAATTTCGACGCCGAGTAAAAGTGCTACGATAAAGATCGCTAAAAATACCAAAAACGGGCAGAAATACCGCCTAAAAGGCTACGGCGTGCAAAATCGTAAGAGTAAAATTTTAGGCGATCTGTACGCGGTGGTAAACGTCGTCCTTCCCGACGCAGATACGCTGGGCGAGGACGTCAAAGACGCACTGCAAAAGCTATAAGGAGACACCAAAATGCATGATTACGACGAGCCGGTCTATCTCATATCGATAGTGGCGAAGGTTTTGGATATCCATCCGCAGACGCTGCGGCAATACGAACGCGAGGGACTCGTGACGCCCGGGCGCACCGAGGGCAAGATGCGCCTGTACTCCGCGCACGATATGGACCGCATACGCACGATTTTAAATCTCACCAAGGAGCTCGGCGTCAATCTCGCGGGCGTGGACGTGATCTTTCGACTGCAAGAAAAGATCGCCGAATATGAGCGCGAGATCGAAGCGCTGCGGACTAAAATTTTAGAGCTTAGCGAGCAGTGAAACGCTCCAGCGAGCGTGGATTTGGAAGCGATAAATTTTAAAATCTTTGATGTAAATTTACGAGCGCGCAGAATTCTAAAGTGCGCCGAGTAAGCTTAGGGGAATTTGCACGCAAATAAATTTACGAGCTGGCAAATTTATAGCAATAAATTTACGAGCAGTGAAATTTAAAGCCGTGATACAAAATTTCGATCTGTCGCATCGCACACTAAAATTCTTATCCATCCGCACCGTGCGCCGAAATTCCGATCTATCGTCTGCGTCTCACGCCAAAATTTTAAGAACCTATGGCGAGATGCTTTAGGGTAAAATTTCAGTCAAATCGCACCGCATTTCTAAATTTCAAATTTAAATTTATACTCGCCGCCTTAATTTAAATTCCATACCTGCGGGTATGATTTGAATTCTGCACCTTTGCAATTTAAATTTTATCCTCACAGCTCCGATTAAAATTCTGCGCTCGGAGGTCGGTTTAAATCCATGCTAAATTTTATAATCGCGCCCGCCTCCGAGCTCGATTTTAAAATTTCACGTCGCAGTCGGTTCCCGAATTAAAGTGCTGTGTCCACAGACCCGTACCGCGTTCGATTTTAAAATTTTAAAATACCGCAAAAAATTTATGCGTCATATTCGATCCTGAAATTTTAAACATTGCAAGCCTGTATGCTACACCGAGCTTAAAGCCCACAGGCGCCGTAAGCCAATACTCCGCAGTGCGCCAAAAAGCAAATTGCGCCCAAATTTACGCAGGCTTGCGGCTCATCCTCATCGCAGGCGAAGCCTAGGAATTTTTGCGCTTTTTTGTAATCGGCTACGCGACGGGCTCGAGCCGCACCGCTTAAATTTAAGCCCGCTCGTTTAATCCATTTTTAGCGCATATCTAAAATTTTGAGCCGCGCCACGTTTAAATTAAAACGGCGCAAACCAAATCTGCACCGAGAATCTAAGTTAGAATCTCTAAATTTAGGCTAAATTTAAAGCTCAAAGACCTAAAATTTAAAAGATCAAAAAGAAGGAGAGGGAGCGCTAAAACGCTAAATTTCGCTAAGCTTATCGAAGCGGGTCTTTAGCGACCTTGCGTTTTTATTTAAAATTTCCGCCTGCTCGTTAAATTTCGCCGCGTAGCTTTGCAGCAAAGCTGCATGTTTGGCGTGCGTCTCAAACTCCTTGCTAAGCGCGTAAATTTCATCTTTTACCGACTTGATGTTCGCAGCGAGCGCCTCATCTTTTAAAAACGCGCGGATCGTGCCCAAAAGCGCCAGCAGCGTCGTAGGAGATGCCAAAAACACGCTGTTTTGCGCGCTAAGCTCCAGCACCTGCGGCAGCTTTTCGCACGCATAAACGAAAACCGCCTCGCTAGGCAGAAAAAGCACCGCAAAATCCGCGGTTTGCGGCGGAGCGATGTATTTTGCGGCAATGTCCGCGATGTGCTTTTTCATATCGCTCGCAAGCTCCTTTTGTGCGCCTGCAAGCGCGGCGGCGTCCTTTGCGGCAGAGGCAGCCACGATCCTTTCATAACTGCTAAGCGGGAATTTCGAATCGATGCAAAGAATTCTATTCGATCCGATGTGAAGCGCGCAATCTGCGATCTTGCCGTTTGGCAGGTGCTTTTGCAGCTCGTAAAATGCGGAGTTTTGTCCATAAAGCATAGTTAGGATCCGCTCCAGCTGGTACTCGCCGAAATTTCCGCGCAGCTTGACGTTGCCCAAGATCGCATTTAATCGCGAAATTTCATCGCGCACCTGAAGCGAAGCTTTATTTTGCTCACCCATCCGCGCGAGGTTTTGCGCTACGCCGCTAAAGCCCTGCTGAAGCGAGTTTAAATTTGAGCTAAGCGCGCTGTTTTGGCGCTGCAATCCCTCGCTTAAAGCCTTATTGAAATAATAAAATTTATCGGTAAAGCCGTCTTTCAGATCCTGGCTCAGCTTAAAAAACTCGGCGCTTGATTTTGCATCCTGCGCGCTCAGCCTCTCCTGCAAAAGCGCGGCAAGTGCGGCGTTTGCATCGCTTGCGCGGCGAGTCTGAAAAAACAGCACCGCCAGCAAAACGATCACCAGCGCCGCAAATACGGCAAACGCAGCGAAAAATATCGCCTCAGCGCCCATCTTGCACGCTTTGAGGATCTAAAATTTCATTTTTGTAGCGCAAAAATTCCATATCGTTGTTTAGGGCGCGATTTTCTTCGAGCAAAACCTCGTGCTTGGTGCGAAGCTCGGCGATATCGCGACTGATGTAGTAAATTTCGTTGCGGATGTAGATCGCGGGTACCGTCAGCAAAAACGCAAATCCCACCAGCAGATACACGACCAGCAGCTGATAAAAAGTAAGATTTTTCTCCTTTTGATTTCCGGCGTCGTAGTTGCGCAAAAGCTCGTTTTGATCCTGCGCAAAGCCCGAAGGAACGCTAGTTTGAGCCAGGTATTCGTATCTGTCCATCTTAAATTTCTCCATAAATTTAAACGCTTAAGAGATGGGAATCCGTCTCGTTTTATCTTTAGCAAATCTATCAAATTTCATAGAATTTTACTGAAAATTTTATGAAATTTAATGCACAAAATTTTACAAGCACCATTAAAATCATCTCAGCCGAAAAATTCTTAGCTTCGCGCTTGCGGCTCGCGAATTTTGCGCGAGCTCCTGCGCATCCGCCGTTAGCGGGCTTTTGGTTAAAATTTTCCCTAAGGAGTGATCTCCGCCGCATTCGCAACGCATCACGCCGCTTGGGCAGATACAGCCGCGCTCCCACTGCTTAAAGCGCATCTTTACGATGCGATCTTCAAGCGAATGAAACGAGATTATAGCGACATTTGCATTAGTTAAGATTAAATCGCGCGATTTTTGCTCGATAAGATCAAGCAGGCTTTTTAGCTCGCCAAGCTCGTTATTTACCTCGATGCGGACCGCCTGAAACGCTAGCGCGGCGAGGCTGATACTACGCCCTTTAACGGGCTTTGTTCCGATCAAATTTGCTAAAGCTTTAGCGCTTGTTAGCGGCGCGTTAGCCCGTGCAGTAGCTATTTTGGAGGCGATTGCGTTAGCATTTGTTAGCTCGGCGTATTCGCGAAAAATGCGCGCGAGTTCAGCTTGCGAGTAGCGGTTTACGACATACACCGCATCCAGCGCCGCGCCCGCGTCCATTCGCATATCCAGCACGTCGCTTTTGGTAGAAAAGCCGCGCGAGTTTTTATCCAGCTGAAGCGACGAAACGCCGATATCGGCTAGGATTCCGCGAACCGAGCGGAGTTTTTGCTCGGGCAGAATTTTTAAAATTTCGCTAAATTTAGCCTTATGAATCTCTACGCGATCTTTAAATTTACTAAGCCGCTCGCGTGAAAATTCTATCGCTTCGGTATCTCTATCACAGGCGATGAGTTTAAGGCGTGGATTAGCGGTCAAAATGCCCTCGCTGTGCCCTCCGTAGCCTAGCGTGCAGTCTAAAACGTAGCCGTCTTCTAGCCCGGCAAAAGCTGCGATCGTCTGCGAAAAAAGAACGGGAATATGTGGAGCTTGCACCTGAATTTATCCTTTTGAAATTTCTAATCCTATATAATAGCGAAATTTTTTACAAAGGCGAGAGATGGACGAGTATTATTATGAAATTTTGCGCAAAATTTCGCTTTCGATGTTTAGAGAGCGATTTTTAGGGATCTTTCACGGCTCGATTTCGGTTAAAATCAAGGAAAATCAGTTTTTGATCAACAAAAAAGACGCGATCTTCGACAGCCTCGGCAAGGATGATTTTATAACTCTGTTTTCGAAGAAGGATTACCGCTGGCAGGACGCTAGCATAGATAGCGACATCCACGTAAATATCTACAAAAATATCAAAGAGGCGAAATTCGTAACCTACGCGATGCCTCCGCATCTCATCGCATACACGCTGGAGCATGATTTTATTTTGCCGCGCGATTACTTCGGAGCGACCAAATTTAAAAGGGTTGAAATTTACGATCCGAAAAATTACGACGATTGGCACGAGCGCGCGCCGTATGAAATTTGCAACTATATGATGAACGAAA
The DNA here is from genome assembly GCA_963519515.1 of uncultured Campylobacter sp. GTDB lineage: Bacteria > Campylobacterota > Campylobacteria > Campylobacterales > Campylobacteraceae > Campylobacter_B. Next base: position 8,550 of record CAUQNJ010000039.1, on the reverse strand, counting down.
ATAGCGACGTAATGGTGATCCGCGGATACGGTGTTTTCGCTTACGCAAGGAGCGCGCAGCAGCTGGCAAAAAAGATATCGATACTAGAGAATAGCTCGAAGCTACTTTTGTTAAGCAAGAATTAATATATATCAAATTGATTACTAACGCGTTATAATTGTGTGAAAATGCCTATTTTTCAGCATTACATAAGGTTTTATCTGTATAATTACTAACATAAAAATTTCTTTAAGTTAGCTATTTTAAGGATTTCAATGATAGATTGGATGCAAAAGCATAAAAAGTCGCTTATACCAACGATCTGGGTAAGCACCATAGCCTTTGTGGGTGCCGGTTTCGTAGGCTGGGGGGCTTACGATATGAATGCCAATCGTGCAGGTTCGATCGCCAGAGTTGGGCAAATTTCCATAACAAATCAAGAATTAAACACAAAATACTCCGAACTATACAATCAGCTAAGCGCTATGAGCGACGGACAATTTACGCAGGAACAAGCCAAAAATATGCATCTGGATCAGATCGCCGTAGATCAACTAATCGGCGAGGCGTATTTTCTAAATTTTGCTAAAGATCTAGGCGTTCAGGCTAGCGAGAAGGACGTCGCGGAGTTTGTGGTAAGCTCGCCGAATTTTCAAGAAAACGGCGCGTTTAGCAAAGAGCTTTACGATAATGTCGTAAGGAATTCCGGACTAACCAAAAAGGAATTTGAGCGCAATTTACAAAAAACGCTAACTCTGCAAAAGCTCGGCAAGGCTTTAATGATCACGCCAAATTCCAAGATCATAGAGGCGTTTGCCGCATCGCAGCTGATGCAAGATAAAGTATCGGCCAAGATCATCTACGCAGACGCTAACATTACCTTTAGCGACGACGAGCTGAAAAAATTCTGGGAAGGCGAGAAATCGCACTTTATGACGGAGAAAAAATATAATTTAGGAGCCTATTTCGTAGCGCCTAGCAACGCGGACGTAAACGAAACCGAGCTAAGTAAATTTTACGAAGAGCACAGAGGCGAGTACAGAAGCCTGGACGATAAATTATTGGATTTCGCAGAAGCTAAGCCAGATGTTTTAAAAGACTACCGAATGGATCAGGCTAAAAAAATTGCTACCAAAGATTATCTGGATATCAAAAAAGGCAAAATCGATACCAACGAAACTATCGTAGCTACGGCGGAAAATTTCCCGATTGCCGATATAGAGATCGCAAAGCCCGGCGAAGTGGTAAAACCTTTTGAATATAAGGGCGGATTTTTAATAGCCAAGCTCAACGGCGTTGAGCAGCCTAGACAGATGAGCTTTGAAGAGGCTAAGCCTTTGGCTTCCAAAGAATTTGAAGTGAAAAAACGCAAAGAGATGCTTGAAAAAAGAGCACAAGACGCGCTTGGAGATTTCAAAGGGACGGACTTTGGCACGCTATCTCTTAACAGTAAAAACAATACCAAGCTAAGCGATGACGAATTTTATAAATTTCTTATCGATATGTTTGGTAAGCCCGCTAAAGAAGGGATAGTGGTGTTTGATGACAAAGCCATAGTGTATAAAATTTCGCAGCAGAACCTAGGCAGCAGCGAAGAGATAGATAAAGAAAAAGCGATCGTCGCCGATAGGATAACCGCTCTATTAAATTCCAATCTACAAGGCGATCTAACCAAAATGCTAGAAAAGCGCTATAAAACCGAAAGATATTTTAAAGGTAAAGACAGTGAGTGAGTATATTTTAGGTCTAGATATAGGCTCGACCAAGATCCGCGCCATAATCGCTAAAAACGACGGTATTTTTGCCGTATTGGGCGTCGGTCAGTCCGATACCTTGGGTATCAAAAAGGGCGTTATCACAAACATAGAGCAAGCTGCGGGTTCGATAAAACAAGCGGTAAAAGCAGCGGTAAAAGGTGCCGGCAGAAGCTATGATAAAGCTATCATATCGATCTCTGGCTCATACGCCAAAAGCGTTAAATCTCGCGGCGTTATAACTATGGAAAACGAGATCGGGCTGGATGAAATAAAGCGCGCTATGCAGGTCGCCGAAGCACAGGCCAACGTACCTAGCGACAGCGTAATTTTGCACGTACTCCCGTATGATTTTAGAGTCGACGAGCAGGAGCATATTGAAGATCCGCTCGGTATGAGCGGAACTCGCCTAGAAGTATCTACCCATATCGTTATCGCCCCTGAAAGCTCAATTAAAAATTTGAAAAAATCAGTTGAGATGGCTGGCGTAAAGGTCGATAATATCGTCCTTTCGGGCTACGCATCATCCATCGCTACTCTCAGTAAAGACGAAAAAGAGCTCGGCGTCGCACTGATCGATATGGGCGGCGCTACATGCGATATAGTCATACACATGGGAAATTCTTTACGTTATAACGACGTAGTGATGTTTGGCTCCAATAACGTTACTAACGATCTATCACGAGCGTTGCATACACCGCTTCCGTATGCGGAAAATATAAAGATTACCTACAACGACTTGATAAATCAAGGAAATAGCGAGGTCGAGCTACCGGTCTTAGGCGATAGCGAGTCGGAAAACCACATCATAAGCCTTGAGATCATTTCGCAAGTAATACTTGCTCGCGTTAAAGAGACCTTTGATATGATAGCCGATAAGATCGAAAGAAGCGGCTATAAAGATCGTATAGGCGCAGGTATCGTCATCACCGGCGGTATGGCGAAGCTAGACGACGTGCGTGACTTGGCGGCGATAGTTTTTGATAACACATCCGTTAGGATCGCAAGAGCCAAGACCGTAAGCGGTCTACACGAGATCGCCGAAGATATAGGAAATTCTTGCGCTTTGGGACTTTGCATGTATGGATTTGGTGAATTTACCCCTTACGAGATGGACTCTAACGGCAAGCTTCGCTATAAAGATGAGATAATAAATAAAAATCCAAAGAGAAACATAAACGACTATTACGAAAAAGAGGTTAGCAAGGCGATAGAAAAGGACGGCTCAAGAGCTGACGGCGGTGCGGCAGCCAAAAAAGACGATCTGAATATCCAACTTCCAAAAAAAGACGGAACAAATTTTTTCAATAAAATTTGGTCGTCTATGAAAAATTGGTTTTAAAATTTAAGCTAAGGAGATACTCGTGAAAGGATACAGTATGGAAGAAAGAAAGGGCATCTACGGTGCTAAGATGAAGGTGATCGGCGTCGGCGGCGGCGGATGCAATATGATCAATCATATGATTCGCGAGGGTTTTACTAAAACAGACGTCGAACTAATGGTGGCTAACACCGATGCGCAGGCTTTAGAAAAATCGATCGCAAATACTAGAATTTTACTCGGCGAAAGCACCACCAAAGGCCTTGGCTGCGGTATGGATCCAGCCCTTGCTAAGATGGCTGCGGAGGAGAACTACGACGATCTCAAAGACCGCTTGGACTACTCCGATATCGTTTTTGTAGGCTCAGGTCTAGGCGGCGGTACCGGTACGGGCGCTGCACCTATCGTCGCTAAAGCTGCGAAAGAGAAAAAAGCGCTAACTATCGGTGTCGTTACTACCCCTTTCGGTTTTGAGGGCAAAAAGCGCATGCGACTAGCACAGGAAGGCCTTGAAGAACTTAAAAAAGAGTGCGATTCCATAATCGTTATCCCAAATCAAAATTTATTGAAGATCATCGATAAAAAAACCGGCCTAAAAGATGCCTTTAAGATCGTAGATAATGTCCTATTCCAAGCCGTAAACGGTATGATCTCCGTGATCTTAGAGTCCGGCGATAGCGATATCAACGTCGATTATGCCGACGTTAAAAAAGTAATGACGCACCGCGGTTTGGCGCTAATGGGTATCGGCGTTAGCGAAGGCGACGGCGCAGCGGAGGAGGCGCTAAAAAGCGCGATCCAATCTCCGCTTTTGGACAATACCTCCATCCACGGCGCTATGGGCGTGTTGGTGCATTTTAAGATGTCGCCTGATTGCTCCTTGCTTGAGATCGAATCTGCGATGAATATCATCGAAGATACCGTAGATAAGGACGCCGACGTTACATGGGGCACCACCACCGATCCTAAGATGGAAAACAACCGCGTAGAAGTTACTCTCATCGCCACCGGCTTCGAAAGGAGCATCGAGGAAAAAAAGCAGGTCGCCAGCGATAACGTGGCGGATCGCAGAAAGGCGCTTTTAGAGAGCATGGGTCGAAATTCTATCTTTTCTAGACAAAAGGTAAGTAGCGGCGATTTTAACGGTGACGAAACCTACGACGAGCTCGATGAGCCCGCATTCCTACGCAACCAGATGGACTAAATGCGCAGACGAGATAGGCAGCTAAGCGAAGATGAGGCGTTAAGAATCATCGACGAGAGTGAATACGCTACGCTTAGCTGCATAGACGATAGCGGCGAAATTTTTAGCGTGCCTATCTCGCCAGTGCGCGATGCAGATGTTATTTACATCCACGGCGCGCCTGCCGGCACAAAGGCGAAACTCTTTCAAAACGGACGCGCGGTAACGGCGGTTTTTGTTAGCTATAACCGCGTTCCCACCCCAAGCGACGAAGAATATCGATCTATCGCAAATGACGCGGAAGCTCTAGGATCGAAAGTTTATACGACGGAGTACCGCAGCGCAATCGCCGTTTGCGAAGCAAGCGAAGTAGAAGATGACGAGCGTAAAATTTACGCCCTGCGGATACTATGCAAAAAATACACCCCAAATTACATGTCGCGCGTGGAGTTTGCCTCCAGAGCATCATTAAAGCGCACGAAAATTTATGAACTCAAAATAAAATCCGTAACCGCAAAGGCTAAAATTTTATAATGCGTCCAAATTTGCGCTTCCTGCGCCATGCCTTACTTTGCGGAAATCTCTTCTTTTATATGTTTTTGTCCTTTTTGTCGACCGCTCTACTTTACTTGCGATCGACATTCGCTTGGGTTTAGTGCGGTACCTCTTTTCAACGCCGCTATTTGATTTCAGTTATGATGGGCTTTTAAGGAGCGAGATTGAAATTTTTTATAACCGCCGTGAATACGGAGGTAGGAAAGACATTCGTTACGGCTTCGCTTCTACGGGCGTTTTTACAGAGCGGTCGCACAGCAATCGCGTTAAAGCCCGTGCAGACGGGATGCGAGATGAGCGGTGGCAGGCTTGTCGCGCCGGATGTGAGCGAGTATGCTAAAGTAAGCTCAGCTAGCGACATTGCGCCGATTTATGCGTTTAAATTCCCGGCTTCGCCGCATTACAGCGCGAGTTTAGAGCATCGAGAGATCAAGACGGATGAAATTTTAAAATTTATCGACGCTCATTCGGCGCAGTGCGAAATCACGCTGATCGAAGGCGCGGGCGGTATTTTCGTGCCGCTAAACTCGCACGAGAGCTTTTTAGATGTGATGAGAGCAGTGGGCGCGCCGATCGTTTTGGTCTGTAAAAACGAGCTGGGCGCGATAAACAGCGCGCTTTGCAGCGTCTATGTCCTGCGCTCGCACGGGCTTAAAATCGCGGCGCTGGTTCTAAATTTTACCGACGAAAAGGACGAAATTTGCGTATCGAACGCAGCGTATCTGAAAAGCAAGCTCAAAGGCATACCGGTAATATCGCTACGCAAATTCCAAAAGGACGACTTTACAGCGGCAGCGCGCTCTTTTGAAAATTTTATCGCCTCGCTAAATTTTAACGATCCGTCGCAGATGGGCGCGAGCGCGGCAAATTTAAACGAAACCGCTGCGATAACCTTGAATGCGGCGCAAAGCGGGCAGAGGAGCGCAAATTTAGATGAAAATTCCAAAGATAGCGAGGCTCGCTGCGCTTTGGGCGCAGCACAGATTCGTAAACAAGAGGATGAAATTAAAAGCAGCCGCGTCGCGCCGCCGCTCATGAGCACTTCAAACACGGGACCCATTGATCTAAGCTTCGATGCGAAGCATCTTTGGCACCCCTACACTTCCGCGACGCATCCGCTTAAGGCGCACGGCGTGCTCCGCGCCGAAGGCAATAAAATCTACACGACGCAGGGCGCGCTGATCGACGGGATGAGCTCTTGGTGGTGCGCCGTGCAAGGATACGGCAGCGAGGCGTTAAATGCCGCGGCGACCGCGCAGATGAAGGAATTTTCTCATGTGATGTTCGGCGGGCTTACCCACGCGCCCGCCGTAAATTTAGGCAAAAAACTACTCTCGATGTTACCGCAATTTGATCGCATCTTTTACGCGGACAGCGGCTCGGTAGCGGTCGAGGTGGCATTGAAAGCGGCGATCTGCTATCAGCAAAACGTATCGCCTAAAAAGAATAAAATTTTAACCGTCAGAGGCGGGTACCACGGCGATACGTTCGGCGCGATGAGCGTTTGCGATCCGCTCACCGGCATGCATTCGCTATTTAGCGGTATCTTGGCGCGTCAAATTTTTGCGCCGCGCCCGAGCTGTCGCTTCGACGCGCCTTTTGACCGATCTAGCACGGATAAAATTTCTAAAATTTTTAAAGAAAACAAAGATGAGATCGCAGCCATCATAATCGAGCCTATCGTCCAGGGAGCTGGCGGGATGTGGTTTTACCATCCGAAATTTTTAGACCGTCTCCGCGAGCTGTGCGACGAAGCGAACGCAGTGCTTATCTTTGACGAGATCGCCACCGGCTTTTGGCGCACGGGCAGGGTATTTGCATACGAATACTGTAGCGCGGCGCCCGACATAATCTGCATAGGCAAGGCGCTAAGCGGCGGATTTATGAGCTTTGCGGCGGTTTTGACGAACGAAAAGATCGCGCACGGCGTGAGCAGAAACGGCGGCGTTTTGATGCACGGACCGACCTTCATGGCAAATCCTCTAGCTTGTGCCGTTTCGCTTAAAAATTTAGAAATTTTATGCGCGCAGGACACGGCGCAGAAGGTCGCGCAAATCCACTCCGACCTGCAAGAGGGCCTGAGGGGGTGCAGGAGCTTAGACGGCGTGGCAGACGTTCGCACCTTGGGCGCTATCGGCGTCGTAGAGATGAAGGAGGCAGTGGACGTAGAGGCGCTGCAGGAATTTTTCGTAAAAAGGGGCGTCTGGATCAGACCCTTTGGCAAAAACATCTATCTCATGCCGCCGTTCATCACGCCCAGAAGCGATACGCAGGCGCTTTGCGAAGCGATCCGCGATGCGGTAAAATTAAAAATTTATAAAGGATAAATGTGCAAATTTTAATCGTATTTATCATATTTCTACTTTTGCTAGGCTTCTTGGAATTTCGCAAAAAGACCGCCCTTGAGGGCTTTTTGGTCGCGGACAGAAAGGCAAGCGCTTTTGAGATTGCATTTTCGATAGTCGCTACCTGCGTGGGTGGCGCAGCTACGATCGGCGTGGTATCGAATATGCAAAAGTATGGATTTGCCGCGGTTTGGTGGCTTTTAAGCGGCGCGATCGGACTGATGATTTTAGCGATTTTTATTGCGAAAATTCTACGCGCGAGCAAGGCGCTGACGTTCGCGCAGGTCGCAGAAATTTTTATCGACAAAAGAGCCAGGCTCGTTAGCGCAGTCATCATTTGCGTGGCGTGGTGCGCCATTTTGGCGGCGCAGTTTAGCGCTAGCGCGCGCATACTCTCGGCGTTTGATCTAAATTTCAACTCCTCGCTGCTCATCGGAGGCGCGGTCATCATCGTTTATACGATTTTGGGCGGGCAAAGAGCGGTCATTAGAAGCGATGTATATCAATACGCTATCGTAATCGCGGCGTTTTTGGCAGTTTTGCTCTGGCTAAATTTTAATTCGCCGCAGGTATTTGAAAATGTAAATTTTACGCTCAAAAATGACGCCTTCGGATACGATAAGATCGGATATTATCTGCTGGTTATCGGTACTAGCTACGTGATCGATCCGATGCTATTTTCTAGAATTTTAAGCGCAAAGAACGAGCGTGCGGCGATCCTGGGCTCTATCTTCGGTGCTTTTGGAATCGCAATCAGCAGCATAATGATCGCTTTTATAGGTTTCGGTGCGATGAGCCTTGCGACCGCCGGCACGAGCGGCGAAGATCTGCTTAACGTAAGCCTTTTTAATGCGTTGCCTGCGTCCTTGGGTGCGGTTTTGATGCTAGGGCTATTGGCGGCGATCATATCCTCTGCGGACACCTGCTTGATCACGGCTTCCAGCATCTTCGCGCACGATATTTTGCGAAGCGAGGATCTAAAAATTTACCGCATCGCCACGCTAGGTTTCGGCGCGATCGCGCTACTTTTAGCAAGCTTCGGCGGCGAAATTTTAAACTATCTCTTCGCGGCGAGCAACATCTTCGTAAGCGGCGTGGCGGCGGCGTTATTTTTCGCCATCATCTTTCGCGCCAAGATCGATAAGGACCTCGTTTTGTGCGCCATGTGTTTAGGCGGCGCCTTGGGGCTAGCCGCGGCAATTAGCGGTATAAATGCCTTTGCCGTAGCAGGGATCATTACGGCGTGCATTTTATGCCTGGCGGCTAGGTTTAAATTTAACGCAGCCTCTTCAAAGCTCGATCCAAACTGCATCTGCATACCCCAAGCAAGCGAGTACGAAGAGAAATAAGCGCAGCTAGCCGCTTTCGGTAAATTTCACGTGGGCGGATACGGCGCGTTTAATAAGATTATTA
>CAUQNJ010000038.1:0-18517 GCA_963519515.1 uncultured Campylobacter sp. | reverse complement strand
CGCTCGATGAGCGTCGCATGCCACGAGCCCTCGCACTCGGTGGCTAGCCCGTCGCCGCCCTGCGCGTAGTAAATTTTTACCTTTTGCAGGTTGTTTTTCTTAATGTACTCCTCGATCTGCGCGGTCAAATTTAGCGATTCCCGTGCGTAGCTTATGAGACGTGCGGCGCGCTCCTTTTTGCCCGTCACTTCGCCTAAAATTTCAAATCCGTCCAAGTAGTCCTCGAGCTTCGTCGCGCTTAGATAGAGCATCGGCTTTTTGATCGAGCCGAAAACCTCGCTCATCTTTTTGGTGTTGCGCGAGCTTGCGTTTACGAGGATGAGATCTGGATTTAGGCGTAGCAGCATCTCGACGTTTGGAATTTTACCCTGACCGAAAAAGCCGCCCACGACGGGCTGCTCTTGCACCTCTTTTTTGACGTAGGGCCGCTCGTAATCGTTCCACTCGAAATTTGATCCGCTGATTTTAGCGGGATCAAGCGCGTAAAGCATATATAAAAGCGGCGGCGAGCTGGCGTAAATTTTAGTCGGTGTGCCTTGCAGCTGAGCTATGTTTTCGCTATTTTGAGCGATGTAGTCTTTGATCTGCGCCTCGCTCAGAGCAAAAAGCATACTCGCGGCGCAGAGAAATAGAAATATTTTTTTCACCGTTTTTCCTTTTAAAATTTTTGATTTCGCAAGTATAGCAAAAGAAATTTTAAAACAGATTTATCTTCGCTAGATGCCTATTTAGCTGCTAAATTTGAAAATTTAGCGGCGGTGATTTTAGAATGTCTGGCTAAATTTAGGATTTTAAAATTTAGGGTTTAAATTTAAAAGGGGCGGGCGGTCTGAGATAAAGCTCAAAATCGCTCGCCCGCGGAGTTCAATGAAAAGGCAAAATGCCGCCGCCGTTTAAACCTGAATTAAAATTTATATCTGATGTTTGAGAAAAATACGCGACCTTCCTCAGGGAAGCCCTCTCTATACTCATAGTTTTTATCAAACAGATTCGATACTCCCGCCTCTACGCTCAAGCTCTCGACGGGCTCATACGTAAGCTTGAGATTGGTTACGCCAAAGCCGGCCGTTTTGTGATCTATATGACTACTTCTGCCGGTGGGCACTCTGTTCCATAAGCTCGAGCCGAGCTCTTGGGAGACGTAAACGCCGAATTTAGGCAGAATTTTATAATCTGCGTATAAAAATCCTTTGTGCTTCGGTAGATCATAGACTATCGTGCTTTCGCCGCTTTCTTTGTATTTGGCGTTCATATACGTGTAGTTTGCGCCAAGCTCCAAATCTTGCGTCGCAAAGTATGCTACGGCGAGTTCAAAGCCCTTGTAATGAGCTTTATCGACGTTTACGTTCATATCTCTGGTTTGCGCAAACCTAGTAACGCTGGTCGTGCCGATAGCGTCTTTAACTCTGGAGTAAAACACCGAGCTTTCCAACCTCAAAAATTCTCCAAAATTCCTTTGGTAGCCGACTTCGTAGTGGTGTGCTACTTCGGGCTTTAGGTGCGGGTTTGCAAAATTTCGCCCAAACCTCTCGCTATATCTATCTTTCATACTAGCAAAATATGTCTTTTTAGCGTAGCTTAGACTTAGCTCGTCCTCTTCGTCGAAACTATGTTTGATCGCGGCTTGATAATTAAAGGCGTGTTTTTTGCCTACGTCAAACGAGGTTAGCTTCCAGTTAGCAGGGTTGCCGGCTCCACCTCCGCCGCCTTTAAATTGAATGTAGTCTTCGGCTTTGATAGCATCTCTAGTGTCGTAACTAACGCCCAAAATCATTTTGGTAAAATCGGTAAATTTGTGAGTATCTTCAAGCGCGAAGCCGTAAGTCCTATCTATAAAGGTAACGGTCGGTTCGGTGCCGAATCTTCCGGTATAGTGGATCTTATGTCCGGAGTGTTTATCGTGTTTGTAGTTTGTGGCAAATTTAAGCGTGTTACTATCGCTTACGTCTCCGCCCATTTCTAAACCAAATCCGTATGCGTTATCTTTATATTTGCTATCCTCTTTTTTATCGATATCAAACATTCCGTTTTTAAACTCATCGGCAAAAGCCTTAGTATTTATGTAAAAGCTATTTGCAAATTCCGTATGCGATAGGAAATAGACGCTTTGTCTGTCCCATTGATACCACTCCCATTTGCGGTCTTTTTGGCTAAAAGTCGTATATTTTCCCGCATACATAGGCTGCTCTTTGCTTGCCTTTTGATTTACGTAGGCGATCGCGTATTCGTCGGTTTCGTTTGGCGTAAGGCCGAGTTTGATATTAAATTTCTTATCTCGCTGCACGGAGTTATCGCGTCTGCCGCCGTCTTCGTTGTCGTTTGCGTCGCCTTTAAATTTACGCGATATCTGCTGCCCCATATCCTCCATAAAGCTGCCACCCGCTTGTACGTAAAATAGCTCCTGTTTGCTGCCGACGTTCAAATCGACATTGTTGCCGTAGGTTTTGCCGCTTCTGCCCGTCTCAAAGCCGTAGCCTAAATTTCCCTCAAGCTCCTTGCTAGGCTTTTTGGTGATTAAATTTATCGCGCCGCCCATAGTGTTTGGACCGTAGAGCACCGAGCTTGAGCCCTTTGAGATATCGATCCTGCTTAGATCGAACGTGCTAAACCTACCGTAGTCTGCGTTGCCGTCGTAAGGCACGTAAACGGGAATTCCGTCGATAAAAAGCGGCACTCTGCGCGAATCAAAACCGCGAACGTAGAAATTTTGCTCGGCGCGCGGGCCTTTTTTATCCACGTAAACGCCCGGCGTGCTGTAAGCGACCTGCGAGAGGCGCTTTATCTCGTCTTTTTGCATCTGTTGTTCATCGACAGTCACGACGTTCGTGTCGCTTTTTTGCACGCCGCCGACGTTTTTTACGACCTCGATTTGTCCGAGCGTAAACACCTCGCCGTGAAGCGCTATCGCGGCACAGCAGGCGATTAAGCCAATCTTTTTCATCCTAACTCCTTAAAATAAAATTTTTATTATATATTGTATAAAATACCATTTTATGGAATAAATTTATTAAAATATTTAAATATAATTTTATTTTATAAATATTTAAAATCGACTTAAATGTTAAGGTTTTTAAAATGAAATTTAAATTTTTACTTTGCATCGACGACACGGACGAGCTCGGCGGCGATATTTCTACGGGCTTGCTTGCCGAAGAGATCGCCGCCTTTGCGGGCTCGTTCGCGCCCGTTTCATTCATCACGCGCCATCAGCTCTTGCTCGATCCTCGCATCAACTACACCTCGCACAACAGCTCTATGTGCCTGGAAGCTTGGCTTACCGAGTCGCAAAAGTAGCGCGTGCTGGATTTCGCACTCCGGCTGCTAGAGCGTAAAAGCGCGCCCGGCGCAGAGCCCGGTATCGCGGCGGCCTTTGAAAAAGATATCGTAAACGCGCAAGAACTGATAAGCTTTGGCAGAAGTGCAAAGGAGATATATTTGAGTGCGGAGCGGGCGTTTGATACGGCGCACGAGCAAAACGTATTTTTAAAAGAGTTAAAGAGCGGCGCTCGCGGCGTCATCGGCGCACTTGCGGGCATAGGGCTGAGGCTTAGCGGAAACGACGGTAAAATCAGGGGCAAATTTGAACTAAAAGAGTCAAATTTGAGCGTGGCCGAGCTTTTGGGATTAAATTTTATCGAGGCGGTCGCGGATGAAAATTTTAAACCTCTCTTGCCAGATGAGCGCGTAAATTTAATCGGCGCGCTAAAGCCGGTATTTTTGGATTTCAAGGCGACCTTGCTCGTTAAAAAAGAAGCGGGCAGCGGCTTTAGAAACTTAAGCGTAAAGGAGCTTCGGAGGTTTTGATGCGCTCAAATTTTAACGAAAAAGGCGAGTTTAAATTTGGCAAATCCAGCTACGAAAAAGCGCGCGAAACCGCCGAAAATTGCGCCAAATTTAAGCTAGATAACGATGAAGAGGAGATGGCGTGCGGCGGCGAAATCAGCTGTTACGACTGCGCTTTCAGGCGCTGGAGCGCGGAGAGCTTTATCTGCGTGATACTTTTCAGCGCGATAAAAAATAGGCGAAATTTTAAAATTTAAAGCGGGTCGCGGCGGGTAAATTTAAAACTATTGAGTATTTTTGAATTCGCGGCTTAAATAAAGTACGAGCCTGCAAAGTAGGTATAAAAACGCAAGATACAAGGCGGCAGACGCGATGCTGTCGCTCAAAATATGACGCTTCTATATTCGGTATTTAAATAGGCGAGTAAATTTGCGAGGATTAAAATTTTAAAGAGCAGGGCTGCTCCGCGCGCCTTAAACGCGGGTGTGAGCGCAGATCGGACATATCGGAATGCTTGTTTGTAAAAGCATAAAGGATCGCGCCTCGCCTTTTATCGGTGCGCCGCCAAATACCGTTTCTGAAAACATTGCATCGCTCGCCGAACTGCGTCGTCTGCGTTGCCGCTTTGAAATTTTGTAGCACCGAAGCGGGTTAAATTTTACACTGCTTCACGAGCTTCGCTTCATCTGCCATCTGCGCCGCAACTGCGTTTCATTCGCCGTTACTTTAAATTTGCAGCGGCGAAGCGCGTTAAATTTTATAGCTTTGATGTTGCGTTAAATTTTGCCGATCGGGCTTGTGCTGAGTCGCTTTAAAATTCGGCGCGGCCATAATCGCTTTAAAATTTTATGCCGCTAAGGCGTGCTAAATTTTTCGCCAAAATGTGCTAAGACGCGTAAATTTAATATTGCGCCATATTATCGCATCAAAATTTTACATTGCAATGAGCGCTGAGTTTTCCGATGAGACCTACGCTGCAATTCATTATTGCGACGAGTACTGAGTTTTTAGAGATTTGATTGCGTCTTGACTAGGTGCCGATCTTACGAATGCTACCTGTGCGAATTTGCACCGCAGCCCATTATTGCACCATGAGCTAGGCTTGCTGGTAGGATCGCGTAGGATTGCGCTGCGACTGATTATCGCACAGGGCGCCGAACTTGCATAGAGGGTAGCATGAGCCGTGTGCGACCGATTATCGCGCCGAGTTTAAATTTCGCGCCGTTCGCTCATGGACTGGTCTTTCGGCACTTAGGCGTATAAAATTCTACCCAGGCGGATCATATTCGAGCCGCATTTGATCGCGAGCTCGAAATCATCGCTCATCCCCATCGAGCAGATCCGCGCGCCGTGCGGCACGAGCGCATCGAAGATCTCGCGGCTCACCTCGAAGCTTCGCGCGATCTGCGCGGGTTCGCTTACGTGCGCGCCGATGCTCATCACGCCGATTAAATTTAGATTTTTGCACTCCTGCTTGATGCGCAAAAACTCCTCCACGGCGCGGTTTTTATCGAGCCCCGTTTTGGAGCTCTCGCCCGCAGCGTTGATCTCCAGCAGCGTATCTAGCGGATAATTCAGCCGCTTATTTACGGCAAGCGCGAGCTCGTAACTGTTGCAGCTCTGCCACAGCGTCGGGCGTAGAGCGATGAGCTGATTGATTTTGTTGCTTTGTAGCGTGCCGATGAAGTGCCACTTTAGCGGCAGTTCGCGCAGCAGCTCGCTTTTGCGCTTCAGCTCCTGCACCCTGTTTTCGCCAAACGCGATCTGTCCTTGCGAATACAGCTCGCGCACCTCATCCGTGCCTACGTTTTTGCTCACCGCGACTAGCTGCACGTCGCCCGCGCCTGCTTTTGCAGCCTCAATGCGCTTTAAAATTTCATCCAGCCTCATTTGTAAAATCCCAAAATTCTAGCGAAATCATTTAGCACCGTAAATATCATCAAAAGCGCCAAAATCCCCATGCCTACGTAACTAGCACCTACGAATACCCGCTTTGGTATGGGGCGGCGGAAGATGAGCTCAAAGAGATTAAACGCGATGTGCCCGCCGTCGAGCGCGGGGATCGGAAAGAGGTTGATAAGCCCTAAATTTACCGATATTAGCGCCACGAGCGCGAGCAAGACCGCCGCACCGTAATCGACCGCCTTTGAGGTGATATCCGTAATAGCGACGATGCCGCCCATCTCCTTTGGCGAAACGACGCCGCTGGCGAGCTTCTCAAGCCCCACCAAGATGAGCTTTGATGCCTCCACCGTCTGATCCCATGCGAAGCTAAGCGAGCTCGCGCCCTTGTGATACAGCGTCACGGTCGCGTTGTAATCGGGCGAAATGCCGATGAGCGGCACTCTGATGCTCTCACGCCAGATGGTTTTTTTCTCGCCGAGCTTTGGCGTGAGCGTCAGGCTCAGCCGCTCGCCGCCGCGCATGATTTCTAGGCTTAGAGGTGCTGCGGTTACCTGCTTTGAGATGTCGTCCCACTCGCGGATCTGCTTGCCGTCGATCGATAAAATTTCATCGTTTAGCATTAGCCCTGCGCTTGCTGCGGCGGAATTTGGCGAGATTTTGCCGACCTTCGGCGCTAGCTTTTCGACGCCGATGTAGCCCAGCGCGATGTAGATCAAAAACGCAAGCAGCAGGTTAAAAAACGGCCCCGCAAAAAGTATGATTATGCGCGCGATCGGGCCTTTGGAGTTGTAGCTATCGGGGTCCGCGCTTGCCGCGGCGGGATCCAAATCCTCCTGCCCCTTAAGGCTCACATAGCCTCCCAGAGGGATCGCGCTGATGGCGTACTGCGTAGCGCCGATACGCTTAGTAAAGACCTTCTCTCCAAAGCCCACGCTAAAGACATTCACCCCCACGCCCAGCGCCCGCGCCGCCAAAAAATGCCCCAGCTCGTGGAAAAAGATGAGGAAGCTGATCGCCAGCACCGTGACCATAAAATTTATCGAGTAAAAATAAAATCCGACCGCCAGGATCGCTAGCGTTAAAATTATGCTTTTCAAATTTCAAACCTTTGTAAAAAATGGGCTAAGCTTACTATGATTTTGCAAATTTTAAGCTTAGATTGCCGTTTAAAGCCTTAGCTTGCTTTTTTAAACTTGGTTAGTTTTTTGAGCTTAGCCCGCCCGCTTCAGGCTATAAATTTAGCTAAATTAAGGGCGCGCAGGCGGACGATCGGCGCGGAGAATTTAAAATTTAAAAGCGAAATTTTACCGCGAGATTTGACGGAGTGGATTATAAAATTTCGCCGTGCGGGGTTTTTGCTTTGAAATACCGCTATTTTTTGAAAAGCTGTTATATTTTGAAATTCCGTTTTACTTTGAAATTCCGCCATGTTTTGAAGCACTGCCGCGCCGCCCTGAAATTTTTTGCGGCGGTTAGACGGAATTCTGCGAATTTTATCTTTTAAATTTTATAGGCTTAGCGCACTGCTGTACGCGTACAGATTAAGCATCTATAAAATTTTATCTCACAATCTATAGCGCGAAATTTTAAAATTTTACGCTTGCCGGTATGTGTGAAATTTCACGCTGAAATTTTATCGCTAAAACCTACTTTAAGCGCGAGCTTTGCGCTCTACGATGCCGATTATCTCTTCAACTGCGAAAGCCATATCTAGCCTAAAATTTAACTCTTTTTCGTAGCCTTAGCATATGCCGCGACGTATTCAAAGCCCGAATATAGCGTCAGCACAACTGCGATCCAGAGTAGGGCGTTTGCATAGGGCCACTGCATCGTGAGCCAGCCGATAGCGATCATCTGAAAGACCGTTTTTACCTTGCCCGCCATCGACGCGGCGATCTCTACGCCGTCGCCCGCCATCGCTACGCGAAGGCCCGTGATGAAAAACTCGCGGATTAGGATCAGATAGATCGCCCACGGACTGGCGCGCCCGATAAACATAAGCCCCAAAAAACCCGCAAGCGTCAGCATCTTATCGGCGAGCGGATCGATGATGGCGCCTAGTTTGGTCTTCTGGTTCCAAGAGCGCGCGATGTACCCATCGAAAAAGTCCGTGACGGAGGCGATGACAAAGACTAGCGCGGCGAAATAATCAATCCAGCTGACGTGCACCGAGCCCACCATGCCGCCGTTCGCATGGCCTGCTAGTAAGATCAGCCAGAAAAACAGCGGCGCGAGCGCAACGCGAAAGCTCGCTAAAATATTGGGTAAATTTAGCATTATTTAAAGGTCGTTCCGCCGTCGACGATGAAGGTGTGCCCCGTCACCCAGCTAGCCTTGCTCGAGCATAGAAATAAACATGCTCCCGCCAAATCCTGCGGCTGCCCCATGCGTCCTAGCGGGCTAAGCTCGGCGGTTTTGTCGCGCACCTCTTCGTAGTTGGTAAAGGCCCTAAGCGCGTCTGTCTCGATCGGGCCGCCGCTCACTACGTTTACGCGGATGTTTTTCTCTCCAAGCTCGGTCGCGGCGTAGCGCGCCATCGCCTCAACTGCGGCTTTCGCCGTGCCGTGACCCGCGTAGTTTTCGATATAGACTAAATTTCCCGTGGAGCTAAGCGATATGATCGAGCCGCCGCCTACCGCCTCCATGCGTTTTGCTGCCTCTTGCGCGCCCACGACGAAGGCATTTACCGTCGCTGTAAAGATATTATTGATACCGCGCGGCTTTAGCCTCATAAATTTAGTGTATCCGCCCGCGACCGCGCGACCCGAGATGATGGCGTTTGAGATGAAAAAATCCACTCGCGCAAAATCCTCGTCGATCTTGGCAAAGAGCTCCTTGTAGGTCTCGGGCTCCAAGATATTGAGCGCATAAGCGCGCGCCTTGATGCCGTAAGCCTTCTCAAGATCGGCTGCTTGCGAAGTCGCCAGCTCCTCGTTGGAATTATACGTAAAAGCGATATTTGCCCCCGCAGTTGCGAATTCCAAAACTATCGCCCTGCCTATGCCTCTCGTGCCGCCGCTGATAACTAGCGTTTTTCCTTTAAATTCGTTCGTCAATTAAAATCCTTTGATAGTGTATTGTTTCATTACGTTTTCTATTTTTTTGAGGTTTTCCGCGCTCGGCTCGCAAAGCGGCAAGCGGTACTCCAAACTCGGCGCGAGGCCCGCGATATACATCGCCGCCTTGATCGGGATCGGATTGCTCTCGCAGAATAAAATTTTATTGATCGCGTAGAGATCGTCGTTGATCTGCTTGGCTTTTAAAAACTCATTTTGCAGCGCAAATTTCGTTAGTCTCGCCGTGTAATCGGGCAGTAAATTTGCGGTGACGGAGATCACGCCCTTGCCGCCGTTACTTAGGATCGGATAGTTGATCGCATCCTCGCCGCTAAGCACGCTAAGGCGCGGCTCGTGTGCGAGCAGATCGACGCATTTATCGATGCTGCCGCTAGCTTCTTTGACGCCGTAGATGTTCTCGCAGTCGTTGAAAAGCTTGATGATCGTATCTGCGGCTATGTCGCAGCCGGTGCGCCCTGGCACGTTGTAGAGCAGTACTGGCAGATCTACCGAGCTCGCGATCGCCTTGTAGTGCAGATACAACCCCTTTTGGGTGGGTTTATTGTAGTAGGGCGCTACGGATAAAATTCCGTCCGCGCCGTGAGCCTGCGCAAACTGCGCGAGCCCGATCGCTTCGTGAGTTGCATTGCTGCCCGCGCCCGCTAGCACCTTGACGTCCGTGCCCTTGCACGCATCTACGGCGATCTCGATACAGACGCGGTGCTCGTCGTGCGTCAGCGTCGCGCTCTCGCCCGTGGTACCGACGGGCACGACCGCGCTTATGCCGTTTGCGATCTGTCTTTTGATGAGCTTAGCGTAGGTCTGCTCGTCTAGTTTGCCCTCTTTAAAAGGCGTGATCAGCGCCGTCATAGAGCCGATTATGACATTTTTATTCATCGTTTTCCTTTCGTAAAATAATGCTTGTGGAGCTTTTAAGGCTTAGATAGGTTTTCATCGCTTTTTTAACTGCGCTTTTATCCAGACTTTTGATCTCGCGCTCCAGCCTAAATAGCGCGTCCAGATCGCCGCGGACGATGTAGCTGCCGTACATCTGCGCTACCTTGCTAGCGCTGTCGAGGGAGTAGATAAGATCGCTACTTAGGGTGTTTTTGATCTTTAGCATATCATCGTCGCTTATTTTAGCTTTTTTGGCTTTTTCGATCAGCGCTAAAATTTCATCTCTCAGCGTCTCGCCGCTTACGCCTTGGTTGCAAACGGCAAAAATTATAAATAAATTCTCGTCCTTACCGCTCATATCGTAGATATTGATCTGATTGGCAAGCTTTTTCTCATCGACCAGCACGCGCTGTAAAAGTGAGCTCTTGCCGCCGCTAAGATATATATCCATCGCTTTGATCGCCGCGGCGTCAGGGTGGTTAAACGGCGGAATTTTAAAGGCGACCGCAACGATCTGCGCCTCGCTGTTTTTGTAAATAACGCTAAGCTTCTCGCCGTCCTGCGCGGGTTCGGTGCAGTGAAGGCTCGGAATTTCGCTCTTGTTTTTTACGGGCGCGAAGTATTTTTTAGCCGCATCAAACGCCGCTTTTTCGCCGATGTCGCCGGTGATCAGCAGCACGGCGTTTTGCGGCTGATAAAATTTAGCGTGAAATTCCTTGATATCTTTGATACTCCAGTTTTCGATGTCCTTGCGAAAGCCTATCGGCGTCCAGTGGTACGGGTGGTACAAAAACGCGGTGTTATATAGCCTGAAAAATAGGTATCCGAACGGATCGTTATCGGTGCGCCACAGCCGCTCCTCGAGCACGACCTTGCGCTCGGGCTGAAATTCTTTGTCTTTGAGGCTTAAGTTTTGCATAATGTCGGCGTAAAGATCCAAGCAGACCTCTAAATTTGAGCTCGCGCACTTGATGAAGTAGTGCGTGTAATCAAAGCCCGTGCTTGCATTGTTCACGCCGCCGAAACCCTTTACGATCGCATCGAACTCGCCTGCCTTGCGATTTTTCGTGGATTTAAAATTTAGATGTTCCAACATGTGCGCGATGCCGCTTTTGCCCATCGTCTCGTCGCGCGAGCCGACGTTGTAAAACACGTCCACGCTGATAACGCCGCTGCCTTTATTCATCGGGATGTGATAAATTTGAAGCCCGTTTTGCAGCGTGATTTTCTTAAATTTCGGAAACATTAATCTTTTTTCGCCTTTCGTTTTTTGCTTGAGTTTTGCTCCGCGTCTTGAGTGCCGCCAGCCTCTTTGGTCTCTTTAGCCTCGACATTTTTAGTTTTTGCGCCGCTTTGCTTTGCGTTTTTGGTTTTTAAGTTTTTGCTTTCCGCGCTGCTTTTTGGTGCGGCTTTAGTTTTAGAATTTTTGCTTTCTGTGTCGTTTTTTGGCGCGGCTTTAGTTGCGGTTATATTTTTCTGCGCGGTTTTAGTTTTTGCGGTTTTGCTCGCCGCGCCGCTTTGTTTTGCGTTTTTGACCTCTAAATTCTCGCTTTTTGCATCGCTTTTCGAGAGATTTTTTGCTTCGGCGCCCTTCTGCTGCGAGGCGTTGTTATCCTGCACGACGTCCTTCCGTGGGGCGTCATCATCCTTCGCAGTATCTTTTTGGGCGGTACCTTTTTGCGTAGCATCTTTTGAAATTTTACCGCGTTTGGAGCTTACGCCGCTTTTTGAAATTTGACTTTGTTTTTGATCCGCGCCGTTTTTGGAAACCCTTTTTGAAATTTTATCCTGCTTCTGATCTGTGCTGCCTTGCTTTGCGCTTTTAGCCTCTAAATTTCCGCTTTTTGCGCTGCTTCGTTTTGTATTTTTAACCTCGGAAATTCTGTTCTCCGCGCTACTTTGTTCGGCTGAGCTTTGATCGGTCGCGGTATCTGCGCTTACCAAGGCGTTTAAATTTGCCGAAGCGCTGGAATTTTCATCCGCTTCGGAGCTTGAGCCTGTTTGAGCGCTCGGAATTTCATCAGCTTGAGCGCTTAAAATTTTGCTTTCGCCGTCGTTTAAAATTCCGTCCGCATTCTTACTTTCGGGTGCGTTTGAAATTTCGCTCGTTTCCTCGCCTTCGGGTGCACTTGAAATTTCGTCCATTTTAGCTTTCGCCTCTTTGCCTTCGCAAGCGCGCAAATCCGCGCCGTTGCGGAGGTTTTCGGCCTGATCATTTCTGATGCCGTATCCTTCGCCCGCTCGATCTTTTAAATTTGCCCCGACTGCCTCGTTGATGTTTTTAAAGCCGTCTGTGCGCAAAAGCTCCGCTAGCCCCTCGTTGATCGATTTTGCGACGAACGGGCCTTTGAAGATAAAGGCGGTAAAAATTTGAACTAGGCTCGCGCCCGATTTGATGCGCTCGTAGGCCTCCTGCGCGCTGTCTATGCCGCCGCAGCTGATTAGGATCGTGCGGCCGAAGAGCTCGCGAGCGACCTGCGCGAAAAGCTCGCGCGATTTTTCGGTGATCAGCCTGCCGCTTAGGCCGCCGAAATCCCTGGCATTGGGGCTCAGCGAATAATCAACGCTGGTGTTGTTTATGATGATGCCGCTTGCACCGCTTTGCACCGCGCACTCGCACAGCGCGATCGCCTGATCTGCGCTCATATCGGGCGCCAGCTTTAAGACGAGCGGCCTGTTCGTGATCTTTTTCATCGCTCCGATCAGCTCGCTTATGAAGCTGTTTTCTTGCAAAGCGCGTAGGTTGGGGGTGTTCGGCGAGCTTACGTTGATGATGAAAAAATCGCACAGCCCGTTAAATTTACGACCTAAGGCTTCATAATCGCTCAGCGCATCCTCGTTCGGGGTAGCCTTATTTTTGCCGATATTTGCGGCGATAGGGATTTTAAAAGGATAAATTTTTCGCACGCGATGCTCGATAACATCGGCACCTTCGTTGTTAAAGCCCATCGCGTTTTGAATGCTCTGCTCGCTAACGAGGCGAAAAAGTCGCGGCTTTTCGTTGCCGCTTTGAGGGCGCGGCGTAAAGGTGCCAAAATCGATGTGTCCGAAGCCGAGAGCGGCTAGCGGTGCGATCATCGTGGCGTTTTTGTCAAAGCCGCCCGCGATACCTACTGGATTATCGAAGCTGAGATCCCATATATTTTGAGTTAAAATTTCATCTTTATAAACGCCGAATTTTGCCAAAGCCTCAAGCCCGCCCGGGGTCGCATAGAGCGCGCGAAGTCCGAATTCTGCGATCTTATGAGCGGTTTCTGGATCAAATAGAAAAAAGATTTTTTTCAAGGTATCATAATTCATAATTTTTCCTCAAATTTTGCGTAATGGTAGCTAAAATTTAATTAAATATAGATAAGAATTTCGCGCTGAATTGCAATTCGCGGCGGTCAAATTTAGTTTTAGAATTACGCGAGAAATGCCGGTAAAATTTCTACGGCTTGCAATGAGTGGTTTAAATTTACGCAGAAGTCCAAAGATGCGCGGCGTAAATTTTATAAATTTAGCCCGCCCGGGTACGTGCCGAAACGCGCGGTGTCCATGGCGCGGCTCGCGATGGCAGGGGTCGTCGCAATTTATCCTGCGCCGATCTACACTCAATCCCGCCCAAGCTAAATTTTAAAATTTAAAGCGTCCTGCTCGCGCCGTTTGAGCTTTAGCGCGCGTCTTTAGCGCCGAAAGCAGCGATCATCGTGCCCAGAGGAATGATCGTAACGCCCAAAATAATCGCCAGCGGGTTTAGCAAGGACAGCTTGGCAAGCAGGTAGATCGCCGCTACAAGCGCCGCGTAGGATAGAATTTTAAACGGAGAGAAAAACGCCCCCGCAAAATTGCTCCGAATCTCGCCCCTTTCGCGCTCATCCCAATCATCGACGCTACCGTCCGCGCCGTCGAAATCATCATTTGATCCGTCGTGCGCGCCGCCAATCCCACCCTCAAAATCGCTCGTACCGTCGCCCGGCTCGCCGCTATCTACATCGCCGCCACGATTACCGCTATCTGTGCCGTCGCTCCGGTCGCCACTATCTACGCCGCCGCCTAGATCGCTGCTCGCTGCATTTTTCAAGTCGTCGCAACGCACGCCTATGTCGCCTTGCGAACTATCGCTAGTTTCGTCGTTTATGCCGCCGTGTGAGTTGCCGCAAGTCGCGCAATCTTTCATATTAAATTTATCGGCGACGTGTCCCAAAGCGGTCGCGTTGCAAGCGGAAGTTTTGTTGCGACTGCTCTCGGTGGAATTTACGTCGCACTCGCTAGCGGCGGTTGTGCCGTATTCGGCGTCTAAATTTGAGCTGCGAGTAAAATTTATATCGGCGGAGCTTGCGGTACGCTCGGCGGCGGTTTCGTCGTACAGAGCGCAACTATCGCCGTTTTCGACGCGGACATCGCCGCTAGTGAAATTTACGGCGTCTTTGGAATTTTGCGCGTTTAAAATTTCGACGCCTGAATTTGCGCCGCTAAAATTCTCGCTCTTTAAAATTTCACCGCCGCAAGTTTTGCCGTATGAAATTTTATCGTCGCCGCTCGCACCGCCTTGGTTTTCGCCGCGACTTGCGGAATTTGTATCGTTGGCGGAAGTTTCGCCGCTCATGAAACCTGCGGAATTTTTAGAGCTTTGCCGTAAAATTTCATCGTATTTACCGGCTCTTAGCTCATCTTCTATCTTGTTTCGGTAAGCGCGAAACGAAAAATATACCGCGCCGAATGCGCCCAAAAATCCAGCCTCTAAGCTGAGAAGCCACGCTAGCGCCCGCACGCCGAAAGAGCCCGAGCCGAAAAATCCTGCACCGCAAAGCGCCAGCCCAAGCAGGGCAAACGCTGCGTTTAGCGCGCAGTATATAAGCAAAAACCGCCTATTCAATCCCGCTCATCCCATTCATCGTCGTCGTCAAAATTTTTCGGATCCGCCTTGTATTTCGGATCGTTTTCAAGCTCTTTTAAGCTCGAATTTAGCGCCTTGCACGCGCGGTAAACGTTCAGAAACGCCGCTGCGATGCCGATAGCGATGCCAAGCCAGAGCAGAAGCAGCGAGCCCGTGAGATGCCGCAGTCCAAGCCCGATCGCTACGCCGATGCCGATCGCTACGACGATTGAGATGCCCAGGCTGATGTCGCAGGCGCCCTTTACGATTTTGTTTAAATTTTTCGTTACTCTCATCTAAAATCCGATTAAATTTAAAACGCAGCCCTCAAAGCGCCGCCATCGCTTCATCCGCGGCGTTTAGCGCAAAGTCGATCTGCGCTTCATCCATCGTGGCGCAGATAAAGCCCGTCTCAAACTGACTAGGCGCCAAAAATACGCCGCGCTTAATCATCTCGCCGTGAAATTTCGCAAAGCGCGCGGTGTCTGCCCGCAGGGCGCCGTCGTAGTCGCGCACCTCTTCGTCTGCGAAAAAGTAGCCGAACATCGAGCCTACGCAAGCGGTTTGCAGCGCGATGCCGCGGCGCTGTGCTATGGTGCAAAGCCCGTCTGCGAGCCTGCGCGCTAGTTCGCCGAGCCTTTCGTAAAGGCCGCTGCTAGCGTAAATTTTATTTAGGCTGGCGATACCCGCAGCCATCGCGACGGGGTTTCCGCTTAGCGTGCCTGCTTGATACACCGCTCCTAGCGGGCTTATCATATCCATAATTTCGCGCCTACCCGCAAACGCCGCCACGCTCATGCCGCCTCCGATGACCTTGCCGAAGGTTACCAGATCGCCGCGGACGCCGTAGATGCCGTAGCTGCCTAGCTCGCTCGCGCGAAAGCCGCTCATTACCTCGTCGATTATCAGCACGATCTTTTTCTCATCGCACAGCGCGCGAAGCTCGGTTAAAAATTCGGGATCCGCCGGTACTAGGCCCATATTCCCCGCGATAGGCTCGATGATGATCGTGCCGATGTCGTTTTGCGCTAGGACGTCCTTTACGCTTTGTATGTCGTTGTATCTGGCTAGGTAGGTGTTTTTCGCGACATCCTGTGGCACGCCCGCGCTGCTTGCGTTGCCGAAGGTGCTTGCGCCGCTGCCTGCTTTGACGAGCAGGCTGTCGCTGTGACCGTGGTAGCAACCCTCAAATTTTAAAATTTTATCCCGTCCGCTAAAGGCGCGCGCAAGACGGATCGCACTCATCGTAGCCTCCGTGCCGCTGCTGGTAAAGCGGATCTTATCTAGGAAATCGAAATTTTTTAACACGAGCGAGGCAAGCTGCGTCTCAAGCGGGCTGGATGCGCCGAAGCTTAGCCCTTTTTTGGCGGTTTGCACGACGGCGCGCTCTATGTCTGCATCGGCGTGGCCGAAGATGAGCGGGCCCCAGCTCTGCAGGAAGTCGAGATATTTTTTGCCCTCGACGTCGTAAATGTACGAGCCCTCGCCGCGATCCACCATAAAAGGCTCGCCGCCTACGTTGCCGAATGCTCGCACAGGCGAATCTACGCCACCCGGGATAAGTTTAAGCGCCGCTAAAAATTCGTCGTGATTATTCATTTTTTCTCCTTCTTTTTTGGTTGATTTATCGATTTTATATATTTGTAGATGATGATGATCTCGTTTTGCGTCAAGAAGTAGCTGGGCATCACGTCGCGCGAGCTGCTGATCCCGTCGGCGAGCTCCTGAAGCGAGAGATTGTTGATCGGCGGCGCATTTAGGGCGCGCTCGTAGTAGGCGCCCGAGGTGCGGTTAAATTCTTTATACTTTACAATCAGCGAGCCCTCGCCCTTTTCGCCGTGGCACTTATCGCAGCCCACGCCGCGCGGGTTTTTATACAGCATCGCGCCGTACTCCTCGTCGGTGATAAAGCTCTCGGCTTGTGCGTCGCGAGGTAGAAAAAATATGGTCGCGGTTAAAAATAGCGCTAAAAATATGAAATTTCGCATCTTCTCGTTTCGAATTTTTGGCGCAATAATATAAAAAATGTGCTTAAATTTCATAACGCAGCTATCTTTTCGATCCCCTCGAAATAAAATACGTTTAGCTCGTCCTGCCTGCGGTAGAGGAATTTTAGTCTGTGCGCCTTGGCGATGTTATCGACGATGTAGAGCCCCAAGCCGAAGCTTTGCTTAGCGTTCGTGCCCTTTACGAAGGCCTCTTTGTAGTAGCTAAAGTCCTTCTGCAGCGGCTCGCCGAGCGTTATGAAGTCCATCGTTTCTGCGTTTAGGCGGATTAAAATTTTACCGTCTGAGGCGTATTTGACGGCGTTGTCGATTAAATTTTTCACCGCGACGCAAAAGAGCTTCAGATCGACATTTAAGCTTAGCTCTAGCGGATTTTGCAGCGTGACGCAGCCGGGCTCGATCATCGCGATGCCGAGCGCTTCTTTTAAAATTTCATCCATGGAAAAAATTCCGCGTTCGACTAGCGCCGTGCCCGCAGTCGCGCGCTCGACCGCCGCAAATTCGTTGATTAGGCTCTCCAGCCGCTCAAAGACCGAGATGAGACGCTCTTGGTTTTTACCGCGCTCGATCATCTCGACGGCGATGCGACCCTTTGTGATGGGAGTTTTGAGCTCATGCATTATGTTTCGCAAAAACAGATGGCGCGATTCGTTAAGCTTGTTTATCTGCGTGACCGCCTCGTAAAATGCGTGCGAAACCTCGGAAATTTCATCGTTTCCCGCGCTTACGTCTTTGATCTGGAGGCTGCCTTTAGCAAATTTATCGATCTGGCGTTTGAGCTTGCGAAGGGGGCGAATTTTGCGGATGATAAAGATATACGCAAGCAGGATGATCACCAAAATGACGCCGTAGATCGCTTTGAAAATATCGTAGCGATAGGGCTGATAATCCTTGTCGTTTAAAAGCCGCATCTCGCCCGCGTGAGTGATCTTTAGGTAGTGTTTACGCTTAAAGAGCAAGATGTCCGCAGAGCCGATGTCTGCGGAGATGCTATCTAAAATTTCGGCGCCTTTGATGATCTCATCGCGCCTGGCTTCATCTCGGATCGTCGAAAACTCGAAATTTGCGACCTGGCGGTCATATTCGGCTTCGCTGATGAGCTTGCTCATCTCATAGAGGTTTGCGCGCGCGACGATGGAGTATTTGGAGTTTAGCTCGCGGGTGTAATTTTGCTGATCGTAGCCGATGAGCCAGAGCAGGGCGAGCGAAACGCCCACGGCAGCAAGCGCGAAGATGAACGTGATGGTGTAAAAAATCGACGATCTTACTTTCATTAAATTTATATGATCCTTAAATTTTTAAAATTTCAAAGCTTTGAAGCCGCGGGCTTGCTTTTGGCGTGTGGAGCTGCTTGCGACTTGCTCAGCTTTAAATTTACGGCGCGTCTTAAAGGCACGGCGCGTAAATTTTACTCTTCGCAAGCAGCGCTAATTTTAAAATTTCGCCGTAAAGCAGGGCGCTTTCAATTTAATAGCCCCACCGCTTTAAATTTTTAAAATTTAGGGGCGCTTTTAATTTAACATCCACGCTTCTTTAAATTTTAAAATTTGCCACTTTTCGCTGCCCTCGGCTCTGTTTTTTACGGCTCGTCATCGCCTGCAGCGCCGAATTTTGCCGAAATTTACAATGATAAAATTCCGTGCGCATCTAATCGCGTGCCAAATTTATAACTATAGAATTTTATCGTAAAATTTTAACGCTTCAGTTGCGGCGCCTTAAATTTTAATAGTAAAAGCGCGCGGAATTCGCGCTTTAAATTTCGTCGCACCAAGACCGATTAAATTTAAAGCTTTAAAGCTGCGAGCATTTAAATTTCATCGCATCGCCCGTCCGGCGCAAGTCCGCTCATTGTATCAGCTTATAACCTACGCCGCGGATGGCGTGGATGTAGCTTGGCGCCTTGGACGTTTCGCCGAGTTTTAGGCGGATGCGGCCGATGATGACGTCGATGCTTTTGCTCGAGGATTCCTCGCTTATGGAGCTGCAGTTGTAGATGAGCTCCTCGCGGGTGA
>CAUQNJ010000037.1:0-18562 GCA_963519515.1 uncultured Campylobacter sp. | reverse complement strand
TTCGCGCCGCAGTTTAGCGTCCTAAAATTTCAAATTTATCGCCGTGCACCGCGATAGCCTCGGCGTTATTTATCGGCGTCAAATTTAGCTTGCCGCCGTAAGCTTTTAAAATTTCAGCCGCACTTTGCACGAATGGTTCCTCGCCGTAGTGCGGCACCGGGTAAAATTTCGCCAGATCAAGCCCCGTTTGCGCCGCAGCCCCGTAGTCGCCCGCATCGTCCATCACGCTCGCGTACTCCACGCTAGGCGCCGCGATCATCGCGCCCGCCGACTCGCCCACGTAGATGAGCTCGCCGCTTCGGACGCGACTAGCGATGAGGGTTGCTAGACCTTTCTTTTTAAGCTCGCGCAAAAGATAAAATGTGTTGCCGCCGCTTACGTAAAGCACCTGTGCCGCGCCGATCTTTGCCTTCGCTTCGGCCTCGCTCGCTTTTGAAACGTCTAAAATTTGAACCGTAAAGCCCATTTTGGCAAACACCTCTTTCGCCTCGTCCACGTAGTCTCGGTACTCCTCTACGTTTGCCGCAGTCGGGATAAAAAGCACCTCCTTAGCGCGGATATTTTGCCTCGCATAGTCCTCAAAAAGCGTCGCCGCGCCCGCAAAATAGGAACATAAAAACATCTCTATCATCGTTTTTCCTTTCAAAAGGCCGAAATTTTGCGCTATTTTAGCTTAAATTTTATAAAATCACCGAAAATTTAAACGAAGGAGCGAGCGTGAAAAAAATGTGGGAGGGGCGCTTTAGCGAGGCGAGTTCGGCGCTTTTGGAGGAGTTTAACGCCTCGATCGGCTTTGATAGGGCGCTTTGGCAGGAGGATATCGCAGGCAGCAAGGCGCACGCTCGGATGCTCGGCGCTTGTGGGATTTTAAAGCCTGACGAGAGCGAAAAGATCATCGCTGGGCTTGACGCCGTGTTTGAAGAGATAAAAAACGGTAAATTTGAGTTTAAAACCGCCGACGAAGACATCCACATGGCGGTCGAAAAGCGTCTAAGCGAGCTCATCGGAAGCGAGCTCGGGGGCAGGCTGCACACTGCGCGCAGCAGAAACGATCAGGTCGCGCTTGATTTTCGCCTATACGCGCTTAAAAGCGGTGCCGCGATCGCCGAAAAAATCCGCGAGCTAGTCGCCGCACTGCGAGATATAGCAATCAAGCACGCGGACACGCTGATGCCCGGCTACACGCACCTTCAACACGCCCAGCCAGTGAGCCTTGCCTATCATTTGCTAGCTTACGCGTTTATGTTTCGCCGCGACTACGAGCGCTTTGCTAGCTCACGCGATCGAAACAACCTCTGTCCGCTGGGCTCTGCCGCGCTTGCGGGCACGCCGCATCCTATAAACCGCGAGTCGGTCGCGCAGCAGCTCGGTTTTGCGGGAGTGACGCCAAATGCGATGGACAGCGTCAGCGATCGCGATTTCGCGCTGGAGATTTTGTTTAACGTAAGCGTGCTGATGACGCATGCGTCGCGCCTGTGCGAGGAGCTCATCTTGTGGAGCTCGCAGGAGTTCGGATTTGTCACGATCAGCGACGCGTACAGCACGGGCAGCTCGATCATGCCGCAGAAGAAAAACCCCGACGTCGCCGAGCTAATCCGCGGCAAAACGGGGCGCGTAAACGGCAATCTCGTCGCGCTGCTAACGGTGATGAAGGGCTTGCCGCTAGCATACAACAAGGATATGCAAGAGGACAAGGAGGGCGTTTTTGATAGCGTCGCTACCGCGCTTGCGAGCCTTGAAATTTTAAAACAGATGCTAAAAACGGCTAAATTTAACGAACAAAATATGCTCGCGATGACGCGCCGCGGGCACCTCACGGCAACCGATCTGGCGGACTATCTCGTGCGGGAGAAAAACGTGCCGTTTCGCCGGGCGCACTTCATCACGGGCAAAGCCGTGGCGTATGCGGAAAATTTGGGCCTGGATTTGAGCGAGCTAAACGCGCAGCAGCTTGCAAGCGTGGATGAGAGCTTGGACGCGGGCGCGGTTAAATTTCTCGATCTAAACGCTTCTAAGGAGGCACGCAAGTCGCAAGGAGGCACGGCGAACGAGAGCGTGGCGGCGCAGATTGAAATTTTAAACGGGTGGCTGAAAGGCTAAATTTAAGGGACTAAGAGCGGCGAAATTTTAAAATTTAGTGCTCGTAGCTTTTAAATTTCGTAGCCGCGGTTTTAAATTTTAAAATTCGGCGAGCTCGGCGATCTGTGCGGACACATACACGGGCTGGGCGGGGTTGGCGAGCTATGTAATACGTCTGCCGCGCACAGATTGAGCTTTGCGGCAGCGTTTTTAGGTGCTCGCCGCAGTCTGCGAAATAAAATTTAAAAGGCAAGGCTCGCGTAAAGCGATGAATTTAAATTTGACGCTTCGCCTGCGAGATAAAATTTTAAAAAGCGTACCGCCGCTAGGTTGCCTAAATGCGACTGAAAAGCGCGAGCAGACTTTGCGGGCGAGTTTTTAATCGGCGCCGAGGGCGGACGGAGCAGAATTAAATTTTAAACTCAAAGATTAATGACCGCGGATCGGATTTTTTCGAGAGCAGAATTTAATCGAAGCAAATTTAAACATGGAGGGCATTTTGATATATCTGGTGTCTAATACGAGATTTGATCATCCGCAGGTGAGGCAGCTTGCGGTCTGCGAGATAAAATTGCTCAAATTCAGCCTGCCTGCGCAGATCGGCGCGCTAATTTTTACCTCCAAAAATGCGGTGGCGGCGATAAAATTTAATGAAATTTCGCTTGATTTAGATACGCCCGTTTACGCTATCGGCGAGCCGTGCGCGGCGGCCGCGCGTGAGTTTGGATTTCGCGATATTTTTGTGGCGCGGCACGGGCACGGAAATGAGTTTGCCGCCGAGATCGCGCCGCTCTTGCAGGGCAGAGACGCGCTGTATCTGCGCGCGCGCGAGACGGTATCGAGGCTGGAGCAAATTCTATCTAGCGCCGGCGTGCGGCTGCAAAGCGTGATCGTCTACGAAAATTGCATCCTTAGCCTCCCCGCCGCCGCAAAGCCGCCGCAAGGCAGTACGCTGATTTTTACCTCGCCTAAAAACGTTCGTGGCTTTACCGCAAATTTCGGCTGGGACGGGGGCTATAAGGCGATCTGTATCGGTAGGACGACGGCGAGCGTTTTGAGCGAGTTTTGCGAGCCGATAATCTGCGAAAGAATGTCGATAAAATCCTGCGTCGATTTGGCGCTTTTGCCATAGTTTAAGCAAATTTAGACTATAATTTTGCCCAAGCCTGGGTGAAGCGAGAGCGTTTTATATGAGGGTTCAACATATTTGTATAAGCGACGACGTGAGAGGTCCGTGTGACGCGGCTCGGCTCGAGCTTTTTTAAAGTTACGGGTTGCGACCTAGAGATTTTTCCTAGTTGCAAGATTGGCTTTGTTTGAGCCGATTCTTTTTACGCAACGCTCACTTGGGTTTTTTACGTTACGGAGGCTTCATTGAATATCCTAATAATCGGCGGCGGCGGTAGAGAATACGCGATCGGGCTAAGACTTCGCGAGGATAAAAACGTTTTAAATCTGTATTTTGCTCCGGGAAACGGCGCGACTAAGGCGCTCGGTAAAAATTTAGATTTAAAAGATTTTGATGAACTCGCGCTCTTTGCGAAAAACAACGACGTAGCTCTTACCATCGTGGGTGCCGAAGAGCCGCTTACAAAAGGCATCGTGGATATTTTCAAAGCGCAAGGTCTCGCGATATTCGGTCCTAGCGCTGCTGCAGCGAAGCTTGAGGGCTCTAAAGCCTATATGAAGGACTTTCTGGCGCGAAATCATATCAAAACCGCAAAATTTCTAAGCAGCGACGATCTATCCGAAATTTCAAAATTTATAGACGGCCTAAACGGCCGCGTCGTAGTTAAAGCGGACGGCCTGTGCGCGGGCAAGGGCGTCATCATCGCAAATTCCAAAGATGAAGCTAAAAAAGCCGCTGCGGATATGCTAAGCGGCGAAAGCTTCGGCGAAGCCGGCAAGCGAGTCGTCGTGGAGGAGTTTTTAGAGGGCTTCGAGCTGAGCTTTTTTGCGATCTGCGACGGGGAGAATTTCGTAAGCTTGCCCGTAGCGCAGGATCACAAAAAATTGCTTGACGGCGATCTGGGTCCAAACACCGGCGGCATGGGAGCTTATGCGCCAAGCCCGCTAGCGGATGCCACGCTGATAAAAAGAGTACAGAGCGAGATCGTCGCACCCACGCTAAAAGGGATGCGACAACAGGGCGCGCCCTTTTGCGGCGTGCTATTCGTGGGGCTTATGATCGTGGGCGGCGAGCCTTACGTGCTGGAGTACAACGTCCGTTTCGGAGATCCTGAGTGCGAGGTTTTGATGCCGCTAATTGACGGAAATTTGAGCGAAATTTTATATAACGCCGCCGTAGGCAAGCTAAACAGCATAAGTTTAAAAGAGCGATTCGCAGTGGGCGTCGTGATGGCTAGCGAGCGCTACCCTTACGGCTCTTCGCAGCCTGCATTGATCGAGGCCGGCGAAATTCCCGCGGGAGCGCATATCTGCTATGCGGGCGTGAGCGAGCGGGAGGGGCAAATTTACGCTAGCGGCGGGCGCGTTTTGGTAAGCGTGGGCGTCGCACAGAGCCTAAAGCAGGCGCGCGACGCGGCTTACGCGCTGTGCGAAAATATAAAATTTAGCGGCGCGCAGTATAGGCGCGATATCGCGTATCAAGCCTTAAGAGATAAAATTTGAACATCGCTCCGCTTGGCAAGCGCGTAATCGCATTTGGTATCGATGAGATCATCTTGGCGACGCTTTTTACTATCGTGCTGCTTGTCATCGACGAGCCCGAGACTATGGCTGCGGTGCAGAGCAGAAGCAATCTTGAGGTACAAAAGATCGCGTCGAAATTTATTTTGCATTACGCGATAATAAAATTTTTATATCATACGATTTTCGTCTATCTATACGGCGCGTCTCTGGGCAAGCTCGCGGTTAAAATTTATTGCGTCCGCGCTGGCGGCGGCGACATGGATATCGCTACGGCAGCGATCCGCGCGGCGGTTCGGGTGATAAGCGAGACGATCTTTTATATGGGATTTTTGGTGGCGTTTTTTACGAACTCGCGTCAGAGCCTGCACGATATGGCGGCGAAAACATTGGTGGTAGAGATTGAAAAAGAGTAAAAAATTTAAAATTCTAGCCCTCGGCTTCGGTCTGCTCCTTGCGGGCGGCGTGAGCGCGAAAGTCCAAGACGTAGAGCTCATAGCCGATAGCGTCGATAAAAAGGGCTTTGTGACGGAGGCGAGCGGAAACGTAACGGTGTATTCGCAAGACTACTTCATCACCGCCGATCGCGCCACCTACGACGAGCAAAACGGCACCATCGAGCTTTTCGGCAACGTCAATGCAATGCGCGGCAGCAGCGAAACCACCCGCGCCGAATATGTCAAAATCGATCTGAAAAACGACAAGCAGGAAGCCGACGTAAATTTTATGATGGACAAGGACTCCGAGCTTTGGATGCAAAACGACGCCAGCTGCAGCGACAGCGAGTATTACCGCGTGGAGGGCTCCAGCGTATCTAGTTGCAACGTCACCGATCCTGATTGGCGCATCAAATTTAGCAGCGGCATGCTCAATAAAGAGAGCAAATTCCTCCATCTTTTCAATCCGAGATTTTACGTGGGCGACGTGCCGGTGCTCTATCTGCCGTATTTCGGCTTCCCGACCGACCGCACTCGCCGCACGGGTCTGCTACCTCCCGAGGCGGGCTACATCAGCAAGGAAGGGATTTATTACAAGCAGCCGATCTATTTCGCGCCTTACGATAGCTGGGATTTTCAGCTCGATCCGCAGGTGCGCAGCAGAAGAGGCTTTGGCGCATACGGCACCTTTCGCTTCACGGAGTCTCCGTACTCTTACGGAGAGATCAGAGGCGGAATCTTCGATAACTTCTCGCGGGCGCAAAAGCGGCTCGAATACAAAAACGAGCGTCACCACGGATTTGAAGTGCAATACGATCGCAGCAAGCTTGCGACCTATCTGCTAGACGGCGATCTGCGCGAAAATTTATGGATCGATTTTACTCAGCTAAACGATCTGGAGTATTACGATCTGAAGGAAAAGGGCGGTCTTAGCGACGATGCGGATAATTCGCTCGTAACTTCGCGGCTGAATTATTATTTAACTTCAGACGAGCACTATTTCGGCGCTTACGGACGCTACTACATCGATACGAGCAAGCTAAACGCCGATAATACCTTCCGTAACGACGATACCGTCCAAGAGCTGCCGACGCTGCAATATCATAAATTTATCGACGATATATATTTGCCGAATTTGATCTACTCCGCCGACGTAAAGATGCGCAACTATACCAGGCAGCAGGGAGCGACCGCCAGGCAGTATGAGCTTGACGTGCCGGTTAGCTTTAACGTGCCGTTTCTGGCGGATTATCTAAATTTCGCCTTTACGGAGCGGGTTTATATGACCGATATAAACTGGCACGATAAATTTTATTTTGCAAGCGGCGATCTGCAGGAGGATAAAAGCACTTTCTACGCCAATCAATATACCGAGCTCTCGCTCTACACCGACGTAGCCAGAGCCTATGATAGCCTGTATCACACGATGAATATCCGTGCCGATTTTAGGATTCCGGGCTGGCAGCAGGGCAATATAGAGGATAGAATTTTAAAGTACCACCAGTATAGATACGACCTCTCTCGCGGCGCGATCAATCGCTCCAAGCTCGGCGATATGCAGGATTCGCTTTATTGGGAGGATAACTTCTTAAGCGAGCTGAAGGACGAATACACCCACGAAAACGCGGCCTTGGGCATGACGCAGTTTTTTTACAACGACGAAGGGCGTAAATTTTTACGCCACAGCGCCAAGCAACGATATGATTTCGACGATCACGAATTCGACGATTTGGAACACCGCATCGACGGGTATTTTGCAAACGGCTTAAATATCGGAAACCGCTTTACCTACTCGCACAAATACAAGAGCTTCGATAAGGTCTATACCTACGCCAACTACGATAGCGAGGATTTTAGCTTCGGACTCGGCCACGCTTACGAGTATCAAAAGTTAAATTTGGACCCTAAACGCTACACCAAGGACAACTATGCCATCGTAAGCGCCTCGGTAAATTTGCCTAGGAATAATAAAATTTTCGGCCGCTGGGATTACGACCTGACCCGCTCGTATTCGAAGATGTGGCGCGTCGGTCTTTCGCATACGCGCAAGTGCTGGAACTACTCCCTCGTATATCAGGAGGATATCGAGCCTAAAAACACCAGTACGACGGGCTACAGCAAAGCAAGCAAGGAGCGCGGAATTTACTTTCTCGTAAATTTCTATCCATTCGGCGGAGTGGGGTATGATTTTTCGGTCGATAGCGAATACGGGAGCGAAAACAAATGACGCCTAGAGCCGAACTGATGTTTGAAAACCAAATCGATGCCGCGATGAAACTCGCAGAAATTTTACCCGCTACGGTGATAAAAAACGATAATTTTCTAATAATCGCCCAGTCTCTGGAGTCGCTTCCTATCGCAAACCATCTTGCCTTAAAGCTGGGACTTCATTATGAGTTTTTATTCACAGAGCCCGTTTTGGCGCCCAATAATCCGGAATGCGCGATCGCGTGCGTAAGCGAAACCCAAGAGATCGTGATGGTAGATGAGCTCGTGCGAAGCTTCGGTATCAGCCTGGATTACGTTTACGGGCAGGCGAACAGACTTTATGAGGAGAAAATTTTAAAAAACATGTATAAATTTCGCAAGGGCGAGCTTTTGGGAAATTTGGAGAAAAAAAACGTCATCTTGGTAGATGAGGGGTGTGAGAGCGGGCTGACCGCGCTTACGTGCATAAAGACGCTCGTAAATTTAAACGCCAAAGCGATCTTTTACGCCACTCCCGTTATCGGCAGCGATAATGCGGACGAGATCGCTACTTTGGTGGATGGAATTTACGCCGTTCATAAGATCAGAGATTTTGTGAATGTGGATTTTTATTACAAAGAAAAAACGCTCTCAAGCGCGGAGGAGATAATGCAAATTTTAAACAAATGCCCGCTTTATCTGCCGTTTCACGAGACCAACAAAAACAAGGAGAAAATTAATGCAGTGTAAAATTGAAGTAAATGGCAATACCGAAATTTTCGATATCGACAAAGTTGCGAAACAAGCCGCGGGCGCGGCGCTTTTGCGTGTGAAAAATACCGTCGTGCTGGCTACCGTAGCGCGCGAAGAGACGCAGGTGCAGGAGGACTTTTTGCCCCT
This sequence comes from uncultured Campylobacter sp., assembly GCA_963519515.1. Taxonomy (GTDB): domain Bacteria; phylum Campylobacterota; class Campylobacteria; order Campylobacterales; family Campylobacteraceae; genus Campylobacter_B. The sequence continues at coordinate 10,310 of CAUQNJ010000037.1, read as the reverse complement.
TACCGTGCAATATATCGAAAAGATGTACGCAGCGGGCAGAATCCCCGGAGGCTACATCAAGCGCGAGACCAAGCCGGGCGATTTTGAGACGCTAACGAGCCGCATCATAGACCGCTCGCTGCGTCCGCTCTTTCCGAAGGGATACGCATATCCGACGCAGATCGTAGTTTACGTGCTATCGGCAGATCCCGAGGTTGATCTGCAAGTCGTCGCTCTTAATGCGGCGTCCGCAGCGCTATATCTTAGCGACATCCCGATTAAAGCGCCTGTTTGCGGCGTGCGCATTGGCTATCAAAACGGAAATTTCATCTTAAATCCGAGCAACTCCGAGCTTAAAAATAGCGCGCTCGATCTTTACGTAGCCGGCGTCGGCGATGAGCTTTTGATGATCGAGATGCGCTCCCTGCCGCAGATTAATGGTGGAGCGCAGCAGATGAATGAATTTGGCGAAGATCTGATGGTGGATGCGATCAATTTTGCCGCAAAGGCGATAAGCGCAGGTTCAAACGCTTACGAAGAGGCTTTTTTGCCGCTTAAAAAGCCCGATGCGAGCCTAGAGTATAAGCCCGAGATCGAGGATGAGGATATTGCGGACTTCATCGACGCAAATTATAAAGACGCCGTTAAAGCGGCGATAAATCAGATGGCAAAGAGCGAGCGCGCTACCGAGCTAAACAGAATTGTAGATCAAATTTTAACTACCGAAGCCGCGGCGCAAAATGAATGGAGCCAAGAGGTGATCTCCAGCGTCATCGGCAAGTATAAGCGCGGCATCATCCGCACGCAGATCATCGAGGATCGCCGCAGAGCCGACGGACGCGCGCTTGATGAGGTACGCCCGATCAGTATCGAGACAAATATCCTGCCGTGCGCGCATGGAAGCTGCCTATTTACGCGCGGGCAGACGCAAGCTTTGGTTGTCACCACGCTGGGCGGCGATAGCGACGCGCAGCTAAGCGACAGCCTAACGCAGCTCGAGCCGATCGGCGATAGATTTATGTTTAACTACAACTTCCCGGGCTTTTGCGTAGGCGAAGCAAGTCCGCTCAGAAGCCCGGGCAGACGCGAGCTGGGGCATGGAAATTTAGCCAAAAGAGCGCTGTATCCGAGCATCGATCTAAACTCGCCGCAGTCTATCCGCGTGGTGAGCGAAATTTTAGAGAGCAACGGCTCAAGCTCTATGGCTTCGGTCTGCGGCGGCGCGCTTTCTCTCCGAGCAGCGGGCGTGCCTACGCTAAAGCTCGTTGCGGGCGTAGCGATGGGCTTGATTTTTGAGGGCGAAAAACACGCAGTGCTAACCGACATAATGGGACTTGAGGATCACGACGGCGATATGGATTTTAAGGTCGCGGGCACCTACGAGGGCATCACTGCGCTTCAGATGGATATCAAGCTCGGCGGTATCAGCCTGGAGGTTTTAAAAGAAGCTCTCGCACAGGCAAAGCAGGCTCGCGCGCATATTTTGAGCCTTATGGAGCAGGCGGACGCAGCGATCGTCATAAATCAAGATGTGCTTCCGAAGCTTGAAATTTTTAGCGTCGATCCGAGTAAAATTCCCGATATCATCGGCCAGGGAGGCAAGGTCATCAAAGAGATCACCGAAAGCTTCGGCGTAAATATCGATCTGGATCGCGAAAAGGGTGAGGTCAAGATCCAAGGCGCAAAATCTGGCTGCGTGTCGGGCGCGAAAGAGAAAATTTTATCGATAGTCTCAAATTCTCGCGATTTTCGCAAGCCGCGCGGTGAGCGCAAAGAGGTAAAATTTCAGATCGGCGAGGAGTTTGACGGCGTGGTGCAAAGCGTGCTGGATTTCGGTACCTTCATCTCGCTACGAGACGGCGTGGACGGACTGCTGCGCGCTAAATTTATCACGACGCCTTACAAGGCGGGCGATGTGGTGCGAGTGCGCGTGACCGATCAGAAAGGCACTAAAATTTCACTGGAATTAGCTTAAAATTTTAATAGGAGTATGAGATGCAGCTTAAAAAGATTTTTTTCCCTATCGGCGGCGGCGAGGAGCTGGCAGAGCGCATACACGGAGCGCTGCTCGTAAATAAATTTTTCGGTACGCACATAAACATAATGGCGTGCCAGCTCGATCCTAAGATGATCTACAACGTCCGCATGACGCTAAAAGGCGGCGTGCTGATGGAGGAATTTTTAAAATCCGCGGGCGATGAGATGAGGGCCGAGCGCGAGGTGATCAAAGCTATCTTCGACACTGAATGCGCCAAGCTAGGCCTAGATCAAAGCGACGACGATCACGTCCCAAATAGCGCCGCTTTGAGGCATATGGTAGGCATCCGCTCCGAGCTGGTCGAGAAATACTCCAAATATTGTGATTTGGTGCTGGTCTCCGTGCCGCCTACAGGCTCTATCACGGGCACGTTCGAGGCTGCGGTAACCAAAAGCGGCAAGCCTTGTATCGTCATACCGCGCAAGCTGCAGGAGTTTAGGGCGGATAAAATTTTAGTTTCGCTTACTGGCACTGCGGCGTCTGCGCGAGCGCTCGATAATTGGCTAGAGCTTTTACAGCGCGCCAAATCCGTCACCGTCATTACCGCAAATCACTACCTTCAGGATGATCTTGCCGAAACTAAGCGCCGCATAAGCGATTATCTGGCTCTGCACGACGTTAAAATCGATGTTTTCGAGGCACTGAACGTCGAGGGCAAGATCCCGGGGCAGGTGCTGCTAGAGTATGCCGACGCGGGCGATTTCGACCTTATCGTCGCGGGCTTGCACTCAGACAGCGGCATCAAGGAGATCTTCTTAGGCGGCGCGTCGAAATACTTCCTGCAAAAGACCAAAATTCCGGTATTAATGTAGCTTGAGGCTTAAGTGCCGTGTCGCGGTACATCGCCCGTACTGCGTCTAGGCTTAAGTCGGCTTTTAAGCGCCGCAAGCTAAAGCTTAAATTTAATCGGCTCGCTTTGGCTTTATTAGCCCGTCCGCAAATCTCGCGGTTTGTCATTTTGCGGATGGGTTAAGATTAATTTTTACCGTTAGCTTTGCCGCGTCGCGAAATTCCGCATAAATTTGCACTTGAAATTTCTGTTTGCACGCTAAATTTTAAATTCCAAGGAGCGCAGATGGCGTTTGAAAATACAATCATCACAAAAGATGATGATGAGAAGTATGGATTGAGTGAAATATTTTATAAATATAATCCGCCGTATAAAGAATTTATTAACAAACGAAAATGGACTATTGACAAAAGTAGAAATTATTGGATGTGGTGTCTTCATAACTTTCCTAGTAATGAGTTTGATCATGCGCTTAGTACAGAGACTATTTGGATTCTATATTATAATAATGAATTCCTAGAGGTAATTATGGATTATGAAATTGTTATAAACAGAACTTTAAAACCAGAAAAATTTCATAGAATCTGGAAACTCCTAGATTTAAAACCAAATCATACGCAAAGTCTTAATAAGCAAGATATTTTGCATTTACTAAAAGAAATTTTAGAGGTATATAGAGATCGTGATTTGTTCGGAGAGGAGCCGAACTATACTATGGAACTACAAGATTTAACCGATCGTAAAATCTAGAATTATTAAAATTTTTTGAGGAGGAGAGAGTGGCGTTTGAAAATGCAATCATCACAGAAGATGATGATGAGAAGTATGGGTTGAGTAAAATTTACTACAAATATAATCCATACTATGAGACTTTCATTAATGAGTTACGATGGACTATTGATAGGGAGAGAGATTGCTGGGCTTGGTTTCTTTATAGCTTCCCAGGCTATGAACACGACCACGATTACGATACAAAGTCTATTTGGATCTTATATCATAAAGGTGAAATTATAGAGATGATTATAGATCATGAGGTAAATATTAATAGGAAATTAGTTCCAGAGGAATTTCATAGGATTTGGAAACTCCTAGATTTAAAACCAAATCATACGCAAAGTCTTAATAAGCAAGATATTTTATGTCTGTTAAAAGAAATTTTGGAGGCGTATAGAGATATTGATTTGTATAAACCAAGAGAAAACTACACTATGGAACTCCAAGACCTAACCGATCGCGACGCAAAATAGGGCTTTAAATTTAACTCTATTTTAGTCCCGCATCAAATCAAATTTCATAGAATTCTAAAATTTCGCAGAATTTTGAAATTCTAAAATTCCAAAATCCTATAATTTCAAAATTTTAAATTCCCGCCTTAAAATTTCTTGTAAATAAAATTTATCAAAATCATCAACGCTAGCGCCTCTATGAGCGAGGCGATGATCATTGCGAAGTATATCTCTTGCGAGATCGCGGCGGTGGAGTAAAAAAGCGTCGCCGTGGCGATGACGAGGGTTAGCGGCATAGATAGCGATAGAGCGAAAAGCGCCGCTCCTTTGCGCCCCAGGGTGCTTAAAAACGTAGCGCTCGCAAGCAGCCTGATGCCAAACATCAGCGCCGCTAGGCTTACGGCAAAGCTCATCACTCCGGGCATAAGGAGGGCTTCAAGCTTGATTACGGCCCCGGTGTGTATGAAAAATATCGGCACCAAAAAGCCGAAGCCGAACGACGATAGCTTTTCAATGAGGTCGTCCTTGTGCGAGAAAAAGGTCGGCAGAAAGGTGCCTGCGATGAAGGCGCCGATGACGACCTCAAGCCCCAAAAGCATCACCCCCGCGCAGATGAGGCAAAACAGCGCCATCGCAAATCGCACGTCCTTTTCGTTTTTGTCGTATTTGGGCATGATGACCGTTTTTAGTGCGGGGAACCACCAAAATAAAATTTCAAGCCCTTTAAAAACTGCCAAGGCTGCCACGGAAAAGCCCAAAAGCGCGCCGATATGAAGCGCCATCTCCACGCCGAAGCCGTTTTTAAGGTAGATGCCGCCCACCGTGAGGGCGGCGATGCTGATGAGCTCGCCGATTACGCCCGCGGGCATCGCGAGATTGAGCCACGCTTGATCCTTGCCGTATTCCTTATACAGCGCCGAAAGCAGCCCGACGCTCATCAGAGGCGCTGCGATGATAAGCATCTGCGGCAGCTCAAATATCCAAACCGCAAGCGCGCTTAGGATATAAAGCAGCGCCAAAAAGATTAGGATCAGCCGCAAAATTTTGCGCGGCATCGCAAGCAGCGCGCGGAAATCCACCTCGCAGCCCGCCAAAAACATAAGGTAGCAAAAGCCGATCTGAGCGGCTAGATCGAAGGTCGCGCTTGGCGGCAAAAGCCCTAAATTTGCGGCTATGATGCCAAGCATGATCTCCATAGGCGAGAGCGGAATTCTAGCTAAGCTAGCCAAAAAGGGCGAAGCAAAGATCAAAAACGATAGCGCGATTAGGACGTAAATTTCATTCATAGTTTTACCTCGCGTTCGCGCCATTTTAGAGCTTTTTCGGGAGCGGCGCAGACGTGAAATACGCGGAACTTCCCGCCCTGCGCTACGACGTAAGCAAACTCGAAAAGCCGCTTTTTGCGCCCGCAAATCTCGCCCGGATTTAACACGAGCGTGCCGTTTTTGTCCACCGCCGCGGCGAAAAAGTGGGTATGGCCGTAAATTTTGATAGTTGGAATTTTATCCGCGCCTCGCTCGCACAGGCCCCGATTTTTACTTTCGCCGCTTGCATTGGGGCTCAAACTCGCGGTCAAATTTGAGCCCAAGCTCAGCGCGGATAAATTTGCGCACGAGTTCGGTGCGGATAAATTCGCGCTTGCATTTGAGTTTAAATTTGCGTTCGGGCCCGAAGCAAGGTCCGCGCCTGTATTCAAGCTCAAGCTCGCATTTAGAATTGCGAACTGCACGTTTTTTAAATTTGCGCTTGCGCTACGTATGTTTTTAAAATTTGCATCTGCACGGCGCGCGCCGTTTAAAATTTTGTCTGCACTCGCAGCATTAAAATTTGAGTTTAAATTTGCCGAGCAAGCCGCCGTTTTAGAATTTGCGATTAAAATTTCCCCGCGATCCGCGCTGCGGTTTGAGCCTAAATTCAGCTCGCCGCTCGCTTCGCCGCTAATTAAATTTTTGGCTAGGTCTGCGCCGAAATCACTGCGAAAATTTACAGCGCGATCCGCGCCCGTACCCACACCCAAATCCGCGTCTAAATTTAATCCGTCTGCTTCGTTTTGCGCCGCGGGCTCCTCGTCAAAGAGATAAAACGGATGGTGCATGATTTTTAGTCGCACTCCAGCAAACTCCGTGCAGAAGGGCTCATCGTATAGGTTGAAGTCGTTTCTAAACTCAGCAAGCGCTTCGTCGTTGTTCCCTAAAACCGCGAAGTAGGGCTTGCCGCTTTGTCGCAAAAGCCGCAGCGTCTCGCTCTCGACGATGTCGCCTGCGTGCACGAGCAGATCCGCTCCTCGCGCGAGCAGCCACTCTATGGCGCTCGCAGCGACCTTTGTTTCGCGATGAGAGTCCGAAATGGCGCCTATTATCAATCGATCTCTTCTTTAAGCTTGCATTGCGGGCACTCGGCGAAGTTGCCTTTTTTCAGCTCTTTGCGGAGCATGTATGAGTTGCCGCACTGCGGGCACGCGCGCGCAATGGGCGCGTAGTTGCTCACAAAGCCGCATTTAGGGTAGTTCGTGCAGCCGTAAAATTTGCCGCGTCTGGAGAAGCGCTCGACGATCTCGCCCGTGCCGCAGCTCGGGCACTTAACGCCCGTGGAGACGAGCGGCTTTTTCTCCTTTGCCGCGCCCTCGATTTTGCGTGAATATTTGCACTTCGGATAGCCCTCGCAAGCGATAAACTCGCCGTATCTGCCCTTACGCTTGATCAAATTTTTACCGCACTGCGGGCATTTTTCATCTAGCACTTCGGGCGCCGACTTCTCCTCGCTCGCCCCCTCGGCGCTGGCGTCCGCATTGCGCGAGTATTTGCATTTCGGATAGTTCGAGCAAGCGATGAACTCGCCGAATCTGCCCTGCCTCTTAAGTAGCTCGCCGCCGCAGTTCGGGCAGGTTTCGCCGATCTTTTCGGCTAGCTTTTGGCTTGCGATCGACGTTTTTCCTTTGGCGATCTCGTCCATAAAAGGGTAGTAAAAATCCGCCAAAATTTGCTGCCAGTCCGCTTTGTTTTCGGCGATGTCGTCGAGCTTCTCTTCCATTTTGGAGGTAAACTCGCTATCGACGATATTTTTAAAATTTTGCTCCAGCATCTCGGTGATTTTAAAGGCGATCTCGCTCGGCACCAGGTGCTTTTGCTCGATATTTACGTAGTTGCGCGCAGTAAGCAGCGAGATGGTAGGCGCATAAGTCGAGGGCCTGCCGATGCCGAGGCTTTCGAGCTTTTTGATGAGGCTTGCTTCCGAATAGCGCGCCGGCGGCTCGGTGAAATGCTGCTGCGAGCTTAGGCTTTGCAGGCTCATCGCGTCGCCCGCGCTAAGGCTCGGTAAAATTTTATCCTTATCCAGATCGCCGTAAGCCTTGTAAAATCCGTCAAATTCCACCTTGCGTCCGCTGATCTTAAACGCGCCCGCTTCGCCGCGTACGATGATCGTTTGGATCTGCGAGACGCTAGGGCTCATCTGTGAGGCTACGAAGCGGTTATAGATGAGCGCGTAAAGGCGGTATTCGTCGCGAGGCAGGATTTTTTGCGCGAGCTCGGGGGTAAGCTTTAGATCGGTAGGCCTTATCGCTTCGTGCGCTTCCTGCGCGCCTTTGCTTTTGGTGGCGTATGAATTCGGACTTTTCGGTAGATACTTTTCGCCGAAGCGCTGCTCGATCAGCTCGCGAGCCGCCGCGATCGCTTCTTTGGCGATATTTAGCGAGTCGGTTCGCATATAGGTGATCGCGCCGCCGTTTTTGGTATTGACGCCCTCGTAAAGGCTCTGCGCTAGGCTCATCGTCTTGCGCGGATTAAAGCCCAGAGCCGTGCTCGCTGCCTGCTGCAGCGTCGAGGTCATAAACGGCGGGTAAGGATTCGTCTTGCGCGATTTGCTCTCGATACTCTCTACGCTAAATCTGTCTTTTTGCAGCGTCAGGACGATCTCGCTAGCCTGCGCCGCGTTTTTGACCGAGAGCTTTTCCATCTTTTTACCGCGAAATTCCACGAGCTCGGCCTCCAAGTCCTTCTTAAAAACCGCGTCGATGCTATGGAATTCTACCGGTTTAAAATTTAAAATTTCGCGTTCGCGATCGACGACAATCTTAAGCGCGGCGCTTTGGACGCGCCCCGCGCTTAGACCGCGCTGGATCTTTAAATTTAAAAGCGGACTTAGCTTGTAGCCCACGATGCGATCGAGCAGGCGGCGCGCTTGTTGAGCGTTTACGCTTGCGATATTTAGCTTGCGCGGCGAACTTAGCGCGTTTGAGATCGCGCTTTTGGTGATCTCATGAAATACGATGCGCGGCAGCTCCTGCGCCTGCTTGCCGATCGAAGCTGCGATGTGGTAGGCGATCGCCTCACCCTCGCGGTCCTCGTCCGTCGCGAGATAAATTTGATCCGCCTTTTTGGCGAGCGTCTTTATCTGCTTTACGATCTGATCGTGATCGGCGCTGATTTCGTATTCGGGCTCGAAGCTTTTATCTTTGATTTTGATGCCGAATTTTTTCTGCGGCAGATCGCGGATATGCCCTTTTGAAGCGACGACGTCGTAGTCATCGCCTAAGAATTTTTTAATCGTTTTGGCTTTTGCGGGGGATTCTACGATGATTAAATTTTTCATTGTTTAATCCTTCAAAATTCTAGGCAGCGTGATGCCCTTTTGGCTTTGGTATTTGCCCTTTTTATCGCAGTAGCTCACCTCGCACGGCTCGTCTCCTTGCAGAAACAAAACCTGCGCGATGCCTTCGTTCGCGTAAATTTTTGCAGGCAGCGGCGTGGTGTTGGAAATTTCAATCGTGATATGCCCTTCAAAGCCCGGCTCAAACGGCGTTACGTTTACGATGATGCCGCAGCGCGCGTAGGTGCTTTTGCCCAGGCAGATCGCAAGCACGTCGCGCGGCATTTTGAAGTATTCGATAGTGCGCGCTAGAGCGAAGGAATTCGGCGGCACGATGCAGACGTCGCCCTCAAAGTCCACGACGTTTTTTGCGTCGAAATTTTTAGGATCGACGACCGTTCCGCCGACGTTTGTAAAAATTTTAAATTCGCGCGCTACGCGTATGTCGTATCCGTAGCTCGAAAGTCCGTAGCTAACGACGCCGCGGCCGATATTCTCCTCGCAAAAGGGCGCTATCATATCGTGCTGCTGCGACATCTGTCTGATCCATTTATCGCTTTTCAGTCCCATAAAATTTCCTTAAAATAATCAAAATTTTTCGCGCATTATAGCAGCAAAACATAATATTTAACAAATTTTGTGCTAGAATGAGCCCTCGTTTAGTTTGTTTTTGCAAGGGAGAAATTATGAATCTTTTTAGTAAATTTACGCTGGCGGCGCTTTTTATAGCATCTTCTTTAGCGGCGGCAAAACCCAATATCTATATCTTGGCTACCGGCGGCACGATTGCGGGAAGCGGGCAGGGCGAGCTTAGCGGCGATTATAAGTCGGGGGCGAAGAGCGTGGACGAGCTTTTGGCGGCGGTGCCTCAGATAAACGATATCGCTACGATCAAGGGCGAGCAAATTTCAAATATCGGCTCGCAGGAGATGAATGATGAAATTTGGCTCAAGCTCGCAAACCGCGTGAGCGAGCTGCTTACTAAAAACGACGTCGACGGCGTCGTCATAATGCACGGAACCGATACGATGGAGGAGACGGCGTATTTTTTAAGCCTAGTTATAAAATCCAAAAAGCCGATCGTGCTCGTGGGCTCGATGAGATCCTCTACGTCGATGAGCGCGGACGGCCCCTTGAATATTTATAACGCCGTCAGCGTCGCGGCAGATAAAAATGCTCGCGAAAAGGGCGCTCTTGTAGTGATGAACGACGAGATCCACGCCGCGCGCGAGGTTACGAAAGCAAATACCACCAATGTCGCTACCTTCACTTCGCCGAATTCCGGTAAGATCGGCACCGTGAATTACGGAGTCATAAATTTCTATATGGCGCCGCTTCGCAAGCACACGATAAGCAGCGATTTTAATATCAAAGATATCAAGGCGCTTCCGCGTGTCGATATTATCTACGCGCATCCGCAGGACGTGGGCGATTTCGTAGAGACTGCCGTACAAAAGGGCGCTAAGGGTATCGTAGTCGCAGGCATGGGAAACGGAAATTTATACCCAGATACGGAGGCCGCGCTTGCAAAAGCTAGCGAAGCGGGCGTGATAGTCGTGCGCTCAAGCCGCACGGGCAGCGGCTCAACTAGCGTTAGCTCGGAGGTGGACGACGCTAAATTAGGCTTTTTAACCGCAGATAATCTAAATCCGCAAAAGGCGCGCGTGCTGCTGATGCTGGCTCTTAGCAA
>CAUQNJ010000036.1:0-21604 GCA_963519515.1 uncultured Campylobacter sp. | reverse complement strand
GGTGCGAAACAGAATTGTGATTATACAAGAGCGATGCTTAAAGGGGGCTGAATAGAAAAGATTTTAAACTAAATAAATTTTATGCTCGGCACGCGCTACTACTTCGCCGATTATAGCGCTACTAGCGTAGCCTGCATTTTTTAAATTCACAAGCGCTCGCGCCGCGTCCTTTTCCGCTACGGCAAGTAGAAGTCCGCCGCTGGTTTGCGCGTCGCAAAGCGCTATGTCAGGCTGGGAATCGACGCCCGGTGCGATAAATTTTAAATTTTTATAGCTTCCGGCGGGGATTAGCCCCTCATCAAGGCATCTCGCGACACTTTTTAAAAGCGGAATTTTGCTAGGATAAATTTTAAAACTTACCTTCTCATTTATCATCTCAAGCGCGTGTCCAAGCAGACCAAAGCCCGTTACGTCGGTTGCGGCATGTATTTTTAAGCCCGCTAGCGCGCCCACGGCATAAAAATTTAGCAAAACCATGCTCTCTACCGCGTCACGAAATTCTTCAAATTTAAGAAATTTCGCCTTGATAGCTGTAGCGATGATGCCCGTGCCTATGGGCTTTGTTAGGATCAGTAGGTCGCCTTCGCGCGCTGTGTTATTGCTCCAAAATTTACGCGGATTTACGCGCCCCGTGACGCTAAGCCCGTAATAAATTTCGGTAGTAGAGATGGTGTGTCCGCCTACCAAGACCCCTCCGCACTCTTTGATTTTGTCTTTGCCGCCGCGCAGAATTTCGCGCAGAATTTCGTTTGAGAAATGGCAATCGTCAAAACCTACGATATTTAGGGCGTTTATCACTTCGCCACCCATTGCAAATACGTCGCTTAGGGAGTTTGCTGCCGCGATCTGTCCGAAAATAAACGGATCGTCCACCAAAGGGGTGATGAAATCGAGCGTCTGCACGAGTGCAAGATCGTTGCTTATGCGAAATACGCTCGCGTCTTCGTTGCTGCAGGTAGACGAAAGCAGGCTTGCATTAGGCTCGATTAAATTTCCAAGATTTTCGGTTAGACCCGCCGGGTCAAGCTTGGCGGCTCAACCGGCGGCTGCAATAAATTTCGTGAGGTTAAAATCTCTGTAGATCATAGTTTGATTACTTCGTATTTTGATAGAACGTCCATGATTTCGTATGCGTTTGAAATCTCGCCGATCGCGAGCTTATCGACCAGTTTGTAGCTTTCTAGGCAGCTTCCGCAGCTTAAAATTTCAGCCCCCGCTTCGTTTAGCTTTTTAATCGCCTCAAAGCATTCGTGGCCGCGGTTTGTGGTTATATGCACGGCGTTGTTTACGCAGATTACCTTCGCTGGCTTTTCGTCTAAATTTAGCGCCGCGCCTAAAAATTTAGCAAGCAAGCTCTTTCCGATCGGGCCGCTTCCGCACTGCTCCTCGTTTAGAAATATCACCTTGCCTCTTTTTGGCGCCGTTACGCCACAATAGATATCGTCGATACTTTCATCTTTCAGCTCGTCTGTTTTTACGGTTTTTATGAGAGTGTCGGGGCCCGCTTGTGAAATTTGCGCCTCAAAGCCGTTTTTAGCCAAAAAGCGCTTTATGTTTTCGCGCGGCGCTACGTCGTTTACTAAAATTTCTAAATTCTCTCCGATTTTTAGCTCGCCGAGGGCTTTTTTTGTGCGTAAAAGCGGCTCTGGGCAATTTAAATTGCGACAATCTAGTTGCATCCGTAATCCTTAAAAATAAAATTCTTTGAACCTCAAAGCTAATGCGAGCCGCACGCAAGCGGGCCCGCATAAAATTTACCCAAGTTATAAGCGCGGGTACTTCGCCTCGAATTGCGATTTGGCGATCTGCCCCTTATCCAACAGCTCGCGATACCAATAGTGGTGAAGTACGTAAACTTCCTCCTCTGGCTTGTGTCCGTCGATCATAGAGTGGATAGCGCCGCTGATCGCAAAGACCGCCATGTAGATATGCACGAGCAAAAACACCGCGCAGACCGCACCCAAAAGATTGTGGATAATCGCACTCGCTCTTAAAATTTCGATCTGGCTCACGCCTAGCGTGCTTCTCATCGCAGGGATATCGTAGTCTAAGAAAAACATCGACGCGCCCGTAGCTATCATCACTATGCCGCCTAAAGTCGCGACCCAAAACCACGCCTTTTGACCGGCGTTAAATTTACCCGCAGGGATCGCGCGCTTCTTTTTGCTTAGATAGCCGCCCACGATCATCATCCATCTAATATCGTAAGCTCGCGGCAGCATGCGCCAAAACCATAGTAAGAACATCGGAACGACGGAGATCGCAAACGCTATCGTAGCCAGTCCGTGAGCGTTTTTACAAAATCTCACGAAAGCGCCGCCACCAAATTCTTCGCCGAACATCATAATCAAGCCGGTCGGAACCAAGATCGCCCATGCCACGGCTGCTACAAGGTGATATAGCCGCTCAAATTTATTAAATGCGTAGATCGGCTTGCCCGCGTGATGATCGAAGTGTTTCGGTCCTACGATCGCGTAGTGTCCGATAAAAGCTACGATCGCGCCCAAAACCGCACCCAGCGCTAGCCACGCAAAAAAGCCCGAGCTTTGAAGCTGCACGAAGAGCGGTCCGAAGCCGCTGCCGTAACTATCGATGTTTTCGAGCCTTGCATTGCCCCAAACATCGCTATTCCCCTGCACGATGTCGGCATATTTTTTCTCCTCCGCCTGCGCATAAACACAGGCTAAAAGCGCGAGAAACAATCTTTTCATGGATTTCCTTAGGTATAAAATTTCGAGCCGATTATATCATTTTTTGCAAAAAATTTTCTTACAAAGCAAAATTAGATTTTTGTATTAAGCGCCGCGCTAGTTTCGCCTCGCGTACTCGTCGTAGCCGAATTTTTTGATCATTAAAACCTCTCCGCGCTCGTCCGCCAAAACAAGATCGGGCAGCTTGATGCCGTTAAAGGTCGTATTTTTCACGATCGTGTAGTGTATCTGATCCTCGAAAATCACCCGATCGCCGATACTTAGCGGCGCATCAAATTTATACTCGGGCTGCCCGCTCTCAAGCCCCACGACGTCGCCTGCGAGGCAGGTATTTCCGCCGAAGCGATAGCTAAATTTGCCGCTCTCGCTCTCGCCGCGCACCGCAGGACGATACGGCATCAGCACGGTATCGGGCATGTGCGCTTCAGAAGAGGCATCTAAAATAGCGATTTGAGCGCCGTTTTCTACGATATCAAGCACGCTAGCGACCAAATACCCGCACTCCCAGCCGACTGCTTCGCCAGGCTCAAGATAAATTTCGACTTCGTATTTTTCGCGAAATTTTTTGATCAAATTTATCAGTAGCTCCACGTCGTAGCCTGCGCGCGTGATATGATGCCCGCCGCCGAAATTTAGCCACTTTAGGCCTCCGAAATACTTGCTAAATTTCGCCTCGAAAACCTCAAGCACCCGCTCTAGGCTCTGAGCACTTTCTTCGCACAGCGCGTGAAAATGCAGCCCAGAGATGCCGCGCAAAAACTCGTCGTCTTGCAAGATCGCCCGCTGTAGCGCTTCAAGGCTCATCCCGAGCCTGCTAAAGCTGCCGCACGGATTGTAAGCGTCTTTGGGCGCGAAGGAGGTCTGCGGATTTAGCCGCAAGCCGCACGATGCGCTTGCAGCAAGCGCCTTTGTGCGGTATTTTTGCCACTGCGCGGCGCTATTGAATACGACGTGATTTGAAATTTTTAAAATTTCATCCAAATCATCCTCTTTGAATGCTGGCGAGTATGTGTGAATCTCGCCGTTTTTGATAAATTCCGCGGCAAATTTCGCCTCGTACAGGCCGCTACAAGTTGCGCCCCAGAGGTATTTGCCAACGTAAGGCATCGCGAAGCTAAACGCAAAGCCTTTTAGCGCGCATAGAATTTTTGCGCCGCTTCGCTCGCCTACGCCGCGTAAAATTTCTAAATTTTTTATCAGTTTTTGCTCCTCGCATACGTAAGCAGGGGTCGAAATTTCATCGATTTTCATCATTTTTCCTCATTAAATTTTTTCGCAATTATATAAAATTTTATAAATTTTTGGTTAAAATCGCCCAATCTTTAAAAAAGGACAAAAATGGTAGAGGTAGAATTTTTAGGGCCGATCGGGCGCGAGCCCCTGCGCCTAAACGCAAACTCCTTGCAAGAGGTAAAAGCGGAGCTGCAAAAGGACGAAAGTCTGCGCGAGTGGCTTGCAAACTGCGCCGTAGCGGTAAACGATAAGATGATTTATGATGCGAATTTCACGCTTAAATCCGGTGATCGCGTGAGCCTTTTGCCTCCCGTTTGCGGCGGCTAAGCTTAGGAGGCGGCGATGGGCGAGGCTAAATTTAATCCAGAAATTTTAAACGGGACCAAGCCTGAAATTTATGAGGGCAGCTTGGACGTAGATGCGATTTTATCGCGCTGGTACGCTAAATTTAAAGACGCAAATTGCGGCGCTTTCATCACCTTCGTGGGTATCGTGCGCGAAGAGGGCGGCATCTGCGCGCTGAGCTTCGATATATACGAGCCGATTTTACGGACTTGGTTTGAAGCGTGGCAGCAAAAGGCCGCAGCACAGGGCGCATTCGTGCTTTTTGCACATGCAAACGGGGGTGTGCCGATCCACGAAAGCTCCTACGTCGCAGGCGTCGTAAGCCCGCAGCGCAAGGTTGCTCTGGCGCTAATAAACGAGTTTGTGGAGGATTTCAAGGCGGCTGCGCCGATCTGGAAATACGACGTAAAGGGCGGTAAAATCGAGGGCGGCAAGGTAGTAGGCGGGAAGAGGTTCTACGCGGCGGATCGCTCGCAGAGGGTAAAAGGCGCAGGACTTTTGGGCTAAATTAAAAGCACGCGCCGCTTAAATTTATAGGTCCACTTCAATTCAATCAAATTTAATCAAAACGGCGATTGCGCCGACAAGCCAAATTTTATGTATAAAATACGGCGGGAATTTTAAAATAAAAATTTGTGTAAATTTGGCGGCTGAGGCTAAATTTAAAACTCAAATTTTACTCTAATTCCGCTGCCTCGCACACTAGATAAGCATGGCAGGCGAGAACTGAAATTTCAAGTCTAAATTTGTATATCCGCTATCACTACGGAGTGTCGCAAATAAAACAGCGCCGCGTAAACTCTTGACAAATTTAAAACTAAAATTTCGCCGCCGTATATCTAAGCACAAGCGAAACACAGTGCCATAAAATTTTAAAATTTCATCGCAAATAACCATTCCTGCTAAGCGGCGGCTAAAATTTAAACACGCCCTTAGCTTCTGCGATGCGCTCGCTAAGGCTCGCAGCGGCATCTTCGCCGCTTGCCGCACACCTAAAGATCGGCTCAAGCACCTCGGCGAAAAAGCCGTTTAGCCCTTCTTGCATGATCTGAGCGTTGTTTTGATAGCGAGCTAGCCCCATAAATACGCCGTGTCCGATCGCGCCGAGGCCGCTTGCCTCATCGGCGATAAACTTATTCAGCGCCTTGCAAACCGCAACGACCGCGCTTGCATTTACGATCTCGCGATCTCTTAAATAATCCTCAAGCGCGCCGTAATCGCACTCGCATCTGATCCATCTAAACGCCTTTGCAATCGACGGCGAAACGCATTTGTGCTCACTTAGAGTGCATAGGACGTATAAATTTTTAGGCACCGCAAAATATGAGCGGCCATCCTTTAAAACGACGCTGGCGCGCGCTTTCTCGCCCTCTTCAAAGCCGTCGATTATGTGGGAGTTTTTAGTGCGAATCAGCGAAAGCTCGTCTTCCTCGTCGTAGCGACGATCCAAAAGTACCGCAGCCTCGCCTAAAATTTTATCCAAGCTCGCAGCGCTTGCATTGTCGATCAGAAAATAATACTCGCCCTTCGGATCGTTTAGCGCCTCTTTGCACAGCGCCTTAAACTCGCCGCTAATGAAGCTTTCGCCGTAAAATCCGTCGATGAAATCGCGGTATTCAAAGCCTTCGTGCAGGCAAACGTAGCGGAAATTTTTCGCCGCAAGCTTCTTTTCGGTGATCAAAGACCTCAGTCTGCGGGTCTTGCCGGTGCCGATCGCGCCGTAAAAGATCGTATTTTTAGCGACCTCTTCGCTTTTGTAGTTTTTGACGTATTCAAAAAATAGCGAGGAATACACGATCCTAGCCGCACCCACGACATCCTGCGGATACGGGGTAAATTCCGCAATAAATCGCGAGCTCACCTCGTAAAATTCTTCAAAAATTTCAACCTTTTCGTCGTAGAGCAAGGATAAAATTTGCGCGGTTTCATCGCGATAAACGAGCGTCGGAAACTCATCGTTGCACTGCGCAAATATGCTGGCTAGTAGATAGAGCTTCTCGCGCGAAATTTGCGCGAAATCGCCGTCCTCGGCAAGCCCTAAATTTAGCATCCCGTCGTCGCTTAGGTAGCTGTCGATCAGATAGAAATTATCGGCATTTATCGCAGATTTTAAAAATTCCATCAGCACGAAGGGCTGATTATGTAGCGCGACGTCGAAAAAATCGATCGCCAAAGCGCTATCCACCGCCGTAAGAAGTCTGTAAAGCTCGTCGTAAAAATTGACTAGCTTTTGTTTGAAAATATCGCGAGCGGTGCGCTCCTGCGAATAGCTATTGAAATTTTTGACGATATTTTCGATAAAAACATAAAGCGAGACGATGTTTTTATCCTCGCCGCTAAGCACGCTATCTACGCTTTTTACGGCATTTTTAGGAAACAACTCCTTTTTGCCGACGATGCGATCTTTGAAAGCGAAATCGTAATAAAACGCGCTGATATTGGAATCAAAAAACTGATCCATAAAGAAATACTCGGCGTGCGCAAACTTCTCGCCCAAAGATAAAATTTTGCAGCTTCTAAGATTGCCGTCGCTGAGATTTATATATAAAGTTTGCAAAAACTCGCTCTCGGTCTCATCAAAGCTCGCCAAGCAGCGCTTTATCTCGCCTAAATACTTTGAGATCGCGGTTTGTTTTTTAAGCCATAATTGGTTTTTGTTGTGATTTTTCCAGCTGACGACCAGCGACTCTATCTTTTCCTTGCTAAAATCTTGCATGACTCATCCTTGTAAGATTAAAATTGCGTATTGTACTTGAATTTAAATAAATAATTAATAAAACTCTGATCTCAGGGCGAAGCGCGAAAGCGAATTTTATTAAATTTACGCGCCCGCGGCGGTAGGAAATTTTAAAATTTACTGCGCGCAGAGCTTATCCGCGACCCTGCACCAACGGGACAAATTCGCAGGCACCGAGTTCCTCTTCTTTGATCTCGCTCGGCGAAATTTTACTAAATCTAACGATCTTTTGCGAGCCGCCTCTATTCATCGGAGCGACCAAAATTCCGCCGATTGCCAGCTGTGCAAACAGCCGCTCGTCGATCCTCTCGGCGCATGCGGAGAGCAAGATCCTATCAAAAGGGGCGAAATTTTTCCACCCGGCGTTGCCGTCATCGTGGCGCAGGCTGATGTTTGAAATCCCGAGATTTGCAAAGTGCCTTTTAGCCTCGCCCACCAGCCGCTCGACGCGCTCGACGGCAAAGACGCGGTGAACCATCCTGCTTAAAATCGCCGCTTGATAGCCGCTGCCGCAGCCGATCTCTAAAATTTTCTCGACCTTCGGATCGACGCTTAGCGCCATCGTCATGCGCGCGACCGTCAGCGGCGAGCTGATCCACTGGCTGGCCAAAATGGGCTGTGCGTTGAGGCTGAAAGCGTGCGCGCCGAGCGGGGCAAACTCGCTTCTAGCGACGCTACAAAACGCCTCAAAAAGCGCAGGATTTAAGCTAACCTGCTCGGCGATGTCGTTCGCCATCTTTTCGCAGCGAAGCCGCTCTAGCGAGACCATAGCGCGCCCCCACCCGACCAGACACTAAATTTAAAGCCGCGAAAGCTTTTGCTCTGCCTAAATTTCAAGCCGCTAAAATTTTTAAAAATTCCCAAAATTCCACTCCGCACCAAAAGAGCATGAGCTGCGTTTTTTAGATACATAGCGCGGCTAAATTTTAAAAATTTTGCAGGTAATACGCTTTCTGCGCTCATCGCACGTCCGTGCGGCGCAGGACAAGTATCCGCAAAGTATCCGTGCCGCGATGCGGCAGAGCAAAATTTAAAACTGCAAAATCCCCTAAAAATCATCGAAACTCAAGCTTCCCTTGCTGTAGTTCGTGACCTTGCTCTCGAAAAAGTTGCTCTTTTGATCATTAAATTTAGAAAAATCATCGACCCATTTTATCGGGTGTTTCGCGCCGTATCGCTTCTCAAGCCCGATGGCGAGCAGGCGCTGATCGACCAGGTAGTGGATGTATTCTTCGATGATGTCGTCCGTAAAGCCCATAATTTGATTATCCGTGATGTATTTGCCCCAATCGATCTCTAAGTTTCCCGCCGTCTCGAACATCTCGTAAATTTTATCCACGTTGCGTTTGTTAAACAGATCGGCGCGCTCTTTGCGGACGGAATTTATCATGTTTTGAAATAGCAGCAGATGCGTGATCTCGTCGCGCTGTATGAAGCGGATCATCTGTGCGCTGCCTAGCATCTTGCCCGCACGCGCTAGCGCATAGATCGACGTAAAGCCGCTGTAGAAGTAGATACCCTCTAAAATTTGATTCGCAACCATCGCTAGCAGCAGCTTATCGTCGCTAACCTCGCCCGCGAGCTCCTCATAGACGCTTGAGATGTAGTCGTTTTTTCTGCGGAGCATATCGTCGTGCTTCTCCATCTCGTAAATCAGATCGGTGTTTTCACAGATCGCTTCTACCATGACGGCATAGGATTTGCTGTGGTTGGCTTCCTCGTAGGCTTGGCGAGCGAGCACGGCGTTGATCTCCGGAGCCGTGATGTAGGGGTTGATATTATCGGCAAGATTGTTGGTCTGAAAGCTATCCATCGATATCAGCTGGCTCCATACAAGATCATACATCCGCTTCTCGGCGCTTGTGAGATTGAAGTTATAATCGCGCACGTCGTCCGTGGTATCGACCTCTTTGGGAAACCAGGTGTTGGCCTCCATCAGATCCCAAAGCTTCAGCGCCCATTGATATTTCGCCTTGGTAAAATTTAAAATACCCTGCGGATTGCCGCCGAAGACCTTGCGATCGGTAAGCGTCTCGTCGGAGAAGGGGTTGTAGATTTTTTTCCTATCCATTTTTTGCCTTTTTAAAAATTTCGTCGTATTTTAGCCAAAGCAAGCTAAATTTACCTTTTGTTTTGAAGCGGCAATGGCTACGCGGCATGAAATTTGGCAGGGAGCCAAATCTGCGCGGTATAAAATTTAAAACGCTTGACAAAACGAAATTTTACGCTGCAGACGGAGTGAAATTTAAATATATCAAGCGGCGGCAAGGTTAAATTTTAAAACTTTCGGCGGAGCGAAATTTTATCGCAGCTCAATATACGCCAAACAATGCGCGGCGTGCTAAATAAAATTTCATCGCATTAATTGCCGTAAGACGCGCGCGGCAGCGCAAATTTAATCAAAATTTCGAAGTTCGATCTTTAAATCGGTGCGGATTTTACTCGGATCAAAACTCGCAAGCGGCGCGCTTAAATTGCCGAAATTATCGCCGGTAGGCAAGAAGCTTTGCAGATAATAGACGCCGCGGTAGCCCTCGCTGTATAGAATTTGCGCCATCCGCTCGATCTTCGCTTCGTTTAAAAAATCCGCATGCACGGTCGTGCGCACCTCAAATTTAAAATTTAGCCGCAGCAAAAGTCTAAGAGTTTGCAGAAATTTATCGTATAAGCTTGACTTCGTGATGAGCTCAAAATCCTGCCGCGGCGCCTTAAAATCAAGCGCAATATAATCGATCAGCCCTAGGCTTAGCGCCTCTTCGATCTTTTGCGGATTCGAGCCGTTGGTATCAACCTTGAGCAAAAAGCCGCGCTGCTTAACTTCGTGCGCCAGCGGGATAAAATCGCTCGCACAGGTGCATTCGCCGCCGCTAAATACGATGCCCTGAAGCTTGCCCGCGCGCGCATCCAAAAAACGCAGAAACTCTTCGTTTGAAATTTTACCCCGTGAAGTAACGATTTGGGGGTTATAGCAGTAATTGCAGCGCATATTGCAGCCGCAAAACCACGCGATCGCGGCGATGTGATCAGGAAAATCAAGCATCGTAAACGGCGTGATCTCGTAAATCTGCGCATTACGCAGGTTTAAGGCTTGCGGCGGCTTCGTATGCGTTTGCTGCATTTGGCCGGTAGCGGCGACTAGGCTATTTGTTTTTTGTCTTTTTTCTCTTCAAAAAAGACGCGCTCTTTGTGCTCGCCCTTCTTTCCGATATTAAAGCTCTCTACTGGGCGCAAATAGCCCATTACTCTTGTGTAAACAACGCATTTTGTGCGTTTTGTTTCTAACTCTTTTGGAAATTCCATTCTCCATCCTTTCATTAAGATTAAAATTTAAATCGCTATTTAGGCGCCCTTGCTCTGCTTGGCTTTGTATTCCGCGAGCAGCTCCTCGTCGCATTTCGGGCAGTATTCATGCTCGCCGCTAATGTAGCCGTGCTTATGACAGACGCTAAAAATCGGCGTGATCGTGATGTAAGGAAGCTTGTAGTTTTGCACTACGCTTTTTACGAGCTGTTTGCACGCCTGAGCCGAGCTGATGCGCTCCTTCATATACAGATGCAGTACCGTACCGCCGGTATAGGAGCTTTGCAGCTCATCTTGCATCGCCAGCGCCTCAAACGGATCGCTTCCGAAATTTGCCGGAAGCTGCGTAGAGTTGGTGTAATATATGTTTTTATCAAATCCCGCCTGAATGATATCTGCGTAGCGCTTCTTATCCTCTTTGGCGAAACGATACGTAGTTCCCTCGGCAGGCGTGGCTTCGAGATTGTATAGATTGCCAGTCTGCTCCTGAAACGAGCGGATCTTCTCGCGCAGATACTCAACCATTTTAAGGGCAAATTTACGCCCGAATTCCGTCGTAATATCTTCTTTGTTACCGCTGAAATTTCGTATCATCTCGTTTGCGCCGTTGATGCCGATAGTGCTAAAATGGTTATTAAAGCCCGGCAGATAACGCTTCGTATATGGATACAAGCCGCGCTCAAACATCTCGGTTACAAATTTTCGCTTCTTTTCAAGCGTCGATTTGGCAAGCTCCAAAAGCTCGTCCAGCCTCGCATACAGCGCCTCTTCGTTATTTTTATACAGATAGCCTAGGCGGGCTAAATTTATCGTTACGACGCCGATGCTTCCCGTCATCTCCGCGCTTCCGAAAAGCCCTCCGCCGCGCTTTAGAAGCTCGCGCAGATCGAGCTGCAAGCGGCAGCACATCGAGCGTACGGCGCCAGGCTTATACGCCTTTGGATTGGGTACGCGCTCGCCCTTTTCATTCGTGATATATTGTGAGCCGATAAAATTTTGAAAATAGCTAGAGCCTACTTTGGCGGTGTTTTCAAATACCGCATCCGCCGCAGGCGTATCCCAATCAAACTCCTCTGTTAAATTTACCGTAGGAATCGGGAAGGTAAAGGGCTGACCGCACTTATCGCCCGTGGTTAAAACCTCGTAGAATGCAATCACGATGCGGTTCATCTCGGGCTCGAAATCGCCGTAGGTCAAAGCCTCGAGCGAGTCCTTGCCGCGCCTTTTAGCCTCAGCCAAAAGCTCCTCGTCGCGTAAATTTTTAAATAGATGCTCGTTGTTGTGCGTAGGGATCTGCGTTTTTAGATCATCCGGGCAGGTCATATCGATGGTGACGTTAGTAAACGGGCTCTGCCCCCAGCGCGCCGGGACATTTAGGTTAAACACGAAGCTCGTGATCGCCTTTTTGACCTCATCGTCGCTTAATTTGTCGCGAAAAACGTATGGCGCCAAATACGTGTCAAAGCTGCTAAACGCCTGCGCGCCCGCCCATTCGCTTTGTAAAATTCCAAGGAAATTTGCCATCTGATACAGCGCTTCGCGGAAATGCTTCGGCGCCTTGCTCTCGACCCT
Organism: uncultured Campylobacter sp.; assembly: GCA_963519515.1. Classification (GTDB taxonomy): domain Bacteria; phylum Campylobacterota; class Campylobacteria; order Campylobacterales; family Campylobacteraceae; genus Campylobacter_B. The sequence goes on along the minus strand of CAUQNJ010000036.1, from coordinate 9,706 downwards.
GCCGCGCACGCCGTTAAAGCCCTCATTTAGAAGCACGCGCAAGCTCCAGCCCGCACAATACGCCGTAAGACAGTCCAGATCGTGGATATGATAGTCGCCGTTTCGATGCGCCGCGCCCTCCTCGCGAGAGTAAATTTTATCTAGCCAGTAGTTTGCGATAACCTTGCCGGCGGTGTTATTGATAAGGCCTGCGTTTGAGTAGCTGGTATTGGAATTTGCCAAAATTCGCCAATCCTGCTTGCTGATGTATTCATTGACCGTCTGGGTGCAGTTGATATAGGTCGTATCCTCTTCAAGCCCCAAAATGTGCTCACGCTGCATCTTGTGCGTGTGGCGATAGATCATAAAGCTTTTCAAAACGTCGAAATCACCCGCTTCGAAGAGCTTTTTCTCGATGAGATCTTGAATATCTTCGACGCTTAATTTATCCTTGAAAACGATCGCGCCCATTACGTTATCGAAGACCTTTTCGTCAAACTCGGTACCGACGCTTTTGTAGGCTTTTTTGATAGCATCTTTTATTTTGTAGTATTGAAATTCTTGAAAACTTCCGTCTCTTTTAATGATTTTTTTCATAAGCACCCCGAGAAATTTTGATAGATTGAGAGGAAGTATATCGCGTTAAGAGTTAATTACAAATTAATCGCGGCGGAACGTTTATTACAGAATTTCTGTCCAGAAAAAACGAAATTTAACTAAATCTCGCTATAATCGCGGACGTTATTTTATAAAATTTGGAAAAAAGTATGAGAAATTTTAAAATAATATTTTTGACGATTTTGCTGGGCTTGTTTTTTGCGGGCTGCACCGCATTCAAAAGCTCTAAAGGCGCCGACGATTCGGCTATCTCCGAGATCGATCACGTAAAATATCCAAACGCCTATTTAGAGCGCATAGCCGGCGAAAGCGTCGCCGATCTGCTCTCCATGCGCATCGTTAAGAAAAAAAGCGGCAGATTCAGCATCGTAGGCATCGAGCCTTTAGATAGCACAAATACCGGTGGCGTAGATACGGCGTTTTTGAGCAAAAAAATTAGAATTTCGCTGCTGCATTCGGGCAAAGCTGTCGTCACCGACGCTCCGAGCAAAGATGAGCTGATCTTTAGCAACGACGGTTTCAGGCGCACCGATCACACCGTAGGAACGGGCTCAATTTATGAGCCGGATTATATTTTAATCGGCAAAATTTCACCGGCCCCGGAGCAAAATCCGCCGTCCGCAAAAAGCAAAAAAGCCTTGGCGCAGGCAGACGATGCCCTATTTTTAGAGCTTTTCTTGATCGATACACAGAACAACAAGAGCGTGTGGAAGTATAAAAAAGCGCTTCAAAAGCAAATTTAAGGAATTTTTCGCTAAACTCACGTTCATTTTTTTGAAAGGCGGTGAGGAAAGTGCCTGGAGTAAAGGTATATCCGAACGAATCATTTGACGAAGCTTACAGACGCTTTAAGAAGCAGACCGATCGTAACCTAGTCGTTACCGAGGTTCGCGCGAGACGATTTTTTGAGCCGATGACGGAAGTCCGCAAAAAGCAAAAAATTTCAGCTCGCAAAAAGATGCTTAAACGTCTTTACACGCTACGTCGCTACGAGTCCCGCTTGTAGCAGTTTGCGCGGATTTGCGGATTTTAAATTTGCAGATCCGCGCGAAATCTATCTCACATCTTTTTAAATTTACAGCCCACTTAAAATTTTACCCACTCTGCTAAGGCTAAATTCCGCTCTAAATTTTAAAATTTATCACTTAAATTTACCCGCCTCCGTGCGGCGTCCGCTTTGCACGACTCCCACGCGCCGCTAAATTTTGAAATTTATTTTTACCTATTAGTTTTTTAGATATACTTCTGCATAAATTTTAAGGAGCGAATATGGATTTAAACGACTACCTGCACACCAGAGATCAGCAGCCCGTAAACCCGCAAGAAAAAGAGATCGCGCTCATCAAATACACCTTCATCGCAGCCTGCGCGCTTAAAGCGCTCGCAGAGCTAGCGCTGCTTGCGATGGGCACCTACGGCGGCTTGGGCGTGCTGCTAAGCACCGCGGCGCTCGTGCTTTTTATCTTTAGCGTGTACAACGCCGCGGGGCTTTGCGCGAGCAAAAGCCTCTTTCGCAACGCCATAATCGGCTTTGCAGCGATATTCGCGGGCGTTTTATTATTCATATTTTTAGCGGGCGGCATCATCGCTCACATACTGCTTGCGCTTGGACTTCTCGCGTCGTTTGCGTTTTTCTTCAGATTTTACCAAGAGCTTGGCGATAGCAGCGCCGTTTCGCTGTTTTTCTACTGCTTCGTTTCGCTCGTACTTTCCGCGCTTGCCACCGCCTTTTTGGCGCGATTTTCCGTGCCCGCTGCGGCTTTGATAAATCTCGCCGCCCTGGTGCTCAACGCCTACGCAATGTTTAGCGTGACAAATTTCGCCCACTCCTACCGCGACTACGGACTGCGCGGCAAATTTTAAGACGCAAAAAAGGCACCGATACGAAAGAAGTGAGCTCGCGATGAAATTTAAAGATAAAATTTTAAAATTTCATCGCCGCAGACCCTCTGCGCGGATAAATTTAAATCTAAATTTTAAAATTTAAAGGGGCGAGCCGTGGTTAAATTTAAAAATTTCCTTTGCGTTATCTTCTGCGCTATGTTCTTTTGCGGCGCACCGTACAGCGCCGATAGCGCAAACTTTGCGTCCAATAGCCCGAGTAAAATTTCAAAAGCGGATCCCGCAGACGTAAATTTAAACGCATCTGCGCAAGCAAACGCGCGCGTAAGCGCAGATCCCGGCAAAATTTCAAAGCAAAATTTTAAATCTGACTTCATCTGGGGCGTTACGATAGACGACGGCTGGTACGAGGACGCGCAAGACGCGACGGGTACGAAGCTGCAAAGTATCGTGCGCGCCCTGCAAACCCTACCCGCAAAGCCCACCGTGCGCGTCGTGATGTCAAAAGAAATTAGCCCGCGCGAGTATGAGCCCCTTTTTAGGCGGCTTAGCGAGGTTTCGTACGTGATGGCCTGCCCTGTGGACTCCTACGAGATGAGCTCGTATAAAAGCGTGAAAAGCTACGAAAAGAGGTTCGCGGACGCCTATGCTGCGCTTGCGCCTTACGTCGCGATCTGGGAGATCGGCAACGAAATAAACGGCGAGGGCTGGCTCGGGAACGATGCGAATTTCATCGCCGCTAAGATGATCGCGGCATTCGAGCTCATCCATAAAAAGGGCGCTAAGACGGCGCTTACGGCGTATTATACGCCGAGCGGAGTACAAAAAATAGAAATGCGCGAGTGGCTGCGAAAATTCGTGCCGCAGGATATGAAAGATGGGCTGGATTATCTTTTCGTAAGCTACTACGAGGACGACAACGAGGGCTTTGCGCCCGATTGGAGCGAAATTTTTACAGATCTGCAAAGCGCCTTTCCCGCTTCAAAGCTCGGCATCGGCGAGTGCGGAAATACCGCGTCGGACGCTACGCAGGCGAGCAGAAAGGCGATGATGAGGCGATATTATACGATGCCGCGCTACGCGAAAAACTACGTGGGCGGGTATTTTTGGTGGTATTTCGTACAAGACTGCGCAACGGGCGCCGAATCCGGTGCTTCAAACGATAAAGACGAGCTACTGCAAAGTCTAATCGATGCTATAAATTTGGCTCGTCGCGAGAAAAATTAAACCGATAAAAACTAAATTTAACCATTCCGATCCCCGAGCTTAAATTTAAGGCAATGCAAACTCGCTTTAATATAGAATTCTTTTCAATAAAATTTTAAACGAAGGGGCGCAAAATGAAAATCCTACTGATCCTGGCAAATCAGCCGTACAACGGCTCGGACAATACCTACAACGCATTGAGGCTAGCGGACAGCCTGCATAAAAAAGGCGAGGAGGTAAGAATTTTCCTTATGAATGACGCGGTCGATCTCGTAAGAGATAGCACCGAAAAGCCCGAGAATTACGACATCGATCTGCTCGCCAAACTAAAAGAGCTATATCGCGGCGGCGTGGCGCTAAAAGTATGCGGCAGCTGTCAAAGCAGATGCGGCTTGCACGCAGGAGAGCCCTACTTTAGCGACGAAATAAAAGGCAGCATGGATATACTTGCGACCTGGGTTTGCGAGTGCGACAGGACGCTTACGTTTTAGTTTAAATTTGCAAACCGATAGATGAGATAAAACCTTTAAAAACGATCTTATCGAAATTTAAAATTTAGACAGATACGACAAGCGGCGCGAGCCTGTGGACTACGAAGTCATCTTGCTAAGAGGCAAAAGAAAGGCGAGCCGCTAAAAAGCCTTAATAAAGCGGTAGACGAGGCGCGAGGATAATGCGCGGGGATTTAAAATTTAAAGCGAAATTTTATGCTTTTTGACTGCAACGAGGTAAAATTTGGATATGAAAGCTTTTAAAAGAATTTTAAAAATTACCGCCTTGGCTATAGGCGTTGCCTGCGTACTTTTTGTATTGTATATGCTCGTGATTATAAAATTGCTTTTTTCATTCGATACGCCCGAGGGTTGCGATCCTAGTATGCCCACTGACGCTTGCGATTATATCGATGAAAAATTTGAAAAAGAGCTGCAAAGCTTACCTCCAGTCGCCGCTATGCCGCCCTTAGAAAAAAGACCCGTATTTTGGTTAGGCAAAGGCGATTTTGCGAAGGGCGCGGAGTTTGATTATCTATATATCAAGGACGAATTCGGAGTTTGGCTTAGATACAAAGATGACGATCGCGACGACTTTTTGCTGCAGAAAGACATACCTGGGCTCTACTACGGATACGACGAGATTGATCGCTCGCCGGATGAGATGTGGGTAAGAAGAGAACTTAAATATTATGAATATGGTATCTACGATATTTCGCTTTTTGAAAACGAAGCCAAGATATTTTCTCAAACTGCATATAAAGTTGTCAGAAAATTTATCGGTTTCTTTAATCTACACTCTATGAGAGGCACCTCTTTTGCAGTTCCGCAAGGTACAAAGGAAAATTTAAATGCCATAAGCGAGCTTCAAACTCCGCTTGCAGATTTTCCGCAAAAACCGAACTACTCTGGGCTCGGTTGGGCTGATAAACCAGAAGCCAAAGGCTATGTCGGAGATGAAATAGCTAAAAAGCTCGCTCGCAATGTCTTTGAGATAGAGGGCGAAGGCTGGCGACAGACCATCCGTATAAACAGTCGCGCTAAAGACATAAAGGTAATCTGTGGAGATGAAATTTGCCTCGCGCTTGCCTTTGATGAGAGCGAATTTAACCGCTGCGATAACGATACGCCTCATACGGCAATTTATACGCTAAATTTAAAGCAAAAATTTAGCGATTTTTCGACGCTTACTAGTAGGAATTTTAACTACGTCAAGCTTGGCGATAAATACACTTTAGACGACGTGGAATCCTTTAAAATAGTTTTATCGAGATTCAGATATATTGAGGGGCATAACAAAGATCGCGAAATCACGGACTACGAGGTTATCTTGCGAAATAGCGAGGGTGAGCAGGTCAATGAAATTTGCAGTAATGAAATAGACAGGATTTTATAGTGGCGCGGCGCAAATTTTAAGTCTATGCGCGGGTTAAAATTTTTGAATGAAACTGGGTGTAAATTTTAAATTTGCCTGCAAAGCCGCCCTTGCGACTCAAATTTAAATTTTCAAATTCCGTCGCCTTAAAGAACAAGAACGAACTTAAAATTTCTCTTTAAATTTGCGCCTACTATCAACACTAAAAAGACAAAGCCGCTAATGTTCGATTGTCGCGCTTACTGAATAAATTAGCGCCGATCTTACTTTTTCGCCTGCGCCAGCGGCAAAACACAAACTTTAAAGAAACTCCCGCATTCGCAAGAAAATTTTAAAATCACAATGAATCGGCGCGGAATAGGCGCGCCGATCTTATCCGTTTAGTCGATGACGTTTGAGTCTTTAAGTACGACGAGATGTTTTTTGCCGCCAAAACTTAGCACCACGGCGGTGTTTTCCTCATCGATGCTGCCGACGAAATCCACCTCGACATCGCTAGACGGCAGGGCAGGCGCACTTAAAATTTCATCTTGTAAAACCTTTTTAAACGTCAAAGCTCCCGGCTCTTTGGCGCCCGGCTTCTCCTTCAGCTCGCTTGAAAATCCCCGCATTTCGGCTTTTTTGATGCCCGTATCGGCAGCACCATTTTGATCCGTATCGCACAAAATTTCATCGCCGAAAGCGCCCTTCTCATCGTTCAAAGTCTCGCGCTCAGAGCTTGGCTCCTTAAAATTTAGATCCTCGTCTTCGGAGTCAAAGCTATTCTGCGAAATTTCATCAGAGCTCTTATCCGAAAGTTCGCTTTTAAATTTAGAATCTTCCTCTTTGATCTCGGTTTGCGAAATTTCGTCGTAAAAATCATCGTAGGCGCTCTTGGAACTCTCGCCTGCAAATTTAGCGCCATTTTCCTCATCCCAAAGATCTATGTCGTTAGAATTTTTAGAGTTCTCCGCTCCGCTAGGTTCCGAGGCCTGCTCTGCGTCGTCGTCGAAAACCCTCCACGTCTCATCGATACTTTTATGAGATTTGCGTGCTAGGACCTTGCGCACGAAAACGACCGCCGCTACGATAAAAAGTATCGCGACCAGCAGCGGCATGATCCAGCCCAGACTGCTGCTTTTGCCGCTAGCCGCCTCGCCGCCCTCGCTTTTGACGCTCATTCTACTCTGATCAAAAGCGGGGTTTTTTACGCGCAAAACGAGTTTTAAATTTCCGTCTTGGGTAAGAGCGTCAACCAAAAGATTGGCTCCCGTTGGGAAGTTGATCTCGATATCCTTGCCCTTGGGCGCGATCGTAAAGCTTTTAAGCACCTTTTGGTTGGTACGCATTTCGTTAAATTTCTCATCGCCGCCGAGCCCCTTTAAAATAAGGCTCATCGACTGTCCATCTACGCTGCGAACGATGTCTGGCTTATATGCGGAGTCGAACGCCAAGACGATATCCACGCTATCGTCGTGGTTGAAAAGATCATATTGCATCAGATTGGCGCCAAGGCAAAAATTTGCGATTAAAATTAAAAATATCTTTTTCATATTTATTCCGTTAATTAAAAAGTTCGGCGATCTTGTCTTGCAGCTCGCGCCCGCCGTAGTTTGCGCATAAATTTACGATCGCAGTGCCGATGATAGCGCCGTCTGCGTATTCTTTAGTAGCGCGAACGTCGCTAGAGTTGCGGATACCAAAGCCGATCGCTACGGGCAGATCGCTCATTTTTTTAAGATCTGCGACCATATTTTTAAGGCGCGAGATCGGAGTTTGCTTACTTCCGGTCACGCCGATAGCACCCACGCCGTAGATGAAGCCTCGCGCGCGGCTCAAAACTCGCGCGGCGCGGTGCTCGCTCGTAACGCTAATAAGCGGGATGAGCGAGATACCGAACTCTTCGCAAAGCGCGAAAATTTCCTCATTTTCCTCATACGGCAGATCGGGGATTATTAGTCCGCTGATGCCGTAGCGCGCCGCCTGCGCTACAAACTCGCGCACGCCGTAGGCAAAGATCACGTTGTAATAGACCAAAAACACGAGCGGCTTGCGCGTTTGTACCTCTTTTAAAATTTCAAATACTGTGCCCGCGTTTACGCCGTTTTGCACCGCAGAAAAGCTCGCCTTAAAAATTTCGGGGCCGTCCGCGAGTGGATCGGAATACGGGATGCCAATCTCAAGCAGATCGATCACGCTTTCGTCTAAATTTGACAAAAACTCCTTCGTGTGCGCGGGGCTCGGATATCCCGCCACGATATAGCCGATGTTCGCCTTTTTGCCCGCAAAGGCCGCTTTGATCTTATCCATAAATCGTTCCTTTTTTGTAATTCATCACGGTATCCATATCCTTATCGCCCCTGCCGCTTACGTTTACGACGATCGTTTTTCTGCCCTTTAGCTGCGGGCAGAGCTTTTCTAGATACGCTAACGCGTGCGCGCTTTCGATCGCGGGGATGATGCCTTCGAGCCTACAGAGCAGTTTAAGCGCTGTAATGCACTCATCGTCGGTTACCGCTTCGTATTTTGCGCGACTTATCTCGTGCAGATGCGCGTGCTCCGGGCCCACTCCAGGATAATCAAGCCCCGCCGAGATGCTGTGAACAGGCTCGATCATGCCGAATTTATCCTGCAGCACGATCGTTTTCATGCCGTGGATGATGCCCGCGCGCCCGTTAGTGATGGTCGCTGCGTGATAAGGGGTTTGTGCGCCCAAGCCGCCCGCCTCGACGCCGATGAGTTTTACGGCGGGATCGTCCACGAACGCGCTAAAAATTCCTATCGCATTGCTTCCGCCTCCTACGCAGGCTAGGACGTAATCGACCTTGATCCCCTTGCTCGCAAGCTGCGATTTGGTCTCGGTACCGATGACGCTTTGAAAATCCCTAACCATCTTAGGATACGGATGCGGCCCGACTGCCGAGCCGATGACGTAAAATACGCTCTCGATCTCGTTGACCCATGCTTGAATCGCCGCAGTGGTGGCCTCTTTGAGCGTTTTAAGACCGGTGCCGATTTTGATCAAATTTGCGCCCAAAAGCTGCATTCTAAAGGCGTTGAGCTGCTGACGCGCGGCGTCGGTCTCGCCCATATACACGTCGCACTCAAGCCCGAATAGCGCCGCTGCCGTCGCCGTCGCCACGCCGTGCTGGCCTGCGCCGGTTTCGGCGATGATCTTTTTTTTACCCATTTTTTTGGCTAGTAGCGCCTGCGCTAGGGCGTTGTTGATTTTATGAGCGCCCGTGTGATTAAGATCCTCGCGCTTTAGATAAATTTCATGCCCGTAGTGCTCGCTAAGGCGCGCAGCGTGATACAGCGGCGTCGGACGCCCCGCATATTCGCGCAGCAAGTAACCCAGCTCGTCTTTAAATTCCTTAGTCTGCGCTATGGTGCTGTACGCATCCTCCAACTCCTCGAGCGCAAACATCGCCGTCTCCGGCACGAACTGCCCGCCGAAACTCCCGAAATACGCCTTTTTATTCATCCTATCTCCTCGCATTAAATCGTGAGATTATATAAAATTTCGCGTTAAATTTCGCTTTTTTGACGGCGCCTTTTGCGACGTCCTTCTAAATTTATCGGATATGCAGCCGCAAAAAACGCGCGGCGCAAGATAGCAAATTTTAAAATTTACGCTTCAAATTGTGGCTAATATTTTGCTTGATGAGCAGCCCCAACTTCGTAAATTTGAATAATTTGTGAATTTATTTGCTTTCATTGCCAATATCGCTCTTTTTAGAATTACCGATAGGACAAATTATATTGTCGGTATCCGTAAGTCTTAATTTTTTCCACTCTTCAAAACTATTAACTCTAATCAAATTATGTGGGATTTTTGACGGTTCATCAATGATCTCAAGACACTCGCTCGTCTCTCTTTTAAAATACTGCATAATAAGGTGATTATCGTTATTTTCAAAAGCTTTTCTTATACATTTTGCTTTTAGCCTAACATAATCGCTATTGCTTAGAGAATTTTTTGAAAAGAGCCTTATCGGGGCACACTCACTAATTATCTCCATATAAATCATACGAAAAACAAAAAACGAAATAATTAGCATAAAAGGTAACAGGATAATATTTTTGTATCGTTTTAAAAATTTCATCTTATTGCCTTATTTAGAATTTTTGAATTTTACGGATAAAAAACCTTAATCTTTGTGTTTTACTACCGCTTATGCCTATACCTGCCCCTATAGAGCTTGATTTGCTATCG
>CAUQNJ010000035.1:0-22191 GCA_963519515.1 uncultured Campylobacter sp. | reverse complement strand
GCTAAGATGTTGCCGGCATTCAGGCTCGGTCTTGGCGGAAAGCTCGGTAGCGGCGAGCAGGCGTTTTGCTGGATTCACATCGCTGATTTGCTAGAGGTGTTTAAATTTGTCTTACAAAACCGACAAAGCGGCGTTTTTAATCTCGTTTCGCCGCAACCTAGCACCAACGGCGAATTTACTCAAATTTTAGGCGAGGTTTTAGCGCGACCGACGTTTTTTAAAGTGCCTAAATTCGCGTTAAATTTGATGCTGGGCGAGGGATCAAGCGTACTGCTTGAGGGCGCAAAAGTTTATCCCAAAGCCTTAATGGAGAGCGGATTTGGCTTTAAATTTAGCGATCTAAAAACCGCGCTTGAAGATGTTTTGGGATAACGTTTTAAAGTAAAACAAATTACCTAAAGGACTTTTCAATGGCAAACCGTACACCACATAAAATCCTAACGTAGTGATAAATTCCGGAAATTTACCGCAAGAGTTCGAGTCAACTTGTGTTTAAATTTAATGTTTGGCGGCGGCATTCTATCGTTTTTATAAAGTCGTGCCGCATCGTCGTTCAAAATACACACAAGTTTACCCTCTAAGCCCTAAAAAAGATCGGTTGAAAAAGCGCTCTGCTTTATCCCTCGCCCGATGAAAACCAAAAAATTATCGCAGCGTTTGCGATCGCTAAAAGGCGTTATCTCAAATTTGCCGCCTACGAACTGCACGACGTATTGCGCTTCATCATCTTTGAAGCTCGCAAGTCCCTTGATACGGTAAAAATTTTCCGGTATGTCGCTCATAAATTTGATGAAACTTTGCCTATCGATGCCCTCAGGTAGATCCTTTTTAAACGAGACTATCCCCTCATCTTCGTGCGTCGCATGCATTTTGCCCTCGAGCAGAACAGACGCCATATACGAGGTGTCGCTCTGGCGGTAGAGTAGGTAGTTTGGATTGAGCTCGGCGCCCACCGTCTCGAATATCTCGGCGCAGCGGTTGTTTTGAATCAAAATTTGTCGTATCCGCTCCTTCTGCTCGAGCGAGATCAGATCGATTTTATTGAGCACTATGACGTCTGCAGCCTTGATCTGCTCGAGCATTATTTTTGATCTGCCTCGCTCTTTTAAAAAATTCGCTCCATCGACGACTGTGACGATGGCGCATAGATTGACCGCGTCTTTGATCTCGTTTAGCTCGCTTAAGATATTGAAAGGGTTGGCGACGCCGGTGGTTTCAAGCACGATGCTGTCGGGCTTTTTGGGCTTGAGCTGCGAAATCGCGAGTTTGATCTGTCCCGCCATTGAGCAGCAAACGCACCCCTCGTCAATCTCTACGAGCGCGTATTTAGCGTCCAGCAGCGCACCGTCGAGGCCGATCTTGCCGATCTCGTTTTGGATGATGCCCGTAAATCTATTTTGCGCCGTTTCGTGCTCGATGAAATTTTGGATAAATTTCGTCTTGCCAGAGCCCAGATAGCCGGTGACGATGAAAAAATTCGGCCGCTCGCCGCCTTGCATAAAAATTTGCTTTTTATCCTCCTTGGCTAAGCGCAGCAAAAATTTAAACAAAGGCGCCGAGCCTGGCAGCTTCTTAAAGGATTTATCGTTAAATTTAAAGCATCCGTCACCCGCGTCTTCGCCGTAGATTAAATTTATAAAAATTTCGCCGCAGAGCGGATCTTCTTTGCTTTTTAAATTTCGATCTTTGTCGTAGATCACGGAGTGCGCCGCTTTTTTATAAATTTCAAAGCTCTCATAGCGCGGCTCGTAAATTTTGCAAAGCGCGATATGCAAAAAGTTCATAAACGCAAGCGACACCCTAAAGCAGGGGAAATTTTTATCGAGCCCCTCTTTTGCGATGATCTGCTTGCCCTCTATGCGCACACCGTCCTTTGCGTACGACCTATCTCTGAGCTTCGTTTCAAAAGATAGCGCCAAGCCCCGCTCTTGCGGCTTTAAATAGATCGTAGCGACGCAAAAATTATTTAAAAGCTCCTCGTGCGCGGAGAAATTTCGCACCTTTTCTAAAAAATCCGGCCCTCCGGCTAAAACGGCTTCAAAAAGCGAGACGCTACCGAGCAGTTCGTCGTTTGCAGAGGGGAAATAATAAAGCTCAAATACGCCCGCACTCTCTTTCACCTCTCGCAAAACGATGCCGTAAATTCCGCCGTAAAAGCCGAATTTTATGCTCCAGCATTCGTTAAAATAGTTCCCCTTATACATCCCTTGATACCTGCTTGAGGATTTTACGTCGCTATCGTATAGAGATTTCATCAATATACATCTCATAAGCGACCTGTAATCCTCAAACGAGTATCTAAATTTCAAAGGGAAAATATCTTGAAATTTCATGCTTCTATCCAAATTTAACCTTATCGCCGTTGCCTAGATAATCGGACGTTTTGGTTCTAAATCTAGCCGTGCCCTTTACGATCGGATAGCCCTCGCGGACGAATTTTTGCACGGTCAGAAGGCCCGTGCAGTGGTTGCACGCCATGACCTGGTAGTTCCATCTTTTCAGTCCGATAACTAGATCGTCGTATTTAGGATCCCAGTCGTCAAACGGCGAGATATGAAGTCCGCCGTAAAGACCATAGAGCTGATCGTTATCGTATTTTAGCTCTTTGTATGCGGAATCGGAGAATGTAATAATGCCCTGATGACAACATCCCGTAATGCTCACAAGACCTTTGTCTTTGACATTTACGAATATTGATTGTTCGCCAAAAACTCTCGTAATGATAGGACAGTCGTAGCAAAACGTACACATTCCGGGCTCGATCTCGTTTCTACCCTTTTTAAACACTACAAGCTCGCCTTTATGGCCTGAATCTTTGATATATTGTCTACCCTCCGGGTAAAAGCCTTCGTGGATTATGATCCTGATGTCGGGCTTATACTTTAAAACGACGGGTAGCGCCCAAAAGTGATCGTAGTGCTCGTGCGACATTATGAGGGTGTCTATTTCGCCGCTTTGCAGCATCTTATCGATCCCCTCCCGCTTAAAACACTCGTGCATCCATTTGTAGGACCAGCCGCAATCAAGCAGATATTTTTTCTTTTCTCCGTTTAGACGCTCTATCTCTATCAAAGCGGAGTAGCCGCCGGCGTTATCGGGATTTACGGAGAGCTTTTTGGTTACCTCCCAAGCCTCATCTATTTTATCGGGTAGAAGATGCTTGATTTGTGAAATTCCCTCTTCGTAGCTACCTTTAGCAAGCCCTTTGCCGTTACCGAACGGCGGCCAGTTAAATAGATATTGGTTGACTAGCAGTCCGCCTGCGCCTTTAATATCTCCCATCAGCATCGAGTTGTCAAACCAGCTCGTTTCGGAGATATTAGTAACCTCGACGCTTTTAATCGCGCCGAAATCGGTCATCTTTCGCACTTCATCTGGAAGAAAAAATTCTCTCGCAGGAGAGTATGAAAATACCCCCATCGATGCGAGCGCGCCGAGTCCTATTCCCGCCGCACCGCCTTTTATAAAATCTCTTCTAGCTTCATTCATCTCATATCCTTTATTTAAAAATTGTAAGCATATTGCCCACGGCAGGCGCTAGATAAACTACGGCTACATAGATGATCACGCCTATGATAAAGCCCACTACCAAGCCTTTGATGGAATTTTTATTTCCAAAATCGTCTTCCTCGCCTGCTTCCTCCGCCTCTTCCTTCTTGCCGGCAAGCTTCCAGCCCGGCCAGCCGTCCATAAACCAATAATTTATTAGCATGACGTTGATAAACCAGATCATCGGGATCATCGGGAATTGTTGCGGATGCGAAAAGCCCTTTTGAGTGCCTAGCAAAAAGTGCGAGACCTGATAATAGACATAGTATAGGACGATAGCTGCTACCATGCTTATGATCGTTCTAAGAAGGATATTGACGGGCTTTGAAAATTTATTGACCGCGTTGTTGCAGTAAAATTTAATAAATAGCACCGGCACGAGCCAAAATATAGCTATCTCGCCTACGTGCAGCCAGCGCCAATCTGGCGCAAAAAGCCTTCTGTCGCCTCTAATATGCACGCCCCAGATGAGCTCTTGCAAATAGTAAAAGAAGAACGAAAAGCAAAACGCCATCGCTATGATACCGAAAAACGACGCCGTCCTTCTAAGCCAGTTCGTCTTAATAAGGCTAAAAGGATACCTTTCCCAGATAGTTTCATACACCCAGACCATAACGGTACAGCACATAATCCATGCGATATTGAAATTTCCGTGCACGGTATCGGCGAAATTATGCCACCAAGGCGGAGTGATGGATGTGTATTTTTGCCACGGATCGAATAAAATTCCCATTTGCGAGTGGAAAAATACGAAATACACGATCATACTTAGCAAAAAGGTCCAGATAAAAACTGTAAAGCCTTTAACGGGCTGCTTTAACTTCTGCCACGGCGAATTATCCGCAGCCACCACCCAAGAAGGACTTAACCACGACGCGATAGCGGCAAACATTAAAATGGCCTGAGCCGAATACTCAAGAGCGTAAAAATCGGTTATACCAAGCTCCGCAAGCCTTCGCGGACTAAAATACGATATGGCAAGCTCGCCTAAAATAAATTCGAAGAATATCTTTAAGAATACGAAGAAGGTAAAAAATACCATCACGGTAAAGACAATGCCCTTTTTCGCTGGCCCCGCCGTATAGAGCCACTCTCTTTTAAAAGGCCAAAAGTTAAAAATATACGCGATCCAGATGATGACCACGAGCAGCCATCTGCACCACATATATCCCACGTAAGGGGTATACATCCTCATCAGTCCCCTAGGATCTTGAAAGATCCACCACGATGCGTAAAACACCACAAACAAAAACAGAGTGTTTACAAGCACCGATATGAGCGGAGAATACCTTCTAACAAGCTTCCGCTCCTCCAGATAAATTTTCTCTTCAGGTTCACTCATCGCTTCCTCCTTACATAAAATTTAATCTTTATTAAATTATATAAAAAGAGTGCAGCTCATTTGTAGCGTAAAATTCGGATTAAATTTTAAATTGTCTCAGAAAAGCTTCATTTTGGAAGCTTGATTATGAAATTTGAACCGCCCTTTAGGCTCTCTACGACAAGCGAGCCCTTGCAGTGATCTTCGATGATGATCTTTGACATGTATAGCCCGATGCCGGTGCCGTTTTTGCTGGCTTTGGTAGAAAAATACAGATCGAAAATTTTATCCGCGATTTCTTTTTTGATGCCGCCTGCATTGTCTTTTACGCTTAAGCAAAGATAAGATTTTTCGATATAGGTTGAAATTTCGATAACGCCGTCGTCGATATTTCTTTCCAAAAAGGCGTCCTGCGCGTTTTTTATGATGTTTAAAATAACCTGCGAAACCTCGTTTTTATATGTGAGCAGGGTCTGGTTGCAGCCGTATTTCGCGTAAATTTTAATCTTTTGATTTTGCAGTATCGCTTTTGCGATATTTATCGCCATATTGCAAAGCTCCTCCAGGCTCGTAACTTCCTTGATCTTGGCGGGCTTAAAGAAATTTCTAAACTCGTCGATCGTTTCGGATAGGTGCTTGGAGTACTGCTCGATCTTGCCTAGCTCCTCCAAAAGAGCCATTTTATCAAATTTGTCCGCCATCAAGCAGCTAGTGCTTAGATACGAAGCCGTAGCCGAGATAGCAGACAGCGGCTGCCTCCACTGATGCGCTATCATATTTAAAATTTCGCCCATCTGAGCGAGCCTTGATTGATACTGCAGCTGCTCGTCTTGGCGCCTTATGAGCTTTAGCTGCTCCTCGATCTCGTGGTTGAGAGTTAAATTTAGCCGCTTGACCTTCAGCCTGCTTTGCTTTAATTTCTTCTCCGCCATCACTCTTTTGGTGATATCCACCACTATCCAAAGCACCTCGTCGTTTCCCGATATGGAATCGCCCGAAATTCTAATCCACAGCCCTTTGCCGCTTTTGTGTCTTAGCTCGTAGTTTAACTGCAGGGCCTCATTTTTTCTTACTTTATTAAAGGCGATGTCTGCAAAATGCAAGTATTTTTCTTCGCTTAGATGTATGGTTTGCGCGGATTTACCGATGATCTCGTCGTATTCGTAGCCGAAAATTTTACAAAAGGTCTCGTTGCACTCCATAATATTTCTTTTCTTATCCACGATGAAGATGCCGACGCCGGAATTTGAAAATATCGTCTCAAATCTCTGATGATTTTTCTTGATGTCTACTATCGCCATTTTATCCTGTATCCTTGTGAGTAGATATTTTCTATCAGCTTATAGCCGATTTTTCGGTGAAATCTGGATATGATATTTCTTACCCGTTTGTCGTCATATTCGCCATAGTCCTCAAACAGCTCGTTTTCTATCTCAAGACCGCTTGCGATCCGTCCGCTAGAGCTTAGAAGCAGCTGCAACAAAGAGGTTTCGTTTTTGGTTAGTTTGATAATTTCGCCCGCCTTGCATAGGGTTAAACTCTGCTTGTCCCACACGAAATCGCCGCTTAGATAAATAAACTTTCCCGGTTTTATTTCGATGCTTTGCGTAATCTTTTCAAGCACGCTTAGTAGATCCTCGGTCGTAAAAGGCTTTAGAATATAGCCGTCCACGCCGATGGATATCGCTTTGGTGAAAAATTTAGACTCATCGTAGGCTGAGAAAATGACTGTTTTTACCAAAGGATCGATCTGTTTGATCCGCTCTATCATCTCAAGCCCGTTAATGCCCGGCATATTGATATCGGTAAAAACAATACCCGCTTTGCTTGCTTTAAATTTCTCGATACCTTCCTGGGCGTCGCCGCAGTCGATAACTTGATGAAAGAATAGTTTTAAAATTTTCGCGGTCTGCCGCCTTACCTCATTATCGTCCTCGACATATAGGGCGCGCATACTGCGAGTTTGAGCTTGTATTTCGTTTATATCCATAATGCAGCCCCTCCTCTTTAAATTTATCCGTTATCGTAAATTTTATTCTGCTCGCTGCGATCGCGCTGTGAGCTTTAAATTTTAAATCGAAATGTTTCTATTCTACCTGCCCGAGCTTTTTAAGATAAGCAAAAATTTTAGCGATCTCGATCATCTTATTTAGGCTTTCGAGAAGCTTTGCGCTTTGCGAGCTCGGCGCGGATTTGAAAATTTCGCTATTTTCAACGCCGATTACGAGGCTGTTTTCGCCCAGGTAAAGCTCGGTTTTGCCGAACAAATTTACAGTGATAGTCTGCATATTTTCTAAAATTTTTTTGTTCTGCAAAAAGGCGGCGGCGGCAGGGTTATTGAGATAAACGTCAAACGATGCGCTTAAATGCGGGCTATCTTTTAACAGCTTGAGGTTCGATGCGCCGAAGATGAACTCCCCGCGCGGCACGACTAAAATTTGGCTATCGAAGGTCTCGCTAAAATCAAATTTCGCAAAAAGCCCGTCGAAGATCGCGGTATCATCCTTTTTTTTGAGATGCAAAATTTTATCCAGCTCAAACACTCGATCCTCTCTGTTTTTATCGAAGTCGCGGCTTAGACAGATATCGCCTATTTTTATGCTGAATTCGGGCGTCTTGCCCACTATCGCATGCTTGCAAGTGCATAGATTTGCCTCTTTGCGGAGCGGGTTTTTGTAAATTTCATCGAGTAAAAACGCGCCGAAGGGCTGAAAGGTAAGGCGCAGCTCCTTTGCGATCCAGAGCAGAAATTCATTTTTAAAAGCCTCTTCGCTGAGCGTTTCAAATTTACGCGAAATGCGCACGGCTAGGTATTTGTAAGTAGGATAAGCAAGAACCAGCAGCACTAACAAAAATACAAATGAGAAATCTCCGAAATCCTTGCGCATAACGATAAACAGCGCCAGCACTACCGCCGCCACGCCGCCGCGTACCTTCCAAAGCGCTAAATCGCGCGCTCCATCCAGCTTCTGCTTTTTTAATTCGTAAGAAACAAGGCTCATGATCATCCCCGGGCGTGAAATTTGATGCGTATTATAGCGAAAAATGCGGCTAAATCAAGCCTTGGAAAGAGTGGCGGTTTTGGGTATTGTTTTAATACTCCACCTTGGAGCGCAAAAAAATAAATACAAAATTAAAATAGATCGGCCTGATAGAAGCAGCTTTAATATTTGGATTTTATAAGCGGTTGAATACAAGTGGCTCCGGATGCTGGATTCGAACCAGCGACCAAGCGGTTAACAGCCGCCTACTCTACCGCTGAGCTAATCCGGAACGCGTAGAATGGATGGTGCGGATGAAAGGACTTGAACCTTCATGCCGTGAGGCGCCAGATCCTAAGTCTGGTGTGTCTGCCAATTTCACCACATCCGCAAAAAAGAAAGCGCATATTAGCCAAATAGCTCTTAATATGAGCTTAATATGGTACGCCCAAGAGGATTCGAACCTCTGACCTACGGCTTAGAAGGCCGTTGCTCTATCCTACTGAGCTATGAGCGCAAATTATCGAATCAGTGGTACGCTCGAAAGGAGTCGAACCTTCAACCTACAGATCCGAAGTCTGTTGCTCTATCCAATTGAGCTACGAGCGCATAAAGTGGGGTGAGTTGTGGGAATCGAACCCACGACCCTCAGGACCACAATCTGATGCTCTAACCTACTGAGCTAAACTCACCACAATGGTCGGAGCGAAAGGATTCGAACCTTCGACCCTCTGGTCCCAAACCAGATGCGCTACCAGCCTGCGCTACGCTCCGAAGATTTTCGTGGATTGAATGAAAAGCGTATTATATATATTTTTTCTTAAATTCCGCTTTTTGCGGCTTTAAATTTAATGAAATTTAGCAAGTCGCATCTGTTTTTCTAAATTTTTCAACAAAATTCGCATCAGCGCTAGCCCCTTCGTGCGGTGCGAAATTTTAAATTTCACTGCAGCGGGCAGCTCCCCGATCGTGCGGTCAAATCCGCGCGGAATAAACATAAAATCATATCCAAATCCGTTTTGCCCGCGCTGCTGCGTTATCGCCGTACCGTGCATGAAGCCGTGCGTGCAAAACTCGCCCAGATCGCATTTTAGCGCGATCGCCGCCGTGTAATGCGCGGATGAGGAGTCTAAATTTAAAGCTCTCAGCTCGCTTGCTAATTTCTCGCGATTGCTCGCATCCGTCGCGCCCGAGCCGCTAAAGCGCGCCGAAAATATCCCTGGGGCCCCGCCCAGTGCGTCCACGCAGATACCGCTATCGTCGCTTAACACAAAAAATTCGCTCTGTAAATTTTTACTCTTTAGCGTCTCATGCACTGCGCGAACCTTAATGAGAGCGTTTTGTTTGAAGCTCGTGCCGCACTCATCGATCTCAAAAGGATCCAGCACCTCGCCGAGCGCGTAAATTTCATATTCTGCGAAGAATTCTTTTATCTCTTTTACTTTATCCGCGTTGCTCGTCGCAAGTAAAATTTTCATCCGCTCTCCTTAAATTTAATGCGCCATTTTACCCAAAATCAAAGAATTCATTACGATTTTTGGCTATAATCGCCAGAAATTTTATACTTTTAAGGTTCACAACAATGCTAAAAAGCGTCCTACCGCTTAGTTTTATAATCGCTACCAGATTTTTCGGGCTGTTTATACTGCTGCCGGTACTCAGCCTCTACGCCCTTAGTCTGCGCGGCGCCAACGAAGATCTTATCGGCCTGCTCTTTGGAATTTACGCCATTACGCAGATGATTCTGCAAACCCCGTTTGGAGTGCTAAGCGATAAGATCGGGCGCAAAAATACCCTTGCGATCGGGCTTTGCGTCTTCATCATAGGCTCCTCGGTCTGTGCGTTTAGCGAGGAGATCCACGCGATGATCTTTGGGCGATTTTTGCAGGGCTGCGGCGCAGTCGGTGCGGTCGCAACGGCACTGATAAGCGACTTTACGACCGAGGAGGAACGCGGCAAGGCGATGGCGATAATGGGCGCGATGATAGGCGTGAGCTTCGGCGCGGCGATGATTTTAAGCCCCTATCTTAGCGCAAAATACGGCCTTGCAAGCCTCTTTCATCTAAGCTCGGCGCTTACGTTTCTATGCCTGCTGCTTTTATTCTTAGTCATTCCAAAAGAGCCGAAGATTCGCTCTTTCAAGCAAAAAATACCGCTTCCTCTGCTGCTAAAAGATAAAAATTTGATGCTGATGAATTTAACGAATTTTTTCCAAAAGGCCTTCATGACGACGGCGTTTTTGCTCATTCCTATTTTGCTCGTGCAGAAGCTGGGCCTTAGCAAAAACGACCTCATCAAGGTTTACGCACTCGCCGCGGTTTTCGGCTTTGCCTCGATGGGCGCAAGCGGCGCGCTCGGCGAAAAAAAGGCGCTTGCGAAGCAGCTTCTGCTCCTTGGAATCTGCTTTTTCGTGCTTTCCTATCTGATCTTTGCGCTCGCGCATTCCGCGGGCATATTTATTGCGGGCGTGATGATATTTTTCGTCGGGTTTAACGTGCACGAACCCATCATGCAAAGCCTCGCGTCGAAATTTGCCAAAGCTGGCCAAAAGGGCGCCGCGCTCGGGATTTTTAATTCGTTCGGATTTTTCGGTAGTTTTATCGGCGGACTTTGCGGCGGAATACTCTTCGGCAAGATCGGCGTTTTTGCCCTAGGTATCGCGGTTGCGGCGCTTGGTTGTGTTTGGTTCATTTTGCTTTTAGGCCTTACCGATCCTAAAATTTTTAAAAATTTATATTTCCAAAAGGGCGCGGACGGCGATTTTGCCGCGCTTAAAGATCAAAACGGCGTGATCGAAATTTACGAAACCGATAAAAACTTAGTCGTTAAATTCAACTCAAATTTGATAAACGAAGAGCAGATATACAAAACTTTAAAGGGTCAAAATGGAATTTGAAAAATTTGAAAGCGCGATGGAGCGCTTCGCAAGCACGGTGCAAAAATCCTCGCGCATCGAAAAAGTCGCGATCACGCAGGCGCTGGGGCGTATTTTAGCAAGCGACGTCGCGGCGCCTTTCAGCACTCCGCGCCGCCCGACTGCCGCGATGGACGGCTACGCGCTAAAGGGCGCGGATCTAAGCGAGGGGGCAAAATTTAAGATCGTGGGCACGACGCCTGCGGGCAAGATGCCTGGCGCCTCGGCAAAAGCGGGCGAGTGCGTCAAGACCTTCACCGGCGGGCTAATGTGCGAGGGCAGCGACACGCTTCTGCCTATCGAAAACGTGCAGGTGCAAGGCGGCGAAATCATCGTCATAAAGCCTGTTTCTGCGGGCTTTGCCGTGCGCGCGGCGGGCGAGAGCTACCGCGAGGGCGAGCTTCTGCTTCGTAGCGGCACGAAGCTCGGCTTTTCGCAGATCGCGCTGCTAGCGGAGCTGGGGCTATTTCACATAAGCGTATTCGTCCGCCCAAAAGTAGCGATCCTAGCCACCGGCAGCGAGATCAAGGATCTAGGCGAAAAGCTCGAAAACGACGCTCAAATTTACAGCTCCAACCACATCGCGCTTGCAAATTTAGTAACGCAGCTAGGCTGCGAAGCGATGATAATGCCGATCGCGCGCGACGATGAAAAAGAGCTGGAGCGCGCGATTTTATCGGCTTTACAGAGCGCCGACATACTTCTAACCAGCGGCGGAGTGAGCGTCGGAGACTACGACTTCGTGCAAAGCACGCTACAATCAAAATTTGACCTAATCGTAAAAGGCGCGGCGATCAAACCGGGCCGCCACGTGCGCGTAGCCAAAACCGGCGAAAAATATATCTTCGCATTCCCGGGCTTCCCGCTCTCGGCGCTCATTACGTGCATTTTGTTCCTACGCGTATTTTTGCAAAAATCCTTCGGCGTGCACGAAAACACCGAATTTAGCGCAATCTTAGATCACGACTACGTAAAAAAGACGCCGTGGCTTGAGTTTATGCCCGCAGTCTTGCAAAACAGAGAGGGGCGGCTTTTTGTTAGCCTGCAAAGCAAAAAGCAAGGCTCCAGCGCGATTTTGAACAATTTAGACGACGATAGCGTCCTGCTCGTCGCGCCGCTAGAGGTCAAAGAGCTCAAAAAAGGCGAGCTCGTGCGCGTGATCTCGGTACCTAAAATTTAGCGCGAGCGGTTCGGCGGTAGTTGCGGCGGCGGACGGAATTTTAACTTCCGCAAAGGTTAAAATTTTGCCGCTGCGAGGCGCTAAATTTAGTCGCAAAAACTCTAATTTAGGATTTTGAAAAGTTGAAATTTAGACCCAAATCGCACGCCGTAGCAGGCTGATCAAAATTTTTACTGCGGCCGCTATACAGCGAGTGCACCAAATTTTTGCTACCGCGCAACTTCAGCTCCAAACTGCTTTGCGGGTGAAATTTTAAAACTTACAAAAGATAAAACGAAAATGAAAGATAAATTTTATAGCGCTCCGGCGGGCGTTTTCGGCGAATACAAAGCAGGTGCAAAATGAGCCAAACTCACCCTTTTAAGCCGATTTTCGATCAAAATTCTAAAATTTTAATCCTCGGCTCCTTTCCCTCCGTCGTTTCTCGTAAATTTGGCTTTTACTACGCAAATCCGCAAAATCGCTTCTGGCGGGTGCTGGCGCAAATTTTAAACGCGCCGCCGCCTGCGAGCACGGATGAAAAGATAAAATTCCTGCTCGCCCGCGGCATCGCCATCTACGACGCTGCGATCTGCTGCGAGATAAAGGGTTCGAGCGACGCCAAAATGACCGCCGTCGTGCCTGCAAATTTAGAACCGATCTTTAGCGGCGCGCACATCGCGCAAGTTTACGCAAACGGCGGCAAGGCGCACGAAATCTGCGAAAAATACCTAAAAACTCAAATTTTAAACGCAACCGGCAAAGAACCCGTCAAGCTACCCTCAACTAGCCCAGCGAATGCAAATTTTAGTTTTGAAAGGCTAGTGCGCGAGTGGGCAATCGTCGCGAATATGTTAAAAATGACTTAATTTGGCAAATTTATTAAGTTTGTATAGGGCCTAAAAGAAATGTATAATTAAAATGGTGCTAAAATTTTAGGTATAACTAATTATCACAAGGAAAATAAATGTCAAAAATCAGTAATTCTTTAAATAGTTTCGAGCAGTTAAAAGAAGCGGTTAATACATTAGATATTAAATCTATACCAGAAAACGAAACCCAGGAATTCGCCAGAAATAAAGAAGCGTTAATTTATATAGAAAGCTATGTAAATTTATTGGATGAAAATCTACTGCCGAATGCCTTTTTCGGAGAATTTCAAAACTGCTTTGTCAATTGGAATAGAAACATGGGGCATTTGACTGCCATTATCGACAACGCTTTAACAATATTAGCTAGATATTCAACCATATATATTCCAAAAGATCAAGCAGAATCAACCATTATGGAGATGATTGCGGGATACAATGAGGCCATAAAGACATCGCTAGACGATTTAAAATTGGATGAAATAAAAAATAAAATAGCGGATACCGAAAGTACTATACAAAAATTTAGTATTGCTAATGACGAATTTCTACAACAAAAAGATAAAATTTATGGATACTTTAATGAGATAGAAAATTTTAGAACTAACTTGGTAGTTAAACAAGAAAATAAAGATATATCAATACAGCAAGAAATAGAAAATGCAAGAAATAAGATAACCCAGGACTTGGAAGCAACTAAAGAAAAAATTATCGAAAATTCGCAGAAATTAGAAGAAATAGGAAAATTTCATATAAAGATTTTCGGCGAACTAAATGATAATGTTCGAAGTGGAGGCCTGGAGCAAAAACTTGATAATATGTTTGAAAATTTAGATGAATATGAAAATACTATGAAACAACGCTTCGATGAATACGATAAAATCATTAAAGATTTAAACGAAAAAGCTACAAATGCAAGCTTGTCATCTTCATATAAGCAACAAGGAGATGCAATTAGCAAAGCTGTCAGAAGGTGGGATTTTGGATTTATTTTAAGTATAATTGTGATAGCCACTGTTGCCGTATGGACTTTTATTGGTGTAAATGAAATTTTAAATAAGGATATTAGCGCAGTAATTACAGAACTATCCCAAATACAAAACGGAGTAAATAAAACTTATAATGTATCCATAATACCTGGTGATAAAATTTACATTATGATTTTTGGATTTTTTTCAAAAATAACCATGGCTTTACCTTTTATCTGGCTTGCCATCTTTTGCTCAAATAGACGTAAAGAAGCCATGAGGTTAGAACAAGAATATGCTCATAAGGTTGCGGTTGCGAGTTCCTATGCTAGCTATAAAGAGCAAATATCTAATCTAAATGAAACTAATCCGGAATTACTAAAAGAATTAATGGCTTCCACAATTAATATTATTTCTAAAAATCCAAGTGATTTTTTAGATAAATCAAAAAGCTCTGATAAATTTATAGACTGTGATGGAATTATAACCAAAATGAAGCAACTACCAGAATGGTTGATTGATTTGATAAAGCAAAAGAATAAAAATTAATTCAAAATAGCTTTAATTGGCAGTAATTTATAAAATATAAGGCTAAAGTTGTGAAATTTTTAAATATAAGCACATTAAAGCTCCTGCTTCCGTTTTTGGCGCTGGGCGCGCAAGCCCTGGAGCCAAAAATCGTAATGCAGCCCGAGCCGGTCCTGAAAAACGGCCTGTATTTCGTAGCGGACAAGCCCTATAGCGGGACGCTCAAGGTGCTGCACTACAGCGCCGAGGATCTCTACGACGTAAATTTCATGGGCGTCGTCTACCCCAGAGCAAAGCCGCTGCCGCCGACGCTTATCAGAGAGATCGACGTAAAGGACGGCACCGCGGTGCTTCAGCGCGATTACTTTGACGGCAGAGATAAGCCCTCAAACGAATATCCGCTAAAAAACGGCCTGTACGACGGCGTCGCGAAGAGCTATTACGCAGATAGCGGCGAGCTGAAGTCGCAGATCGAATACAAAGCCGGCAAGCGCGAGGGTTTTTACAAGCTGTATTATCAGGGAAGCGGCAAGCTAAAGCAGCAGGGCGCGTATAAAGCGGATAGGCGCGAGGGCGTTTTCACCGACTACTACGAAAGCGGCGAAGTAAGCGCGCGCCATCCGTATAAGGGCGGGCTGCGAAACGGCAAGGACGTGGATTATTACCAAAGCGGCAAAGTGCGCGGCGTGCGAACATACAAAGCGGGCAAGCGCCAAGGCACGGAAAAATGGTATTACGAAAGCGGCGCACTAAAGCAGACTGGCGCATACAAGGATGACCGCAAACAGGGCGCTTGGAAGTTGTTTTACGAGGACGGCAAGACGCACGTAGTCGAAAATTTCAAAGACGGCGAGCGCGACGGCGCCGTACGAGAATACTACGCAAGCGGCGCGCTGCAGGGCGAATACGAGTTTGAGCGCGGTAGGCAAACGGGCACGAGTAAGCAATACTACGCAAACGGTGCGCTTGCGACGAAGGTGATGTTCAGAGACGGGCGCAAACACGGGCTTTATGAAACATATCACGAAAACGGCGCGCTCAAGGCTAGAGTGACGTTCAAGGATGGGCTCGAGACGGGGGCGGCGAAGCACTACTACGCAGGCGGCAAGCTCGAAGCCGAGGGCGAGTTTGAGCGCGGTAGGCTCGTGCGCGCCAAAAAATACGACGAAAGCGGCAAGCTAATCAGCGACAAATCCGATAAAAACGGGCTAGCGAGGGAGTAAAGCGGGTTAAATTTTAAAATTTTAAGCGGATTTGGAATTTTGAAAAGGTTTAAAAATTTTGAGTAGGTGCGGCTTTATATTTGCGTTTCGGGCAGATGCGGCTTTAAATTTTGATTGAGCACGACTTTGGGCGAGTGCGCTTTATATGGTTCGGCACTTTAAATATACGCAGCTTTGCTTTTTTTCGAGCAAGTGCAGTTTTAAATTTTTGAGCATGACTTTGAATTTTGATTGAGCTTTGCACTTTGGGCGAGTGTAACTTTATACAGTGCGCGAATACGGCTTGACTCTTTAAACGAGCGGGGCTTCGTGCAGCGCAGCCAGCTGCCCGATTTTAGTCGATGCGGTTAAAATTCCACGCTGTATTTTGGTGCAGATATCGCGCAGGTATTGCCCGACGCGGCATAGCTTGGCTTTTCGATGCGGCTCGTCTTTTCGACATGATGAACTAGCCTTCTAAAGCAGCGCAAATTTTTAAAATTTAAAGCGAAATTTCAAGCCGAAACGGCACTGAAATTTCAACCGCCGAAAGGGTAAATTCGACGATCAATTTCGCTAAATTTAGCCCGCGGTTCGCAAGTCGTGCTATTCGGGCGTTAAATTTCAATGTGCGTGCGGCGCAGTATTTGCAGGGCGGAATGCGGACGCCGAGAGGCGATGGATGCTTATAAATTTAGCGCGTAGTAAGCGGAAGCGAGATGGACTCCAAATAAAAAATCTTAAAATTTTTAATCTACAGACGCCAAATGAACTCAAGATCAAAATTTACGTAAATTTAGAGCGCGGTAGACCGTGAGTGCTCGCAGAGCACCGCAGGCTGTATGGCGCAGTATCCGTGCGGCAAAATACGGGCATTGAAAGACGTAGCCGTTTGAAATTTAGCGCGCGGCGGGCATAGAGAACCGAAAATCCGCAGCGCTAAAGTTTACTCGGCAAAAGTCCGAATTTATCCGCAGCAGCCGCAATCGCAGCGCGAAGATGCGGCGGGGTGAAGCTCGCTGATGTAGAGCTTTGCGGAGTCAAGTCCTTGCTTTTTCGCCTGGAAGTAGGCGTCGCTTGCGAAGCCGAAATCCGCAAAACGCAAGAAATTCTCCACGTAGAACTTGCGCGCATTTTGATGATCGACATAATAGGCGTGCTCCCAAAGATCGCAGGCTAAAAGCGGAATTTTACCGTGCGCGATCGGCGTGTCCGCATTTTGCGTCGTGATGATTTCTAAATTCGCCGCGCGCTCGTCGCACGCAAGCCAGCACCAGCCGCTACCGAAAAGCCCCAGCGCGCGCTTTAAAAACTCGCTTTTAAATTTTCCATCCCGCCGAAAGCCTGCGCTAAAGCGTCCGCGAGCTCGCCGCTAGGCTCGCTTGGCTGCGCGATACAGTCGAAGTAAAAATCGTGGTTGTAAATTTCAGAGGCGTTGTTAAAAATACGGCTAAAACCTAGGCAAATTTTATAAAGCTTTGAAATTTGCGAAAACT
This sequence comes from uncultured Campylobacter sp., assembly GCA_963519515.1. GTDB lineage: Bacteria > Campylobacterota > Campylobacteria > Campylobacterales > Campylobacteraceae > Campylobacter_B. Next base: position 5,204 of record CAUQNJ010000035.1, on the reverse strand, counting down.
CGCACTCCTCGTCGCGCGCGGCCTTGAACGACTGCGTAATTATCGTAAAAAGATCTGCGTTTTGTATCGGCGTGTCCGCTATATCTCGATTTAAGGCAGAGACGTAGTCCTCGCAAAGCCCGCCGTGATGAAATTTCAAACTCTGTAGGCTCGCGATTTTATTCGTGCGCGGATCAAAAGGCAGCGCCCTGGATCTAAACACTAATAATCCTCGTCGCCGAAATTATTGTAATCGTTGAATCCATCCTCGTCGTCGTAGCTGTAATCGTCCTCGTCGTAGTTGTAGCCGTAGTTCTCCTCGCCGCTAAGCAAGTCGTCGTCCTCGTACTCGTCCTCATTGAACTCCTCATCTTCGAAATCATCGAAATCAGCCATCTTTGCCCTCCTCATTTTTATTTAAATTTGCGTCGTTATCATACTCGACTTTCGGAAATTTTTCAATATAAACGCTCTGCGATGGGAAGGCAAACGATAGCCCGTTTTGCTCCACGATCTCCATTATTTTAAATAAAATATCTTCTTTTGTTTGGATGAAATTTGCCCACACCACGGTCTTTGTAAAGCAGTAAACCAAAATATTTATCGACGAATCCCCAAAGCCGTCCAGCGCGACGAACAGCGTGCTTTTATAGCCCGCCAAATCATCGATAGAGACCATGTTTTGCCTGTATCTCATTCTAAAATCGCGAGAATTTAGCGCCGTATCGGCAGACTGCGCGATGTCGGGGTGCGCTTTTAGCATCTCCCTGATATCGTTTACGCACTTTCGCAGTTGAGCCGCGCTCGCGCCGTATTCGACGCCCACGGTAAGCTTTAAAATTCGCCCTACCTTTCTGCGGTTCCAGTTTTTAATATTTTGCGCCATTATGTTAGAGTTCGGCACAAAAACAAGAGCGTTATCAAAGGTTCTGATCGTCGTCTTTCTAAAGCCCGTTTCGACGACGTTTCCCTCTACGTCGCCCAATACGACCCAATCGCCTTGCGAAAACGAGTTATCAAACAGCAGCAGCACGGAGGAGAAGAAATTTGCGATGATGTCCTTGGTCGCAAACGCGATCGCAAGTCCGCCGATTCCGAGCGACGCCATAAGCGCCGAGATATCAAATCCCAGCCGTTTTAACACCAAAAGCGCGGCGATGATGACTACGATGACGTATAAAATTTTAACGACCAAATTTATGACATCTTTTCTGACGCCTTTTTTCGTGATGTTTCCGAGCACGACGATACCGTAGCCGTCGATGATCTCGATTACGAGCCACGCCCAAAGCACGACGTAGATTATCGAGAATAAATTTGCAAATTTAATCGGCACCGGCACGGGATAGTAAAAGATGCTAAGGCAGATATCCACCGAGTAAGCGATAAGCAAAACGCCCATCGGACGCTTTATGATATCCACGACCTGAGTTTTTATCGTCTCACTATCTAAAGAGAAGCCCTTGCTGAAAAATTTGAAAATAAAATAGATGATGTTGGCTAGCAATCTACGAAGCGAGTAGAAAAACAGCGTAATCAGCGTGATTAGAATGAACTTGCCGAAATTTACGTGGCTGAGTTTAAACGGAACTTTATCGTTGATATAATCGATCACCGATTTAAAATTTAGGCTCGTAAAAACTACGTTGCTCGCGAGCAGATCGCTGTTTCGCGCGAGATATTCAAGCACCTCGTCGTAAGTCTGCTTATCGTTTTTCAAATCGTTTATCTTGGCATCTAAGGCGTCCACCTGCTCTTGATTGCTTAGATTATTTTTCAGATCGGCAAGCTTGGAAAAATCCCTCGTTTGTAAATTTAGTATCGTACCGCTTAGCTCGCTCTCCAGCTCGCTTCTATTGGCGCCGTTTACAAACATATTTTCAATCTTCATAAGCGAAGTATAAAAGATCTCCGACATCTCCATCTTTTCAAGATCCGCGCTTGCATTGATATATTCGGGAGAATTTTGCCTTTTGGCGTATCTTTTAAGCGTGCTTTGGATGCTCTTTTTATTCTCGGCGTAGGACATCACCGCTTCGATATCCATATCTTGCTGCGTGATAGCAAAAGGCAGGCGATCGAAAAGCTTCGCTTTGTTTCTCTCGATCGCGTCCAGCTCGTTTTTGCTCGCATTTTTATCGCCGCTTGCAAGCAGGGAGTTTTTTTGTAAATTTAACTTTTTGATCTCGTTTACGACCGAAATCAGCGTTACGTCGCTTGCGCTTTTTTTCTGCGAAGTCTCGGTTTTAGCGACCTTTTCCGCGATTAGATCTATCACTTCGCTCTTGTTGCCGTCTTCGCTTCCTAGCGAGCTGGATAGGATTTTAGTTACCTCTTTTTTGATCTCGGTTTTATTGTGCTCTACCGTAGAATTTGTTTCGTTCGCGGCAGTCGAATTGCTCTCTACGAAATTGGTTAAATTTGAATCCTCCGCCGCGCCCAGCGCAAATAAAAGGCAGCTTGCTAAAAAGCAGATTATCGATCTTTTCATAGCCCTGCTTCCTCGTTCAAAAGGGTAAAATGCGCCTCTTTTTCGTCGTAGTTAAACAGCTCGCCCGTTTCTATGACGTAATGCCAGCCGTAAATTTTAACCTCGCCGCTTTCATACGCCTCTTTAATCCCGGGAAAGCTAAGTAAATTCTGCATGGAATTTATGATGTTTAGCCGCTCGGCGATCCACTCGCGCTTATCCGCGTTTAAATTTGGAATTTTTAAAATTTGTTCCTTCACCGGCTGCATTAAATTTAGCCAGCGCACCACGTTCGGGATTTTTTCAAGTTTTTTGGCGTCGTAAAACAGCGCCGCGCAGCCGCCGCAGTTGCTGTGTCCGCAAACGATGATATTTTTGATATTTAGCGAATACAGCGCGTATTCGATCGCCGCGGTCGTGGATACGTACTCCTCGCTAACGCGATACGGCGGCACGACGTTTGCGATATTTCGCACGACGAAAAGCTCGCCCGGAAGCGTCGAAGTAATCAGGCTCGGCACCACTCGCGAGTCAGAGCATCCGATAAAAAGGGTATGAGGTTTTTGTTTGTTTGCGAGAGTGCCGAAAAGCTCGGCATGCTCGGCGAAATTTTCTTCCATAAATTTAATAGCTCCGCTTATTAACTGGCTAGGCATACTTTCTCCTTAAAAAAGTCGGAAATTATATATCACTTTCATAAATAGATAGAATTCCGGAAATTTTTAATTATATATTTACCAAACTTTCGCTAAACTCCCCGCTCATAAACCATAAGAAGGAGACAAACATGAGTCTATATGACAGACGAAATTATGCGGACGGATACGAAGTATCTGACGCGTCGCTGGATCAAGGACGGATATCTAAGAACATCAAGGAAACCTACGCGCTTTTGACCGCCTCTATGGTCGCCGCTACCGCGGGAGCTTTCGTGGCGATGAATTTCGGCATTAGCCTAGCTCTTAATCCGATCGTATATCTAATAGTTTTGATGGGACTGATATTTGGTATGCAAGCAGCCGTAAATCGCGGCGCCAACACGATTGCGCTAGTTTTGCTTTTTGCATTTACCTTTATCACCGGTCTTACTATAGGCAAACTGATCGCTATATATATCGCAGCAGGCGCAGGCAGCGTAGTGACACAGGCTTTCGTAACTACTGCAGTGGTTTTCGGCGCGCTTACCGTTTATGCGATGAACACCAAAACCCGCTTCGATTCGTGGGGCAAGCCGCTATTTATATCGCTTATAGCCATTATCGGCCTAAGCCTTTTGAACTATTTCTTTTTCAGAAGCTCTATGCTTGATCTAGCGATTGCGGCGTTTTCGGCTTTAGTCTTTTCGATGTATATCATCTACGATACTAAAAATATCATAAACGGCACTTATGCCTCACCTATAATGGCCGCCGTGAGTATGTATCTAAACATCTACAACCTCTTCCTTGCGCTGCTAAGAATTTTCGGCGCAAGCAGAGACTAAATTCTATGCACCGCTTCGTGCGGTGCACTCTTAACTTAAAATTTATAAATCTTTTATTATAATCGCGAATTCAATTTTTTCAAAAGGTTTTTATAGTGACTACGTTATTTTTGGTTTTGCAGGTCGTTTTTGCCGTCATCATCACCGTTTCGGTCTTATTACAAAAAAGCTCATCCATAGGACTTGGCGCATACAGCGGAAGCAACGAAAGCTTATTTGGAGCGAAGGGTCCGGCGGGATTTTTAGCTAAATTTACGGCATTTATGGGAATTTTATTCGTGATAAATACGCTCGTGCTTGCATATTTCTATCAGCAAGACGCCAAGACCTCCGTCGTAGATCGCGTAAAGATCGAAGCAAATGCTACTAAATCCGTGCCAAACGCCGTTCCGGGCGTGCCGTCCATCCCGGCTCCCGGCGCAAAGTCTAATTTCGCTCCAACAAGCACCGAAGCAAATCCCGTAAATAGCAGCGAGGCAAATTCAACAGCTCCGAAGATCGAAGCGCCCGTAGCTCCTGCGACCGATACTACCGCACCTGCCGAATCGCAAGCATCAAGCGCCGCAAGCGATACCAATGCAAGCGCTGTTTCTGCAGATCAAAACACAACCAAATAAACTCTAAATTTTAAAATTTAAAAGCGCAAAATCCGCGCTTTTAAATGCTATTCTTATTTTTTTAACGCTATAATTTCGCAAATTTTATTTAAAGGATTTGAATGTTAGAAGCTATCTACAAAGAGCAAAGAGCAAACGGCGATCGAGCTATCGAGGCTTTGAAAAAGGACTTTACGACGCTACGTACCGGCAAGGTGAGCGTGGCGATCCTAGATCATATTTTCGTGGATTATTACGGCTCGCAAACTCCGCTAAATCAGGTCGCGACCGTCCTTTCGACCGATGCGGTAACGATCTCGATCACGCCGTGGGAAAAACCGATGCTAAAGACGATCGAAAGCGCGATCGCAGCGGCGAATATCGGCGTCAATCCGACTAATGACGGCGAGAGCGTGAAGCTCTTTTTCCCGCCGATGACGGTCGAGCAACGCCAAGAAAACGCCAAAAAGGCCAAAGCGATGGGCGAGAAGGCCAAAATCGGCATTCGCAACGTTCGCAAAGACGCCAACGACGAGATTAAAAAGCTCGAAAAAGACAAAGCGATCTCCGAAGACGACGCTAAAAAAGGCTACGACGAGGTGCAAAAGATCACCGACTCTTACTCAAGCAAGATCGACGACGCAGTCAAGGCCAAAGAAGCCGAGCTTTTGAAGGT
>CAUQNJ010000034.1:0-23002 GCA_963519515.1 uncultured Campylobacter sp. | reverse complement strand
CTAGCTTTTCGTATCGTTTAATCATTTAAAAACTCAATCCCGGTTCAATATCTTTGACGTTAAAATTTTAATCTACTTGGTTTTCGGGTGTTTGGCTTGAGTGTGGCAAAATTTTATCTCACACAAAAGCAAATACGATCTAGCGGGTGCGTTTGACCGAAGCCTAGCCCTTTAGCTTCATCATTTTTTCTAAAATTTCATACACGAGATCAAGCTTCGTAAAGCCGTCTCTGTCTAAAAAATGCCCGCCCTTTTGCACCTCGTAAAACTTAGCATCGATCTGCCCCGCTAGCTCGCGGCTAAAGCTAAACGGCACGATATAATCATCCTTTGCGGCAATCACCGCGCGCTGTTTTGCGGCGGCTTTTATGCGCCCAAAATCAAAGCCCCTATCCATAAACTCGTCTAAAATTTTAAATTGCGGATCGCTAAGCGGCTTTGCAAGCCCCGAGACCAGCACGATCCCCTCTACTGTGCCGCCCATGGCACTGCTTTGTAAGAAATTTAAGATCGTAGGGCAGCCGAGGCTGTGTCCGACCAGATAAACTTCGCCTTTAAATTTCACGCTTTCTCGCAGAGTTTTCAGCCACTCATCAAGCTTAGGATTCGCGGGCGTAGGCATAGTTAAAATTTCCGCCCTCGCGCCCGATTTTTCGATCTCGCTTTTAAGCCAAGCAAACCAGTGCTTCTTAGGCGAAGCGTCGTAGCCGTGCACGATATAGACGCACTTTTGCATATTTTTCTCCTTTAAATTTAAGTCCTTTGCGCGCAAAATTTTAAAATTTCAATCCGCGCCCTAGCCCTTGCAAATCGTGATTTTATCGGCAAATTTACCCAAAAAGTGATATCCCGAACCCGCCTGCGCGATGATATCAAGCACCGCGTCCGCATCCCGCACGAGCGTGCCGCCTGCAAAGTCCACGCCGCGCTCAAATAGCGCCTGCGGCAGTAGCGGCGTGGTTGGCCCCACGAGCACGAGCTTGGCGCCGCTTTTTTTCAGGCGCAAAAGTCCATCCAGCGTGTCGTTGATGAGCGTCGTAGCCGTGATTATCACGTTATCCGCGTGCGGCACGACGCTTGCGGCCTCGCTTGCAGGCAGGTAAAACGGCAGTTCCGCCTGCTTGAGCGTGCTTTTATCAAGCTCTAAAATTTTAAAATCCGCGCCCTTTTTCATCAGCGTCTTGATGTAGGGCACCAGCGCGCCCACGACGACGCTAAAGCTGCCGCGCTCGATCCGCAGCTGCTCAAAGGGATCGGCGCCGAATTTCACATCGTAATCTGCGCGGATTTTATCGAAACATGCCCTTCCAAGCGCATTTAGCGCGGCGAGCGCGAGCGTCTTTTTAAGCGGCGCGGCGGAGCTCAGATCGCGCAGCAGATAGCGCACGCTTTTGCCTGCGATATTGCCCGAATCGGGCATCGCGCTTGCCTGCGAGGGGCAGCAAACGGCGCCTGATAGGGACTTTAGCGGCGTATAGCTAAGCCCGCATGCGCTTCCTTGCAGCTTCACGCCGCTAAAAAATAGCCCCACGACGGCGCGCTCGATCTTAAGATCCAGCGCCTGGGCGCCTAAAATTTCTTTCGCACGCTCTAGCGTCTGATCTAAAATTTCGCTCATTTTCGCTCCTTTGATATGGAATTTAGCGCCATTATAGCTTAAAATTTCGGCGCCCGTATTGATATAAATTTATTGATCGCGCGAGCAGCGACGTCCAAGCAGACGCGAGATAAATTTAACGCAAGCGGCAGGCGCGAGATAAAATTTTATGTAGCGAGCGCGTATCGTTGCGGCTTGGAATTTTAAACTGATCGGCGGCGCGGACGAAGCGGCAAACGAGCAAGCGATATTGATGGGGTAGCGAACAGGCGGTGCTGGTAGATTAAATTTAACTAGAGCAAGTCGGTATAAGCCCAGGAAAATGTAGGCTAAATTCCGTAAGGACGGACGAGCGAGAGTTTGGACATAGGCGGGTAAATTTAACAATAGTAAGCCGATACAGGCTGAATTTTAGGCTAGCTTAATGAGCGAATGCGGGCTAAATTTCAATTAAGACGAATGGGCGCGAGCTCGGGCAAATGCGAGCAAATCTAATAATTGCGAACGAACGCAAACTCGGACGCGAGCTAAATTTAACGAAAGCGGTAAGCGCGAATAAAATTTAAGCGGCGAGCCGTATCTGCGACAAGTCGCGCCCGCTGAGGAGTTAAATTTTATTTCCTACTTGCCGCACGGCTAAATTTTATTTCATATCCGCCGTAGGGTTAAATTTTATTTCACATCCATCGCGGGACTAAATTTCATTTTCCGATATGGCGCGAGGCTAAATTTTATTTTCAGATAGCAGGATGTTGATGAGCGGATTTAGCAGCGTTTCGCCGCGAGCGGCGCACAGCATGATCTCGTCGTAGTAGTAGTCGCTCCTGCCGTAGTTGTGAAACTCATACGCGCCAAAGCCGTAGCCCATCGGCGTGATCTCGACGCGCGAGTACCAGGCGTCCTTGGCGATGATGTATTTTTCGGTGTCTTGCGAATAAACCCACACCACGATCTCATCTCTGTTTTTTTGCCGCATCAGCCACATGAAGACGTTTGCGATGTCGTTGAAAAAATATGTATCGCCGTTTGGCATAACGGCCTGAGCGGTGTTGTACAGATCGTTTATCACCGTGCCGCTCTCGTGACATAGATATTTGCCGAATTCGATCTGCAGCGGCTGCTTATCCGTGTTGCCGTGGCGCACGGAAATTTTGGATTCGGCTATATCCATAGACGATATGAGCAGCCCCATCACGCAGGCGAGCAAAACCGCGGCAAAAATTTTCTTAATCATAGCAGCGCACCCCGCACGAAGTAGTATTTGACGACGTAGGCGCTGCAGATGAGCGCGTTTAGAATAAGCCAGAAAGAGGAGTATTTAAGCAGGTGGGTATAGGCGCGCTTAGTAATGAGCTCCGTTAAAAACGGCACGATGCCGAAAAATATACCCAAAAATAGCGAGCCCCAGATCGCATAGCCGACGAAGTAATAATCCTTCAAAAGCATGCAATACGGGCATTTATGGTTGGGCTGCTCGTAAACGTAAAGCCCGAAAAAATAGGTGATCGCGTAGTATGCGACGAACAAAAAGAGCAAATTCAGAGCAAAGCTCGCCATCGACTGCTTTAAGAAATTTAAGATCAAAATGGCGCCTAATATCGCGTAGAAAAAAGTCGCCAAAAGCGCCTGCGTGTAGCCGAACGGAAGCTTCGGCGCGCGAAATACGACCGAGCAGCAAAACACCGGCACGCGCAACGGGATATTGGTAAAAAATAGAATTTCTAAAATAAACTCCGCCAAAACGCCCGTAAAAAGGATGGTAAAGATCAGGTATTTGCGCTTGAGATAGGGAAATTTGCCCGCTTTAAGATCGAGGCTGTTTAAAATAAGCCAGAGCCCAAAGCCGAAGATCAGTAAAATTTTTAAAAGCAGCAGGATGTTGCCGTAGCGGTTCGAGCCCACGACGCCCGCGGAACACATCGCCCCGGGTACGACCGAGGAGAGCTCGTTTAGGCAGAGCGCAAAAAATATAAACAAAATGATCTTGCACGCTATCGTGAAGAACAAAATGGTGTTGATGAGATAGTTTCTTTTCTCCAGGGCGTATTGTAAATTTGAGGTGGCGTTAAAGTCCCAGTAGCGCATGATCCGCACGATGTGAAACTGCGAGATCGCCATCAGCGCTATTACGATCAGCTCCACGGCCAAAAACGCGATCACGCTACCCGATAAAAATACGCTCATGCAGAAATTTCTCCGTCTTTTAAAAACACGTATCGATCCACGAAGCCTAGCTCGTCGAAGAGTATGTCGTGCGTCGCGATCAAAACGGTCTTTTTAAGCTCTTTGAGCTTTGAAAGCATCTCGATAAAGCCGAGCGAGTTTTGTTTGTCTAAATTTGCCGTCGGCTCGTCGGCCAAGATAATCTGCGGATTCATCACGAGCGCCCTTGCGATAGCGCAGCGCTGTTTCTCGCCGCCGCTAAGGCTGGAGACGATCTGATCTTTTTTATGCGCGATATTGGCAATCTGCATCGCTTCATCTATGCGCGCGCCAAGCTCATCCTTACTCAGCCGCTCAAGGCTAAGCGGCGCAAGGACATTTTTATAGACGCTAAGCGCCTCAAGCAGATTGAAAGACTGAAAGATAAAACCGATTTTTTTGTGGCGATACGCGGAGCTTTCGATATCGGCGAGCTTGGAGACGTTTGCGCCGTCCACCAAAACCTCGCCGCTGCTAGGCTTAGAAAGCGCGCCTATGATGGATAGAAGCGTGCTTTTGCCGCTGCCGCTAACGCCTTTTAAGATTACGATCTGCCCCTCCTCGACGCTTAAGCTTATATTTTTCAAAGCGCGAAATTCATTCGCCCTGCCCTCGTTGTAAATTTTAAAAAGCTGCTTAATCTCTATCTTGCTCATTTGACCGCCTCGCTCATATCGCCGATAGCGATGCGCCAGGATGGGATGATGACGAAGGCTAAAAACGGGATCACGCTAAAGACGAAGATTAAAAAGAGCATATTGAAATTTATCGCGGGCGTGAAGGTGATGAAATTTCGCAGCTCGCCGCCTAAAAATATATCGCGCAAAAGCGGCGCATCCAGGATAAAAACATAAGCATACGCACCCGCGACGCCGAGCAGATAAGCGCTTAGCGAGACGATGAAATTTTGGATAAATTTCATCGCGATGATGTCCTTTATACAAAAGCCGATGCTGCGCAAGATCGCGATCTCCTTTTTCTTCTCGCCGTATGCGAGCGAAATTTGATTTTTCAGCAAGATGAAAAACGAGATCATCGCCACGGCGTAAAGCACCATAAAAATTCCACCCTTGTAATAATACAGATGCCTCACTTCGGCTACCGCATCCTCGGCACTGAGAGCCTCCGTGTTGGGGTATAAATTTACGATCTTAAGCGCTACTTCGCTTACTTCGTTGGGGTTGGGTACGCTTACGTAGAGCTTGGTGTATTCGCCCTCCTTCAGGCTTAGCACCTCACGTGCGGTAACGGGGTTTAGATAGATCACGTCGTTTGAGACGATGCTGCTTTCGTGCGGCGAAATTTTATTAATCTTAATTGCGATTAGGCGCTGTTCGGTCAAGAAGTGAAACTCGTCCTCGTAGTACCACTCGCCCATCGCCGCCTTTACCCCCTCGCCTACGATCATTTCGTTTTCGCTCAGGCTTTCGTCGCCTACGATATGAAACCAAACGCGCTTTTGAGCGAAGTAATACATCCCGTCCACGGCACCCTGCACTTCGCTGACGCCCGCGATCTTAGAGACGTCGTAGATATAGCCGTCGTGCATCAGGTCGCGTTTGCCCGCGCGTAGAGCCTCTACGACGATGTCGGGTCTGAGCTTGATGACCTTTTCAAGATCGTTTTGAATGGAGCCCGAGATGAAAAGCACCGAGCTTAAAATAAAAACGATAAAGGCGAAGATCGCGAAGCTAAAGGAGTGATCGGCTCTGTCTTTTCGCAGCAGAGTTACGGAGTAGTCGATGAAGTTTTTACTTATCATAGACGAACTCCGCGTAGGCCTTGCTCTTAAAGCTGCTTGAGAGCCGCACGTCCTTTATCTCGCGTGCGAGCTTTTGTAGGCACTGCTCGCCCTTTGCGCGATCAAAGCTTACGTAATGTACCGCGATGAGCGCGTAAAGGGCGGCAAAAAAGATCATTAAAGCGCAAATGAGCCTCATAGCCCTTCTATTACGCTCTCTTTGATCTCGTCAAATTTAAGTACGCTCTTGCCTCCATGATCTTTGGCGAAGGTCTTAGCCGCGCTCTCGCTATCAAATGGAATGAGCTCGTCGCCCATCGGTCCTAAGACGTCGGAGCCGAGCACGAAAAAGGCGCTTTTAGCATCGATCTTGTGTAACTTGTAGTAGTCGGTTACGTAAATTTTATCAAAGCTCTTGCCCTTTTGGAAGTAGTATTTCATCATATCTTTCGCGCCGTCAAAATACAAATTCTCGCCGCCTTGAATCTCTATCATCGCCGCCCAGTTAGGGTTTTTGCCCACCAGCATGCCGCAGACCGGGCATTTAGCGCCCTCAGGCACGACGATCTTTTCAGCCTTTTTCGCCTTTGCATCTTTACCGCTGCTGCCTAAATTTGCCGGCGCGTCCCACAAATATAGCGCCGCAGCTTGCAGGTGTTTGTCGTACTCAGGCTCCTTGTTAGCACCCTTTGCGTCGCAAGTTTTTTTGAGATGAGCTTTAAGCTCGGAGATGGCTTTGAAGCTTTTAGCACCCGTTTTAGCGCAGTTTGTTTCGTAAAATTCTTTACCGTGCGCGTAAACGCCGCCCTCGCGCTTGGCTTTAATCATCTTGTTATCGCCCTCGAAATCCTGCCCCGCAATCTCGTAGGCTTTGGCGAAGCTCATTATCTCGCCGCCGTTTTCGGCTTGGAATTCTTTCGCGTCGGCTTCGGTTGAGAAGGCGTATTTGCTATTACGCGTCATCGTGCCTTTGACCTTGCTGCCCACGACGTAAAAGGCTTTATTTACGTCGATCAAATTTAGATTTTTCGTATCGACGACCTGCGCATCGCTTGGAATTTTTCCCTCCGTAATCTCGTACAAGCAGTGCAGAGAAGCTACTTGCTTGCCGTTTACAACATGGTTGGTTTTATAGAATTTAACCAAATTCATTCCGCAAACGGCGCAGTATTCTTTGCCCTCGCCGCTTCCTACAAGCGTAGCCTTGCTAGGATCCACGCTTTGAAACATAGGATTTGCCGGTTTATTGGCCCCGTCCATGGAGGCGCCGCAAACGAGCGCAACAAGCGCGGCCGAAGCCAAAAACGAACGTAAAATCATACTATCTCCTTAAAATTTTGATGTTTTAAATTTACTTACTAATCGAGTTTAAAAATTCCAAATTCTCGCAGCCCATCTTGATGCCGCCCTCGCAGCTTTTTTTGAAAAGCTCTTTTGCTTTGGCGTTATCAGACTTCACGCCCTTACCTTCGGCATACATTATGGCTAAATTATTGCAACCGTCGAAGTGGCCGAGGTTGCACGCCTTTTCATACTGCTGCTTTGCTTGCTTATAATCCTGCCCTACCCCCTGCCCGAAGGCGTATAGATAGCCAAGGTTGTTGCAACCGATGCCGATATCGCCGCCGCAAGCTTTTTCGTAAAAAATTTTAGCCTTTGCGAAGCTTTGCTGCACGCCCTCGCCCTTCAGATACAGATAGCCCAGGTTGTTGCAACCCATCATATCGCCGTAGGTGCAGGCCTTTTCATAAAGGCTCGCCGCCTTGGCGACATCCTTTGCAAGCCCAGCGCCGTTTGCGTATAAAAGTCCGAGCGAGGTGCAGCCTTCGTTATCTTTGCAGGCTTTTTCGTAATAAGCCGCGGCTTTGGTAAAATTTTGATCTGCGCCGTTGCCGCTTTCGTAGATATAGCCTAGATTATTGCACGCAAGCGCAAATTTAGCGCTGCACGCCTTCTCGTAGAGGCTGATCGCTTTTTCGAAATTTTTCTCTACGTTGCCGGTACCCTCAAAATACAAAACGGCTAGATTATAGCATCCCGAAGCTTTATTTTCCAAACCGCACGCTCGCTCGTAAATTTCTGCGAGTTTTTTATGATCGCCGCTTTGCTGAGCTTGAATGCCCTCGCTGATAAAGCCCGCGTTTGCCGCGGCAGCCAAGGCTAACGTTATTAGAAATTTTTTCAAATTTACTCCTTCATATCGTTTTTACGTCCCTGCCTCTGAAAGCAAGAGCGATTATTAAAAAGATCGCCGCTATTATACAATAAAACGGCGCGGGTATCTGCGGCGCATCTCCTGCGGCATAAGAGTGCATGCCGGTGAGGTAGAAATTTACGCCGAAATAGGTCATTATGATCGAGCTATACGCAAGCGTCGAGCTTACGCAATAAACATAGATCGAGCCGAGCTTCGGGATAAATTTTAGATGCAGCACGATCGCATAGACGATGATCGAGACATACGACCAGGTCTCTTTGCTATCCCAGCCCCAGTATCGCCCCCAGCTCTCATTCGCCCACACGCCGCCGAAGAAATTTCCGAGCGTCAGCATCGAAAGCCCCACGATGAGACTGATCTCGTTGATCGCCGTTATATATCTGATCTGCATGTTAAGCCGCTCGCGATTGGTGCCGTTTTTAAGCGCCATCAAGACAAGAGCCAAAAGACCGAGCAGACAGCTAAGTCCTAAAAATCCGTAGCTAGCCGTGATAACCGAGACGTGGATGCTAAGCCAATACGACTTTAGCACCGGCACGAGGTTAGTAATCTGCGGGTTTACGAAGCTCATATGCGCTACGAGCATCACGATGCTGGCTAGCAAGCAGCTCGCGCTTAGCGTAAGTAGGGACTTTCTAAAAAATATAATCCCCGCAAGCGCCGCCGACCAGCCGATGTAGATCATCGACTCATAGCTATCGCTCCACGGCGCGTGAGCCGCGACGTACCAGCGCAGCGCAAGCGCAAGGGTATGTGCTATAAAACATATCGCAAAGGCTGCGAATAAAATTTTTTGCGCGAGCATGAAGCTCTTGCCGCAAAGTGCGCCCAAAAGCGCCAATATTAGAGCTACGCCGCCTAGGATCATATAGCAATAAACGAGCTTTTTAAAAACCGAAGCTTTGTTGTAAAACACCTCGGCTTTGACGCGGTTTTCACTCGGAAGTATAGCTGCCGAGGTAGCCCTTTGGTAGTTTTTCAGCTCTGCAAGTGCTGCATCCGCTTTATCCCAATCATTATCCGAAATTCCATCCTGCAAGCCGTTTAAATAGTCGTTTAGCACGCCTTTGATCTGCGGAGCGATACTATAATCCGCAAAGGCGTCGTTCGGCGAGAGCCAGGTGTTTTGCGGATCGTTCGGCACGGGGATAAATTTAAAAAACACCCCTCTAAAGGTCAGATACGCGATATTTAGCCGTTCGTCGAATTTAATTAGCTCATTATCGAGCACGGCGCGGCGCGAGGCGCTTTTTTCATTCGCCTCGTCCAGGGCGTGGGCGAGCTTGTAGTTGCCGTTTTCATCAAAGACTGAATTAAAGCTCGCATATCGCTCCTGCGGCGCCAAGCCCAGCATCTTTTTGATCTCGTCGTTTTTGATCTTGATGATCTTTTGATCGCGCCAAAACGCGGGGTTTAGGCTCATTCCTAGGATCATCTGCTCGGCGCTTAAGCCGTAGAGCGAATCCGTGCCTGAAATTTTATTCACAATCTCGCTTGCTTCGGTGCTAAGCGGCTTGATCCTACCCATGTAATCTTGCACCAAAAGCTCCGCGAACGCGCCGTTTGCGTGAACGCGCGAGTTGGCTTTAAGGTTTGCTAGATAGTTTTCATCCGCGGCGCGAAGCTCAATGCTGAAAAAAAGCGGCGCGATCAAAAGAAGCGCGGCAGGCGCGTTATTTTTGATAAATTTAGCTAGCTTTTTAAACCTGCTGCCGGCGGTAAAAAGATTTCCGATAAATCCGACGCAAAGCAAGAAATAGCCGAAATAGGTAGGGATTTTACCCGGATCGCGGTTAAGCTCCAGCACCGTACCCAGCTCGTCCGTGTCGTAGGAGGATTGAAAGAGCTTAAAGCCGCCAAAGTTTAGCGGATGATTCATATAAATTTCATACTCCCCCACACTCTTGCCCTCTTTTAAAATTTCAACGTCGCTGGCGTAGGATGACGGGCTTTGCGAGCCGGGATAGCGCTCGAGCTTAAATTTCAAAAGCTTTACCGCAAACGGAAGCTCTATGAGCTTCGAGCCCCAGCTTAGCATTATCTCCTCGCCGTCAAAGTTTAAAATTTTAGGTTCCCCGAGCCAGCCCGCGCCGCCGCGCAGCTGCGCTTCTTGCTCGCTTCCGCCCTCAAAGCCCGCTTTTACCTCAAGCGTGCCCTGCTCGCCTTTGGGCGCGGGTTTGTAGGAGCTAAATTTGACGGTGAAGCTTTTAGAATTTATACTTTGCGTGAAGCTAAAATCATTATCGCCGATCTGAGATAGATTTAACGGATGCTCAAACAGCGCGTCTTGCGTGCGGATTTGCAAGTATGGTTTGACGCTCACCATCTCATTTTCGCTCTCGCCCGCCCTTACGTGCAGCACGCCCTCGGTGCCGAAATAGCGCGTCAGCGCCGCACCGATAAAGATAACGATAAATGCCGCATGAAGCACGAAGGAGCCGAAGCGGCGCCACATTTTGGTTTTTATGATTATGCCGAGCAGGCTCAGCGTCGCAGCGCCCATGACGCACTCGTACCAGCGCGCTTCATAGACTAAAATTTTAGCCGTTTGCGTATCGTAAATGCTCTCTAAAAAGGTTGCGACGCCGGCACCTGCGGCAAGGATAAAGAGGAGGCAGAGCGCAAATTTGTAAGAAGTGAAAAATCTAAATAAATTTACGCCCAAAATCGCCTCTTTCGAATTTTTTACATTATTATATCGTAAGTTTGACCTGCGTATAGTATAAACATTCTAAGAAGTAATACTCCGACCACGCTAGCAAGCGCGCTAACGTAGAACGCAAATGCGGTGTGAGCGATCTTTTTGCCCAGTGCGAAATTTAAAACTAGCGGTACGCAAAAACCTATGCCCACGACGCCTAGCCAAAATAGCTGAGCATAAATTCCCTCGCTAAAGGCAACGCTTGCAGCTTTTTGCACGTCGCTGCCAGTGATTAGCGAAACGAAAATCATACCTATTAGTAAAATTTCCATCGCTAAAACTGGCCACTCGACCGCGTGTAAAGTTTTTAGATCGCCGCCGTGCTGGTCTGCTTTAAAGAAAAGCGCGGCTATCAGGCTTGAGCCTGCGATGCCTGCCGATAAGCCAGACGCCACGAAAAGCGCAGGTAAAACGGCGGTATTAAGGATAGGAAATCTAACTAAAACCGAGATCAAAAAGCCCGTATAAGCGCAGATCGCGACCGCAAAAACAAGCGTAAGCGCAAGAAGCAGCGGGCGAAGCGCGTTTAAAATTTTCATCGCAAGCTCGAAAAGCCCTTTTAAAAAGCTAAGATTGTGCGTCAAAAACTCCCTAAGGCACTCTTCAAACGCATAAAGGCAGGCAACGAAGGTAAGCGGGATATAGACGCAAAGCGCCGCCACGCCCACGGACATAACCGATGTAAAGTTATAATTAATCAAAATTTTCCAGAAAAGTAGCGGCCTCTCAAGGTCGGCTACTAGGCAGACCATGCCGAGTAAAATCGTAACTAAAGATAGCAGCGACGCAGCCTTAAACAGCGGCGTGCTTTCGGTCTGTTTTTTATAAAATTTGACGAGGATCGCGACGATCAAAGCGCCGCCGCTCATACCCGCTAGCAAAAGATAAACCGCGATCGGCCAGCCCCACTCCACGCCGTGCGAGAAGGTCGCAGTGAAATTTATAGCTCCGTTCATATCACACCCCCAATTTAACCGCAGGAATATAGCGCAGGCTCGGCTTCGTGCCGCACTCAGGATGCATGCGCAGGCTGTCTTTTACGCGCAGTAGCTGGCTGATGTGCGACTCTTCGTCGTTTAGATCGCCGAATACGATCGCCTCGTATCTGCACGCCTCGATGCAGGCCGGTTCGTGACCGTCTTTTAAATTCGTATCCAAGCAGAAGTTGCAACTCTCTGCGGCTCTTGTTTCGTGGTTTATGAAGCGCACGTCGTAAGGACAGGCTACGATGCAGTATTTACAGGCGATGCAATCATCGGTGTTCATCGTCGTTATGCCCGTTTTTTCGTCCTTGTGGCAGGCTTTTGTCGGGCAGACGTTCACGCACGGCGCGTCCTCGCACTGCTGACAAGATACTCTAACATAGCGCTTTTCTTTCAAATTTAGCGGATCGGTTTTGTCCTGGATAAAGAGCCTCATCTGACCTTTCGGGACCAAATTTACCTTTTTACAGGCGATCTCGCAGTCGGTACAGCCCACGCATTTATTTTGATCGAATATCATGCCGTAGTGCGGCTTTTTCGGCTCTTGCTTTTTGACGCTTGCATTTGCGTCTTGCGCGCTTTTATCCGCGCCGTCGCCGCTTTGCGCAAGTAAATTTGAGGCAATTGCGCCTAGCCCCAAAGAGCCGAGTGCGGCGGATTTTATAAAATTTCTTCTTTGCTTTTGCATATTCTCCTCCGACTAAATTTAAGCAAAACTACTTTGTTTTGTTCGCGTCGTGAAAGCTTTTAGCCTCGCTCTCGCTTAGCTTTTTCGCAGCTTCGGCGAGCTCGCCCGGCTTTAGAACCTTTAGCAGTTCCGCTTCGAAAACGACCGTCGAGCCGCCCGGGATCTTCTCCATCCCCTCGTTGCCGTAAGCAAGATCGCTAGGGATTACGAATTTATATTTCGAGCCGGTATCCATCATAAGCAGCCCCTCTTGTAGACCGTCGATTAAATTTATCATAGACAGGTGCGCAGGCAACTTTGCCGAATAGGTATCGTCAAACACGGTGCCGTCTATCAGATAGGCTTTGTAATTTAGCACGATGATGCTCTCGGGCTTTGGTTTATCGCCCTTGGCGGATTTTAAAATTTCATACTGAACGCCTGATTTGGTAGTTTTGACGTTTGGATTTTTGGCGTTTTTCGCCATAAATTCTTTACCCGCTTTTAAATTTTTCTCCACCTCGGCTTTAGCGATAGCATCGACTGCTTTATTAAGCTTGGCGGCTCTGTCGTTTAAAAGTTTTTCTATCTCGTCATTTTTTATTTTGGATCCGTCTTTAAAAACATCCAAAAAGCCCTCTATAACTATATCTTTATCGGTTTTTATACCTAGTTTTTCCTGTCCGCTAATTTGATTCATCAAATATTTCGCGGTAGATGCGCCGATAGCGTAAGCCTCGCGCTGATCATTCTGCGTAAGATCCGCGCCGAAAGATAGGCTGGCGGCTAAAAGCGGTACTAAAAAGAGTGTTTTTTGCATATTTTACCTTCATCAATTTAAAATTTAAAAGGGAGCGGACGCCCGCCCCCTTTATGGCTATAGGTTTGCGTTTAAAATTCTTTGAGCCTCTTTAATATACTCTTTAGCGGCCTCTAGCCTTTGTTTAGTATATTTAAAGCCGTGCATACCCCATGAGCCGTCTTTTTCGATAAGATCGACGGTGTCTTGAGCTTTTTCGATCAGCTCGTAAACGCGAGTTTTATCGCTGGAGTCAAGCTTTTTGGTCTCAAGGATCGAGTAAATTCCCTGAATACCGATCTTAACTTGCGAGAAGTCGCTCTTAACCGGAGTTTGCCAGCCCATAACCTCATCGTAAACCTGCTTTTGATTCTTGAAGTGAAGCGTCTCTTTTAGCTCGGAAACGACAGGGCTGTGGCAGCCTTTGGTATCTTGCATATCTTTATCCGCCCACGAGGTTCTCGCGCACGACCACATAAGATCGACGAAATTTCGTCCATCTTTATTTCTTTGGAAGTGCCAATCTTTCGCATCTCTTGGACCTTTAGCGGCCTCGCCTGCGACTAGAGATTTTCTAGCAGGATCGATGTCGATCTTCCAGATGTGCGATCTTCTTTGAGTATCGAATCCCGCATTGTCTTGGAACTGAATAGCGTAGAAGTTCTCGCAGCTCATCATAAACGGCATGTGGCAAGATGCGCAAGTGTTATCTTTATGCGTATCGGCTCTTGCAGCGATGTAGGCTTGCTCTTGGTGGCAGTCCTTGCACTCTTTCGTAATCTTCGGTCTTGAGTAAAACGCACTTAAATATCCCTGCTCGGAGTTGTAATTTACGCCCTTGACGCTCTTGTCGCCTACGACCGGTCCCGTATTATCGTGCGGATCGTGGCAGGTTACGCAGCGCATACCCTTATCGTAGTGAGCGGTGAAGTAAGATTGAGAGCCCTCGGAGCCGCAGCCTGGTCCCATAGATTTAAATTTAGAGCTTAGAGATAGATCGGGCTTGCCGTTGTTTAGCGGATTAGCGCGTGCTAAATCAGGGCTATAGTTAAATCTTTGGTGGCAGCGTTCGCAGTTTGAGGTTCTAAAATTTGTAGCGCCGTCAAGGTGACCGCCCGCTCCGTGGCACTCTTCGCAGCTTACGCCTTTGGAGATAGTGTGCTTTTGAAGCTCTTTTGCGTTACCCAAAGCGGCATAAAATTCCTTCTTGGTTTTGAAGTCGAATTTAAACGGATGGCAGACCTCGCAGTACGAGCCGTTCGCTTGGAAAAACATCGATTTTTTGTATTTCGCAGCATACGACGCAAGACCTCTTACGTAGCCACCGTTATCGCCATAGTCGGCTAGGGTTTCCGGGAATTCCGGAGCGATCTTTTTGATCTTTTTAACCGTCTCGTCGTCTAAATTTAACGCCCAAGTCCTTTGGAATTGGTTACCGCCCGCTACGATCTGACCTGTGCCGTCTCGTAACAAACCGCCCTCTACGTGATAGGTTCCGCGTAGAAGCCACGCATCTACGTAGCCGAATTTAGTTCTTAGGTGTCCTACGGTCGCATAAATAACGTCCGGGGTGATACCCTGAGGCAAGATAGACGCCGTATCCGGGCTAAATACCGGCTCGGTTAGGTTGTTATTGACCTCCGGGTGCTCGCCAGGGAAGCGGATAGTAGTGGCGTGGCGCGATCTGCTCCATACCTCGTACTGCGCAGGGTGGCACTCGCCGCATTTTGCCGAACCTATAAATTTATTCGGAAATTGTAGCGAAGAGCCCGCAGGGATTCTATACATCATAGAGCTATAGCCCTTGCCGTCGTCTCTTTTGCTCGCTTTTGAAAAGTCAAATCCGTGACCTTCCGCAAGCCACTCCAAACCTCGGTCGTGAACGTCGAGCTTGCCGACCGTCTTGCCGCCGTATTTGGTAAAAATAGGGTGGTTTTTAAATAGCCACTCATACATCTCCTGCTCTTCTACGACGTAGTCCTGCAAGGATATGACGCCTCTGCTTTGCAACGTGCCCTTAGGATTTGCGATGACGTCGCGCGATTTTTGCGACATTTCCATCTCATGCCCCATGCCTTAGTCGGCACAGGCTCCTGCGGCAAAAATGCTAATACAGGCGAGCGCGCCTAGTAGCATCTTATTCCATTTTTTCATGGCTCCTCCTTTGAAAATCAAATTTTTAAATTAGCAAAGTTCTACGATTGGAATAATATCAACAAAAAAGGGTGAAAAAGGGAGAAATTTAATAAAGTCTAAATTTAACGAAAAGATATCGTAAATATCGCGCCTTCGTCGGAATTTGCAGCGCTTATACTCCCTCCGTTTTTTTCGATTATCATCTTGCTCATATATAGTCCGAGCCCGCTGCCCTGCTGTTTTGTCGTAAAGTGCGGCTCAAAAATTTTACTGAGCCGCGCCTCGTCGATGCGGCTTGCGTTATTTTCGATCGTGATTACCCGCTCGCCCTGTTTTAAAAATGAGCGGATTTTAATCTCGCGCCGTTTAAGCGGCACGTCCAAAAATGCTTCCTTTGCGTTATTTATTATGTTTATTAGCACCTGGATGAGCTCGTTTACGTTGCCGTAAAGCGTAAAATTTTCCTCTATCCGCACGCTTATGTCGATGACGTGTTTTTTGAGCGAGGCGTTTAAAATTTTACGCGCCTGTTCGATCGCCTCGCCGGTGCTAAATTCCTTCTTCGGCATGTTTGGATTGAAGAAATTTTTAAAATCCTCGATCGTATCGCTCATAAATTTCACCTGCTCGCCCGCGTCTTGAATTTTCTCTCCGAGCTTCTCTTTTGAGAGCTTGCCCCGCTCGTTGTAAAGCTCTAAATTTATGAGCGTGGAGCTGATCTGCGATAGCGGCTGACGCCACTGGTGCGAGATATTGCCGATCATCTCGCCCATGAGCGCGAGGCGGCTTTGATTTATCATCAAAAGCTGAGTTTGCATCTTTAAGGTCTCGTTTTTTTTGTGAATTTTATAGATACAAAATATACAGATCAAAAACACCGCAAGCACGCTTAGACCGCTGACGACGAACTCTTTGGTGTGGTATAGCAAAACGCTTTTTATCGGAATTTTAAAGCTTATCATCGCGATCGTATCGCCTAGGCTGCCTTTGAAATTCCCCACGTCTCCGTAGAGCTCTTGCATCTTTTTAGGCGCTGCGTTGATGCTGTGGCACTCGATACAGGAGGGCTGGGAGTTTGTGATCGGAAGGCTCAAAAGATACGAGGCACCGCCCTTATCATAGACGATTCTGGAGTATTCTTTGTATCTATTTTCTTTAAAGCCCTCTAAAATTTCATTCTCAAACTCGCTTCCCTCGTGCTCGGGATTGAGCGGATCGGTAGCCACGAGCTTGTAGTCGTAGTTGATGTTTTCTTTGGCGAGCTGAATTTTATAAATTTCGCGCGTTATGTAGGTCGAGGACATCAGCCTCGGATCGAAAAATTCCTCGCTTAGAAGCTTTTTCTCTTTAAGCTCGTTTATTAGCGGGCGTTGCACGGTCGAGACGTAATCGCGCACCGCATTCATCGTATCTAGGATATAAAACGCCTCGCGCCTCGTATCTTTTAGCGCAAGCTCGCGGTAGAAGTTAAAAACCAAAGCCGTAATTACAATATATAGCAGCACGAAAACCGCTACGATAAATTTAAATTTATACTTCAAAGAGATACCCCACCGCATATAAATTTTTGATCACATCCTTGCCGATCTTGCGACGCAGCTCTTTGACGATCGCCTTGATCGCCTCCTTGCTGGGCTGCTCGAACTCCCACATATAGTCGAATAGCTGCTCGTAGGTTACGGTTTGATTTTTGCGCGCTAAGAAGTACTCCAAAAGCTTGCTCTCGCTTTTGGAAAGATGACAGGCGCTGTCTTTGACGTAGATGATCTTTTTGGCAAAATCATACTTCAACTCACTGCTTATGCTAAATATCGGCGCGTGATTTATCAGCTCCGCAGCGACGTCTTGCAGCGCCTTTATAAAGGCGTTTTTGTCGTACGGCTTAGGCAGATACCTAGTGATCTTAAGCTCCACCGCCCGCCACAGATACTCCTGCTCGGTGTGGCTCGAAAGTATCACGATCGGCACGCCGATACCCGCGGCACGGATCTTTTTAACGACCTCTAGCCCGTCCATATGCGGCACGCCGATATCAAAAACCAGCGCGTCGTACGAGCCGCTCATCGCCTCATCAAGCGCCTCCAGCCCGTCCTTAACTCCCACTACTTCGCCGAAAAACAGCTGTAGCGATTCGATTATATTTTTTAAAATCCCGGGCTCATCCTCTAGGCAAAGAACCCTTTTATTGGACAAAACATCTAATAATTCGTAATCTTGCATTCTCTATCCGCCTCCAAGCTTAGCACATTTCATTCTTAATTATCTCTTAAATATAACTCGCTTAAATTATATAAATTTAGCATTAAATCAACGTTAAAGAGGACTTGTGTTTTTAAATTTAAGCCTTTACGTTGGCTTCTACTTTTTATGCCTGAAAATTCCATAAAATTTAATCCCGCTTTTGCGTGAAATTTACGGCGGGCGGCAGCGAAGCGCAAAAGAGTCGCGGATAAGCAATACTTTGTTTAAATTTTAGTGATTATTAAGGGGGGGGTATACTTCTGCGGAATTTTTAAAATTAAAGAAAGTAATAAAAATTTTAACATCATTAAATGACAGTATCTGACAACGAAAAATGAGATGATACGAAAAATTTTAAGGAGGAAGAAATGAAAAAAATCATTTTAGCTTTGGCTTTTTTAAGCTCATTTATGTTTGCCGAGGAGGCGAAAGAACCGACGCCTGAGGAGGTAATAAGCGAAATGGAAAAGGCTTGCGAAAGTGGCAAGGGTTTTGCGAATGAAAATGTAACCGTGAAGTATGAGGAGGTGTGCGGCTACCTCGGCGGGGTATATGAAAATATCCCTGCATTAGGCGATCTTGGCGTAAAGCAAGATTTACA
Organism: uncultured Campylobacter sp.; assembly: GCA_963519515.1. Lineage (GTDB taxonomy): Bacteria > Campylobacterota > Campylobacteria > Campylobacterales > Campylobacteraceae > Campylobacter_B. The sequence continues at coordinate 5,116 of CAUQNJ010000034.1, read as the reverse complement.
AAAAGCCTTTAAATTTTATAAAAAAGCATGCGACGGCGGCCATGCTCTTAGTTGTTTCGGATTAGGAGGATTTTATTTTAAAGGAAAAGCGGTGGAAAAAGATAATAAAAAAGCTCTTGAGCTCTTTCAAAAAGCGTGCGACGGCGGATATAAATCGGGCTGCACCATGGCAGCTACTATGAGCAACAATGATACGGATAAAGTAAAGATGTCCGCACAACAGAAAAAAGATTGCGATAACAACGACGATATATTTGCTTGCGGGTTATTTGCCTTATTTATGGAGGGAAAGGATAATAAAGAAGCGGCGAAATACTATAAAAAGGCCTGCGAGCTTGGTAAAAACAGCTCGGATCCCGCATTACAAAATAACCCCGCATTTAACGATGAGATAAAGCAATTTTGCAGCAGACCTGCTGAGCTTGAAGTGCAAAATTTAAGAGCTGTGCAGGACGTAATTGAAGCGAAAATCGCCGAAGAGTATAGAATATCTTGCGATTCTGAGGGGAACTGGGTATCTTGCGCGATATACGCCTCTAATATAGAGAGCGACGATCAAAGAGCGGCGATGAGATACTACGACAAGGCGTGTAAATTGGGCAAAAAAATCATAAGTGTCGATTCTAACAAGATACTGCAAAAATCTTGCGAAAAAGCCGCCCGCTGAGGTGATTTTAAAAATTTACGCAAGAATATGAATTGGCGCGATGAAATTTTAAAATTTCATCGCTGCGCTCGCCGCCGTACTCGGCATGCAGGGTGCGTTAAATTTATCCGAAACGCTTTAAATTCCGTAAAATTTCAGCTTCGCAAAGATAGAATTACAAAATTTTTTAAAAGGATTCAGAATGAAAAATGTCCTATTGTTTGTCTGCGCGGCGCTGATTATATGCGGCTGTTCTAACTCGGAGCATCCAGAGCCCGGCGTTTCGTATTGCAGCGAGCCTAAAATGGACGAAGCATCGCATCAAATGATTCAAATTTGCGGCGAAAGCGAGGATCCGCAAATCGAAAATATGCAGTGCAACGAAAACGGACTTTGCTTCGGCAGCGCAAAAATCAGGTAGCCGAAGCCCCCGCAGACGCTAGCGCTAAATTTAACTATTTTAGAGCCGAGCCGAACGCCCGCAGAGCGGTCTAAGCCGCACTTTAATTTAGCCCGCAATTTAAATTTAGCTCCGCTTCACGCGCCGACGCATTTTATCTATCTTATTTTAGCAAGCCCATCAAGACGGGCATATTCAGCGCTTATTAAAAAGCGAAAGAATATACTTTCACAAAATTTCAAAGGAGCAGAGATGAAAAAAATAGTTTTGATTGTAGGCGCATTGGCTTTTTTATCCTTTGGTATAACACTAACGAAATCGGAGATTAAAGAATTCGAGAAAGAATGTGAAGCGGGCAATTTTGAAGCTTGCGGAGCGGCCGGTATATTTTATGAACATCCGGTTGAACTCGGAGGAAGCGCGTCCGATAGGGATTATAACAAAACGCTTTATTACTTTAAAAAAGCTTGTGATAGAAACTTATATGCAGCTTGCTTGGAAATAGGAGCGATGTATGTCCGCGAAGAAGGGGTAAAAGCAGATTATAAAAAAGCTATGAAGCTATTTAATAAAGCTTGTAAAGGCGGAGAGATGGAGGCCTGCAGCAACCTGGGCTTTATGTATCAATACGGCAAAGGGGTAAAGGTAGATAAAATAAGAGCTACAAAGTATTACAAAAAGGCTTGCAATGCGGAAAATTGGGGCGGGTGTGGAAATCTCGCAGTGATTCTTGAAGAAAGCGGTGATAAAGCAAGTGCGGTGCAATACTACAAAAAGTCCTGCGAATTAGGTAAAAATGAAGAAGATCTATTTAACCCCGAAAAAAATGTTTTGCAAAGATTCTGCAAAAGATACGAGATATTAAAATAGCTGGCCGATTGATCGGACTACTCTTAGCGCGATGAAATTTTAAATTTTCATCGCAAAGCATCGTAAATTTGGATTTACGCCGATTATTTCGCTTTTATTTCTCGCGATTTAGCGAATTTATTTTAAAAGCTCAAATTCCGCCCAAAATTCGCTGCCCGCGCCCGCCTCGCTTTTTATGCCGAGCTTCGCGCCGTGAATCTTGGCGATATTTGCAGCGATTGCCAGCCCAAGGCCGCTGCCTGCGTTTAAGCTTTTATTTCTTGAGCCCTCGGCTTGGTAAAATTTATTCCAAATTAGCTCGCCGTCTTTTTGCGAAATGCCAGCGCCATCGTCTTTTACGGATAGTAGCGCGTGCGTTTTGGTTGCGCTTAATCTTAGCTCGATTTTGCTAGCGGTAAATTTTAAAGCGTTGCTTAAAAAGTTATCCGCTAGCCGCGAGATCATCAGCTCGTCGCCCAAAATTTCAACGTTTAGCGCTATGTCGCAGCTAAATTTTATCCCTTTGGACTCGGCCAGTTTTTCGTAGTCCCTCGCGAGATTTTGCAAAATAGAGCTTAAACTCACGCGCTTTAGCGTTAAATTTCTGCCCGATTCCAGCCTCGAAAGCTCCAAAATTTGATCTATCAGCGAGGCGATCTTCTTTGACTGCCTGGCGATGACCTCCAGCGACTCCTTGGCTTCGTCCAAATTTTGCGCATAGCTTGCCGCGTAATCGCTCTCGGCCATGATGACGGACACCGGCGTGCGCAGCTCGTGAGAGACATCGGAGGTGAGCTGCTTTTCGTTTTGATAGACCTTTTCGAGAGAATCCAACATCGAGTTAAACACGCTCGCAAGCGCGTGCAGCTCGTCTTTGCCCGCAGGCAGCTCGATTCGCTTTGAAAAGTCCTTGCTAGCGCCGATCTCAAGGGCGGTTTTGGACATCGCAGCAACCGGTTTCATCGCGTTTTTTATCGTCTTGTAGCCTCCGTAAAGCACGAAGGCGAAGAGGATCGGCACGAGCAGGGCCAGAGCGAGCAAAAACAGCCCCTCTTTTTTAAAAAACCCGTCCGCATTTATCACGCCCCTGATCCAAACTCCTTGATCCTCGGTCGCGGCGTCGTAGTAGTAAAAGCGGTTTTCGCCGTTTTCATAAAGCCGCACCTCGCCGCCGTCCATTTTAAGCGAAGTTTCAAAATTTTTAGGCGCCAGACCGCCCGTTAGCTCGCCGTTTGCGCTGTATTTTATGAAAAATATCCCGTCATCGTAAGGCTCGAATTCTTCCATATCGCTAGCGGTTTCGGCGACCGATTTTGCAAGCTTTTTTTGGCTTACGTCCTCAAAAATTTCATCCGCCGCGACTGCCGAAATAGCAATTAAAGCGGCTACGATAGCGAGGATAAAAAACGAATACCAAAGCGTCACGCGCGCCGTGATGGGGATATTTGCGAAGATCCGCTTAATCCTTAATAACATAGCCGAGCCCTCTTTTGGTTTGAATTATTTCGCACTCGCCGAGCTTCTTTCTTATATTTTTTACGAGCACGTCGATGACGTTTGAGCCGCCCGTGTAGTCGAAGTCCCAGACGTGCTCCTTGATCTGATCGCGGGTTAAAATTCTGCCCTTATTTAGCATCAAAAACTCTAAAATTTCATACTCTTTGCCCGTTAGCTCGATGTTTTGTCCGCCAAGTTCGACCGATTTTTTAGAAAGATCGATCTTCAGCTTGCCTGCGTAAATTTCATTGGCGGCGCTGCCGCTGTTTCGGCGAATGAGCGTTCGCGCCCTAGCCAGCAGCTCCTTAAAATTAAAGGGCTTAACCAAATAATCGTCCGCGCCCGCATCAAGCCCCTTTACGACGTCGTCCACTTCGTCCTTTGCCGTCAGTATCAGTACGGGAGTCGCGAGCTTTGCGGCGCGCGATTTTTGCAAAAACGTAAGCCCGTCCATCACGGGCATCATTATATCAAGCACGATTAGATCGTAGCGCGCCACGGCGGTAAAGTCCATCGCCTCCTCGCCGTTAAACGCGCTATCGACGCTATATCCATTTTTCTTGAGGTGCTTTACGATCACGTTGTTTAGGTCAATTTCATCTTCGACGACTAAAATTTTCATCTCCGCCCTTTTTAAATTTTGCCCGCTATTTTATCAAATTTAGCGGGGATCTTGCCCGCGCTTTCCCAGCCGTTTTTATCTAAATTTAGGATTTTGTTTTGCTCGTCTGCTTGCGACGCCGCTAAAATTTACATTCAAATTTACGCCAGCGTTTACGTTAAATTTCGTTCGAGCTTCAGGCGCAAAATCACTTCGTGTAGTTGCCGATAATTTCGCCGGTTTGCGCGTTTATGATTACCTTTTTCTCGCTTATGCCGCGCTCAAGCTCGACTTCGTAGATCCAAACGCCGTTTTTATTCTCAAGATCGACTCCGTCAAGGCTCCAGCCCGCCTCAAGCGCTAGCGCCTTATCTGCGGCCTCGTCGATACTAAGGGCAAATTTTGAAAAATCTATAGCCTCGCCGGGCAAAATATATTGCTTGCTTTCAATCTCTTGTTTTACGATCCGGCCGCTTGCGGCGTCGATTTTGATCTCTTGCTCCGCCCCGTCTTTAAACGACTCCACCTTGTAAAACGTCGCGCCGTTTTTGACATCTATTTCGATATCCTTAACGCTTGAGCCCGGGAAATTTTTCTCCGCGATGTTTAAAGCCTCCTTGGACGTGATAGCATGCAAGCTCGTCGCGCCTAAAACCGCCGCCAAAACCGCCATGCCTAGTAACTTTGTCATCTCTGATCCTTTTGTTTTGATTTCCAACTTTCGTTTGGATGAGCGCATTATAAAATTCCTAAATGAAGCTGCGATGAATAAAGATGAATTTGGTTAAAAAACGGGTAGGGCTAAATTTAAAGAAGCGAAAAGCGGGCCAGATCGATCTTGGCTCGGTTTTGGGGCGCGGTAAATTTAAGCCGCGCCGCGATGAAATTTTGAAATTTTATAAAATTTACCGCCCCGCCCAACCGAAATTTTAAAATTTAGCGAGCGGGAGCGGATTTACGGGCGCGCGAGAAATCGCGAGAAATTCTGCGCGCCGTTTTATGCAGCGTTCGCGCGCCTGCAAAGATTGCCCGAGCGATCGTTATTCGCCCAGGAAGTATTTCAGATCCGCCTGCGCGTCGCCGCTGATTAGGCGAAGTCCGAAATTTTGCACCAAAAAGCCCA
>CAUQNJ010000033.1:0-23299 GCA_963519515.1 uncultured Campylobacter sp. | reverse complement strand
AAAAATTTCTACTTGCGCTCATCGCGATATTTGTTTTAGCGGGCTGCGGCAGCGACCCGAAAGGCGTAGCCGAGGACTTCGTCAGAGCCCTATACGAGGGCGACTCCAAGACTTTGGTTGATATCATCGACATACCCGATAAGGACAGATCGGACGACGGCTCTATGCAGATGATAAACGGCAAACTGATGCAGATGGCAGGCGCCGGCAAGGAGGAGGCCTCTAAGCGCGGTGGGCTAAAGAGCATCTCGGGCGAGCTGCAAAATAGCGACGAGAAATCGGCGCTAGTGAAAGTCGCCGTGTCTTTTAAAAACGGCACGAACCGCACCGAGGGCGTTAAGCTCGTCAAAAAAGACGGCAAGTGGAAAGTCTCGCTTTAGCGAAAAAGTTTCTCATCTGCTTGATATTTGCCACAGGCGGGCTTGGCGAGCTTTGGATGCTCACGCGCGCGCCTACGGCAAAAGAGTCGCTGCGGGTGCCGGATGAAATTTTATCAAACCTACGCACGGGCGATCTCGTCTTTCGCCTAGGCGACGTCACCGACAGCCGCATAATCGCGACCGCGACGGATTTTAAATACTCGCACGTAGGCATGATCGTGCGCGAGCGCCCGCTTTTGGTGGTACACGCCGTAACGGGCGAGGGCGAGCGAGACGGCGTCGCGACCGTTTCGATGCGGGAGTTCTTGGCGCATGCGCGAGACTTTGGCGCGGTGCGGATAAAATTTTTAAGCGAGGAGCAAAAGGCGCGCCTCGCCGCCTCTTTACTTAGGCGCGTCGGCGAAGACTTTACGCTAAGACCTCGCGGCGAAGCGAACCTCTACTGCACGACGCTGCTTGAGCAGGAAATTTCAAAAATCACGGAATTTTCGCCGCAGTATTTTAAACTCAACCTAGCCGTCTTGGGCGGCGAATACCTCGCGCCGAAGGCGTTTTGGTATTGCGGCGGCGTTGAAATTTTATACGAGCGGTAGGCACGACTCAGCTTGGGCTGGAATTTTGCGCGCTATGTAAATTTAAATATCGCATCAATTCAAATCCGCGCATGAATAAAATTTGATCTTAAAATTCCGTGCCATAAAATTTCGGTCAAAATTTCGCTTTGACTTTAAATTTTGAAATTCCGTACTCCGCAAAATTTCGTATTATAATTCCGCAGGGCATTAAATTTTATAAATTTCGCTAGCTACCGAATTCGCAAAATTACCGCTCGCTTCAGATTCTGCGCATTCTACGTGCAAAACAAAATTCCGCCTTGCTGCAGAATTTTCAAAACACGAAATTTACAATTTATAAAATCCAAAAAGTATAGAATTTTATAAAAAGCGTAATTTACAAAATTTCAAAAAGCAAAGTGCGCGAGCTCTACAGCTCGCCGAAAAGCGCTTCGAGATTTTTAAGACCTTCCTCCGTGGAGACCTTTTTCTCGCTTGCCGAACCGGTTTCGATAAGCTCGATCTCGCAGCCGCACAGCATCGAGGCGAGTCGGATATTTAGGCCGTTTTTGCCGATTGCTTTACTTTTTTGATCGGGGTTTACATAGACGATCGCCTTGCCGTCCTGCGCTATTTTGACCGAGTTTACGATCGCGGGCGCCATCGCACGAGTGATCAAAATTTCGGGGCTTGCGGAGTATTCAAACGCGTCAATGCTCTCGCCGCCGCTTCCGTCTTGCAAATTTTTGCTTAAAAATCTACTCACCGCGTCGATGCGAGCGCCTCCTTTGCCGACGGTAGCGCCTACTGGATCGACGTTTGGCGAGACGGCGCTAAGTGCGATCTTAGCGCGCCTACCCGGAATCCTCGCGCAAGCCTGGATAATGACGCTGCCGTCTTTGATCTCTGGGACTTCGGCGGCGAGCAGGGCTTCTAGGAATTTCGGGCTGGTGCGCGAAAGTTCCAGCCTGATGCCGTGAGATTTGTCGATCGCTACGTTTTTGATGACGGCTTGCAGCACGTCGCCTATCTTGAAATTCTCGCCTTTGATGCGGTTTTTAAGTGGCATGAAAGCCTTCGTATCCTCGATCTCTACGTAGGTCGTGCCGTCGTGATCGATCTTGGTGACCGTGCCGTGGGTGAGGGTGCCTACCTTACTTTTATAGTTTTCAAAAATTTTCTCTTCGAGCAGTCGCTGGATATGAAAATTTAGCTCTCTAGCCAGCACGCCGGAAGCCGTGCGACCGAGGTTTTCGATATTTATTTCGTAGCTTAGCTCATCGCCGATCTCTGCGTTTTCGCCTATTTTTTTGGCTTCGCTCAGCGCGATGAAGTTGTGATCACCGAGCCGCTCATCATCATCTGCGACGACGTGGACCTTTTGGTAGAGCTTGACGCGTTTGGTCTGCGGATCGACTTCGCTGTCGTAGAGATACTCCTCGCCGAAAAGTCTTTTTGCGGTCTGGATGAACGCCGTTTTGATGCGCTCTTTAACGTCCGCGGGCTCAAGTCCCTTTTCATTTGCAATCGACTCGATGATGTCGGTGATTTTTTCCATAAATTTTTCCTTAAGATTTGATTTCGTGCTACTAAATTTGGATTTTAAATTTTGAAGTGCGGTATTATATGGAATTTTGACTTTATTTTTATTTAAACGAATTATTATCTAAATTTCGCTAAACTCGCGGGTTTAAAACATAAATGAAAGGATAGATCATGCAGCTAAAACTTGCCAGAACGGAGCTTGCCTCTAAGCCAAAAAGCGTTAAGATCGAGGATTTGCAAGCCCAAGTAGAAAAGAGCGGACAAAAAATATTTTATCTGGATAGAGAAAATTCTCAAAAAGATTTAGCCGCTTTGGTGGATTTTTTCGATACTAAGGGTTTTAGCGTGTATCAGCGCATAGTGCGATACGGGCTGAACGAAAACGAGTATATGTACGAGGTGCATATCCTTTGAGTAAACTCCTCTTCATCCAGACCCTAGGTTGCGCGATGAACGTGCGCGATAGCGAGCATATTATCGCGCAGCTGAAAGAGCAAGATTACGAGATTACCGACGACGTAAATATTGCGGATCTGATCTTAATAAATACCTGCTCCGTGCGTGAAAAACCCGTACATAAGCTTTTTAGCGAGATCGGAGCTTTTGATAAGGCGCGAAAAAAGGGCTCTAAAATCGGCGTTTGCGGCTGCACCGCAAGCCATCTGGGCGGAGAAATTTTTAAGCGCGCACCATTCGTGGATTTCGTACTTGGCGCCAGAAACGTATCTAAAATTTCGCAAGCCGTTCGTACGCCAAAATTTATCAGCACTGACATAAACTACGACGAGAGCGAGTTTGCATTCGGCGATTTTGCGAGCTCGCCATATAAATCCTTCATAAACATAATGATCGGCTGCGACAAAAAGTGCTCCTACTGCATCGTGCCGCAGACTAGAGGCGATGAAATTTCGATCCCCGCTCAAATCATCTTAAGCGAAGCCGAAAGATCCGCCGCTCGCGGTGCCAAAGAGATATTTTTGCTCGGACAAAACGTCAACAATTACGGCAAGCGCTTTTCTAACGCGCACGAAAAAATCGACTTCAGCGACCTGCTCGTGCGCCTTAGCGAGATAGAGGGCATCGAGCGCATCCGCTTTACTAGCCCGCATCCGCTGCATATGGACGATAAATTTTTAGACGTTTTTTGCAATAATCCTAAAATTTGCAAATCGATGCATATGCCCTTGCAAAGCGGCTCCAGCAAGGTTTTACGCGATATGAAGCGCGGATATACCAAGCAGTGGTATCTAGACCGCGCGCTTAAACTGCGCCAAAGCTGTCCGGGCGTGGCGATCAGCACCGACATCATCGTGGGCTATCCGAGCGAGAGCGAGGAGGATTTTGCTGAGACGATGGAGGTGCTAAAGACAGTGAGATTCGAGCAGGTTTTTTCCTTTAAATTTAGCCCGCGGCCGCTCACGCCCGCGGCAAACTTAAAACCGCTGGATGATGAAATTTCAAGCGAAAGGCTAAGCAGGCTGCAAAGCGCTCACGCTAAAATTTTAGACGAGATCGCAGGAGCGCAAAAAGATAAAATTTTCGACGTATATTTCGAGGAGCTGCGAGAGGGCGGTACCGCGTGCGGTAGAAGCTTTTCAAATTTTCTAATCTGCGCGCAAGGCGGCGAGGAGCTGTTAGGCAAGACGTGCAGAGTACGTGTCGAAAAGACCGCCAGAATGGCGCTTTATGGAAAAGTTATCGCTTAAAAAGCGGCTGTTTTTCCGCATCGCCGAATATCTCATTTTTATCCTGATTTGGTGTATTTTTTTAACGTGCAGGGTTAAATTTACACCCACGAGGCTGCCCGAAAAGCCCTGCGTCGTCGTGTTTTGGCACGGAAGGCTAGCGATGATGAGCTTTGCTTATAGGCGCTGGTGGCTGCGGGATTTCGGTAATGCTAAGCGAGCCAAGGTCATTATCAGCGATCATAAAGACGGCGAGATCATCACGCGCGTGATCTTGCATTTCGGCATCGGCGCGATCCGCGGTAGTAGCTTCAAGGGCGGCGCGCGCGCACTTATGGGCGCGATCAAAGAGATAAAAAACGGCACCGACGTCATCATCACTCCCGACGGCCCGCGCGGGCCGCTTCACAGCGTCGCGGACGGAGCCGTAATCCTTGCACAGCGGCTAAGCTTAGATATTTACGCGCTAAATTACGAAGCGAGCAGTTTTTGGAAATTTCGCAGCTGGGACGAGATGGTCTTGCCAAAGCCCTTTTCGCGCATAAATTACAGCCTCAGCGCGCCGTTAAATTTAGAAGGACTTGGCCTTGAAGATGGCAAAGAGGCGATCAGGCGACTGCTTTTTGCAAGCGCCGAGCAGGACGCTAAATTTTAGTTTGAAATAATAGTCTTTTGGTATAATTGCGATTTTAGGAGAGAAAATGGCACTATTTAAGGCAAAATCATTCCTCAGCGTCGCTAAAAGTGCCGGCGCATGCGAGTTTTTTTATAGAAAATTGGGCTTCGGCAGAAGGATCGTGGACGAGAGATCAGACCGCTTCCCAATATCGCCGGAGAACGATCTGGTTACCTCGCTGGCGGGCTTTGCGGATCTGGGCGAGAAAAATTTAATCTCTTGCGTCCTGATCGACGACGAGCGCCAAAGAGTGCATTTTAGCGAGGATTATGCGCCTAAAGATAGCTGTATTTATCAAAAAGTCGATGATAGCTTCATCGTGGAATTTCCGCGCTCAAGCGCGCAGGCTGCGGATGAGGCCTTCAGCACGAGCTTCGGCTCGCACACCAGTCTATTTAAAATTTTATACTTCCTACTGAAAAATCAAAGCGATTTTGAAAATATGGCGATGTTTGCGCTGAAATTCAATAACCGAGCGTGTTTCGTTGTCGCCAACCAAGAACGCGTACTCTATGCCGATATGGTGCGCATCGACGAGGAGATGCAGGCCGCGATGAACGACGCGGACGAGCTTTTTTACGAGCTTTTAAATTTTCAGATCGAAACCTTCTACAAAACCGAAAATAGCGAGTTTCTCACTAATGTTTTCATCTACTCCGACGGCACGCTCAGCAACGAGATCGGCTATGTGATTTTCACGCGCATCTACATCAAAACGAACCTAAAAAATCTAAATTTTGCCGATTACATTAACAAAATCGCGATGCTGGAAGCCCGGTAGATCAAATATCTCGCTCCATACCGAGGCAGAATTTTAAAATTTAATCTTCAGCTTTGCAAGGCTGCGCTTGCTTGATGCGATTTAGTGCTCGTTTGTGCTGCGCTTTATTAAATTTATCTCGCGTTACATAATGGATTTTGACTGGGTAAAATAATCAGTATTTAAACGGCTCGCTTTTAAATTTAAACTCATTTGCCGCAAATTCTATTTTTTACGAATCCAGATTAATTTTACGTAAAAAATTTTCTATCAGAATCCGCCTTTGTTCCACGTCGTCGCTATCGCTAATGCCTTCTAGCTCGCTTGCGTGATGAGCCTTGGGCGGGATATCTTTCAGATACGACCACACCTCATCCTCGCTTAAAATTTTGCCGTGCAGATCAAAACCTACGTTTAGCGCTCTGCCAGAAACCTCAGCGATATCTGCGTGCAGGTGACCATAGAGCATCAGCGCGCCATAATGGCAGTTTGCCCACTCGATCATCGGATAGTGAGACAGAGCCGCTCTCTTATGCGATAGGCGCACAAAGGCATATCCCACGATCTGCTCAAACATAAAATTGCCGTCCGTCTTGCGTCCGCTTAGCAGTTCGTTTTTCATCGCGGCGATGCGCCCATCGTGGTTGCCGAGCACCAAAAAATGTCGCCCGTTTAGTCTGCGAAGTAACTCGCAAGTGTGCGCAAAATCCTTGTGAAAGGAGACGTCGCCGAGATTATAGACAAGATCCTCGGGTGTAACAAGCGCATTCCAAGCGGCGATGAGATTTTCATCCATCTCGGCTACGTTCGCGCCTTTTCTAAAATTCGGGTATTTTTTCAGCACCAGCTCGTGGCCGAAGTGTAGATCGGAGGTAAAATAAACGCTCATAAAAGCTCCTCAAATAGCGCAAGATCCGCTCCCGCGGCAAATAAAAATCCGCGGTTTATCGGCGGAATTTTTAGGGTACGGCACGCTTCTTTAAATTTCTTGTCCATCGCGGCTTTGATATATGGCGTCACAAAAATGAAATTTTTGCCCGCACCCACGGCTACCTTGCCGCCAAGCACGCAGTCCGAGCCTTTTTCTAGGCAGCGCGCGCATTCGTTTCGCTGCGCCGAGCTTAGTACGAGCCCTAGCCGCTTGCAGGCAAGACCCACGCCGCGAATCTCGTTTACACCGCGTCTTACGAGATAAATTTTTGCTGCTAGATTAGAAATTTCGGGAGTTAAATTTAGCGCATCGGCTGCCAAAAATTCAAAGCTTTTTTTCACGCCGCCAAAGTACTCGTTTAAAAATGGCTCACTAAATTTCGCGCGAACAAATCCGCGTTTAAATCGGTCCGTTGAATTCGTCTCGTCGGTGAAGTATTTAAGATTTCGTCCCTGCAAAAATCGCTCCAGCTCGCACTTTCGCACGCCTAGAAGCGGACGAGCGATCACGTAGTCCTCGCGAGTCTCAAGCTCCTGCATACCCAGTAGCTCGCTAAGCCCTGCGCCGCGGCCAAGCTGCATCAAAAACCACTCAAATTTATCGTCAAACTGATGCGCTAAGATCAAATTTTCATAGCCCCGCTCGCGGCAGATCTCGGCGAAAAAATCATATCTAGCCGCGCGTGCTTCGTGCTCGAAATTTGACTCGCCCAGCTGCACGCTTTTTACGTAGATTTGTTTGTTAAATTTAGCCGCCAGATCTTGTGCCGAGGCGATCTCGTCTTTGCTTTGCGCGCGGACATTATAGTCCACGATCGCAAGGTCAAATTTCACGCCCGCCTCGTCCAAAAGGTAAAAAAGAGCCGTGCTATCGACGCCGTACGAAAAGGCAAGCAGATTTCCCCCTGATTTTAGCTTGCGTAAAACGGGTGCGCTTAGCATTTTAGGCCTTTGCCGTGATCTTACCTAGCGCCTGGCTGCCCGCTACCTGCGTGATCTCGCACCAGTAGCGACCGCCGGTTTCTAGCTGCTCCACGTCGCTTTCGTTAATCAAAATTTCGCCGTCGATATCCTTGTCCCAGAGCGCCTTTTTCGCGGCGTAAAACATCTCGCCCTCGCTGCTTTCGCCCTCGAGCGAGACGATAAATTTTTGCCCTAGCTCCTGCGCGAAGCTCGCCTCGATCGCGGCGCGAGTGATCTTTTCGATTTTGCTTAGGCGCTTTGAGATGATTTTGGCCGGCACCTGCTCCATCTCATACGAGAGCGTGTCCTCTTCTTTCGAGTAGGCAAACGCCGAAACGCGGTCAAATTTAAACTCCTGCAAAAACGCGCAAAGTTCGTCAAATTCGGCTTCGCTCTCGCCCGGATGTCCGACGATGACGCCCGTTCGCAAAAACGCACCATGCGCCTTTTTCATCAAATTTAAAAGCTCTTTGATCCGCGCCGCGCCGCTTCCTCGCCTCATGATTTTTAGCATCTTGTCGCTTGCGTGCTGGATCGGCATATCAAAGTAGTTCACAAACACTGGCGAAGCTATGATGCGCTCCACTAGCGCGTTTGAGGTCGTGCTCGGATAGAGATAGAGTATGCGCGCGGTTTTGACGCCTTCTATCTTCTCAACCGCGCCAATTAGCGAGATGAGTCCGTCGCTAACCGCGTGATCGCGCATATACGAGCTGCTGTCTTGCGAGAGAAAGCTAAAGTCGTAGTAGCCCTTTTTTACGAGTTTTTGCACTTCCAGGACGATGTTTTCGAGCGCGCGGGATTTTAGCTTGCCCTTAAAGGTTGGGATCGCGCAAAAGCTGCATTTTTGATTACAGCCTTCTGAAATTTTGATGTAGGCGTGGTAGTTTGAGCCCGTTATCACGCGCTCTTCGCTTGCTTGCAGGTAGGTATCCGGGCTAAATAAATTTTGCTTTTTTAGGATGATTTCATCGATCTTGTCGTAGTCTCCGACGCCGGTAAATAGATCGACCTCCGGTAGCTCCTTCATCAGCTCCTCGCGGTATCGCTGCATGAGGCAGCCCGTGACCACGAGCAGAGAGCCTTTTTTACGCGCTTCGTGCATATCTAGGATCGCGCGGATACTCTCCTCTTTGGCCGAGTTTATAAAGCCGCAGGTATTTACGATGATGACGTCGGCAGAGGCGACATCTGGCGTTATCTCGTAGTTTTGCAGGCGTCCAAGCATGATCTCGGAGTCGATCAAATTTTTATTGCAGCCCAGCGAGACGAGATGAAGCTTCGCCATCTACAGCCAGATATTATCGATCAGACGGGTCGTGCCTACCTTGGCGGCTACTAAAATGATAGTATCTCCCGACTTAATCTGCGAAATTTCATTAAATTTATAATCCACGAACGCTATGTAATCTACCGCCAGCGGCTCAAGCACGCTAAGCATCTTTTCGCGGACGATGTTTAGGCTGATCTCGCCTTTTTTAATAAGCGAGCTGGCATTTAGCAAGGAGCGCGAAAGCTTAAGCGCCATAAGCTTGCCCTCCTCGTCCAGATAGGCGTTGCGTGAGCTAAGCGCCAGGCCGTCGCTCTCGCGCACGATCTCACAGGGCACGATATTGATATCCATAAAAAAGCTCTTTACCATATTTTGCACGATGAAAAGCTGCTGAGCGTCTTTTTTGCCCATATATACGTTGAGCGGACGCACGAGATTAAAAAACTTATTTAGCACCTTAAGTACTCCGTTAAAGTGCCCCGGGCGCGTCTTGCCCTCCAAAATTTCGCTTAACGGCTTAGGCGCGATAATACCGGGCTCACAAGAGCCGTAAATTTCATCTACGCTCGGGATAAAAAGCGCGTTAACATCGAGGCTTTCACAAATTTTAATATCGCCCGCTTCGTTTTTTGGGTAGCTATTTAGATCCTCGCCAGGCAAAAACTGCGCCGGATTGAGGAATGCCGAGACGATTACGATATCGTTTTCGTTTCGCGCCCTTTTTATGAGGCTCGCATGCCCCGCGTGCAAAGCCCCCATCGTAGGCACGAAGCCCACGCTGCCGCTTGCCGCCGTTCTGAAGCTTTTTAGCTCCTCTACGCTTCTAATGATCTGCATTGTTCTCTCTTTTCAATATAAAATATTAAGGCTGACAATTATATCAAAAAATATTAAAGGTATAAATTAAGCGCAAAAGGGCGGTCTATTTAGCGAGCGTTAATCAATAAGTACTAAAATCTACCGTGAGCTTTAGCTCTAAAATATACTTCAAAAGGAGCGAAAATGGCTACTCAAGAGACAAATTTAGATTCTTTGAAAAAGGATATCGACTCTTTAAAAGCGGATTTTAAAGAGATTATGAAGTCCATCAAAAATATAGGTGCAGAGCGTGCAGAGTCTGCTAAAGATAAAATTCTAGATCAGCTAAACAGCAATGAGATCAAAAAATATATAGATGATCTAAGGCTCAAAGGCAAAGACGGCATAGAAAGCGTAAATGACACTATAAAACAAGACCCGATAAAAAGCGTCGCTATTGCTGCGGGCGTCGGATTTTTGCTCGCTTGGTTGCTGAAAAAATAATGGCCGGCATATCTGAATTTATAGTTTCGGTAGTAGAGCTCGTAGACGCTCAAGCTAGCGATATTAGGCGCTCTTTTTTAAAGAGCGCCAATTCGGTTTTACTAAATATAATTACGGGCGTGATTTGCATTATAGGCTTAGTATTCTTTTTGCTAGGGCTGTACGCGCTTCTTGAAAAAACTATCGGAGAAATTTGGGCGTATTTTGCCTGCTCTATTGCAGCTTTTTTATGTTCTATCATCGTGTATAAGGTGCTTTCGTGCAAAGCGAAATGACAAAAGAAAAGCTAAGATTAGTGGTGTCTATGCTTGAAGACAAAAAAGTCGATTGTAAAAAGTTAAAGCTAGAAGAAGCAAAGCTAAAACTGCTACTAAACGACCCTTTGCCCGATCTCTCGACGGAGCTTAAACTGATTAATCACGGAAATATTAAGCAGGTTTTGATATCCCTAATAGACAAATGCTTCATAATGCCCGCCTTAAATAAAATTTTATAAACAACCTTAATCCAAAATATGTTATAATCACGCCAAAAGCATAAAAAGGTCTTAAATTTTGGATAATTACGAATACACGGAACTTTTAAAAACCCTAAATACTAAAGTCGAAAATATTGCGGGCGTCGTAAAACCGGAGAACATTAAAGCGCGCCTAAAAGAGATCGAGGAGCTTGAAAGCGATCAAAATCTCTGGCAGGACGTCGCAAAAGCAGGCGCCATCGGCAAGGAAAAAACTAAAATTTCAAATATCTTAAATAAATTTCTAAACGTTAAAAATGCCGTAGACGACGCAAAAGCTCTATATGAGCTGGCAAACTCGGAAAACGACGAGGAGACGATAAACTCGCTTTTTGCCGAGGCGGACGCGCTAGAGGGCAAGATCATAAATTTAGAAATTTCCATGATGCTTAGCGGTGAAAACGACGATAAAAACGCTATCGTCAGCATTCATCCGGGCGCGGGCGGTACGGAGAGTAACGACTGGGCGAGTATGCTATACCGCATGTATCTGCGCTTTTGCGAGCGAGAAGGCTTTAAGATCGAGGTTTTAGACTTTCAAGAGGGCGAGGAAGCAGGTCTTAAGGACGTTAGCTTCATCGTGCGCGGCGAGAACGCCTACGGATATCTGAAAGCCGAAAACGGCATCCACCGCCTGGTGCGCGTTAGCCCGTTCGATAGTGCGGGGCGCAGACACACGAGCTTTTCAAGCGTAATGGTAAGTCCCGAGCTAAATGATGACATCGAGATAAATATCGAAGAGAAGGATATCCGCGTCGATGTATTTCGCGCAAGCGGCGCAGGCGGGCAGCATATCAATAAAACCGAAAGCGCCGTGCGTATCACGCACCTGCCTACCGGCATCGTAGTAAACTGCCAAAACGACAGAAGCCAGCACAAAAACAAAGAAACGGCGATGAAGGTGCTAAAGTCGCGCCTTTACGAGCTTGAGCTGATGAAGCAGCGCGAAAAGGACGAAAACGCGCCTAAAAGCGAGATTGGCTGGGGGCATCAGATCCGCTCCTACGTGCTTTTCCCGTATCAGCAGGTCAAGGATAACCGCAGCGGCGAGGCGTATAGCCAGACCGATGCGATTTTAGACGGCGATATAAAAAGCATAATCGAAGGCGTTTTGATTTCACAAGCGAACAAATAAATTTTTTTGAAAGGATGAGAATGAGTGAAGATGGAATTTTGCTAGCGCTAGGATATAGCGTAAACGACGCGACGGTCGCGCAGCTGCGAGGAATTTTATCGAAGTGTGATTTTGAGGATAATGAGCTCGATCGCATCGTGGGGCTGAACGATAAGCTTAAAATTTACGGTGCGCACGTGGCGATGTCGAATTCAAACCCGTATTTTAAGATAAAAAATGACGCTACGAATGAGGAGCGCAAGAGCGCTGTTGAGGATATCATCAGCGCTTGGTCGGAAAAATTTAAGCTCAAGTTACAAAAGGTCGCGGGCAAAGAGACCTATTACGTTTTGGGTCGCCAAATTTCAAAAAATTAAGGAGCAAAATATGAAAAAAATTCTAGCTTTGATCGCCGCCGGGGTGTTTTTGGCAGGCTGCGCTGCCGATGGGAGGCCAAGTGTAGCCAACAAAAACGACCAGTCCTCTTATAGTAGTATCAAGAATGGAGTAAGCGCCGGAAGCGTCAATGGAAATTTTGTCCAAAGTGACGCTTGCAATAACGGCAATGTTGCTATGTGCAGAAATTTTGCCGATTCAATGTATAATAAGGGCGATTTTGCTTCAGCAATCGTCGCTTATAATGCTGCTTGCATGCAGTTAAATATTCCTTCTTGTATGAAGATGGGCTCAATGTTTGAAAAAGGCGAAGGGGTAGAAAAAAATATAAATAATGCTATCGATCTGTATATGCGCTCATGCTATCATGGTGATTCGCAGGGATGCAAAAATATGCGCCGCTTAGGATACAACGGCTAGAGCTTTCAAATTTAAATTTTAAAATTCCATTCCGCAATATCGCGGGATGGAATTTTAAATGCAAAAATTCCGCATCATACATTTTGATAAAATTTTGTGTTGCTATTTCTTACTAACAATAAATTTTATCTATATCGTTGATATTTATATTATGCCTAGCTAAAAAATACTTTTTCAGTTCAAAATATATAGAATTTCTAAATATCGGTATTAAATAATATCTAGAGCAAGCAAATAAGCCGATATGTCCATAATGCGGTTCACCAACTCTTAATGCAGGAAAAAGCGAAAATCTCCTATCGCCGCTCTTTCCCAAAACAAGACAAAAGATAAATTTTACTAATATATTGCCCGCAAACTGAAACAAAGCAAAGCTCAAAAACCAACGAGCAACTACAAGATCAATCGGCATGAAAACCAAGCATAGCAGCACTGCCGCCATAAACATATATAGCAATCCTCTTTTTCCTTTAAAATTTCCTATAAAAAAGGACCAATCCATATTATGTCGCAAATTTTCACATTGCTCGACATGCGCGATTTTATCTTTTTCGTAAAATTCTATTTGATTGTTTTTAAGCCGTATCATAGGCTCCTCTTTTCTATAATCTATAAGCTCCGGCAATATAATAAATAGCGATAAGAATGATAGAAACAAAATCATGCATATACTGTCCTTGACGCTATAATCCACTGCGCCGCTGGCTTTCCAATCAAAATTTACGATTATGGCAAATACGCCGCCTATAAAAAGAGAGAAAACCATTAATAGCTTTTGATATAGATATTCGTAGTTTTTAAGAATTATCGGATATTTGTCGTAGTCCCTGGCTTTGGGGCTCTGCTGCAAAGAGCCGCTGTCATTTGAGGTAAAATTTGCTGCTCTGCGCTGTTTTTACAGGCGGAATTCTGAGCCACTCCAATTTCTAAATTTAAAGCGTCAGGATCGGAATTTATGTTTTCAGAATTTGAAGCTTCGAAATTTGAAGGCTTAGAATTCGAGACTTCAGAATTCAGAGATTCAAAATTTGAGGCTTCAGAATTCAGGGCTTCAAAATTCGAAACTTCGAAATTCTCAATTTCAAAATTCTCGGCATCAAGCTCTCTGTCTAGATTTTGCTTTGCACCGCCGCGCCGCTCATTCAATAGCTTTTTTAATTCCTCAAGCCTGCTTTTATCCATTCGTCGCCTTTAAATTTGATGGACGCGCCATTTTATACCCTCGCCGCTTAAAGCTCATTAAATTTTACCGCTCGTCCGTTGCATTCGTATTGCTGCCCGTCGTATTTGCTTCGCCGTCTTTTGACTTGGGCGTTTTAAAACCCCAAATCTCGCAGCGATCTCCACTAAAGCCTTGGAAATAATATCTCTCGCGCTCGCTCAAGTTTTCCACTCCCTTTTCGCATACGCGCTTGATATATGCCTGGCTCGGATACATTAGTCGATTTACCGCATGTTCGTCGCCGGCGTCCGCGCGCTCTATTAGTCTGGCTATGCAAGCGTCATCCTCTTCGCCCTTATTGTTTAAAAAAGATTCCCAAATGTTACAATACGCGCTACTGTTTCTTATATATAGGGTGCACAGAATAATAACTCCTACAATTAGCAAAAAAATTTGACTTTTACTGGCTTTCAATTTCGCTTTATCGCCCGACATTTGACCCTCCCGTAGAATTTATATCGCGTTTGATTACGCCTGTTTCATCGCGGATTATATTCGCACCCTCGCGCGTTAAATTTCCGTCGTCCGTTGCGTTCGCTTCGCCGCTCGTCGTATTTGCTTCGCCGCCTTGCAATTTTGGGGTTTTAAAGCCCCAGGGCTCACAGCTCTGGTAGCGCTCGAAATAATATCTCTCTCTCTCGCCTAAGTTTTCCACCCCCTTTTCGCATACGCGCTTGATATACGCCCTGCTTGGGTATCTTAGTCTGCTTTCCGCAAAGCCGTTTCCGTCGTCCGCTCGTTTTATCAGCTTGGCGATGCAAGCGTCATCCTCTTCGTCGTGCCTGCCTGAAAAAAATTCTCTCGCGCTACAATACCCGCCGCTACCGCTTACAAACGCGGCATAAATAATAATAAGCGCCAAAATTAGCACAAAAACATGACTTTTACCGATTTTCAAGCTCGCCCCCTTCGCGATTAAATTTTGATTTTTTCCGCAGATTTACGATCTGCGGGCGGATCGTAAACTCGCTCACGTTGGATTTCGTGCGCAGAATTTGCAGCACAAAATTTGCGATCTCCCCCGCATCCACAAAGCTAGCCTCATCATCTGCAGGCTCGAAGCTCAAATTCTCGTAAAACGGCGTTTTGGTGATGTCAGGGTTGATGCAGCTTACTCTGATCCGCTTGCGCGTCTCCTCGAAAAGACAGAGCAGAAACGCCCGCAGCCCCGCCTTGCTCGCGCTATAAACCGCGCTAAAGCGGCTCGCCCGCAGCGCCTCGATCGAGCTAATGCCGATGATATGGGCGCGGTTGCGCTTTAAATTCGGCAAAAGCGTGCGCGTGATGATGATGTTTGCGGCGAGATTTACGTTTAAAATTTTTAAAATTTCGCTCTCGCTCATCGCCTCAAGCGGCGCAAATTTCGCCGTACCCGCGCACAAAATCAGCGCGTCAATCTCACACGCCGCAGCCAGCGCGCGGCACTCCTTTGCTAGCGAGTCCGTATCCTCAAAGCGCGAGGCTAGCGTTAAAATTTCATAGCCGTTTTGTCGCAGAAGCTCCGCAACCGCGCTACCGATACCGCCGCTTGCGCCCGTGATCAATGCTTTCATCTTTTCTCCTTTAAATTTTAATGCTGCTTCGGCGCGTTAAATTTCGCGCGCCGAGTAAATGCCCCTACGCTAAATTTTCTCTGCTCATTGTGTCCGCCGCTAAATTTGCGCGGTTTAAACAATCCGCGCCGCCGACCTGAGCCGGGTAAAATTTTAAATTTAGCCTGCGGACTTCTTGCTGCGCCGCCGCTTTGTAAAATTTCATCGCCGCTCGTTGTGCCTGTCCCGCACGATTTATAAAATTTAATTTTATAAAACTCGGCGCGCCGCTAAACTTTAATCGCTCGTTCGCCGCAAATTTCGCGCCGTATTCTCGGCGTCAAATGTGAGCCGGCACAGGCCGCGACGTCCGCGACAAACAGCGCGTCTAGCGCTGCCGTATCTTTGCGAAATACGCCGCCTTCATCGCCTCCTCAAACGCGTCATTACTTTCGTACTCGTGCCCCAAAACCTCGCGCCACAGGCTCGCATCCTCCATGCAGAGGTAGAAAAACACCCGCTCCCGCCACGGCGAAAGCGCGTCCGCGGCAAATTTAAAAAGCTCGCGCTTGATCTGCAGCGGGTAGGACAGCTTGCCGTTCGCGTCCGCAAGGGGCATCTGTAGAATTTTGCTCCGCAGCCCGCGCGAGCGCAGTTTTTTTACGACTGGTTTGATGAAGGTAAGCGTGCCGAGCGAAACCATCGCGACGCCGCTTGGATTAAAGCGGCGCAGCAGCTGCTCAAAAAGTGCGCCGTAATCGCTTTGCCAACCCTCGTACCAAACCATCGGGTGGAGGTGAAAGCCCACCAAAATGCCGCGCGCCGCGAGCGCTTCGGCTGCCGCCAGCCGCGCATCCAGGCTCGCGCTTAGATGCTCCTCGTTCGCTATGATCGCGGGCGTATTTAGCGAAAAGGTAACGATGAGATTGCGCGGGATCTCGCGCTGCAGGAAAAACCGGATATTGTTCGACTTGCTTTTAAGCTCCAAAATCACGTTTTGATGCTGCGCCGCGAAGTCCGTCAGCGCGCTTAAAATGCCGAAGCGATCGCCCCACATAAGCGAGTCGGAGCTCTGACCCGTGCCGATGTGGTAGCTGCGCGCAGAATCGAGCCGCAGCCGCGCCAAATTTGCCGCAAAATTCTCGTCAAAGCCGATTTTCCCGTGCTTGTAAAAGGAGCCGATCGCGCAATACGAGCAGTCAAAGCCGCACGAATTGACCGCATCGAGCGTCAGCAGATTGCAGCAGCGCGTGTTTTCGCTCGCCACCGGACAGCGTCCCAAAGCGATACGATCCGCGCGAAAGGATGAAATTTCAAATTTTTTCGGCGCGTAATCGCTTTTGAAGCTCGCGTACGAGTGCGGGCGCGACTTTAGCTCAAGCCAAGTCTCGCGCACGAAATTAAAAATTTGCTCGCCGCTTTGGACTTTTTTGGCATTATTAAAATTTAGCTCGCACCGCTCGCTTGTAAGCAGCTCATAAATTGGCGCCTCGTCCCACGCCTCAAAATCGCTCGCAAACTCCGCAAGCTGCTTTTTTTGCTGAAATGAAAAGTGAAATTTCTCAAATAGCGCGCCCAAAAACGCGCTTGATCGCTCGCTCAGATTCACGCCAAACTGCGTGCCTAGCTCCTTTTTCGCCTCCGTCATCTTGCTCCGCTTCGTTTAAATTTTGCAAATTATACTTAAATTTCGCGCGCCGTCACTGAAAATCGTTGAAATTTCAAATCGTGCCGCAGAATAGTCGCTCGAAATAGAAGGCGTAAGCTAGCGTAATAGCGACATTTAGGATCAAAATTCCGCTGAGTGCGAACTTTTGCGGGATTTTTTTGACGCCCGTTCGGTAGTAATACGGCAGGGCACAGAAAAACGCGGGCAGCACGAGCAGAGCAATACCTAGCGGTACGCCGCCGATGCCTATCTCTGCACTGCGCACAAACTGCGCCATGGCGGGGAATTTATGAATGGCGAATATGGCCGCTGCAAAAAGTAGCTGCACGCAGACGCAGTAAAATAGGTAGCGCGCGCCTATTAGAGCGTCTTTTAGCCATAGCCCGATACAGGCAAATGCGAGCAAAAGAGCTAAAAAGACCAACAAGGGTGGATCCGCGAGCAAATCCGCCACGGCATACGCGCAAGCTGCGACGCATGCGCACGCAAAAAGGGCGAAACATAGATAAGAGCCTTTTATTTTCATAGTTTCTCCTGCGACCCTGCAATACCTTCAAATTCCGCGTCGTATTCGGCGCGCGAGGCTAAAATTTTATCCCCCGACAGGCTTTTTTACGCACGCATCCATAGTTAAATTTTGCTCTTTATCGCGGCGCGGATTTGCGGCAGGCGCGCCTTTACGAGCTCATAGACGAAGCCTTTGCTAAGCCGCTCACCGCGCAGATGATCGCTTACAATCTTCATCATCGCCCACGGTACGCCCGCGCGCTCACAAGCACTAACAAAAAGCGCACTCTCCATATCGTAAAGCCTGATGTCGCGATTTGCACGCTCGCTAGTAGCGTCTTTTGCCGTGCGCGGCGTATTTTGTATTGCGCGCACTGCGGTATTCGTCGCGTCATTGCGTTTGCCCGTCGCGATTTGTGAGGGTTTTGCGCTCGCTAAATTTTGCGCCTCGACTTGCGTTACGCTTTGAGCTGCGGCCTGCACCGCGTCGCGCGTGAAATTTTTTGTATTTGTTACGCCGCTCATCCCTTGCGTTGGGGCTTGTGCATTTATCTCGCCGCACGCCCTGATCGCTGCGATATTTGCCTCATCGGTCTGCTCCGCTACGTTTAAAATTTTAGGCTCGTTTACGCAGATCAAATTTGCCCGCAGCTTGCCATCCGAGCTCGCGCCGCAAAATTCCCGCTCGCAAACGTTTTGAAATTTCGGAGCCTGCGCGCTGTGTTCCCCAAGCCGCGAACGATAAAATTCCGATCCGTCCTCGCCGTAAAATTCCTGCGCTGCCGTGCCGTCAAAGTAAAACGCCTCGCCGATTTGCACGCCTTTATCCGCGCAGCCGCAGACGCCTATGTTTAGCGCAAAGTCCACGCGCCGCGAAAGTAAAATTTCGCCGAAGCGCTCTGAATTTCGCGCGGAGTTAAAATTTAAAATTTCAAAATTTTCAGTCGCATTTCGCGCAGAGCCGGCCTCTGCATCGCCGCCGCAGAGCGCGCTCGCATCCGAAGAATGCTCAAACTTCACGTCCGCGCTGCGCCAATCTTTGCGAAGCTCACGCCCGAATTCCGCGTCTGTATCGGCACGGCCAATAAATTCCGCGCCGGGTTCGCTCTTAAATTCTATTTCTATGCCGCCTGCAGCGCCCGTTTCAAATTTAGCTCCAAACCTCACGCCGCAGATGTATAGAAGGATCTGCTCGCCTGCAAACAGATCGCCGCTACGCGTAAGTTTAAAACTCTCGATTATCGCTTGGGCTTCGCAGCGCAAAGCCGTACAGATCAGTATCATTTGCCGCCTTTGTTAAAACCGCATTTTAACAATTTGAGCTATAATGTAAGATTAATTTGCACAAAAGGGCGAAAATGAACGATCTCATCACCATCACGGGCGCGCGCGAGCACAATCTGAAAAATATAAATTTGCAAATTCCAAAGGACAAACTCGTCGTTTTTACCGGTCTTAGCGGCAGCGGCAAGAGCACTCTAGCGTTTGATACGCTATATGCCGAGGGGCAGCGCAGATACGTCGAGAGTCTAAGCAGCTACGCGAGGCAGTTTTTGGACCGCGTAGGCAAGCCCGACGTCGATAAGATCGACGGTCTGACGCCTGCGATCGCGATCGATCAAAAAACGACGTCGAAAAACCCGCGCTCGACGGTGGGCACGATCACCGAAATTTACGACTATCTGAGACTGCTTTATGCGCGCGTGGGGGTGCAGCATTGCCACAAATGCGGCAAACCGATCTCAAAGATGAGCTCCAGCGACATCATCGCCGAGATTATGAAGCTGCCGCGCGGCGCAAAGGTGATCTTGGGAGCGCCCTTGGTGCGCGAGAAAAAGGGTAGCTTCGCCGATATGTTGCAAAGCTTGCGCGAGCAGGGCTACGTGCGCGCTCAGATCGACGGCGTGCTGGTGCGGCTGGACGAGGAGATCGAGCTGAGCAAGACGAAAAAACACTCGATCAAGGTCATCATCGACCGCACGATCATCGACGAGGAAAATTCCATCCGTATCGCAAGCGACGTTGAAAAGGCGCTCAAGCTCAGCTTCGGCGAGCTTGAGGTGGAGATCGCAAACGCCGCCGAGCTTGGGCTCGCGCAGAGCCTGATCCATTACAGCGAGCATATGGCGTGCTTTGATTGTAAAATTTCATTCAAGCCGCTCGAGCCGCTCGCGTTTAGCTTCAACTCTCCAAAGGGCGCGTGCGAGAGCTGCGACGGGCTGGGGATAAAATTTAGCCTCGATCTGGGCAAGATCATCAACGAAAACGCCTCGATCGAGGGCGGCGCGATCAAGGTAATGTCGGGATTTAACAAGAGCTATTACTATAAATTTCTGCTCGGGTTTTGCGAGGCAAACGGCATAAACGTTAAAATCCCGTATGCAAATTTAAGCGAGGAGCAAAAAAAGCTGATTCTCTACGGCAGCGTCAAAGAGATCGATTTTTACTGGAAAAAACATAAGCTCGTGCGTAAATTTGAGGGCGCGATCAAATACGCCTACGATCTGCTCAAAAACGAAAGCGATCTGGATGAGTATATGAGCGAAAAAATCTGCCCCGACTGCGGCGGGCTACGCCTGCGCCCCGAAAGCCTAGCCGTAAAGGTCGCAGATAAGGGCATCGGCGACGTGATAAATATGAGTATTGCAGACTGCGTGGAATTTTTCAGCGACGAGAAGCGGTTTTCAAATTTAAGCGAAAAGGACGCGCAGATCGCAGCGCCGATCCTAAAAGAGATCAACGAGAGGCTGTTTTTCTTAAAGGACGTGGGGCTTGGATACCTCACGCTGGGGCGCGATGCGCGCACCATCAGCGGCGGCGAGGCGCAGCGTATCCGTATCGCAAGCCAGATCGGTTCGGGTCTTAGCGGCGTGATGTATGTGCTCGACGAGCCTAGCATCGGGCTTCACGAGCGCGATACGCAAAAGCTCATCAAGACGCTACGAAATTTACAGGAAAAGGGAAATTCCGTAATCGTCGTCGAGCACGATAAAAAGACGATCGAGGCGGCAGATTTTGTCGTAGATATCGGTCCGGGGGCGGGCAATCTAGGCGGCGAGGTCGTATTCGCAGGAGACGTCGCGCATCTGCTTAAAAGCAATACGCAAACCGCGCTGTATCTGAACAACCAAAAGGAGATAAACTACCAAAAGCATCGCAAGCAAGAGCTTTGGCTAAGTATCAAAAACGTAAATATCAATAACATCCACGGTCTTTGCGCAAAATTTCCGCTGCGAAATTTAGTCGGCATCACGGGCGTTAGCGGCAGCGGCAAGAGCTCCTTGGTGCTGCAAACCATACTGCCTACCGCGCTTGAGGAGCTAAATCGCGCTAGAAAGGTGCACGCGGTAAAGGACGCTAAAATTTCGGGGCTTGAGAGCCTGGATAAAGTGATCTATCTGGATCAAACCCCGATCGGACGCACCCCGCGCAGCAATCCCGCGACCTACACGGGGGTGATGGACGAGATCCGCGCGCTTTTTGCCGCGACGAAGGAAGCGCAACTGCGCGGATACAAGATTGGCCGCTTCAGCTTCAACGTCAAGGGCGGGCGCTGCGAAAAATGCGCGGGCGAGGGCGAGATCGCGATTGAGATGCACTTCCTACCCGATATTAGCGTCGTTTGCGACGTTTGCCACGGCACGAGATACAACGCGCAGACGCTTGAAATTTTATACAAAAACAAAAGCATAGCCGACGTTTTGGCGATGAGTATCGACGAGGCGCTCGAGTTTTTCAAAGCCGTGCCTAAAATTTATCAAAAACTAAAGACGCTCGCGGACGTCGGGCTCGGCTACGTTTCGCTAGGACAGCCCGCCACGACGCTTAGCGGCGGCGAGGCACAGCGCGTCAAGCTCGCCAAGGAGCTAAGTCGCACCGACACGGGTAACACGCTATATATCCTGGACGAGCCCACGACGGGGCTTCATTTTGCAGACGTAGATCGCCTGGTAGCGGTGCTGCACCATCTGGTCGATCTTGGGAATTCCGTCTTTGTGATCGAGCATAACCTAGACGTCATCAAAAACTGCGATTATATCATCGATATGGGGCCAGAGGGCGGCGAGGGCGGCGGACAGATCGTCGCTTGCGGCACCCCCGAAAAGCTCGCGAAGGATTTTAAAAAGACGGGTAGCTACACGGGGGAATTTTTGGCACAGGAGCTAGCGGCGATGAAGAGCGCGAGGAAAAATAAACGGGGCTAAAACGCCTTATCAGGGGCAAGAATGGATCAAAACAGGCTTGAGGAATTAAAAAGGCTATTGCAAAAGCGCTGCGGCAGTGCAAAGCAAAATCGCAGCGAGGAGCTTGGTGTCGAAAATTCTGAAACTGAGATTTCTGAAACTGAAAATTCCGAAGTTTCGAATTTTGAAGCTCAGAATTCTGAAGTCTCAAATTTTGAATCTCTGAATCCTGAAGCCTCGAATTCTAAAATTTCAAATTCCGAAGCTTCAAATTTTGAAACCCTAAATTCCGATCCTGACGCTTTAAATTTAAAAGCCGAATTAGAAGCCGAAGCGAATCATAATTCTGCCTGTAAAAACAGCATGGAGCCACAAAATTTTACCTCGAATGACAGCGGCGCCTTACGGCAGAATTCTAAAGCCAGAGACTACGACAAAGATCCGTTAATCATCAAAGATCATACTTATTATGACTATATGAAATACTCTGTAGTTCCTACTATGGTAGGCTTGTTAATAGCGCTTGCATTTGCCACTATCGTAAATCCCATAAACATTAAAATGTTTCGCCTCGTTCCTTTGGTCTTGGTAATATTCGTAACAAATTTTATGAATAGAGACGGCGCATACTTCGTGTTTTATAACGATAAAATTTTGTATTACAATAAAAATAAGATTCGTAAAACGTTCGAGTTAAATAAGATCGGCGCTATGGTTTTGAGCTTTGACTGGAGATGGAGCTGGAAACAAAAAATCCCAATTTTTATAAAAATTTTTCTTGTTATTTGGTTTTTGCTCGGTTGGCTTGCGACGGGAGAGCCGATCAACGGCGTGGCGATAATTTTCACTTTTTGCTTTTCTATTTTAACCACCAAGGCCTATATGCATCTACTTAATGGCAGCCTCGGCTTTTTCGGTCTTCACGATCAGCTCGTGCTTTATAAAGAAAACGCAGAGGTCGAGATACTAAATATTTTAATGGCGACTGAGGATGAGCATCTGCAGCTGAGAGATTATTTTATGCAAACGATGCAAAAAGACATAAGCAATCTTCAGCGCACGATGTCGATTTTCAACGAAAAGATAGAATTTAGAAAATTTAAATTCTAGCGCTTAAAGGATTGCGATGTATTTTTCCGAAGCGCCCTTCGGCTTGGGATTTACGGCGTAAAATTTTAACTTTTTAAAATATTAAATTTAATATAAATTTAATATTTTTTGTGATTAAATTTTGCAATCATTTATCATAATATCCAAAGGATCAAAAATG
This sequence comes from uncultured Campylobacter sp., assembly GCA_963519515.1. Lineage (GTDB taxonomy): Bacteria > Campylobacterota > Campylobacteria > Campylobacterales > Campylobacteraceae > Campylobacter_B. The sequence continues at coordinate 400 of CAUQNJ010000033.1, read as the reverse complement.
AAGTTATCTTACGTTGTGGCGGGGGTTTTGCTATGCGGCGCCTTGAACGCAGACGATGCTGCGAGCAAGGATGTAAATTTAGGCACGATAACTGTATCGTCGAATTTTAAAAAATCTATCTTGCAAGAGCCCACGAAAGTGGAGATCGCGGGTAAAGACACTATTTTAGAAAACGGCGACATCGCAAAATCGCTTTTGAACTTAAGCGGCTTTACGATGGAGCGCAAGGGCGGAGGCGGTAGCGAGGTTTATTATCGTTCGCAGACGGCGGCTAGGCTGCCGGTGCTGATCGACGGTAGCACGCTAAACGGCGGCTGCGGCATGCGCATGGATACGCCCATCACCTACATCTCGGCGCAAAACTACAGCTCGGTTCGTATCGTAAAAGGCCCGCAAGACG
>CAUQNJ010000032.1:0-24719 GCA_963519515.1 uncultured Campylobacter sp. | reverse complement strand
ATTGTGCTCATCGTAACTTACTGCTCCTTTGTGTGAGCTTAAGTTAAAGAGAGCCTTAAAATTTATGAGTTGGAATTTTATTTGAAATCAGAGTGTGAGTTAAAATTTCGGCTCGTAAAGCAGGTTAAATTTAAGTGCCGTTTTAAAATTTAAAAAAGCGCCGGGGTTGGCGATAAAACTATCGCCGCACCCTAGCGCCTGTTAAATTAGCCGTTGCGCTTTTTAATGATCTCTTCGCCGACGTTTTTAGGAACCTCGTCGTAGTGATCAAATTCCATCGAATAGGTAGCGCGACCCTGCGTCTGAGAGCGCAGATCGGTCGAGTAACCGAACATCTCAGAAAGCGGGCAAAACGCGTCGATGATCTTGTTACCGCCGCGCTCGCTCATGTTATTGACCTGTCCGCGGCGCTTGTTTAGATCGCCGATGACATCGCCCATATACTCCTCAGGGGTTTCTACCTCGACCTTCATCATAGGCTCCAAGATCACGGCACCTGCTTTTCTAGCGCCCTCTTTAAAGCCCATAGAAGCGGCGAGTTTGAACGCCATTTCGGAGCTGTCGACTTCGTGGTAGCTTCCGTCATAGACAGTTACGCGCACGTCCTCGACCGGATAACCCGCCAAAACGCCGTTTTGCATCGCCTCTTGGCAGCCTTTATCGACTGCAGGGATATATTCTTTCGGAATAGCGCCGCCTTTGATATCGTTTACGAACTCATATCCGGTGCCAGGCTCCAAAGGCTCTAGGCGCAAAAATACGTGACCGTATTGACCGCGACCGCCCGATTGCTTGGCGTATTTGTACTCTTGCTCGACCTTTTTGCGGATAGTCTCGCGATATGCGACCTGCGGCTGTCCGACCTCGGCATCGACTTTAAATTCTCTAAGCATTCTATCTACGATGATCTCAAGGTGCAATTCGCCCATTCCCGAAATGATCGTCTGTCCGCTCTCTTCGTCGGTCGCGACCCTAAAGCTCGGATCCTCTTGCGCCAATTTTTGAAGCGCGATGCCCATTTTCTCTTGATCGGCTTTGGTTTTAGGCTCTACCGCTACGCTGATAACGGGATCAGGAAATTCCATACGCTCCAAGATTACTTTATCTTTTTCGCCGGCTAGCGTATCGCCCGTAAGAGTGTCTTTAAGACCCACGACGGCGCCGATCTCGCCCGCATAAAGCTCCTTGATCTCTTCGCGTTTATTCGAGTGCATTCTTAGCAAGCGGCCGATACGCTCTTTTTTGCCCTTGCCCGTATTTACGACGTAGCTACCACTCTCTAAAACGCCGCGATAAACGCGTACGAAGGTAAGCTGACCTACGAAAGGATCGGTCATAATCTTAAATCCAAGACCCGCAAACTCGCCCTCGTCAGTAGAGCTTACGCGAACCTCGCTGCCGTCCTCATACTGGCCTTTGATCGCAGGCACTTCATCGGGCGCAGGCAGATAATCTACGACTGCGTCTAGTAAAGGATGTACGCCCTTATTTTTGAATGCGGTACCGCATAGCATAGGGAAAAAGCTCAAACTTAAGCAGCCCTTTTTGATGCCTTTTTTGATCTCTTCGATGCTTAGCTCTTCGCCGTTAAAATACTTCTCCATTAAAGCTTCATCGGTATCGGCTACCGCTTCGATCATCTTGTCGCGATACTCTTGCGCTTTTTCTCGTAGCTCGGCAGGAATTTCGACGGTCTCCGGAGCCGAAGGGCCCTTACTATCGTCCCAAACGAGCGCTTTCATAGTAACTAGATCGATAACACCTTTGAAATCGTCCTCGGCGCCGATCGGAATTTGAATCGGAACGGGATTGGCCTTGAGCCTATCTTTTACCTGTTGCTCGACATTGTAAAAATTTGCGCCGACGCGGTCCATCTTATTTACGAAGATGATGCGCGGAACATGGTATTTATTAGCTTGTCTCCAAACAGTCTCGCTTTGAGGCTGAACGCCGCCGACCGAGCAAAATACCGAAATCGCGCCGTCAAGAACGCGCATCGAGCGCTCGACTTCGATAGTAAAGTCGACGTGGCCCGGGGTGTCGATCAAATTTATCTGATGATCTTTCCAAAAGCAGGTAGTCGCCGCAGACGTAATCGTAATACCGCGCTCGCGCTCTTGCTCCATCCAGTCCATTGTAGCCGCGCCCTCGTGAACCTCGCCGATCTTATGGCTCATACCGGTAAAAAATAGAATTCTTTCGCTTGTAGTCGTCTTACCGGCATCGATGTGAGCGGCGATACCGATGTTTCTAACCATATGTAAAGGGGTTTTTCTTGCCATAATGCCCTCCTACCAACGATAATGCGCGAAAGCTTTATTGGCTTCCGCCATCTTGTAGGTGTCTTCTTTCTTCTTAAACGAAGAACCTTTAGAATTTGCGGCGTCCATAAGCTCGTAAGCCAGGCGCTCTATCATCGTGCGCTCGCTTCTTTTTCTCGCAAAAGAGATGATCCAGCGGATAGCCAAAGCCTGCTGGCGAGCCGGTCGGACCTCGATCGGAACCTGGTACGTAGCACCGCCCACGCGACGAGATTTTACCTCCATCAAAGGCTTAACGTTATCGATGGCATCGTTAAAAATTTCGATACCTTTCTTCTCGCCGCCTTTATTGTCGATGAAATTTAAGGCGCCGTACATGATCTCGGTAGCGACGCTCTTTTTGCCGTCGAACATAAGTGAATTAATAAATTTTGTGATTACTTTGCTGTCATAAATCGGATCAGGCATAACTTCCCTAACGGGAGCTTTTCTTCTTCTCATTTTATTCCTTCAAATTTTAAAATTTTACTCAAACTCGGCAAAATCTAGTGCCGGTCTGTTTAGGCCAAACTATTTTTTAGGTCGTTTAGCACCGTATTTTGATCTTGCAACGGTTCGTTTTGCAACGCCTGCAGTATCGAGCGCACCGCGAACGATATGGTATTTAACGCCCGGTAGGTCCTTTACACGACCGCCGCGAACTAGCACGATGGAGTGCTCTTGTAGATTGTGACCTTCACCGCCGATATAGCTGATGACTTCAAATCCGCTAGTAAGCCTTACTTTGGCAACTTTACGAAGCGCAGAGTTTGGCTTTTTAGGGGTCGTGGTGTAGACCTTAGTACAAACTCCTCTTCGTTGAGGGCAATTCTTTAGCGCCGGAGACTTCGATTTCTCAGTAATCTTCTTGCGCTCTTTTCTGACCAATTGATTTATGGTTGGCACATCTTTCCTTTCACAAAAATTTATTCAAAAAGATTTGGATTATACTTTGTTTAAACTTACAGAAACGTAAATTTAACTAAATTTTAATCTCTAATCAGTGCAAACTCTCCGCCGCCGCAGATTACTAGGCAGATCGCGGCAGAGAGATACAGATATACGATTTCCAGCTCAAATCCGCCCACTCCGGTAAGCGCACTCAACGGAGTATGTAGGACGTATATTATCATGAGCACGTTTGCGATCACAAGCAGAGCGCCTATGCGGCAAAATACGCCTATGATTATCATCGCGGGCGCCAACACCTCGCCTACGTATGCGCCGTAAGCCACCAGATCCGGAATTCCTCTGGCTACCAGCATCGATTTTACGCCGTCTATGCCGTGAGTGAGCTTAAAAATTCCGTGCATTAAAAGACAAACTCCAAGCCCCAACCTGATAAACAACAGACCGAAATTTATATTGATCATATTCATGTCTCATCCTTTAAATTTAGGTAAATTTAGGGCTTTTTGCCCTAAATTATTTTTTAAGTTTAACTTCCTTGTCTTTATACAGACCCGTTCCGACCGGGATTATGCGACCTAAAATCACGTTTTCTTTTAAGTCCTCTAATCGGTCAAATTTACCCGCGATACTAGCCTCGGTTAGAACCTTCGTAGTCTCTTGGAAGGATGCCGCCGAAATGACGCTATCGCTTCCTACGGCCGCACGAGTTACGCCCAGTAGCACGGACTCCGCGATCGCAGGCTCGCCGCCCATCTTGACGATCCGCTCGTTTTCCTCTTTAAATCTGCGGCGGCTAATCAGATCGCCGACGATAAGCTGAGTATCTCCGCTATCGACGATTCGGACTTGGCGAAGCATCTGAGATACGATAATCTCGATATGCTTGTCGCTGATGACGACGCCTTGGGAGCGGTAAACCTGTTGAATTTCGCTGATCAGATAATAATGCAGCGCTTTTTCGCCTAAAATTCTAAGCACGTCATGCGAGCTGATAACTCCGTCGGTAAGCTTCTCGCCTGCGTGGACGAACTCGCCGTTTCGCACTTGGATCTGGCGGCTCTTATCTATCAGATACTCCGCGCTCGTTCCATCCTCGCCCTCGATTACGATGCGCTCTTTTGCGCGCAATGCTTTATCGAAACGGACGGTTCCGTCGATGTCTGCGATGATCGCCGTATTTTTCGGACGGCGCGCCTCAAATAGCTCCGATACGCGCGGCAAACCGCCGGTGATATCTTTTGATTTCGCAGCAGCCTTCGGCGTTCTAGCCAAAATATCCGCAATCGCTACCTGATCGCCTTTATTCGTAAAAATCGCAGTCTTCGGTCCTAGGTTATATTTGATAGGCTCGCCCTTGCTAGGAGTTACGATAATGGCCGGCTTGACGCCTTGCGGAAGGTACTCGTTGATGACCAAGCGGCTTTGGCCGGTAGTCTCGTCATATTGCTCCGTAGCGGTGTATCCCGGCTCGATATCCTCAAAGCTGATCTTACCCTCGCATTCTGCAGCCACCGGGATAGAATACGGATCCCACTCGGCGATGATTAATCTATCGTCCTTTTTAGGCTTGGCGATAAGATCTTCGCTTTTTACTACGCTATTATCATCGTATGTAATGACCGATTCACGCGGTATGTAGTGGCGGATCGCCTCTCTGCCGTTTTCGTCGGAGATGACTACGTACATACCCTTTTCGCTTACGACGTGGCCTTTTTTGATATCCTTTAAGCGCTCCAAATAATCGCCCTTGAGGATGAAATATTTAAGCGTGCCGCCTACGCCCGCTTTGATCTTTTTGGTCACCGGCTCGCCGTCTTTGACGCGAAGCTCGCTTGCAAACGGAATTCGCGTAGGGATATTCCAATCCTCTTTGATAACCTCGACTAGGCTATCGTTTTCTTGGATCGTATCGCCGTTTTTAAAGACGATATAAAATTTCCCCTCTACCTTGCCGCTTACGCCCGCAAGCTCGGTAGGCTTAGCTAGATCGTGGCGTCGGATCGAATATTTAAATTCTTCTTTTTTGCCCTTTAGCGTGATATTTACGTCGTCGTGGGTTATATCGATGCTTACCTTGCCGGTAATCGGAGCCTTGATCTTAGGCTCAACCAAAAGCACCGCGGCGTTTCTGCGGTTCATCACGATATTTTTGCCGCCGTTTTCGTAGGTTTTGACGTTGTAATATCTGATAAAGCCCTCTTTATCGGCGATTACTTGGCGATCTTGCTGCTCGGTAGACGCGGTACCGCCGGCGTGGAAGGTTCGTAGCGTAAGCTGCGTGCCCGGCTCTCCGATAGATTGCGCCGATATTATACCGACCGCTTCGCCTGGTTTTACGAGCTTGCCCTCGCCTAAATTTACGCCGTAGCACTTCGCGCAGACCCCTTTTTCGGCCTTGCATGTAATCGGCGTGCGGATATTTACGGATTTAATACCCGAATCCACGATTGTTTTTACCTCGCTAACGCCCAAAAGCGTGCCCTCGGTAAATAAAATTTCATTCGATACCGGATCGATCACGTCTGCGCTTAGCACTCTTCCTATAATTCTATCCGCTAGGCTTTCGATCTGGGTTCCGTTTTCTACGATCTCGGTAACCTCGATGCCCTCGTGCGTACCGCAGTCATGCATGCTGACTCTGACGTTTTGCGCGACGTCGATCAGCTTTCGCGTTAGATATCCCGCATTCGCAGTCTTAAGCGCAGTATCGGCAAGACCTTTACGCGCGCCGTGAGTAGAGATGAAGTACTCGTTTACGTTCAGGCCCTCTCTAAAATTTGAGGTGATCGGCGTCTCGATAATCGAACCGTCGGGCTTACTCATCAGACCTCTCATGCCCGCTAGCTGTTTGATCTGCTCCGCGCTACCTCGCGCGCCGCTATCGGCCATCATATAGATCGAGTTAAAGCCGTCCTTGTCCTTCTCCATCATCTTCATCATCTCATCTGCTAGCTTTTTGCTGGTGCTGGTCCAGATATCGATGGTTTTATTATAGCGCTCGCCGTCGGTTAGCAAGCCCGCGCCGTATTGGTTCTGAACCTCTCGCACCTGCTTTTTGGCCTCTTCTACAAGACCAGGCTTGGACTTCGGCACGATGATATCCGAAACGGAGATCGAAACGCCCGCTTTAGTCGCAGATTCAAAGCCTAAATTTTTAAGATTATCCAAAAATTCCGCGCTTATCTCAAGACCGCCGTTTTTATAGACGTAATCGACAAGCTCGGCGATATCCTTTTTCTTCATAATCTTATTCCAAAGATGATCCGGAATAAAGCTAGGCAGGATCGATTTGATGATCAATCGCCCCGCGGTCGTAAAGATGATGCGATGATCGATCATCGTTTTGATTTTAGCGTGGATGTCTAGGGCGTTTGCCTCTACGGCGAGCATTACTTCATCGACGTTCGCAAAAATTTTATTGGTTCCCTTAGCGCCCGGCTTTTCCAAGCTTAGATAATAAATTCCCAAAACCATATCCTGGCTAGGCACCGCGACGGGCTTTCCGCTCGCAGGAAGCAAGATATTCATTGAGCTTAGCATTAAAATTTTGCATTCCGCGATCGCCTCTTGACTAAGCGGTACGTGCACCGCCATCTGATCGCCGTCGAAGTCCGCATTGAACGCGGCGCAGACTAGCGGATGCAGCCTGATCGCCTTGCCCTCGACGAGCACGGGATGAAACGCCTGAATAGACATCTTATGAAGCGTCGGCGCGCGGTTTAGCATAACCGGGTGATCCTTTACAACCTCCTCCAAGCACTCCCAGACCTCGTTTAGTTTATTTTCGATCATTTTTTTGGCCTGCTTGACCGTGGTAGCGTAGCCCTTCTCTTGCAGGCGGGCGATTAGATGCGGCTTGAATAGCTCAAGCGCCATCGTCTTAGGCAGTCCGCACTGATCCATGCGTAAATTTGGACCTACGACGATGACGGAACGACCGGAAAAATCCACGCGCTTGCCGAGTAAATTTTGACGGAAGCGGCCTTGCTTGCCCTTAATGATCTCGCTTAGGGATTTAAGCGGTCGCTTGTTGGCGCCTTTCACGGCATTAGCGCGACGTCCGTTATCAAAAAGCGCATCCACCGCCTCTTGAAGCATTCGTTTTTCGTTGCGGATGATGATCTCCGGCGCATCAAGCTCCAGCAGGCGCTTTAGACGGGTGTTGCGGTTGATGACGCGGCGGTACAGATCATTTACGTCCGAAACCGCAAATTTACCGCCGTCAAGGCTGACGAGCGGGCGCAGATCGGCAGGCAGTACCGGAAGATTCGTAATCATCATCCATTCGGGTTTATTGCCGGAATTTAAAAAGTTCTCGACGACCTTCAGTCGCTTGACGATGGTTTTTTTCTTCGCTTCGGAGTTGGTATTTTCCATCTCCTGCTTAAGCGTGGATAAAATTTCGACCAGATCAAGCTCGGCTAGCATATCGCGGATCACCTGACCGCCCATTTTAGCGACGAAGCCCGTCTGCGAAAAGCGCTCCTTTAGGCTCTGATACTGCTCTTCGTTTAAAACGTCGTATTTCTCGACCTTTTTAGAATTTTCATTATCGTAAAACGCCTCGCCCGCATTCTCTACGATATATGCTTCATAGTAGAGCACGCGCTCAAGATCTTTCATCTTGATATTTAAAAGCGTGCCGATGCGGCTAGGCAAGGAGCTTACGTACCAGATATGAGCTACCGGCGTTACGAGCTCGATATGTCCCATTCTGGTGCGACGAACCTTCGAGCTTGTGATCTCGACGCCGCATTTCTCGCACTTCCAACCCTTATAGCGCATCTTTTTATATTTGCCGCAGATACACTCATAATCCCTTACGGGGCCGAAAATTTTAGCGCAAAACAGGCCGTCGCGCTCCGGTTTGAGCGTGCGGTAGTTGATAGTCTCGGGCTTTTTTACCTCGCCGTGGCTCCAAGCCTTGATCTGCTCGGGACTCGCAATCGTGATGGCAAATGCGTCGAAGTCGTGGACTCTGGCGTCCTCTTTGATCTCTATTCTTTCTAAATTTGTATTATCGCTCATTTATTCTCTCCATTCTCGTAAATTTCAACGTCCAGAGCAAGCGATTTAAGCTCGTTTGTTAAAACAAAAAATGTCTCAGGAATTCCGGTAGACGGAACGTTTTCGCCTTTTGTTAGCGCCTTATACGCGGCCAAACGTCCATCGACGTCGTCGGATTTGATCGTTAGCATCTCGCGAAGCGTATATGCCGCGCCATATGCTTCCAGAGCCCAAACTTCCATCTCGCCGAATCTTTGACCGCCGAATAGCGCCTTGCCGCCGACCGGCTGCTGCGTGACTAGGCTGTAAGGACCGGTGCTTCTTGCGTGAACCTTTTCGTCGACTAGGTGGTGTAGCTTTAGATAATACATGCAGCCCACATTTACGCGCTCTTTGATCTTTTCGCCGGTGCGACCGTCATAAAGCTCAGTCTTGCCGTCTTGATCGATATTCGCCATCTCAAATAGCCTTTTGAAATCCTCAGGCACGATACCTTCGAATATCGGAGCGGAAAATCTAACCCCTTTCGCCCAGTCTCTAGCGTATTTCAAAAGATCCTCGTCGCTGATCTTCTCAAGAGTTTTTTTAGCCTGCATCAGCTTGGAAACACCCGCTATCTCTATCATCTTGGCGCGAAGGGTTTTTATCCACTCGCCAGTTTTTTCCTCTAAAATTTGAGCTATCTGCTCACCTAAACGCCAGCCCACAAGACCCAAGTGGCTCTCCATTATCTGGCCGATATTCATACGGCTTGGAACGCCGAGAGGATTTAGCACGATATCTACGCGCTGTCCGCTAGGCAGATACGGCATATCGACTTCGGGGACGATATTTGAAACGATACCCTTATTTCCGTGGCGACCCGCCATCTTATCGCCCACTTTTAGCTTGCGCTTAGTCGCGATATAGACCTTTACTAGCTTAACGACGCCGCTTGGCAAGATATCGTCTTTTTCTAAAATTTCGATCTTTTCGTCGTGCTCCTCTTTGAGCTTGCGCTTCTCGTTTTGGAAGTGGTTCTTAAGCTCTTCGTATTCCTTTTGAACAGCTTTAGAATACCCTTTGACGAAGGAATTTAACGCAAAGCGGTTGGAGCTCTCAAGCTCCTCTTTTTTAACCTTGTCGCCCTTTTTATAATCTTTTTTATTAAGGCTTTGATCGCTTTGTAAAGCGCTTTTTGAAAGAAGCGCTACTACCTTTAGCATCTCCTCGCGATCGAGCATCAAAAGCCTGTCGTGATGCTCCCTTTCGAGCTCGGTTTTTTCATCCTCATAGGCTTTGTTCGTACGCTGATCTTTCTCGTAGCCCTTTTTGGTAAAAATTTTAACGTCGATTACTACGCCTTCCATCGAAGCGGTAGCGTAGAGCGATTTATTTACCACATGCCCCGCCTTCTCGCCGAAGATCGCGCGTAAAAGCCTCTCCTCTGGGGTTGGCTTAACCTCACCCTTCGGAGTTACCTTGCCTACCAAGATCATGCCCGGCTTTACGTGAGTACCGATCTTTACAATACCGCTATCATCAAGGTGAGTAAGCTCCTCCTCTTTGATGTTAGGGATATCGCGAGTGATCTCCTCTACGCCGTCTTTTAGCTCTCTAGCCTCGATATCTTTCTCATAAACATGCACGCTGGTGTATTCGTCGGCGCGGATCATCTTTTCGCTCATGACGACGGCATCTTCGTAATTGTAACCGTGCCACGGCATGAAAGCTATAAGAGCGTTTTTGCCGATCGCAAGCTCGCCGCCGTCCATGCTAGGACCGTCGGCTATGATTTGACCGACCTTTATCACGTCGCCTTTTCGCACGATCGGGCGCTGCGAAAAAGTAGTGTTTTGGTTGGTGCGCAAATTTTTCTCCATCGAGTAGTGATCGATAAACGGACCTTTCTCGTCCTCGCCCAAAATGAATATATTTTTATTATCGACCTTTTCTACGACGCCGTCGCGACCGGCTTTGATCGCTTCCCACGAATCGCGCGCGATGATCGCCTCCATACCGGTTCCAACGATAGGAGCGGTGGAGTGTAGAAGCGGCACTGCTTGGCGCTGCATATTCGAGCCCATAAGCGCTCGGTTAGCATCGTCATGCTCCAAAAACGGAATCAGCGACGCCGCTACGCCCGCGACCATACCGGAGCAAAGGTCTATCAAAGAAATATCCTCGCGTTTAGCCATGATATTTTCGCCGTCTTTTCTGACCTCCAAAAGCTCCTCTACGATATTGCCCTCTTCGTCCAATTTAGCGGACGCCGGAGCTATTACGAGCCCCTCTTCCTGCGTAGCGGTAAGATATACGATCTCGTCGGTGACCTTGCCGTCTACGACTTTTTTATACGGAGCCTCGACGAAGCCCAGATCGTTTACCTTCGCATAGGTCGCTAGGGTGTTGATCAGGCCGATGTTTTGACCCTCCGGCGTCTCGATAGGGCAAATTCTACCGTAGTGCGTAGGATGAACGTCGCGCACCTCAAAGCCCGCGCGCTCTTTAACTAAACCGCCCTCGCCCAGCGCGGATAGACGGCGCTTATGCGTGACCTCGCTAAGCGGGTTGGTCTGATCCATAAACTGGCTTAGCTGACCGCCGGTGAAAAATTCCATAAGCGTAGTGGTGATGATTTTAGGATTTACGAAATCATACGGCATAAGCTCCTCTAAATTGCCGCTAATGCCGGTAAATTTATCCTTGATCGCCTTTTGAACCTTGATAAATCCAAGGTGCATCTCGTTTGCCAAAAGCTCGCCGATCGAGCGGATGCGGCGGTTGCCGAGATTATCGCGATCGTCGATGAAGCCGTCGCCGTTTTTAACCCTGATTAGGTATTTTGCGGTTTTGATAATATCCTCGCTGCTTAGTACGGTTACGTACTCTGGCGCTTCGATGCCTAGTTTATGATTCATCTTCATGCGACCGACTTTGGTCAGATCGTAGCGCTCCGGGTTAAAAAACAGATCGTTTACGAAGCTCTTTGCCGCTTCTTTTACCACCGGCTCGCCCGGGCGCATTACTTTGTAAATTCTAATCGCAGCCAGATCGTTCTCGTCGTCTATGCCTTCGCTTTGTTGCAAGAGCTTAAGCGCGTCGGCATCTTGAATGAAGGAATTTATGATAGAAGTATCTACGCCGCTAGCTAGGTCGTTGGCGATCGTAAATTTTTTCTCGGTGTTAGCGATCTTAGCTAGCTTGCCCTCATCAAGCGCGGTTAGCGAATCAAAAAGCACTTCGCCGCTATTTTTATCGACGATGGCGTCGGCTAGGTAGCGCTCGGCTAAAATTTCAGCCGGATATTCGATGAGCTTTAATCCGTCCTCCGCTAGCTTCTCCGCTTTTTTGGATGTTAGGCGCTTGCTTGCTTGATGAAGCACCTCGCCCTTTTCGTTTATAATGTCGTAATCGAGCCTACCGGAATACTCTTTAGGATCGAAATCGGTCAGGAATTTTCCTTTTTTAATATAGATCGTCTTAATAGGATAGAATAATTTTATGATGTCTTGTTTTTTGTAGCCGAGTGCGCGAAATAGGATCGTGATCGGAACCTTGCGCCTTTTATTTATGCGCACGTATAGTACGTCTTTTACGTCGTATTCAAAGTATAGCCAGCTGCCGCGATCAGGTATTATTTGAGCGGTGTAGATAAGTTTATTTAGAACGGTTGGACTCTCTTCCTCTTTGAAGATTACGCCAGGGCTTCTGTGCAGCTGATTTACGACGACGCGCTCTACGCCGTTAATGATAAATGAAATTCTATCGGTCATTAAAGGAATGTCGCGGATAAATATATCTTGCTCTTTGATCTCTTTTACGCCGATTTTTTTGCCCGTCTTTTCGTCGCGCTCATGCACGAGCAAGCGGAGCTTCATCTTTAAATTTACCGAATAAGTAAGCCCTCTTTCCATGCATTCTCTGATCGAATATTTTGGCTTTGAAATTTCGCTGCTTACATACTCGATACTTAGTCTATTCTGTGCGTCGTGGATAGGAAAAATGGCTTTGAAAACCTTCTCTATGCCGCTTTCTCCACCCGAGTTATCAAGATTTAAAAAATGATCAAAACTTTTCTTTTGCAGTTGTAATAAATTCGGAATTTCGATCTCTTTAGGGACTTTTGAAAAATCCACCCTGAGACGATTTCCTGAATATAGGCTATTTAACATTCCACTACCTCGTAGTTGTATTTTAAAGAAAGAAGTGCCGATGCGATGCACCGGCACACATTTGTATGCGAAATTTTAAAATTTCGCGATTTATTTGAGTTCGACTTTAGCGCCCGCTTCTTCAAGCTCTTTTTTAGCCTTCTCGGCGTCTTCTTTGTTAAGTCCCTCTTTAAGAACGGACGGAGTAGCCTCGGTAGCGTCTTTGGCTTCTTTTAGACCAAGGCCCGTTAAGGCGCGAACGACCTTAATTACGTTGATCTTCTTATCGCCTGCATCAAGCAATACGACGTCGAATTCTGTTTTCTCCTCAGCCGCTGCCGCACCTGCGCCGCCAGCACCTGCGCCGCCAGCTACCATAACCGGAGCTGCGCTTACGCCGAATTTTTCCTCAAATTTTTTAACTAGTTCGCTAAGCTCTAGCACCGAACGATTAGAGATATACTCCAAAACCTCTTCATCTGTTGAAATTGCCATTTTATTCTCCTAAATTTTAATTAAGCGCTAGCTTCTTTTTTCTGCTTAAGCGCATTGAGGCCGATCGTAAAATTTTGAATCGGCGCATTCCATACTTGAAGTAACATCGCGATAAGCTCGTCTCTCGAAGGCATCTTCGAAAGCGCTCTAACCTTATCTACGCCGGCTACTTCCCCATCGATATGAGCGGTCTTAAGCTTAAAAATTTCGTTTTTCTCTTCAAATTTAGCCGCTACTTTACATACAGAAAGCTGCTCGCCCCACAAGAAGATATTGGTATCTTTAAAGCTAAGTCCGTTTTTTTCGGCATTTTTTAATGCGATATTAGCTAGGGTGTTTTTAATAACCCGAACTTTTACGCCCGCTTCGCGCGCGCTATTTCTAAGATCTTCAAGCTGCTTAACGCTAAGGCCTTTAAAATCGGAAATTACTATAGCTTCGCTAGCCTTGAAAGCCTCGCCAAGCTCCGCTACTATCTTTGATTTTTCGTCTCTCGTCATTAGGTCTCCTTTCCGATCGGTGATTTCAAGCCAAGCGATCGAAATTTTAAAATTTCGACCAATTAAGTTAAAAACCTTGAGCTATCTCCAATCTAAGATAAAAATTTAAAATTTTATTTTAAATCGATTATTTCTTGATTATCCAGCGTAACCGCAGGGCTCATAGTAAGCGAAAGCGATGCGTGAGTTACGTATTTGCCCTTAGCCGTGGCGGGTTTATGTTTATTGATGGTTTTTACGAACGCATTTAGATTGTCTAAAAGCTGCTCTTTGCTAAAGCTCACCTTACCAAGACCTGCGTGGATATTTCCCTGCTTATCGACGCGGAAATTTACCTGTCCGCCCTTGGCGTTTTTAACGGCCTGAGCGACATCCATAGTAACGGTTCCGGTTTTAGGATTCGGCATAACGCCTTTTGGACCGAGAATACGACCTACTTTACCTACTAGTCCCATTAAATTTGGAGTGGCGATAAGAACGTCGAAATTTATATTTCCTTTTTGAATCTCTTCAATCAGATCATCGGCACCCACGATATCGGCACCCGCTTCGCTAGCCTCGCTAGCTTTTGCGTCCTTTGCGATCACGGCTACGCGAACGCTTTTTCCCGTACCGGCAGGTAAAACGACCGAGCCGCGCACCATCTGATCGGCATGTCTTGGATCTACGTTTAGTTTAAGAGCGATCTCCACCGTCTCGTCAAATTTAGCAGAAGCTAGAGTTTTTACCGTGCTTACCGCTTCGTCTACGCTATAAATTTTATTTACGTCAACTTTTTTTAAAAGTTCGTTGAATCTTTTTGAATTTTTTGGCATATATTTCTCCGCAATTAAAGTGCTACCGCTTTTTTAAACCTTAGCGGTCAAAAGGTCTAGTCAGTGACCGTAATGCCCATAGAGCGAGCCGAACCCGCTATAATCCTAGCAGCCTGCTCCCTATCTTTGGTATTCAGATCGGCGATCTTTTTCTCGACGATCTCTAAAACCTGAGCTTTCGTTAAGGACGCTACCTTCTTTTTAAGAGGATTGTCCGAACCTTTATCTATCTTCGCCGCTTTTTTGATCAAATCCGTCGCAGGCGGTTGCTTAGTGATGAAAGTAAAGCTTTTATCGGCGTAAACCGTGATGATAACAGGAATATTAAAGCCCGCCATATCTTTGGTTCGCTCGTTAAACGCTTTGCAAAATTCCATAATATTAACGCCCTTTTGGCCTAGCGCAGGACCTACCGGCGGGCTTGGATTTGCTTTTGCGGCCGCTATTTGCAGCTTGATTTCGCCAATAACTTTCTTAGCCATAAATTTACTCCTTATAAAATTTAAATAATCTTTTCAACTTGCGAGTATGAAATTTCAATCGGCGTGCTTCGTCCGAAGATCGAAACATTAAGGCGAAGCTTGCCGTGGATCATATCGTACTCTTCTACGATGCCGTTGAAATTAGCAAAAGGTCCGTCAACGATCCTAACCGTCTCTCCGTCTTCGAAATTTATCTTCGGCTTAGGAGCCTCGCGATTATTGATCTTTTCTAGAATTATTTCGATATCTTTTTCCGGTAGCGGAGAGGGCTTTTTCGCCTCGCCGATAAAACGACTGACCTTAGGCAGCATCTGAATTCTATGCCATAAAGTGGTATCAAGATCTAAATTTGCAAAACAATACCCTGGATATAAGCTACGTTCTTTGATAGTTTGCTTTGTATTTTTGACCTCTATAACATCTTCGGTAGGCACTAACACTTCGCCGATCTTAGCCTCCAGCGCTTCGTCTTGCTTTAGAGCCTCTATCGCGCGCTTTACCGCCATCTCGCTGCCGGCGTAAGTTTGTATCGCATACCATTTATTTGCCATATTGTATCCTTGCTTAAGCCGTTATCAAAGCGGACATAATTAGATCCACTAGCGCTAAAAACAGTGCGATAACTACGACTACGACGACCACAGAGATATATGCTGTTTTAGTCTGATCTTTAGTCGGGAAAATTACCTTATCTAACTCTACTTTTGCTTGTTTATAATACTCTTTTACTTTTTCCATACCCAATCCTCGTGGCAGGGCAAGAGGGATTCGAACCCCCAACCATCGGATTTGGAATCCGGCGCTCTACCGTTGGAGCTATTGCCCTATAACAATTAGCCTTTTAACTTTACTTCTTTATGAAGCGTATGCTTTTTTAATCTAGGGCAATATTTTTTAAGTTCTAGTTTTTCGGTCGTAGTTTTGCTGTTTTTATAAGTAGTATAGTTAATATCGCCACTCTCGGAGCATTTTAATCCGACCTTTACTCTACTTGAATTCTTTGCCATTTGGTTTCCTTGAATAAAAAAGCAAGCGGAATTTTAAAATTCCGCTTGCAAAAAATTAAGCGATGATTTTCGAAACGACGCCTGAACCTACAGTATGACCGCCTTCGCGAATCGCGAAGCGAGTACCTTGCTCAAGAGCGATCGGAGCGATTAGCTCGACGGTGATTTTAACGTTATCGCCCGGCATAACCATCTCGGTTCCTTCAGGTAAAGAGATAGAACCGGTTACGTCTGTAGTACGAACGTAAAATTGCGGTCTATAGTTATTAAAGAATGGAGTATGGCGTCCGCCCTCTTCTTTAGTTAGAATATAAACCTCGCCCTCAAATTTAGTATGAGGAGTGATAGATTTAGGTTTGCATAGAACCATACCGCGCTCTACTTCCTCTTTCTTAGTACCGCGCAATAAAACGCCTACGTTATCGCCGGCCTCACCCTGATCCATCTCTTTTCTAAACATCTCAACGCCGGTAACGGTAGTAGTTTGAGTAGGTTTAATACCTACGATTTCGATAGTATCGCCTACTTTAACGACACCTTTTTCGATTCTACCGGTTACGACGGTACCGCGACCAGAAATCGAGAAAATATCTTCGATCGGAAGAAGGAAATCTTTATCAGTATCGCGAACAGGAGTTGGGATATAGCTATCAACGGCATCCATAAGCTCCATAATCTTTGCAGACCACTCGCCCTCTTGTCCTGCTTTAGCCTCTTCAAGAGCCTTAAGCGCAGAACCTTTTACGATCGGAGTCTCGTCGCCAGGGAATTTATACTCTTTTAGAAGATCTCTAACTTCCTCTTCGACTAGCTCTAAAAGATCCGGATCATCGACCATATCGGTTTTGTTTAGGAAAACTACGATGTATGGAACGCCTACCTGGCGAGAAAGCAAGATGTGCTCGCGAGTTTGAGGCATAGGACCATCCGCAGCGGAAACAACTAAAATAGCGCCGTCCATCTGAGCAGCACCGGTAATCATATTTTTTACATAGTCGGCGTGACCAGGGCAGTCAACGTGAGCATAGTGACGTTTCTCAGTCTCATATTCGATGTGAGACGTAGCGATGGTAATACCGCGCTCTTTTTCTTCTGGAGCGTTATCGATATTGTCGTAGTCTTTTAGCTCGGCTAGACCCTTTCTGGAAAGAACAGCAGAAATAGCAGCTGTCAAAGTAGTCTTACCATGGTCGACGTGACCGATGGTACCAATGTTTACGTGTGGCTTGTTACGATTAAATTTTTCTTTAGCCATCATATCCTCCGTTATTGATTTGTGGATTACACAACAAACTAAGCGACTCTATTTTATGGAGCTCATAGCGGGACTTGAACCCGCGACCTCTTCCTTACCAAGGAAGTGCTCTACCTCTGAGCCATATGAGCGTCAAACTCTTGGCATTAGAGAATTTTTGAAAAAGCATAAACAACTAAATGAAATTAAAAAGGTGTGCCGTAGAAAATGTATAAAATTTAATATTTTTATCATCTTACAGCTCCCAGTTTAGTTCCAAAATCTGGAGCGGGAAACGGGGCTCGAACCCGCGACCCTCAGCTTGGAAGGCTGATGCTCTAGCCAACTGAGCTAATCCCGCATCAAAAATTCATGGTGGTGAGACGTGGATTCGAACCACGGAAGGCAAAGCCAGCAGATTTACAGTCTGCCCTCGTTGGCCACTTGAGTATCTCACCCTTTGATGAAAATCTGGTCAAACACTGTTACAAAAAAATGGAGCTGGTGGACGGACTTGAACCGCCGACCCACTGCTTACAAGGCAGTAGCTCTACCAGCTGAGCTACACCAGCATTTTGAAATTGAAGTGCTGATTATAGCCGAAAAATTCGCATTTGTCAAGGCTGAAAACAACCGATTTAAAATTTCATAAAATTTTTGATATAATGCGCCCGATTTTAAATTTTAAGGAATTTTGCATGAAAATCGTGCCTTGGATCATAATAGTTTTTATGATTTATCTGATTTATTACTTTATCTCTCGCTCCGAAAAGCGCCTAAACGCCCTTGAAAAGCGCCTAAATAACATAGAGGAAAACTTAAGCGAGCTAAAAAAGGCTACCGAGGCCAACAGGCTTTTGATCGAGGAAGAAAAGCTAAACTCCAAAGAAAGCGAAAATCCGCCGCAAGAAATTTAAAATTTAGCCGCGCCGTAATTACCCACGCGGCAGCCACGGCGCGCCGTATATTCGCCGCGAAGGTAAAAAAGTAAAATTTCCACAATATTTTAGATGAAATTTTACGTTTAAATTTAAACCCTAAATTTAAAAACCCAAATTTCAACGATGAAATTTAATAGCTAAATTTCTCCTGATCAAACCGTTTTTGAAAAGCGTTTCTCGCCCAAATTTTTACCCATATACTCATCAAAGCACATCGCGATATTGCGGATCAAAAGCGTGCCGGTAGGCGTTACGGAAATTCTATTCGGCGAGACTTGCACGAAATCCCTTAGCGCCTCAAGCTGCTTTAGGCTAGCGCCGAAATGCTCGAAAAATTTTATCTTAAATTTCTCCTCGATCGCCTCTATATTGACGCAGAAATTACTCATCAGCCCCATAATTACCTCTTTGCGCAGCAGATCCTCTTCATTTAGCAAAATACCCCTGCAATACGGCAGCCTACCCGCATCGATCGCGGCCTCGTAAGCGTCCATATCTTTGAAATTTTGCGCATAATGGCGCGCGCCTTCGCCGATGCTAGTTAGCCCGATGCCGATCAGATCGGCGCCGCCCTTGGTCGTATAGCCTTGGAAATTACGGTGTAGCGAGCCGTTTTTAAGCGCAGCATGAAGCTCGTCCGCGGGCTTTGAGTAGTGATCCATACCGATCATCTCATATCCGTTCGCGCTCAAAAAATCGTGCGTAAATTTTAAAATTTCAAGCTTCACTTTAGGCTCCGGCAGGGTCGTTTCGTCAAATTTACGCATAGATTTTTTGATCCACGGCACGTGCGCATAGTTAAAGATTGCAAAGCGGTCCGGATCAAGCGAAAGCGCAAGCTCCAGCGTGCGCTTAAAGCTAGCTAGGCTCTGATACGGAAGACCGTAAATGAGATCCATATTTATCGATTTTATCCCCCTCTCGCGAGCCATGGCTATGACGTCCCTAGTAAGCTCAAAAGGCTGGATGCGGTGGATCTCCTTTTGCACGCGCTCGTCGAAATCCTGCACGCCGTAGCTGATGCGATTAAAGCCGTTTGAAACAAGCACGTCAAGCTGCTCGGCGTTTAAAAACCGCGGATCGATCTCGCAGCTGATCTCGGCTTCGGGGCTGAAATTTTTAAAATATTTTTTGATATTTTTTATGTGGCGCGCGAGCTGTTCGGCGCTAAAATACGTAGGCGTACCGCCGCCGAAGTGCATCTGCACTACTTGCCGCGAGCCGTCCACTACGCCGCTTAAAATTTGCATTTCGCGCTCGATATAGTCCAAATACCGATCCATCTTGTCGAGCTTGCCGGTGTAGATTACGTTGCAGCCGCAAAAATAACAGGCGGAGCGACAAAATGGCATGTGAAAGTAAAGCGACAGCGGCGTGGAGCTTTTCTGATTTTTCAGCTCGTTCATATACCCGTCGTAACTGAAGTTTTCGCTAAATTCCAAAGCGGTCGGATAGCTCGTGTAGCGGGGCCCAGGGCGCGAAAATTTCGCGTAAGCGTCGAAGTCTATGCTATTCACGGCCGCCCGCCTTGGCTTTGATAAGCTCTTCGATGTCGATGAAAAGGTTCGGATACATGCTTTTTACGCGCGAAACGACGGCATCGACGTCTAAGCTTAATCTTTTCGCACTCGGATCTGCGCCCGTAAGCCTTCTGATCTCGTCCATGCACACGATCCACGCGTCGCCGAAATCTACCGGCGTATGCTGCAAGATAGAGCGCTCAAGCTTGAGGTTAAAATTTTCCTGCATCGCGTTTTTGGTCGCAGCGATGAGATTTGCGAGCGATTTTATCGAGATCATCGTGTGCACTTCGTTATTTTCGTCGATGCCGAACCACGGCTCCTCGTCGCTCCACGAGCCGCTTTTTAAAGTGAGTTTTTTCTCGTTGTCCTCGCCCTGCGAAATTTCAAAAACCGTCCTTTTCAAGCCATCCAGCCCGAAAAATTCGCTCGCTTTGTCGATCTTTTTTAGCGCTTTCTCTTTTTCTTCCATGCTTTCTCCTAAAATTATCTTTTTTGATCCAGCCAGACCATGACGCCCTTTTGCGCGTGCAGGCGATTTTCCGCCTCTGTAAAAATTTCATCCGCGTGCGCTTCAAACACGGTCTCGCTTACCTCGTGTCCGCGATACGCCGGCAGACAGTGCAAAAAGATCGCGTTTTTTTCAGCCAGAGCCATTAAGCTTTCATCCACGCAAAAGCCTGCAAAATCGCGAATTCTTTGCTCTTTTTCGGCTTCTTGCCCCATCGAAACCCAAGTATCGGTCGTCACGACGTTTGCGCCCGCTACCGCTTCTTTTATATCGTTCGTTATTAAAATTTTAGCGCCTGAAATTTCGGCATTTTGCCGTGCCTGCGCCAGTATCTGCGGATCGGCCTCGTAGCCCACGGGCGTCGCTACTCGCAACTCAAATCCCAACTTGCTAGCAAGCATCAACCACGAGTGAGCCATATTGTTGCCGTCGCCCACGTAAGCGGCTTTTATTTTTGGAGTTTCAATACCGCACTCCACGATCGTCATCAGATCCGCCATTAGCTGCACGGGATGAAATTTATCGCTCAGCCCGTTTATTACCGGCACGCGGCTAAATTCCGCAAGCTCTATTAGCGTCTCGTGGCGATTTACGCGCGCCATGATTAGATCGCACATTCGCGAAATCACGCGCGCGGTGTCTTTGATAGGCTCGCCGCGCCCGAGCTGGATGTCGCGACTGCTCAAAAACAGCGCGTGTCCGCCTAGCTCGTTCATCCCCACGTCAAAGCTAACGCGCGTCCTGGTCGAGCTTTTTTCAAATATCATCGCTAATTTTTGATCTTTTAAATATGGCTTGAAATTTCGCGTCTTGGCCTCTTTTTTAATCTCAAAGGCTAAATTTAAAATTTCGATTATCTCGTCTTTGCTAAAATCGTTTAACGTAAGAAAGTGCCTCATATCGCTCCTTTTTGGTTAAATTTTACACTGTTTTTGCTTACGTAGCGTTTTATTCGGCTTTAAAATTTTAAATTTACGCTACGTGCCGCGAAGCAAATTTCAAAAACAAGTCTCGCTGCTGCTGCGAAATTTTAAAATTCCAAAATTCTTAAAATTTTATCTGCGCGAGTTTAAAATTTCCGCGATCTCTTTGGCGTGATAGGTGATGATCATATCAGCACCCGCGCGCCTTATGCCTATCATCGTCTCCATCATCACGCGCTCATAATCAATCACGCCCGCTTTTTTACCCGCCTGCAAAAGCGAGTATTCGCCGCTTACGTTATACGCACAGATCGGCAGCAGCGTGCGCTCTCTAAGGTCTCTGATTAGATCCAGATACGCAAGCGCGGGCTTTATCATCAAGATATCCGCCCCCTGCGCCTCGTCTTGCAGGCTTTCGTTGATCGCCTCAAATCTATTTGCGGGATCCATCTGGTAGCTGCTGCGATCGCCAAAACTTGGTGCGCTCTCCGCCACGTCGCGAAACGGCCCGTAATAGCCGCTGGCAAACTTCGTCGAATACGCCATAATCGGTAAATTTTCAAATCCGCCGTGATCGAGCGTCTCTCGCAGAGTTGCGATAATACCGTCCATCATGCCGCTGGGCGCAATCATATCTGCGCCCGCTTTGGCGTGCACTAAAGCCTGCTGCGCCGAAATTTCAAGCGTCGCGTCGTTATCCACCGTCTGATGTACATGATCGATGATGCCGCAGTGTCCGTGGTCTGTGTATTCGCAAAAGCACAGATCGGTGATGACGAGCAAATTTGGAAATTTAGCCTTTATCGCGCGCAGAGAAGTCGCGATGATGCCGTCCTCGCTTAATGCGTCCGAGCCGATGCTGTCCTTTAGCGACGGAATTCCAAAAAGTAAAATTTTATCCAAACCGAGCGACAAAAGAGCCTCGCACTCTTTTAAAATTTCATCCAAGCTCATCTGAAATACGCCCGGCATCGAGGCGATCTCCTTTTTAATACCGCCTCCTTCCACCACAAAAAGCGGATAGATCAGCGAGCGGGTTTGCAGATCGGTTTGTCGCACCAGATCCCTAAGCGCAGGGTTTATTCGTAGCCGTCTAAATCGTTTAAACATTATTTTTCCTTTTTTAGCTAGAATTGCGGGATTCATAATATCACAATTGGAGTAAATTTAAGCATGGATATAAAAATTTCAGAGGTCGCAAATCTCCCCTCCCGCTTCGGAAGTTTCCGCGTTCAGTCGTTCAAGCAAGGAAACAAGGAGCATTTGGCGATATTTAAGCAGCCTTTCGCGGATGTGCCAAACGTGCGTATCCACTCGGAGTGCCTTACGGGAGATGCGATAGGCAGCCTAAAGTGCGACTGCCGCGACCAACTCGAAGCGAGCCTAAAATATATCGAGGAGCACGGCGGCATGGTGATCTATCTGCGTCAAGAGGGGCGCAATATCGGGCTTTTTAATAAAATCAACGCCTACGCGCTGCAAGATCAGGGTCTCGATACGATCGAAGCAAACCATCAGCTGGGCTTCAAAGCGGACGAGCGCACCTACGAGATCGTGGATTTCATACTCGCTCATTTTGGAATTTCGCGCATAAATCTGCTTACGAATAATCCGCAAAAGCTGCACGATCTAAAAGTCGAAGTGGTCGCGCGCGTGCCGATAATCATCACGCCGAATAAATTTAACGAAAACTATCTGCGCGTCAAAAAAGAGCAGATGGGGCATCTGCTGTGAAGCTTGCGCCGGACGAAAGCTTTAACGAGCAGGTCGCTAAATTTAAAGCCTGCCTGCAAAAATTTAACCGCGTCCATAGCCTCACAAATTACGACGATTTGGACGCGGTGGTGCACGACAGCCTAAGCGGAGCGAATTTCATACCGCGCTATCCGCGTATCGCATGCGACATCGGCTCAGGAGCGGGCTTTCCCGGGCTATTTTTGGCGCTAGCGCTACCGCTGTGCGAGTGGCATCTGTTTGAGCCAAATCAAAAAAAAGCGGCGTTTCTAACCTACGCGAAGGTTAGTCTTGAGCTAGCTAACGTAAAAATCCACGCCGAGCGCGTGCAAGACGGCGGAAAGCTGCGCGCCGATCTGATAAGCTCGCGAGCGCTTATGAGTGCGCGAAATTTAATTGAAATTTGCCGCGGCTTTTACAATCAAAACACTACTTTTTTGCTCTACAAAGGCTCGGGCGCAGAGGCGGAAGCGGCGGAATTCCGCAAGGAATTTGCAAGCGCGCGCTGCGAAATTTTTAGCGGCGAAAACGCTTTGAAAAATAGAAAATTTTTAGTGATCAAAGGGGTGAAATAATGGGAAAAATTCTAGCCGTCGCCGTTATCGCGGCGCTCATATATTTTTTGATAGTGCCTAGATTTCGCATAAAGAAAAAGGACGATGCGACCGAGCTTTTGGCGTGCGACGAGTGCGGGACGTACTTTAGCAGCGACGAGCTTGCTCTGCGCGACAAAAAGCGCCTTTGCAAATCCTGCGAAGCCAAACTAAGGGGCGGCAAATGATTATCCTAGGCCACGCGCTCGTGCCATACGAGCCGCTGTATCTCATCAAAAACGGCGACGAAGTTTTCAAATACGACAATCTGCTCTTTAAATTTAACGACAAGCTCATCGCAGCGGCACAAAAGGCGCAGAAAAAATTTAGCGTTATTACGAATGATATAAATGAAATTTTACTCGCAAACGGCGCAGGCGCGCGCTTCATCGTCGTGGATAAAAAATCAGTCGCGGCCGCACAAAAGCTGGCAAACGATTATTTATTCGACGCCAAGATCGCGATGTTTATCGGCTCTGCGCGGGCGTTAAAAAACTTAGCCGAGCTCGGAATCGATGCGGCGATCTTTAAAGATGCGATCGCAAACGCGCCCAAATCGCTACTTGCAAGCATTGGAGACAGCGTGGGCTCTAAATTTCATTTCGGGCTTCCGAAAAAAGATGAAATTTTCGGCGGCGCGCAAAAGCTCGCGGATAAAATTTCGGCTCTGGATAAAAAGCTAAGCGCGCCTGCAGCCGGCGAAAAGGACGATATATGGAAAAGCTAAAAACGGCGCTTTTGATGAGCGCGCTGGTGATGATTTTTATGTTTGTGGGTAACGCCGTAGGCGGGCGTAGCGGCATGATGATAGCCTTCGGCGCGGCGTGTGCGATGAATTTTTTCAGCTACTTTTTCAGCGACAAGCTGGTGCTGAAGCACTACCGCGCGGTACCGGTGAGCGAGGATAGCGAACCGATGCTTTACGACATAGTGGACCGCCTCTGCGCGAGGGCGAATCTGCCGATACCGCAAATTTACATCATTGAAGAGGAGGTGCCAAACGCCTTTGCTACGGGACGCAATCCAAATCACGCCGCCGTTGCGGTAACGCGCGGATTGCTAAATTTAATGAACCCGCAAGAGATCGAAGGGGTGCTAGCGCACGAGCTAAGCCACGTAAATCACTACGATATCCTCATCGGTTCGGTCGCGGCGATGTTTGCGGGAGCTATCGCGCTGTTAGCAAATTTCGCGCAGTTTGGCGCGATGCTAGGCGGCGGCAACTCCAATAACCGCTCAAACGGGATTTTTATGCTAATAGCCGCTATCGTAATGCCGCTAGCTGCGAGCATCATACAGATGAGCATCTCGCGGACGAGAGAATACAAGGCCGATGCAGGCGCCGCGGCGCTTACGTCGCATCCGCAGTGGCTGATCTCGGCGCTTAAAAAGCTCGACGCCTACTCCCAAAACTACCGCATGCACTCCGCGGATGCCGCTAGCGCGCATATGTTTATCGTAAATCCCTTTGGCGGCGCGGCGAGCAGCCTTTCTAGGCTTTTCCGCACCCACCCAAGCACCGCCGATCGCATCGCCAGGCTAGAGCAGATCGGCAGAGATATGCGCCTAAGCTGATCGTTGGTAAATTTAAGATAAAATTTTGCCACTTTAA
>CAUQNJ010000031.1:0-24930 GCA_963519515.1 uncultured Campylobacter sp. | reverse complement strand
TGTGCTCATCGTAACTTACTGCTCCTTTGTGTGAGCTTAAGTTAAAGAGAGCCAAATTTTATTTTAAAGCTCGGTTGCGTCTGGGCTTTAAAATTTTTATGATCTGATAAATCGGCGAAATTTTGCCGAGAAATTTTTACAGATTCGTTTAGGGCGGCGAATTGCGGTTGAAATTTTACGGCGCCGAGCCGCTTCGGTGCGCCAAGTTTTGTTAAAATTTATAGGCGCAAGCCTGCGCTTGCGAGCTTTGCGTGCAAAATCTCGGTTTAAATTTATCGCGGGCGGATTGCGGTTAAAATTTGAGATCCGAAACTCGCTTCGGTTTTTTTAAATTTAATCGCTACCTGTGCTTGTTTCGGTATCGATGGGCAGGAATTGCGGCATAAATTTAATGCTCGCGATGTCGCGGTTGAGATTTTGGGCGGCGCAGCATCTGTTTGCTTCCCGCAGGATATGCATGCTGCTAACACTATGGCGAAATTTAGAGCACTGCTACGCCCTCGGGTTTAAATTTAATCGCCGCTTGCGTCTATCCTGCGCGCGGCATGGACGGATCGTTTAAATTTAATCGGCTTCTGCCGCGACTTGGCGCAAGCATTAAAATTTTGCGATCTTTCAAATTTTGCCGCGCCGCTCATAAAGCGATAACTTTCGCGGGCGTGAAAAGCCCTCGCATATCGACGCCTTCGAGCTGCAGCAGCTTTATTTTTCTATCGATGCCGCCCGCGTAGCCCGTGAGGCTGCCGTGCGCGCCTATGACGCGGTGGCAGGGGATGATGATCGAGATTTCGTTGTGCCCTACGGCGCCGCCCACGGCTTGCGCGGACATCTTCGCTAGCCCGCGTGCTGTGGCGATTTCGCGCGCGATCTGACCGTAGGTCGTGGTTTTTCCGTATGGAATTTTAAGCAAAATTTCCCACACGGTGCGCCTAAATGCCGAGCCCATGGGATTTAGAGCGGGCGTAAAACCCGGCTCGCGTCCGCTAAAATACAGATCAAGCCAGCGCCTAGTTTGATCGAAAACGGCCAGGTTTTTCTCCTCGAAGTATCCGCTTTGCTCGTTTTGCTCGTTTGCATAAAATTTTTCACCCGCGCCTTGCGTCGAAAGATTGGTCGCGCGAGGTTTTTCGCCCGCATCCTGAGCCGCGAAATCGCGCGTGTTGTATTTTTCATTTGCGCTGCTTGCCGCTTCTGCCGCAATATTGTTCTTTTTAAACGCCGTAAAATCGCGCGCGCAGAATTTTTCGCTCGCCATAAGTGCACGCGCGCAAAATTTTACGTCCGTGCCATTCGCCGCTTTTGCCGCAGTATTGCTCTTTTCACTCTTTTCCAACGCCGCAAAATCGCGCTGTGTTTCGCTCGCGGCGTGCCGCTCTTTTGCGAGCAGATCGGACGCGATGCGCTTTTTATCTGCGCCGCTTGCCGCGAGGGCGTGCGCGTAGTATTTCTCGCCCTCGAACCACAACCCACAAAGCCCCGCCTTATCGCCCGCGAGCGTGATTTTGCCAAGCGGCGAGTCGTAATATGCGATAAATTTCATCATTGCTCCTATTTTGCGCTTTTGCGATTAAATTTAGGCGTCGCAAGCAGCGCCTAAATTTCCCAAATTTCTAAAATTTGCGGACAGATTTTAGCTACGCTTTGTTCAAACTCCGCCTTTTGCGAGGCGTTTGGCTCGTCAAGGGCTTCGAATTTAGCAAAAAGCTCCGCTATCTCAAACCAGCCCGTGAGATTTAGATCGAATTTTTCCAAATTCGCCTCGGACAAAAACTCCAAATCATGATCGTAAAATGCGATCTTGCCGCTATTAAAGCTCACGAGCCACAGATCGCCGTTTAGGCTATCTGCAAAGATACAAAACTCGCGCAACAGCTTGCTATCGCCCTCAAAAGGAAATTTCGCCTCGTCGTTGCAGAGCGCGATCTCATGCTCTTTTAGCACTCTAAAACCGCCTGCAATCTCCCTACCTAGATACCCGCTTAGGGCCTTTTTCACATTGCTTATATCCAAATCCAATCCTTCGAAGTTTCAGTCTCGTTTTTTGACGTAGAGCATAAAAAAGCCTACCATCGCCGCGAAAATCGCGCACATCGCAAGCGTCACGATGAGCGTGCCGTGCTGCGAGCCGCTTAAAAACAGCCCCGTCGTGTTCATCCCGAAAAAGCTCGTGATGAAGTTTAGCGGCAGCAGCAGCGACGAGATGATCGTAAGAATGTAGATGTTGCGGCTGATCTTGTCGTTTTTGAGGCCCTGGATGAATTGATAGATATCCTCGATCCTGACGGCGTATTCGCTCATCACGCCTTTAAAAACGCCCGCTTCGTAGGCGTAGTTTTTCAGCCGCTTTTTAAGCGCCGGCTGCTCGTTTCCGCAGATGAGCAGTGCCTCGTAAAAATGCGAAATTTTGTTTTGAAATTTGCGGATTTCGTATTTCAAAGCCGAGTGCCTTTTCATAAATTTTGAAAAATCGCCGCGGCGCGTGTAGATTTTTTCGTAATTCTCAAGCTCCGCGGAGTGCTCTAAAATTTTATCGCGGTACTGCGCGAGGATCTTTTTAACGACCGCGAAAAATTCCGCCTCGCTGCTAAGCCGTACTTCGCCGCTCGCGTCATCTTGCGAATAGATCGCGTCCGCGTCGAAAATAAAGCGGTAGTTTTGCTCGCGCGGCGCGTCCGTCACGAAGTACACATACTCGCGATCTTCGGCGTAGTAATAGCCCGAAACGCTGCGCTTTTCGGTAATCGGGTTCAATGAGGCCTCCTTATTCAATCGTTTTGAATTTACGAAATTTCAGAATTTCGCTCAAATTTACGGAATTTTGAAATTCCGCTGTCTATAAGAATTCCGAAATTTCGCCACTAATAGGAATTCTAAAATTCCGCCGCCATTTAAATTTTATCGTATTTGGAATTTCAAAATTCTTTTGCGCTTGGAATTTTAAAATTTTAAGCACGAAAGAATTTATTATTGGTGAGATTTTATGCGACGCAGTCGCAATTCAAATTTAACGCGGACGCAGTCCGCCCCTCTAGCGTCGCACGGGTGGGGGTTGGTAAGGGGGCGGGCGCGCCTCGCAACTCTGAGCGCCGCCCCCTTACGAATATCGCACATAATGTACCCAAGCGCTAGGCTATATCATAAAATTTTGTAAAAATTTACAAAATAAAATTTCATTCCTAAATTCACAGCTCGCGAAATTCACGCCGTGATTTCTATTTTTTTGGGGCGGGAAAGGGGCTTGAATTGCGAGGTCGCTCCCCCTCCCGCCCCAAACCCCACCCATCCCCCGACGACGCTTTATAAAGGGCGAGCTACGCTCGCGCTAATTTTTATGTCGCGGCTACGCCGCATGAAATTTATTACGAAGTCCCGCCGAAATTTTAGCGCAAAGTCCATCACAAACTCTTGTGTGGAAACATATTAAAATTGCATGGCGAAGTCCGTTTGTGTCGCGTGATCGTAACGTGCGCTAAATTTTAGAATTTCAAACCGAGCCCCCACATTTTAAATTTAAAACGTGGATTAAATTTAAAATTTAAAACCGAAGATAAATTTTAAAATTCCACGGCGAAATTCTACGTTAAAAGCACCCGCGCTTAAAAAACCTCGGCAAAGGCATAGATGAAATAGGGGCGAATTCCGCATCGTTCGCGCTGGCGTCTAAAGCGAAAAGACCTTCTAGCCTAAGTCTAAAGCGAGACGACCTTTGAGCTAAACGAGTCTTTAAACTAAATCCTACAGTGAGACGACCTTTGAGCCGAAGCCTCCTTCTGCGGGCGTGCCGTCGCGAAAGCCCTTGACGTTTGGGTGCGATTTTAAAAACTCCTTGACCGCGAACGCGAGCTTGCCCGTACCGATGCCGTGCTTGACGATGATCTCATCAAAGCCCATCACGAGGCTTTGGCTGATAAATTTATCAAGCCTGCTGATCGCTTCCTCGGCGCGCAAGCCGTGCAGATCGAGGCTCAGCGACGCGGAGGAGGGCTTTTGCACCTTGATGCTGATGTTTTTTGCGGGCGCGGGTACTGCACCGCTGCGCTTTAGCTCGCTAAGCGGCACGCGCAGCCTGATGCCGTCGCTTAGCATCAGCGCCTGGGTTTTGCTAAGCGATAAAATTTCGCCCTTGATCTTGCCGTATTTTACGCGATCGCCCACCTTGAGGCTTTGCGGCTCGGGCGTACTGAGTTCGGGCTGCTGCACGGCCCGTGCGAGCTCGTTTGCGCGGTTTATGGCGCGCTGCTTTTCGCGCACGTCGCTTAGGCTCACGCTGCGTTTGGCCTCCGAAATGGCGCGGTAGTATTCGTTTTGCAGCCTCGAAAGCTCCGCCTTCAGCTCGCTTTGAGCGCGCTCGCGCTGATCTTTCAGCGCCTCGCTCAGCGCATCCAACTTCTCCTCTTTTTGCTGCGTTTGGGCTAGTTTTTGCTTTAGCTCAAGCTCCAAATTTATCGCTTTTGAGATCGCTTCGTTTAGGTTCTCTTTGTTTTCGCCGTAGTTTTTGCGCGCCGCGGCGATCAAATTTTGCGCTATGCCGTAGCGCAGTGCGGTTTCAAAGGCGTAGGATTTGCCGACCGTGCCCTTTAAAAACTCATATTTCGGCGCGCTGTTTTTCTCGTCGTAAAGCGCCGCCAGCAGCTCCACGCGTGGATCCTTTGCAAGCAGCATCGCTAGGCGCTTGTGATGCGTGGTGATGATCATCTTCACGTCGCCGCTTATTAGCTGCTCAATCATCGCGCCGTATAGGCTCGCAGCCTCCTCAAAATCGGTACCCAGCTCGATCTCATCGACGCCGATTAGAATTTCTTTGCGGCCGAACAGCTTGCTAAAGGCAACCATCCTGCCCGCAAAGGTCGAGATGTCGTTTTTGGAGTTTTGCGGATCCTCCATTATGAGCTCGAACTCCTTAAAGGTGCCGATGCGGCTGCCGCTTGCGCGAATAGGCATCGGAAGGAGGTATTTGGCTAACAGCGCCGCGCTTAGAATGCTTTTTAAAAGCATCGATTTTCCGCCCGCATTCACGCCGGTGATGAGCAGAATTTTACCCGTAAATTCCACGCTCACGCGCTTTGGATTTTTAAGCGCGGGGTGGGCGAAGCTATCTAGGACAATGTCGCGCGAGGGCTCGGGCAGGACGAACTCATAATCGTTCGCTCTTGCCATCGTGGCGCGCGCAATCAGCGCGTCGATCGCATCGAAGGCAGCGTTTATAAATTTCAGAAAGGCTAAATTTTTATTAAAAACCGCGCTGATCTGCTTGCAGTGCTCGAATACGATCTGCTCTTTTTTATCCAAAATCGCGCTTTGAGCGGACTTCAGAGCCGCGATCGCGTCGGGCAGCACGTAAAAATAGCCTCCGCTTGATCGCGCTACGACGCTGCCTTTTAGCACGTGATTAAAGCCACCGCGCACCAGCAGAGCCTCGGTGTCGCTTATGTAGTGGATCTGCGTGTCGGCGAGATAGGGCGAAAGGGCTTTGGAATAGATCAGCCTTTTTAGCGTCTGCTCGATCTCGTCACGCTTTATCTTAAACGCCTCGTTTAGCGTGCCGAAGCGCTCGTCTATCGCGTCGCGAAAGCCGCCCTGATCGTCGAAATAATCCTTTAATTGCGCGATAGGCGAAGGAATCTCGATCTTCGCAAGCCAAGCGGCGAGTTTGCCCTCGAAGGGCTGCTTTTTGAGATACGCAAAGTAGCGAATGATCTTGCTGAACTCGTAAATTTCGCTGATATGAAGCACGCCGTGCTTTGAGATACGCATCAGCGCGTCGTCTAGGTTCGCGACGCTCTCACACTGCGCGAGATCAAATTTCGTAAGCTCTGAAATTTTTTCAAAATTTAGCTTACTATCGCCGCTTAAAAACAGCGGCTTTTCGCGCGCCAAAAAGCTTTTAAATTTGGCTAGATACTCGCCTAGATCGAGGCGCGTAAAGAGTTCGTCACTGATCATAAACGCACTCTTTGATCTTGTAGGTTTTGCCTTTAAACTCCGCACCCGCGCTTTTTTTGGCGATGAAAGCGCCCAGCGAAAAGGAGTAGGTGAAGCTCTCTCGTGTTACAATCTGCGCGGAGCCTTGTTCTTTGTCTGCGGCGAAATTTTGCGTAGTTTTAGAATTTTGAGCGGAGGGTTGCATGGAATTTTGCTCGGCTGCGTTAAAATTCTGCGCGGAGCCTTGGGGATTAGAGGTTTGCGTGTCGCCTAGTTGCACGGAATTTTGTGAGGCAGAGCTTCGCGTACCTCCTTGATTCGCGGAATTTTGCGGCGCGAGGTTCTGCGTATCGCCTTGCTGCTTAGAATTTTTCGAAGTAGGGCTTTGTGCAGAATTTTGCCCGCCCGAAACAGCGTCGCTAGTTTGCGGGGAATAGTTTTGCGCGGTGGAAGCGGCCTCGCCTTGCGCGTTTAAATTTACTTCGCCGGCTTGCACGCCCAAATTTTTCGCATCCGCGCCGCGCGTTTCGGGAGAGGAATTTGCCGAGCCGCGCGTTTCAGAAGCGAAATTTATCGCGCTGCCGCATCTTAATCTAGCGCCCGCGTTAAATTTAAACACCATCTCCTCCTCAAGCTTGGCGGATCGCTCGCTCGCGCTTTCGTAAAAATACGCCCCCGCGCACAGCAGCACGATCAGCGCCGTGGCGATGATTTTAGCCCTTTTGCTCAAAATTTCGTCCCGCACGAAAAAGATCGCCGCGATAAATAAAAATGCGAAAACAAATACTAAAAATCTCAAATTTTATCCTTGTCCGCCCGCAGCGGAGTTCGTTTCATAAATTCGGCGAGAGTTTTCAAGCCTAAAATTCTCCGCGCAGCTGATAGGTGATGTCGCCTGCGCCGAATCCGATCACGAGCCCGTCGTTTATGATGTGGCGGACGCCGAAAATATCGCTAAATTCTATCCTCTCGCCGTTTCTAAAGACTCTCTCGGTAAATAGCGCGCCGAGCCCCTTAAACTCCTCTTTCAGATCGATGCCGTTGCTCGGCTCGCCCGCGGCGTAAACGGGCAGCACCACTAGCTCCAAGGCGTCCGCAAAGCACTCCTTAAAAGCGTTTAAATTTGCCTTAAGCCTGCTGAAGCGGTGCGGCTGAAAGATCGCCGTGATCTTGCTAAGCCCTAGCAGGCTAGCGTATTCGCGCGCGCTTTGCAGCGTCGCTCTGATCTCGGTGGGGTGGTGGCCGTAGTCGTCGATCAGCACGAAGTTCGGGGTAGCGCACAGGATGTCGAAGCGCTTTTTGATCCCTTGGTAATTCAGTAAATTTTTGCGGATCTGCTCTAGCCCCGTCTCGCACGCTGCGGCTAGGATCGCTAGCGACGCGTCTATGGCGATGTGCCTTCCGAGCCCGTAAACCTCGAAGCGTCCGAGCTCTTTAAGATTAAAGCTCATGAACGGTTGATGATCGCGCAGCAGCACCTTCAGATCCGTTATGTCGCGCGAAGGAAAGAGCTTGATACAGCCGAGTTTGATGGAGCTTAAAAACTCATCCTCGGCGTTTATTACGCGGATCTTGGCACGCTCCAAAAAGCCGCGATACGCCGCGTGAAATTTATCCAAATCGTTGTCGTAATGATCCATATGCTCGGGCTCGGCGTTGGTAACGACCGCGACGTAGGGGTTGGAATTTAAAAAGCTAGAATCGCTCTCGTCGGCTTCAAAGATGATATTTTCGCTATTTTCATATTTCATATTCGAGCCGAACTGCTTGGAGATCGCGCCGATGATGACCGAGCCGTTTATCAGCGCCGAGGTTATCGCGCTCGTGGTGCTTTTGCCGTGCGCGCCGGCGACTGCGAAGACGCGCTTGTCTTTTAGCACGAAGGGCAGGGCTTCTTTGCGCGAGAGGCAGACGATCCCTTTTTTGCGCGCGGCTTGCAGCTCGACGTTGTCCTCTTTGATCGCGGCGGAGTAGATGACGATCTCCTGATCTTTTATCGCCGAAGCGTCGTGCGGCGTGATGATCTCCATGCCGTCCGCTCTTAGCTTGTAGGTTGTCTCGCTCTCTTTGATATCAGAGCCTGAGATGATAAAATTTTTCTCGTGTAAAAATCTCGCTAATGCCGATATTCCTATGCCGCCGATGCCGATAAAATGAACCTTTTTCACCTTTGTCCTTAAATAATATAATAGATAATTACGTTTAAATTTTTAAATCCCGCGTGGGCGAAATTTAAAAATTTAAGCCATTCCACGCGCCTTGAAATTCGCCTTTAAATTTTACGAACTCGCAGCGTCGTGTAGCCTCTGTAGCTGCCAAACCGCTTTTAAAATTTAGCGCCCGAAATTTGCCGTTTAGAATTTCGCCTTTTAAAATTTGAGCGCTCGAAATTCCGCGTCCGAGACTCTGCTTCGAAACGGCGCGCTTAAAATTTACGGCTCAAACTTGCCGTTAAAATTTAGAAGCGAGCAGGGCGCTGCCGCGCATGCCGCATCGTATCGCGCCGCCGAAGCTGCGTAAATTTCGATTTCATCGCGTTCATCGCACGCCAAACTATTTAAATTTACGCCTCAAATTTCGCCGCTCGGGCTTTGCGGCAAAACTCATTCGCCGCTTTGCGCTTTAAATTTAGCCGATAAATTTGATCGCATAAATTTAAAATTTCATCGAAATTTTAAATTTCGGTGCGCCCGTTGATCGCCTTTATTAGCGAGAGCATATCGACGTTATCTAAGCTCACGCCCGTAGGCACGCCTTGGGCGAGCTTGGTAAATTTCAAACCCAGATCCGCGAGCTTATCCTCGACGTAAAGCATGATCCCGTCGGAGTTGATGCCCGGCGTCAGCGCGAAAATCAGCTCGCTCGCGCCGTTTTGCTCCACCATAGCGCGCAGAGCCTCCACCGTCTCTTCGCCGGCGCTTTGCAACACGAAGTAGCGACCGTTGTAAATTTTATTGCTCTCTAAAATAAAGATATCTTTTGGGTTTTCGACGATGCAAATTTTATCGCTTTCGCGCTCCTCGTCGGCGCAGTATTCGCAGATCTCGCCCTCGCATACCGCTCCGCAGATGCGGCATCTGTGCAGTCCGCGCACCGCCTCTTCGATATTGTGCGCCAAATTTAGCCCCAAAAAGGAGTTTTGCACGCTTACGTAGTACGCAAAGCGCAGAGCGGACTTTTTGCCTACGCCTGGAAGCTTTTCAAAGCTTGCGACGAGCTCTTCGAACCTGTCTCCGCCGCTCATATAGCGCCCTTCGGCGAAAAGACGATCGAGAAGTAGTGCGTACCGTCGCTGTAATTGTACTCGAAGCGGAATTTATGCAGCTCGCAAATTTTATCGATGATGTAAAGCCCGAGCCCCATGCCGGTGGCTTTCTCGTCTTTATTTCTGATAAAGGCCTGCTTGTAGTGCTCGAATGATTTTGCAAGCGCCGCGCCGCGGTTGGCGACGCTGATCTTATTTTCGTCGCAGATGATAGCGACCTTTTTATCAGCGGAATATTTTAGGGCGTTGTCGATCAAATTTTTAATCGCCAGCGCAAACAGCCCGAAATCCACGTTTATCACCGCGTCGCACTCGATGTTTTCGCTGATGAGCTCGTCCCAATTATCGAGCATCGACATATCTCTTACCTGCTCTAAAATAAGGCTGAAATGA
Organism: uncultured Campylobacter sp.; assembly: GCA_963519515.1. Taxonomy (GTDB): domain Bacteria; phylum Campylobacterota; class Campylobacteria; order Campylobacterales; family Campylobacteraceae; genus Campylobacter_B. The sequence continues at coordinate 15,350 of CAUQNJ010000031.1, read as the reverse complement.
TAATCCTGATAATTTAGCGAGTAGCTTTTTGAGAGGAGTTGCTCGATTTTAGCAAACTCGTTGATTAAAATTTCAAGCCGCTCAAAAACGTTTACGAGTCGCACCTTTTGCGTCTCGTCCTCGAGCATCTCCGTAATGAGTCTGCCCTTGCCGATCGGGGTTTTGAGCTCGTGCATGATGGTGCGCAAAAACAGCTGGCGCGAGCGGATTAGCTCTTGAATTTTGGCGATCGCATTGTTAAATTCCTGCGCGACCTGCCCGATCTCGTCCTCGCTGTGAGCGGCGGCTAAATTTACGTCCAAGTTGCCCTGGGCGAATTTTTTGATATTTTTGCTTAGTTTTTTTAGCGGCGTGAAGCTCTTTATGATCGACAGATAAAGCGAAACCAAAACCGCGACGGTGAGGAAAAACCCGACCCAGAGCGGATCGTTTAAATTTTTCGTGCCGATACTTTCAAAAACGACGATGAAGGAGTTGTTTTTGATATTTAAAAAGAGCGAGTTATTGTACTCGACCGAGCTAAACTCCCCGATGGAAGTGTCTTGGACAAAAAATTTCTTCCCGCTGGTGCCGATATTTTGGATAACGTTTTTGTCTTTGACGAGCTCGAGTCCGAAATTTGAAAAATACTGTTCGATGTCGCTCGGCGGGGTGTTGCGCTTATAAAGCTCGAGTAGATAATTTACCGCGTTTATCTGGTTTGCCTGCATCGCCCCCAGGGCTTTGCTCATCTGGATGCGTCCGAAAGTGATAAAAAGCGTGCATACCAGAATAAGCGCGATTACGAAAAATACGGTGATCTTCGTGATTAAGGAGTGTTTCATCCGATGAGCTTGTAGCCGATACCGCGAACCGAAAAGATATGCTTAGGCGCTTTGGAACTGTCGCCGATCTTGGTGCGTAGGCGCCCGATGATGACGTCTAAGCTCTTTGAATCTTTATCTTTTAGGCTCTTGCAGTGGTATACGAGCTGCTCGCGAGATACCGAAAAGCTATGTTGCTTGATTAGGTATTCTAAAATTTCATACTCCGCAGGCGTTAGCACGAGCGACTCCTCGCCGAAGTAAATTTCATGGCGCTTATCGTCGATACGAAATACGCTATCTGTGGCGGTTTCTTCCTTTTCGCTGGCTTTTTTGTAGCGGCGAATTAAGCTCATAATGCGCGCGTGCATCTCTTTTGGATCATAAGGCTTCGGTAGGTAATCGTCCGCGCCGATCTGAAGGCCTACAACGCGATCGCTCACGTCGCTTCTAGCCGAGCTGATAATGATCGGAATGTCGTATTTCTCGCGGATCTCTTTGCAGACTTCAAGTCCGTCCATCCCTGGAAGCGTAAGATCCAAAATCAGCAGATCGTAGTTTTTGATCCCTGCGCTAATGCCCAGATACGGGTCTTCGAAGTTTGTAACTTGGATGTTAAATTTAGCCAGATATTCGGTTAGAAGCTGTGCAAACTCGCTGTCGTCTTCTATCATCAATACATTTATCATTTTTTATCCTTTGCATCGTTGATTTGAAATTTTAAATATTGCATTATACATAAAAATAGTTAAGTCTTAACTTGCGTTTTATTAAATTTAGATAAAATTGCCCCTTTTGTATAGTTCAAGGAGAATTTCGTGGAAGAAGATTATTATGAAATTTTAGGCGTGGCGCGCGATGCCGACGCCGAGACGATAAAAAAGGCGTTTCGAAAGCTCGCTTTGGAATTCCACCCCGACCGCAACCAAGGCGACAAGGAGTCGGAGGAGAAATTTAAAAAGATCAACGAAGCGTATCAAATTTTAAGCGACGATCAAAAGCGCAGGATGTATGATCGCTACGGCAAAGAGGGCATCAGCGGCGCATACGGCGGCGCGAGCGGCGGAGGATTTGATTTCAGCTCAATTTTCGGTGATTTTTTCGAACAAGCATTTGGCGGAGGCGGTCGCTCACGCCCTAGCGATCCATACGGCATAGATACCGAACTAGCCGTAACGCTGGAGTTTAAAGAGGCTTTAGAGGGCGTTCACAAGGAGATAAAATACAAGATCAAAAAGCCGTGCTCCACCTGCGACGCTACCGGCTCGAAGGATAAAAAAAGACACACCTGCTCCGCTTGCGGCGGTACGGGGCGCGTCGCGGTCAGGCGCGGATATATGAGCTTCATCCAAAGCTGCTCCGAATGCGGCGGTACGGGCGAGATCGTAAAAGATAGGTGCAAGGATTGCGGCGGCAAGGGCTTTACCGAGGAGGACGTGAGCCTTAAATTTGACATCCCCGCAGGCATCGACGACGGACAGCGCGTACGCCTAAGCGGCAAGGGCAACGTTTCTAAAACCGGCGAGATCGGGGATCTATACGTGATAGTGCGCGTGAAGGAGGATAGCCACTTCCTGCGCGATGGAGATGATCTGTATATCGAGGTGCCGGTGTTTTTCACGCAGGCGATCTTGGGCGAGAGCATCGAGGTGCCGACGCCGCGCGGTAAGGCGGAGCTGAAGCTCAAAGTAGGCACCAAGGACAAGCAGCGCTTCACGATCTACGGCGAGGGCGCGCCGAATATCCGCACCAAGAAAAACGGCGATCTGATCGTACAGGTAAACGTCCGAACCCCTAAGAAATTGAACGAGAAGCAGGAGGCGCTTTTGCGCGAGCTTCAAGAAAGCTTCGGTAGCAAGGGCGGAGACGACGAGGGGATACTCGATAAGATCAAGAATTTTTTCAAGTAAGCTGCCTTGATTTGCCTTGATTTGCCTTGCGCGGCGATTATTTAAGTTCTAATTTAGCGGGCTGCGGAATTTTAAATTTAGCCGCTACTACCTTCTGCTGCTTGTTTGCTAGCTCGCCATCGTTCGGTGAGACGTTTATCGTTTAGTGGTCGTTTGCTAAGCACCGTATGTCTGATCGCTGCAAACACTGCGCGGCTTTATAAGGCAATGCTTGCGAGTAGAATTTTATCTGTGTCCGCAGCGGTTTTTTGAGTACTACTGCGCTGCAAAACGACGGCTCGGAGCGGCTCGCGCACCGCAAGCGACTACAAATTTAATAAGGACGAAAATGGATCATAAAAACGGACCTGCGAATTTCAGATCCGCAGACGATGAGATGTTTGCGTTTTTATCGAGCTTGGGCGATCGCTGGCAAGTAAGCGAGGGCGGAGTGAAATTTATAGAGGAAAATTTCACCTTCGTCGGCTCCAAGCCCGTCTTGCGGGGTTTGAAAGATTACGCGACCGCGGACTGCCTGAGCTTTGCCGGTGCCAGAAGCTTCATAGACGCAAACCCCGCGGTAAAAGCGAGGATTTTGAGCGGCGAAATCCACTATCTGGGCGATAGTCTAACAAGCGCCGAGGTCAAATTTGCGCCCGAATATTTTTACGATTTTTTAAAATTTATAATGGAGCAGGTCCCCGAACACCACTATTTTTTCAGCCCTACCGCGCGCTGGTTCCTGCTGGTTGCGATGGAGAAATACGTGGAATTTGCGGCTTTAGATTAGCGTTTTGACCCGCGAAAATTTGCGAAATTTCGCTGATTTAAGGCGTGAAAAATTTTATCTAGGTATAGATAAGCGTGTATGACACGATAATTAAAATTCGCTTGAGCTAAAAAATTTCATTTTAAGATTTACGGAAGTAAAATAACAGATCAAATTTAAAGGCACCCCATGAAAAATCCAGAATGGCTAGGTAAAGAAATTTATCGCGTGGAAAGAAGTAAAATTTTCGGGCACTTAAGACCATATTTATCATATGCGGTATTATTATTACTAGTGTATACCGGTTGGTATAGAGGCGATATTGTTGGTATTTCTATCTCATTGATTATATTTTTAGCGCTCATAATGTTATTTACAGAGCAGACATTTCGAAAAATTATATTTTATGAAAATGGATTTGTAATATCTAATTATTTTACGAAGACATTCAAATATGATGAATTAAAATTAATATATTTGCAATTTGCATCTGGATTATTTTTTAAAGAAAATGCACCGCTTATAATAAATTTTGGCTTCAAGAAATTATGGATAGAGGGACTTATCTTTGACATCAATACATCGTTAATACAAAAAAATGAGATCGAAAGAATAATAGAGATTTTTAAATTAAAAGAAGTTTATTATGACGATAGTGCAAAAGCAGGGATATAAAAATAGGCAAAATATTGCTATTGCAAAAGTTCTTTGAGGCGGTCTTTACCCCTTGCCTAGCTTGATACGTGCCCTAAAATCGGGCATGATCTGCGCGATGAGCGCGTAAAAGTCCGCTCCATGGTTTGCATGGATGAGGTGCGCGAGCTCGTGCAGTACGACGTATTCGACAAAGCGCGAATCCCGCTCTATCAGGCTTAGCGAGAAGTTGAGATAGCCCTTGGCGTGGTTGCAGCTGCCCCAGCGCGTATGCATTTTGCGCACCCGCACCCGTGCGATCTTGCGGCCTATCCGCGGCGAAAATTTCTCGATATAGCGCAGATAAAGCTCGAGCGCAAAAGCCTTTTTAAACGCCGCAAACTCGCCCTCGCTCTCGCAAAAGATCGCGCCCTCCGATACGAAAATTTTATCTTTAAATTTAGAGCTTTGGATAAAATTTTTAATCGTAAAATCGGGCTCGTCGCGCTCGATTTCTGCCGCTTGCGTGCTTTGTGCTACATTTTGCGGTACGTTTTCGCTCGCAGATTTTGAAATTTTTTCGCTCATGAGCGGAATTTCCTCACTCACGGCAGAGCTAAAATTTGAAATTTCTCCGCTTGCGGCAGGGTCAAATTTTAAAATTTCGCCGCTTGAGGTGGAGTTAAATTTACCTGCGTCGTCGTTTTGCGGAGCGCACCCGTCCGAGTGAAATTTAAAAATCTCGCCGCAGGATTGCTCGAAAACATTTTGCGCCGCCGTATTTATAAACCCGACGCCTTGTCGCATTTCGCTCTGTTGCGCGAGCCCTTGCGCAGCATCGCCCGGTAGGTTAAATTTCAAATCCTCGCTTGCCGTGTCACTTTGCGAAGTGCGTTCGCCCGGGTGAAATTTTAAAATTTCACTTCCTGCGCTGCCGCTCACATCGCCGCCATTGACGCCGCTACCGCTTATGTCCGCGCCGCTTTGTAAATGGGCTGAATTTACGCCGCCTGCGCCGCCGCGCACATGGCTTACGCCGCTGCCTACGCAGTCCCGCGCGCCGCCATCGTCTAAATTTTTACTCGCGCCGCAGTTTGTACCGAGCTCAGCCTCGCGGTTAAATTTCAGCTTGTAAATTTTGCCTAAAATTCTAACCTGATCGCTCGCTAGTAGCTTGCTTCGCAGCCGCTCTAGCGTTTGGCGGATCCAGCTTTCGTGCTTTAGGATGAAGTCTTTCGCTTGCGCCGCGGTGTAGGAGCGCGGCACGCTCACGCTGATTTCGCAGTCCTTGCTAATGCGGATGCGCGCGTATTTCATCCGCTTAAAGCGCAGACTGATCGGCAAGCCTAGCAAATTTAGACTAACTTTTTGCTCTGCCATTTTTTGCTTATCCATCGCGCTGTATTCGCGCTGCCGCGCAGCCACTCGTCGCAGAAAAACCCGATCCAAACGCCCAAAATTCCATACCCCAGATGAATGCCCAAAAGCCAACCCACGGGGATTGAGACGCCCCACATAAAGATCACGCCCATCGCAAAGGGAAACCTCGCGTCGCCGCTTGCGCGCAGGGCGTTTACGAACACGATATTAAGCGTCCGCCCGAACTCAAGCCCCAGCGTGAGGTAAAAAAGCGGCCTCATAACCTGCTTGTGCGCCTCGCTTAGGCTCAACATCTCCATGATCTGCTCGCGCGCCAAAAACACGATCGCGACGAAAAGCGCCGTCGCCCCGAGCCCAAAGCGCAGCGCGGTAAAAGTGTGCCGGTACGCCTCCTGCGGCTTGGCGGCACCTACGAGGCGGCCTACGATCACTTCGTTTGCCATACTGATCGCGCTTCCGCCGAAGAAGATGAATGATGAAATTTGAAAATAGATCGTCTGCACGGTAAGGCTCGCCTCGCCCATGCTCGCGACGAAGGCGAAGGCGACCAGATACTGCACGATCCACAGCATGTTTTCGCCCGCGCTCGGAAGCCCTACGGATAGAATTTTACGCAGCGTGGCGAGCTTGATCTTTAAAAACATCGTGAGGTAAAATTTTATCTTTAGCACCTTTGTGATGATGAGGAAGAACAAACATACACCGATCATGCGCCCCGCGATCGTGCTCACGCCGATGCCCTCAAGCCCGTAGTACGGCAATCCGAACGGCCGAAAGAGCACGACGTAGTTACCCGCGAGCGTTACTAAATTCATCACCACGGAGACCGCGATGATGAAATTTGCGTATCCGTAAACGCGCACGATGGCGCTAAGCACGATCGCGACGGCGTCTATCGCAAAGACGATGCTGATGACCTTAAGATAGATCGCGCTTTCGCTCAAAAGCTCGGCGGGCACTTGCAGCGCGTGGAGTAAAAACGGCGCGCAGCTAAAGACGAAAACGCCGCTGCAAAGCCCCACGAGCGCGTTGAATGCGATGCTCGTGTGGATCGCGCGCATGGCTAGGACTTTGTTTTTTGCCCCCAGCGCCTGCGCTACGAGTACCGAGCAGCCCACGGCGAGGAAACCGAAAACGGTGACGAAGAGCAAAAATATCTCGTTGCCCGCCCCCAGCGCGCCTACTAGCGAGACGTCCACGCGCGAGATCATGTAGGTGTTGATAAACGTGGTCACAAGGCGCAAAAACATATCGACGTAGATTGCTAGCGAGAGCCTTAGTAGCGAGATTTCTTTCATATTTTGCCTTTATTTGGGGGAAATTGTAGCCGAAAATTCTTTTAGGTTTGCTTTTGCGTAGGGGGCGAGCGGAGTTGCTTTTGTATGCCGCGCGGCATGCGTAGAATTAGAATTTACGGCGCCCGGCGCGAATATGCGGTGATTTAGCGCGGAGGAGCGGTTGATTTCTTTGGCGCTGCGATGGCTATGAATGAATGGTTTTAATAAACGGAGCGCGGAATTTAAACGCAGATGTTTTTAAACAGGCGTCAAGCTATCTCAATAAATTTTGCTTAAATATCGCCAGGATAACGATCGTATCGTCGGGTTCGTCTATTAGATACGGGATTACAAAACCCTTAAATATGAAATCTCTAATTTTATCATCGTCAAAGCTTTTTGATCTACGAAATTTATACGGCATAAAACCAAGCTCGCCTGCTCGCGCAAAAAGCTCGTTTTTAAAATTTTCCGCCGCATCCTCTGAGTGCTCTGCGATAAATTCTACGATCTTGCTAAGCTGCGCACAAAATCTTTTAGACTGGATTATTTTCAATTTTTCCAGCCCTTGCCTAGCTCATCGAAGCCGCTTAGATCGCCGTTTGCGTATGATTTTAAATCTGCATCCATTCCGCTTTTTATCTCGTCGTAACTTTCGCTGGATTTAAACTCCGATAGAATCGTTTCTAAATTTTTCTCGCTGCTTAGAGTGATCTGTGCGGAGGGATCAATTTTTAAAAAAAGCTTCTTAAAAGTTTCGAGAGTATCGCGATCGACGCCGCTTTGGATCTGCATAGTGATCATTTTGGCTCCTTAAATTTTAGCGATTATAGCAGCTCATAGCTAAATTTAATATAGCCAAAGCTCGATAAATTTTAAAATTTATGTCCGCTAGATCGAATTTCGCTTCCTCATATGAACCGTGAAGTGCTCCGACGCGTCTTTAAAGCCGCACTTTTGTAGAAATTCTCCGGCACCCTCAGCCTTGTGTAGAGGGGTCACGACAAAGGTGGTGGTGTGCGCAAAGCGTTTATTAAAGGCATTCACGAGCGCCGTGCCGATACCGCGCCTTTGATAATCCTTATGAACTATCACGCAGTAAAGATAGCTCGTAGCGAAGTTGTCGCGGTCGCAAAACGCCTCCAGCACCCCCACGGTCTTGCCCTGCGTTTTGGCGATCGCCACGTAATCATAGGTGCGCCACACTCTGTATGTCTCGTGCGGCGGCACGGAGGCTGCGTTTTGTTCCGTATCCCAGCCGATCGAGATCATTATCTCATCTAGATCGCTAGGTTTAAAATCGGCGGAATTTTCTAAAATTTCAAACTCCATCTTCGCTCCTTAATTGAAATATCTTTTCAAATCGCAAGTATATCGCCGTAGCTTTAAAACGGCATTAAATATCAATTAGTGGCTCTTGCGGCGAGGTTTAAATTTTAAAATTTAAAGGCGCGGCAGGGCACGGAGCGCAAATTTAAACTCGAATTTAAAATTCTAACTATTTACCGCAATTTGATATAAACTCGGCAAAATTTTCCCAAGGATCCCCGATGCAAACGCTTGATTTTCATGTCCATCTACTAAGCAAGGAGGTGCGCTTTGACCGCCCTTACGACAGGCTCGCGCTGCGCCTTTTCGGCAGGCGCTTCGGCATAGACGTATCGCGCGCGATCAAAGAGCCATACGAGGCTTATGTGGACGCTCTGCTCGGCGGGCTTAGAGCTTCGAAATACGTTAAAAAGGCGGTGCTTTTCGGCGTGGATGCTAAATTTAGCGACGCGGGCGAGCTAATCCATCGCGATAAGACCGTCTGCGCGGACAACGACAGCGTGTTTGAAATTTATCAAAAAAACCCTGATCTCATCGTGCCGTTTTTTAGCATCAATCCGAAGCGAGCGGACGCGCTAGATGAGATTGATCGCTGCTTCGAGCTAGGATTTAAGGGGGCGAAATTTTTACAAAACTATTGGGATCTGGATACGAGGCTGCCTCGCTACGTGCCGTATTTTGAAAAGCTCGCCAAGCTCGGCTTGCCGCTAGTGATCCACGTCGGCAACGAAAGCTCGGTGCCGAGCGCGCGCCGCTACGAAGCGCTGGAGATGATCTATGCGCCGCTTGAGCTGGGCGTTACGACGGTGTGCGCGCACATGGCGATTAACTACGAGTACTCGCATATTTTTCGTGCGCTCTCGCGCCGCCCGCGAAATTTCGGACACGATTATTTCGCGCTTTTGGCACTTCTGCGTACGCACAAAAACCTCTACGCCGACGTTTCCGCGCTGATGACGCCGGTGCGCGCGAAAGCCCTGCCGCATCTGGCGAGCCAAACGGACGTACACTCGCGCCTGCTTTACGCTTCGGACTTTCCGGTGCCGTATTCTGCGATATACAACACCTACGATCTGCGCCTGTCGCAGCGTATCGCGCTGCATAAAGAGCCCAACCCCTTCGATCGCAACGCGCGCGGACTGCTCGCGTATTTCGGCGAGGATAGCGAGCTGTGGAGCAACTACAAAAAAATTCTGCCCTTTGCGTAGATGGTGAAATTCGGGCGTGCGGTTAGAATTCGGTGCATTTGCAGCTTTTCGCAGTTGGTTCCGAGCAAATGTAGCAAATGACATAGTGAGCGCGAGTAATGAAGCGGTCGGCGCTGTCTGTATAGCGAGAAAAAAGGCGAAACGTGCGTCGGGCAAAGCGCTCAGTAGAGAACTGATAATGAAGCATGTGTCGCGAAATTTCGCAGGACAAAATTCTGCAATTCCGTCGTCGCAAATTTGGCAGGTATCGGCTAAGTGCGCCCGCCCGACGCTAAATTTTAAAATTTAAACCTAGCAGCGCGTATCGTAGCGCCGAAGCACCCTTTGGCGCAGTGTAAATTTTGAAATTTCAGCGGTAAATTTAGCTCGTAAACACATAAATAAAACGGCAAGATCATACACGGCGCGCTGCTGTTTAATTTAGCTCGCAGGCACACTAAACTCTATCGAGCGCGACTACAAGGCGCGTATGATAGAGTTTAAATTTAGCTTGCAGGCGCGCTAAATCCTAGCTGCGACATAATTTGCTTTAAATTTTATAACGACGGCTGGCTTTAAATTTTAAACTGCTAGCGCAATCTGCAAAAATTTAGCGACATCCCGCCTGAAATTTGCATTACGCCGTGCCGCCTGTGCCGCAGCGATGGGCCATCGTATGATTTACGCTTAAAACAGATATCGCACTTATCAAAGCCGCTAAAACACCAATGACGTGCTGCGCCATTTGCGCCGCATTGCGCTGCACCATTCTTGTCGCACTACTTGCGCTATAAAATTTTAACGCAGGTTTGTCTTAAATTCCATTGCATCGCACAAAAAGACCGTTCGCGAGAAATTATAACGACGGCTCGCTTTAAATTTACGCTTGATGCCGCTTCTTGGCTAGTTTCTTTCAATCTCTCACCGCACTTTATTCTGTCACGAAATTTTAAAATTTACCCGAATTTTGGGAGTTTACCAGCTTTAAAAGCGCCTTTGAAATTCTTGCGATCTCATCTTGCATATGCCCGCCCGGATTTTGCTCAAACTCCGCTTTTGCGCCCGCACCGCGGCATTTTGCGATGAAATTTCGCGCCGTCTCGCCGCAGAGTGCTCCGCGCGGATTTTTCGGGTTCATCTCGGCCTCGCCCAAGGAGGCATAAACGTGCGCCAGCCCCCTTTGCGGCGAGCGTGCAGCGACGAAGGCGTCAAATCCGCCGAACCAAAACGACGCCGAGACGCAGGCGATCTTTTGAAATTTATCGCTTGCAAACGCCGCATACGCGCTAAAAAGTCCAGCCAGCGAGTATCCCGCGCACGCTCGCCACGCAGGTTCGCCCGCGCCGAATACGTGCCGCTCGATACGCTGGATCAGCTCGTCCGTAAATTTTTCTAAGTGCGCCGCGCCGCCGCCCGCGAAATCTCGTACCCCCTTAAACGGCGATTTTGCCACCCACGGGCTGAGCTTATCGCCCCACTGCGCCTCGTTTAGATAGATCGCCGCAAGCACGAAATCCGCGCCGCTTTGTCGCGAGACGAGTTCGTAAATTTCGCCCACACTGGCCGCGCTAAACTCCAAGGCGTGCAGGTAGATGATCGGCGGCACGGATGAGGCTTCTTTTGCAAAGGAGAACGCTGACGCAAGAGGCTGCGCGTGCGGAGCGAAAATTTCTACGCGCAGGTCGTCAAATTCCAAACTTTGCATCGCTAAACCTTTAAAAGTTATTAAAATTTAATAGAATTTTGTGTAAAATCACCGAATTTAACACTAGAGGAACTTAAAATTGGCTTTGATCGAGCTTATCGATGTTACGAAAAAATTCGGCTCTCACGTCGTTTTAGACGGCGTAAATTTCGCACTGGACGCTAACGAGCGCGTCGCCGTAATCGGCAAAAACGGCGGCGGCAAGTCCACGCTGATGAAGATCGTCGCGGGGCTGTGCGAGATCGACGAGGGACGCGTGATCACTCAAAACGGGCTAAATATCCAGATGCTCGCTCAAACGCCGAAATTTGAAGACAATCTCTCGGTCAAAGACGCGCTGCGACGGGAGCTAGCCGAAATTTATGCTGCTTTGGACGAATACGACGCGATCTCGAGTAAGATCGCCGCACAGCCCGAAAACAAGGAGCTTTTGGCGCGGCAAGACGAGCTGATTAAGTTTATCGAAGCCAAGGACGGCTGGCAGATCGACAATAAGATCGAGCAGGTGCTGCAAAATTTCGGGCTTAAGATTTACGAAAACCGCTCCGTCTGTACGCTTAGCGGCGGCGAAATTCGTCGCGTGGCGCTAGGCGCGCTGGTGCTTAAAAAGCCCGACGTGCTGCTGCTGGACGAGCCCACGAACCACCTCGACGTCTACATGGTGAAATTTCTAGAGGACATGCTGCTTAGCTCGAAGCAGACGATCGTTTTTATCAGCCACGATCGCTATTTCATCGACCGCTTAGCGACGCGCAGTATCGAGATCGAAGAGGGTAAAATTTCAAATTTCGACGGCGGATACGAGAACTATCTGAGGCGCAAGCAGGAGATGCTTGCTTCGCTCGAAAAGTCCCACGAGACGCTGCTTAAACAGCTGCGCGCCGAGGAGGAGTGGTTGCACCGCGGCGTAAAGGCGCGCCTAAAGCGCAACGAAGGGCGCAAGGCGCGTATCATGCAGATGAGGCAGGATGCGAAGAAAAATCCGGGCGCGATCCGTCGCGTGCGGCTCGAGCTGGAGCGCGCGAGCAGGAGCTTTAACGGCACGGGCGGCGACAATCGCAAAAAAATGCTCTTTGAATGCACGAATATCGGTAAAATTTTAAACGGCAAGGTGCTTTTCAAGGGCTTTTCGGCGCGGGTTTTGCAGGGCGAGCGTATCGGCATCGTAGGCGCTAACGGCGCGGGCAAAAGCACTCTGCTTAAAATTCTACTCGGCCGCAGTAAGATCGATGCGGGCGAGATCAAACGCGGCGAGATCAGGATCGGCTACTTCGATCAGACCCGCAGCGGTATCACGGATGATAAAAGCATAATCGAAATTTTCTGTCCCAACGGCGGCGATCACATAAGCGTCCGCGGCAGCTACATGCACGTATACGGATATTTGAAAAATTTCTTGTTTCCGAAGGAATTTTTGGATAAACCCGTAGGCGTGCTTAGCGGCGGCGAAAAGAACCGCCTGGCGCTTGCCAAGCTCTTTACCGAGCAGTACGATTGCCTGATTTTGGACGAGCCGACGAACGATCTTGATATCGCGACGATCAATATTTTGGAAGATTATCTGCTAAGCTTCGAAGGTGCGGTAATCATCGTAAGCCACGATCGCTATTTCATCGATAAGATCACGAATAAGCTTTGGGTTTTCGAAAAAAACGGCGTCATCGATCAAATTCAAATGCCCTATTCGCAGTATTTGGAGTTTGAAGACGAGATGGCGGAGATTGATCAGATCGAGACCGATGCGGGCGCGGGCGCGAGCGCGGACGAAGGCGGCCGCGAAAACAAAAAGGAGAAAACGAGCGCCGCGAAGCTTAGCTATAAGCAGAATAAAATTTTAGAGGAGTATCCCGCTAAGATCGAGGCTATCGAGGCGCGTATAAAAGAGCTAAATCACGCGCTCTCGACGCCTGAAATTTATCAAAAGCTCGGGATGCAGGGGCTTTTTGAAGAGCTTGAAGAAAAAAGAGGAACGTTAAACAATATGGAAAATGAATATTACGAAGTGCTTTCGCTTGCCGAGAGCCTAAAGTAGGCGCGATGGTTTGGTTTTTGATCTTTTTATACGCGCTTTACACGATTTATAAAATTTCGCTCGATCTGCTTGAGCTAAGCTTCATCCGCGCTAAGCTAAAAGAGCCTGCGGTGGTGCTTAGCGAGGAGGATTATCGCAAGGCGGGCGAGGTCGGCGCGGTAAATTTAAAATTTAATATATTTTCGCACTGCTTTTCGTTTGCGGTGGCGCTTATTTGGATACTTGCGGGCGCGGGCGCGTTACAGCGCGCGATATATGATCTAGCGGGCGACGGGATTTTGGCGGGGAGCTACTTTGTAACGGCGTTTTTAATCATCGGCGGCGCGATATCGCTTCCGCTTGAAATTTACAAAACCTTTGTTAAAGACAGACGCCTAGGCTTTTCCACGATAACGCCCGCCGTTTTCGTAAAAGACGCGCTAAAATCGCTCGCGCTCACGCTGGTTTTTGGCTTTGCGGTAGCCTCTGCGCTCGTTTTTTGCGTAAACAGCCTGGGTGCGCACTGGTGGGTCTGGGGCTTTTTGCTAAGCTTCGGCATAGTTTTACTGATAAATTTAATCTATCCGACCGTTATCGCGCCGCTGTTTAATAAGATGCAGCCGCTAGAGCACGGCGAGCTAAAAGAGCGCATAGAGGGGCTTTTGCAGCGCTGCGGCTTTAAAAGTAGCGGCGTTTTTACGATCGACGCGAGCAAGCGCGACAAGCGCCTAAACGCCTATTTCGGCGGCTTCGGAGCGACGAAAAAGGTCGTGCTTTTCGACACGCTCATAGAGAAGCTTAGCGAGGATGAAATTTTAGCCGTTTTAGGGCATGAGCTCGGGCATTTCAAACACGGCGATGTTTTGAAAAATTTAGTGCTTAGCTTCGTGCTTTTGAGCGCGACGTTCGCGGTATTCGGAAACCTCCCCGCAGGGGTGTTCGGCGCGCTAGGACTTAACGCGGACGGCGGCGCGACGCTAGTTTTTATGATTTTGTTTGCGCCGATCTTGCATGCGTTTTTTGAGCCGGTGATCTCCAAGTTTAGCCGTATGCACGAATTTAGCGCGGACCGACATGGCGCGAGCATGCAGGATAAAGAGAGCATGATCGGCGCGCTAAAGAAGCTGGGCAGCGAAAACAAGGCGTTTCCGCTCGCTCATAAAATTTACGCCGCGGTGTATCATTCGCACCCGAGCCTGTATGAGCGCATAAGAGAGCTTGATGAGGATCGCTGAGGCGCTAAGATGGGGCTTGCAGCAGTGCGGCTCAAAATACGTCGCGCGCGAAATTTTAAAATTCTGTGAGCGACTTGAAGGCGAGCAGCTCGTGCTAAGATGCTCGGAAGAGCTCGCGCACGAAGCGGAGTTTCGCGCTAAGATCGTTGAATTTAAAGATGGGCGCCCGCTTGAATACATCACGCAAAGCTGCGAGTTTATGGGTTTTAAATTTTACGTTGACGAGCGGGTGCTGATACCGCGCTGCGAGACCGAAATTTTAGTAAAAAAGGCGCTTGCTTTGGCGCATAGCTTGGGCGAGCCGCGCATTTGCGAGATCGGCACGGGCAGCGGCATAATCGCTATCTGCTTAAAAAAGCTACTTCCTTCTTGCCACATCGTGGCCAGCGACATCAGCGCGGATGCGCTTGAGGTGGCGCGCGCAAACGCCGCAAGCTTGGGCGTGGACGTCGAGTTCGTACACTGCGCCTACGCAGATGAGATCGCTGGCGAGTTTGATCTCATCGTCTCAAATCCGCCCTACATCGCAAACTCCTACGCATTGGACGCGCGCGTGCTGCAAGAGCCGAAACAGGCGCTGTTTGGCGGCGAGAAGGGAGACGAAATTTTAAAACGCATCGTGTTGATCGCCGCACAGCGCGCAAAATTTCTAGTCTGCGAGATGGGCTACGATCAAAAGCAGAGCCTGTCGGCGTTTTTGCGCGAGCAGGGCTTTAGGGCGGAATTTTACAAAGATTTGGCGCAGTTTGATCGCGGATTCGTCGCGCGAAATTTAAACAGATCGTAGGCGCGCCGTGCAAAGCTCGCAACTACGCAGACTGCTTTATTACAAAGCGTTCGGCTATCGCTACGTAAGCGCTGAAATTTTAAGCGGCGGCGCACGATTTTTCAAGGCGCTGGACGCGCTAAAATCCGCTACCGTCGAGTGCAATCTCTGCGAGCTTGCCAAAACGCGCACGGGAAGCGCCGAGCAAAATTTTAAAAATTTCAAAACTATCAAAAATTTTAAAACTCCCGCGAGCGTAAAACTTATGATCGTAGCTCTTGCGCCTAGCTCTAGCGATGGTTTTAGCGGCAGTTTGGAGGCTGAGGTAGCAGCGGCGCTAGATCAAATTTGCGCGCCGGAAGAAAT
>CAUQNJ010000030.1:0-25193 GCA_963519515.1 uncultured Campylobacter sp. | reverse complement strand
TAGCGAGAATTGCTCGCGCTTTGAGCCTGCGTTTGGGTCAAATTTGATTTGCGGCGAAGCGAGCGTTTTAGCCCGTGTTTCGCGCTCAAATTTGACGTTTTTGGCCGCCGCTTTCAAAGACTCGCCGTTAAATTTGCCGCAAAGATCGGTCGCAAATCTCTTGCGTGGCGAATTTATAGGACTCAAATTTACCGCCCTCGCCAAAGCCGCCTCTCTAGGCTTTGGTTCTATCATTTTGCGTATCGCTCATAGCTAGCAGCGCGTCCCGCGCCTTTTGTAAAAACTCGCCCTTGCCTTCGCCTCCGTACGATATCTCCTCACCTACGATCAGCTCGCAAAGCAGCGGGATAGGTATCATAAAGCCCTTAGGCAGGACGTGGCGCGCATTTTTGATCCAAATCGGCACCAAAGGCACGGAGGGGCACTCCTGCGCCAAACGAAATACCCCGCTTTTAAACGGCTGCAACGCAAGGTCGTCGTCCGTCTTGCGCGTGCCTTCCGGAAAGATGATGAGAGAGTGTGTCTGCAGCGCGTCGCTCATTTGCGCTAGCGCTTCCAGCGGGTCTTTGCGGCGACTTATTAGCACCATGTTAAACACGTTTTTAGCAAGAAACCTGCGCACCGGCCCGCCTTCCCAGTACTCCGCCGCCGCGACGGGGCGAACGCGCTTTCTCACGCGGTAAGGCAGCGAGACGAAAATCAGCAAAAAATCGCCGTGGCTGGCGTGGTTCGCGTAGTAAATTTTAGTGCCCTCGCCGATGTTTAAAAGCTCCTGCGGCGGCCGTACGCCCGTGATAAATATCGTGATGCGGCAAAGGATAAAATCAAGCGCGGCCGCTAAAAACTCTTTCATCCTGTATCCTTTTTACTCTTTTACTTTTCAAATTCACTTTTTGCGGTGCCCTCAATTTTGCGGTTGCGTACGGCAAATAAGCTTCTCGCCCACCTTGCCGAAAACGAGCGTTTAGACATAAATTTGAGGCGATTAAAGCCGATACGGTTTTAAATAACGCCTGCAATTTGCCGCTTTTGCTACTTGCCTTTAATTTCACCGACTTTGATAAAACGCTCGAAATTAACCGGACACGTTTTGCGCGCCTAGCGTCTTTTAAAACGTCTAAATTAAGCGGACAAATTCGCCTTGATATTTTATCCTCGCCTCAAAAAATCTCGTAAATTTAAACAAGATCAAATTTATAACGATTGCGTGCCCGCGTCGAGGCGAGCTTAAAACTTTTGCAATTATATCAAATTTAGACAAATTTACCTTGCGTCGATTTTGGAGATAGCTATTAAATTTATCCTCGTCCGAGGCGCCTTATTCCCCGCTTTTTAGTCCCATCCTCACGCGGTTTGCGCAAGTAAGCGCGAGTAAAAATATTGCGACGTAAATTATCCAGCTAAACCACTCCGGTAATCGCCCAGATAGCGCATATACCGTACCGGTAAACCCGAATATAAACGCGCGGTCGCTCTTGCCCATAGGCCCGTCGTATCGCCTGCCGCAACCGTGCACCTGCCCTAGGACGCCCAAAAACTCACTCATAAAAGATAGAAAGATAACGAGCACGATAACGCCCCAGTCAAACGGCGCTACGAAGGCAAAGGGCAGATAAAGCGCGGCGTCCGAAATAACGTCCGTAGCCTCGTTTAGATAGCCTCCTAGCGGACTTTTTTGATTAAACTCGCGAGCCAGCATGCCGTCTATGGCATTTAGCGCCATACGCAAAAACATCCAAACGGGCAGCAGAAAGAATAGCGTCGAAATTTCGGCGAATTTTATCAGAAGTCCGCCCAGCAGGACGGAAATGACGCAGGCTGTGATCGTAACTTGATTTGCGCTGACGCCCGCGCCGTAAAGGCGTCTTACTAACGGACGAAGTAAATTTTGAAATTTGGGCTTTAACTCGTAAATCGTCATGAGGACTCCGAAAATTTGATTTTCGTATTGTCGCTTAAAAATGCTTGGAGGCAGATTAAATGTGTGGACTGCTTTTGTGTGAGCTTTTTAATCGTCGATTTTTAAAAGCATTAGGATAGCGAAATGAACGATGAAAATATGAGTAAATTATCTCTTCTATCATTGCCGCGATGGGCACTCAATTTTTTTGACGCGGGCTCGCGACGGTAAAAGTAGCGTTTACGGCACGATTATAGGCAGCGTGGTAATCTCCTTATGGAAAGCGTACGGTGCAATCATCGTCATATCAGTATCCATCTTTGCTCAATTCCTCTATGCGGGCCGCAAAAATTTATAAACCGCATGGGATTTCATCGCGATAGATTTCAAACTTCGCTCTCCGCCGCAAATGTAATAGACCTTGTCGCGAAAATTCTAAATCATAGCGGCGCCGAGCCGGGAAGAGTACTTTTAAATTTTAAAATTCCGCGGCGGTGCAAAGCCTCTGTATTTGCGGATTTAAGGTCAAATTTAAAATTTAATCTAGCCAGATATTTTCGTTTAATTTTAGATTTTTTACTATGGATAGAAAGAATAGAAGCTCGTGCTTGATAGACGTGGCAGGATCAAAGCTCAATACGCTGCGATCTACGCTAGGCTCGAAACTATCGTATTCCGTGCGGATGAAAATATAGACTTTTCTACCAGAAAAGCTTAATCTGATTGGTCCGCCGGCACCGCTTCTAAAGCGAAGCAAGCGCCGCATAAAGGCGGGTGTGAGGGCATACATTGCAGACACCGCATCGGCGCTATATACGCTAAATGCGGAGCTAAACTCGCTATCATCCATCGCGATCTTCTTAAGTCCGCCAAGTGTTGGCCTCGCGCTGAGCGAAGGCAGGATCACGGCCACCGAGTTTACGCGCTTTTTAAATTCTGCGCAGAAAAACACCTCTGCTGTTATATTGTTCGTCGGTGTGGGGCACGCAAACATCCGCAAAGCTAAAGAATACTCCGTCATAGACGCCGGAAATTTTATCTTCGCAATCAAAATAGCTTATGCCGTCCACAAATAGACCGCTCGCGCGCAGATACGCCGGTCGAAACGAGCCTGAAATTTCATAGCGATAACCTAGGCTCGCGATATAAGGCGCGATATATTGGTGTTTAAAGGCGCGGACGAATTTTTTGGATCTGTTGTATTTGATCCGCTCCAGCGCGGCATCTGCGATATTAAACAAAGAAAGGCAGATGGTTACGAGTGCGATGACGAAGCGCAAGGTATCATTCTCGCACATTTCTACGCCTTTGGCAAGCATCCACAGCAAGGTGCAAAAGATAAATACGCGCACTATATTTGCATCTTTATTCACTACTCTATAAGAGATGCTGCCGCAGCTAAATACCACTATGATCCAGCAGAGGCCTACTGCTGCTTCTTGATCTCTAAAATTGAAAAATAGCCACAGCGCCGAGGCTAGCACCGCTAGTGCTATTATCGAAAACGCCGCACCTTTGTGCCGCTCCGCCTCATCCAGGATGCCGAGCCTTAGTTTTTCCAGTTCGTTTGCGGTCATCTTTCTCTTTCTAAATTTAGCTAGCAAATTTTAAAGCTTAGCTTCGAACCCGCCCCTAAATTTAAACGGCTAAGCTTTAAAATTTACAAAATTCCGCTCTTTAAATTTAGCGCGAATTTCTGCGCAAAATTTAGCTTCG
This sequence comes from uncultured Campylobacter sp., assembly GCA_963519515.1. GTDB lineage: Bacteria > Campylobacterota > Campylobacteria > Campylobacterales > Campylobacteraceae > Campylobacter_B. The sequence continues at coordinate 21,577 of CAUQNJ010000030.1, read as the reverse complement.
GCACAAAATTTCTACGATCACCTGCGGCAATAGCTCATGTTCGATCTCGTGGATTTTGGCTTCGTAAGTTTCAAAGCTCATGCCCGCGCTCTTTTCAAACGCACGTTGAGCGATGATCGCGCCGCCGTCAAGCTCCTCGCTGACCCAGTGCACGCTCACGCCGCCCACCTTCATGTCGCTCTCAAAGCTCTCTTTTATCGCGTGCGCGCCCTTAAAAAGCGGCAGTAGCGACGGGTGCAGGTTTATCGCGCGAACTCTGCTCGTAAAAACGGGCGTGAGGATACGCATAAAGCCCGCAAGCACCGTAAGCTCCGCGCCGCTTTTTTCGATCTCGCGCACGAGCGCGCCGTCAAATTCTTCGCGGCTAGCGAAGTCTTTATGATTTAGGATCACGCTTTTTAGCCCGAATTTCGCGGCTTTTGCGATGCCGCCGGCGTTAGCTTTGTTGCTTAGCGTTAGCGCGACTTCGATCTTGGTTTCGCCGAAAATTTTGCCGTGCAGCTTCTGCAAAATAGCCTCCAAATTTGAGCCGCTGCCGCTAAAAAGCACGGCGAGCTTTTTCACAACCATTTTACCTCCTCGATGAGATCGAGCGGATTTAGCGCGTAGGAGTTTTTGGCGAAGGCTCGCGCGGCGAGTGCGTGGGCTAGGACGCCGCAGATCGAGGCTTGCAGAGGCGAGTAGTTTTGCGCGAGCAGCCCGCCGATGAGCCCTGCGAGCACATCTCCGCTACCGCCCTTTGCGAGCGCGGCGCTACCTTTGTCGCAGACGTAGATGATGCCAGCTTGGGCGATGAGCGTGTTTGCACCCTTTAGCACGAGTACGCCGCTAAATTTCTCGCTCCACGCCCGCGCAAGCTCGAAGCGGCACTCTTGCAACTCGCTCACGCTAAGATCTGCGATGCCTGCGATCTTTAAAAGCGAGCAAAACTCCTTCGGATGGGGCGTTAGGATTAAATTTGAGTTGGCGTTTAGCAGGCTTAAAATTTCGCGCTCGTAGCACAGATCGGCGTCGATGACGCAGCTTTTGCCCCGTAGCGCAGCAAGATCGATCTTGCGCTTCCCGAGACCGCAGCCGCAAACCACGACCCGCGCGTGCTCAAATGAGCTTTTTTGCATCAAAATCGGGCTTAAATTTAACAGCCCCTCACTAACGACGCTAACGAGCCCGCTGCCGATAGCGTGAGCCGCTAGAGCCGCCATCTGCGCCGCTCCGCTCATCTGCCCGCTTACTACGTAGGTGTGTCCGAAGTCGCCTTTGTTGGTGTTTTGCTTCCTGCGTAGCGGCAGCTTCAGATCGCTTTTTTGAAGTAGAAAATATTCGCTCCGTTCTTCAAAATTTCGGCGCGAAATTCCAAGATTTGCGACTTTGATCCGTCCTACCTGATCCTTCGCGCCGTCCGAAAACAGCGCGAGTTTAAGCGCTCCCATCGTGATCGTCAAATCCGCGCAAAACGCACCGCCTAAAATGCGCCCGTTCTTGTCGATGCCGCTTGGGATATCGACTGCGATTCTTAGGGATTTTGCGCTGTTTGCGAGAGATAAAATTTCGCAAATTTCAGCGCTTATCGGTTTGTTTAAACCGCTGCCGAAAATTCCGTCGATTATACAGTCTGCGCTTGTAATCTCATCGCGCAGGACGCTTAGCTCGCCGCACTCGTTGCCTAGATTGCTGCATTCGTCGCCGTGCCCCGCGATCTCAAATTTAGCGCTCGTAAATTTCGCGCATAATTTATCGCCGCCGCCTGAAATGTTTGCGCCGTTTAGGCCTTCGCGCTCGCCCCGCGGCTCGCTCGCGCCCTTTAAAGAGGAGCCGCCTACGCTTTCATGCGTGCAGATATCCTTGCTAGACGCGCCGCTTCCGTGCCCGCAATCGTCTTTTGCGCTCGCAATGTCGATAAGCTTAACGCCTGCAGCCTGCGCCGCATCCGCTTGAAATTTGCCCGCCGCGCTTCTATTTTCCAGCACGCAAAGCGCCGTGCAGCTAAAATCCCCGCTTAATTTTCGCAGCGCCGCCATCGCGTCCGCGCCGTTATTTCCGCCGCCGCAAAGCGCCAAAATGTGCGAACCCTTTTTGAGCCGCTTTCTGATCTCGCTCTCGATCCTGCCTGCGGCGTTTTCCATTAAAATTTGCTCACTCAGTCCAAATTTTGCGCTAGCCCGCGCGTCGAGCTCCTCGGTGCTAAAGAAAATTTTTTTCAAATTTCGCTCCTTATGCGAAAGCTAAGAGCCTCCAGAATATGCGCCTTGGCGATGATTTCGGCGCCTGCTAGATCGGCGATCGTGCGCGCGAGCTTTAGCGTTTTATTTATGCCGCGTTGCGAAAGGTCGTAGCGGGTGATCGCCATTTGCAAAACATCCCGCGCAGCGCTTTCGCAGATACAAAATTTTTCGGTCTCCTCATCGCGCAGCTTTGCGTTTAGCTCGCTCTGCCCCCGAGCCTTTTGCGCGCGAAACGCCCGCAGCACCGCATCCGCCATCTCCTCGCTACAAACGTCGCTTCTGTCGTCTGCGCCGGTCTCATCCATCGCGACGTATATGTCGATGCGATCGAGCAGCGGCGCAGAGATCGTGTTTTTGTAGCGCCTGATGTCATTTAGCGAGCAGGTGCAGGTGAGGTTTTTGGAGAATAGATTTCCGCACGGGCAGGGATTTTGCGCCGCTACGAAGATAAATTTCGTTTGGTATTCGACCTTGGAATTTACGCGCGAAATCAAAATTCTATTATCCTCCAGCGGCTCGCGCAGGCTCTCTAAAATTTGCTTGCCGAAGTGCGGTAGCTCGTCGAAAAACAGCTCGCCGCCGTTTGCAAGCGCGACCTCGCCGATCTTTGCGCCGCTACTGCCGCCGCCGAAAATGGAGCTGCGCGTGCTGGTGTGGTGCGGTGAGCGGAAGGGGCGCAGCGCGCTAAAATCGACGTCTTTGTTATTTAGCGACTCGTAGGCGCACGAGAGTAGCACTTCGCCCAGGCTCTGCGGCGGCAGAATTCTGGATATCCGCTTGGCGCACATGCTTTTGCCGCAGCCTGGACTGCCCTCGAAGAGGATATTGTGCATGCCGCACGCAGCGATCAGGCTCGCGCGCTTGGCGCGCTTCTGTCCTTTGACGTCTTTGAAATTTAGCGAAAAATCGCGGTTGGGGACGTAAATTTGCTCATCAATCTCCACGATGTTTTTAAAAAGCGGATGGGTTTCTCGCATGAGCCTGCTTGCGGCGAATTCCTCGTCTAAAAAAAATCTGACCGCGTCGCTTAGGCTATCCACCGCATACACGTCGTAGTTTGGGATCGTGCAGGCCTTTAGAGCGATACTTTGCGGCACTAAAATTTTAGCGCGCTTCACCTTCGTGCTTAAAAAAAGCAGGATCGAAAAGAGGCTTGCCGTGCTCTTTAGGCTGCCGTCTAAACCGAGCTCGCCGAAGACGAAGAAATCGCCGTCGATGCGCTCTTTTTGCAGCGCGATTAGAAGCGCGATCGCAAGATCGAAGTGCGAGCCGTTTTTGGGCGTGTCGGAGGGGGAGAGATTTATGATGATTTTGGATGCGGGAAATTTAAAATTTAGGCTCATAAGCGCCGCTTTTACGCGGCTTTCACTTTCTTTTATCGTAGCGCCCGCAAGACCGACGATATTAAATCCCGGCAGCCCCCGCACGAATGTCGACTCGACCTCTACGGGGATCAGTGCATCCGTGAAGGCAGCGCATTTTAGGGATTTCATTTCGATTTTTCTTTTAGGCTTTTTTTGAATTCTTTATCAAATTTTTTGCGTTTATTGTATCCGATGCGCTCGATAAAAAGATGTCCGTCGAGGTGATCCATCTCGTGCTGGATACAGACGGCTAGCAGCTCGCTAGCGTCCATTTGCTGGGTATTGCCGGCGCGGTCTTGAAACTGCACCGTGATAAACTCGGCGCGCGTGACGTCCTCGTAAAAGCCCGGCACCGACAGGCAGCCCTCCTGGTAAACGACCTCGCCTTCCTTTTTTAAAATTTGCGGATTGATGATCTCGATGAGGTCCTTTTTGTCTTGGATTTTTTCCTCATTGGCTAAATTTATAATCAAAGCGCGCACGGGCCTGCCTACCTGGATGGCGGCAAGGCCTATGCCGTTTTTTGCGATCATCGTCTCATACATATCGTCTAAAAGCTCGCCCAGCGCCGCGTCGAATTTCACGACCTCCATAGATCTTTGGTATAGCTTTTTATTCGGATAGGTAAGGACATCCAGGATCATCTATTTAAAGCTCTTTTGAAGTACTTGATCAATCAAGCCGTATTGCACGGCATCCTCGGCGCTCATGAAAAAGTCGCGATCGGTGTCCTTTTCGACCTGCGCGAGATCTTTGCCGGAATTTTGCGAAAGGATATTGTTTAAAATTTCTTTCATTCGTAAAATTTCTTTGGCTTGGATCTCGATGTCGGTAGCCTGGCCTTGCGCGCCGCCTAGGGGCTGGTGGATCATTATGCGCGAGTTTGGAAGCGCGTAGCGTTTGCCTTTTGCGCCGCAGCTTAGCAAAAACGCCCCCATCGACGCTGCTTGACCGATACAGATCGTGCTTACGTCGGGTTTGATGTAATTCATCGTGTCATAAATGCTAAATCCGCTCGTAACCACGCCGCCCGGGGAGTTTATGTATAGATAGATATCCTTATCCGGATCCTCCGCCTCCAAAAACAGAAGCTGCGCGACGATCGAGCTTGCCACCGCGTCGTCGATCTCGCCGCTAAGCATTACGATACGGTCTTTTAGCAGCCTTGAGTAGATGTCGTAGCTGCGCTCTCCGCGGCCGGTCTGCTCTATAACGTAAGGAATTACCATTATTCGCCTTTCGCTTCTTTTTTGCCCTGCTTGGAGAAAATATCGTTAAATAGCTTCTCTTCGATCAGCGCCATTTTGACGGCCGGTAGCATGCCGTTGTTACGGTACCTATCTAGGTGCTCTTTCGGGTTTGCGCCGTAGGTATAGGCCTCCATATAGACCGCCTGAACGAGCTCCTGATCGCTCACGTCGATATTGCGTTTTTTAGCTAGCTCGTCGATTAAGAAGGTAAGTTTTACGCTGTTTTCGGCAGCCTTTCTAAACTCTTCGCGCTTTTTGTCCAGGGCGTCTTTATTGTTTTTAAATTCCTCGATCTGCTCTTTTGAAAAGCCGCTCCAGGCGTTGTTAAACTGCAAATTTATCTCCTGCTCAACGATCGCTTTTGGAAGCGCGAAGTTAAATTTTTCGGCGAGCGCGTCGGCAAATTTAGACTTTAGATCCTCGTTTATCAACTTTTGAAGCTTATCGTTTTTGATGCGCTCTTTGATGCGCGCTTCAAATTTCTCCTTGCTCGGCTCTTTCTCGCCCGGAAGGGCTTGCTTTAGTTCCTCTTCGCCGAGCTCCTTGGCAGGTTTTTTAGCCTGAATTTCATGAAGCTTGACTTTGAAAATCGCGTCCTTGCCGGCTAAATTTTCTGCGCCGTAATTCTGCGGAAATTTAACCGCTACGTCGCGCTCCTCGCCCACTCTAAGTCCGATCATACCGTCTTCAAAGCCGGGGATAAATTGATTTGAGCCGATCTGAAGGACGTAGTCCTGCGCCTTGCCGCCGTCGAATGGCTTGCCGTCCACGAAGCCTTCGAAGTCGAATTTCGCAAAATCGTCTTTGGCTAGAATTTTTTTGTTGGTTTTAGAAAGCGGAGCAATCATCTGCAAAAATTCCGCTACTTTCTCGTCGATCTCTTTTTGAGTAACGCGCGGACTGCTAAATTTAGGGATCAGCTCCTCGTACCCCTCGACGTTAACCTCGGGCCTGAAAGAAATTTCGATCTCAATGTCGATGTCGCCGTTTTTTTCATCAAATTTAGAAAAGACCGGCTCGGATAAAATTTCATCTTGTTTTTTCTTTAAAATTTTAAGAGACTCATCGATCATATCTTTAAGAAGTTCCTGCTTTGCATCGCCCTCAAGCTGCTTGCCGTATCGCTTCAAAACCACCGCGTTAGGCACTTTACCCTGTCTGAATCCATCGATTCTTAGCTGCTTGGAGGCCTTTTTGGCTAGCTCTTCTACTTTTGCCGCGATCTGCTTTGCTTCGATCTTACTCGCAGCTACCGCATTCGCGGCGTCTTTCATTTTTGCTTTTACTTCCATAAAATTCCTTTAGAAAATTTAAAAATAGCTCGTAATATATCAAAAAATTTCTTATTTAAAGTATAAATTCCTAAAATTTGCCGAGCCTAAGCGGTTTGTATTTATCAAAATTTCAAAATTTTAAAAGCCTGCCTTAAAATTTAAAGCAGGCTTGAGGTTAAAATTTTACCGATACGTTAAACATAAACTGCCGCGCGTAGCCCATTTGAATAGGTATCACGCTCGTGGTCGTGCCGGTCGAGGATGAGGTGTAGTATTTTTTGTCGGTCAAATTTTTGACATTGAACGAAAAATTCGTATCATAGCCCGAAATTTTAGTATCGTAGCTCACGAAGGCGTCATAAACTACGGCGTGAGGCAGCTTAAACGCCGTTCCTGCGGGCACGCTCGGTAGGTTCGTGCGCATATAATAGGTGTACCACGAGCCGAAGTATCGCGCGCCGCCGCCAAGCCTAAGCCCCTTTGCGCCTAAATGCGCGAAATCGTAGTTGGCAAATAGGCTTGCTTGGTGCTTCGGCGTCGCTTCCAGCGGTTTGCCGATTAGCACCGCAAAAGCGCCGTCGTCCTCGCGCACCCTCGTTTTGGTGTATGCGTAGCTCGCCGACATGCTAAGCCCCTGCGTCACGCGCCCGTTTATATCGAGCTCAAATCCTCGCGAACGAGCCTTGCCGATCGTCTCGCTTATATTATTTACCGTTCGCAGGATGTTTCTTTTATCGATATTAAACACCGCCGCGCCCGCAGTGACGCGATCGTTTTGAAATTTAGTGCCGAGCTCTACGGATTTGCCTTCCTCCGGCTTTAGATCGCCGCCTATCGCCTCGCCTATGGACATCTGCGGCGTGAAGCTTTGTGCGTAGTTAGTATATACCGACCACTGCGGGCTTAACAGGTACAAAAGCCCGCCCTGATAGGTCGTAGCAGCCTTTTTCTGATCAGTGTTGTTCGGTCCTTGCCAGCTTTGTTTGGCTACTTGATCGTAAAATTCCCTACGCACGCCCAAAGAAAGTATCAACTCGTCGGTTAAATTTATATTATCTTGGGTGTAAAGCCCGATCGTTCTTAGCTTTTGATATTGTATTTTTGGCTCTCTATCGTTCGTTAAAACGGCGCCCGAAGCGGTTTGTCCGGTAAGCATATTGATACGCCCTGCGGTGCCTTTTAGCGCGCCCGGGCGGTATCTGTAGTAGTTTTTGTAATCCGTGCCGAAAAGGACGTCGTGCTTAAGCGGGCCTGTTTCAAATTTGCCGTTTAGCGTGACGCTTGCTGCGTGCGTGCGGTGTATGAAATTATCGTAGTAGTTATACGATCGCGTCGTGCCGGTAAGGCCTTGGGGCGTGAATGGATTGTTCGGACGGACGTAGCCGTATTCGTGCTTGCTGCGCGAGAAAGCATAGGCGCCTTTTAATATCCAATCCTCGTTAAATTCCTTCTCAAAGCCGAAATCAACCGTATCTAGCTTGCTTTGTAGTTTATTTACCGGCTCGTCGAAGCGGACTTTGCCGCTGCCGTAAATTTTACCCGTACTCGGCACTAAAAACGCGCCGCGATCCACCGGATCGGTAGAGCGGCTATGGGTGTAGCCTAAGCTTATCGAATAATCATCTCCTTGATACGCAAGCGACGGCGCAAAGAGCGTGTTTTTTATACCGCCGAAATTTCGCCAATAATCCTTCGCGTAGTAATCGAATATAAATCTATACGCAAAGCCGCTATCCGCGATCGGTCCCGTAGTATCAAATCCCGCGTCCCAATAGTTGCGGTTGCCTAGCCCGCCCCAAAGCTCATTTATAAACTCATACTGCGGCTTTTTGGTTACCATGTTTATGACGCCGCCCGGTTGCTGCGCGCCGTAGAGCATGCTCGCGGGCCCTTTTAGAACCTCGACGGATTGAATAGTTTTATTGTAGTTGTGCATCACGGCGCCCGGCACGCCGTTGCGCATAATCGAGCCGTCGCGACCCTCGCCGAAGCCGCGCTTGATGATCGCATCGAAAATATTTCCCGTCGTATTTGCGTAGCTTATGCCGCTTACGTTTTGCAGCGATTCCGCTAAGGTGTCTGGCTTTTTGTCCTTTAGATGCTGCTGCGTTACGACGTTTACGGTTTGCGGAATTTCTAAAATTCTCTTAGTCGTCTTGCCTATCTCGCTGCGTACGGCGCGGTAACCGTCGTCGTTATTCGCCCATTCTACGACCTCGATATTGCCTAGGTTTTCGCCCGAGGCGGAGCTTGCCGCGGCGTTTTGTTCGGCGCAAGCAAAGGAAAAAAGCGCCAAAGCCGCACCAAAACTCATCTTAAATTTCATTACCGAACTCCTTGTAGATAAAGCTTATCGAAACGATGGATTTTAAACAAAAATTTCTTAAATTTAAATATATTATCATTAACATAATGAGATTGATAAAATTTCGCGTGGAATTTTAAAATTTATCAGCGTTATAAAAGGCGTTTTTGAGTAATATCGCGCATCGATTTTTAAGGAATTGCTAAAAATGGACGAAAAAAGCCGAGCTAAATTTGAAAACTGCGTGTCGCAGATGCTTGAAATTTTAGGCGAGGATCCGAAGCGCGACGGGCTTGCAAAGACGCCGGGGCGCGTGGCTAAAGCCTATGAGTTTCTAACTAGCGGCTACGAGCTGGACCCAAAAGAAATTTTAAACGACGCGCTGTTTGAGAGCAGCAACAATGAGATGGTTTTGATAAAAGATATAGAATTTTATAGCCTCTGCGAGCACCATCTGCTGCCTATCATCGGGCGTGCGCATGTCGCGTATATCCCGAATAAAAAGGTCGTGGGGCTTAGTAAAATTCCACGTATGGTAAATATTTTTGCGCGCAGGCTGCAGATCCAAGAGCAGCTTACCGAGCAGATCGCAAGCGCAATCCAAGAGGTAATCCATCCGCTCGGCGTGGGCGTGGTGCTGCAGGCGCGGCACATGTGCATGGAGATGCGCGGCGTGCAAAAGATCAACTCAACCACGACTACGTCGGCACTTAGGGGGCTTTTTATCAGCCGAAACGACACGCGTAAGGAATTTTTCGATCTAATAAATTCTCCGAAAACTTTCGGTTTTTAAAACGGCAAGCGTTAAAGAAAAATTTAGCAATTATGTTATATTATCGTGCGAAATTGATAAAAGAGCGAAATTGTCTGATTAAATTTCAGACAAATTTTAGAAAGGAATTTTATGCAGCGCGTTTATTTAGATAATAACGCCACTACGATGGTCGATCCCGAAGTTTTTGAGGAGATGAAGCCGTTTTTTTGCGATAAATACGGCAACCCAAACTCCCTTCACAGCTTCGGTAGCGAGACCCACCCCGCGCTAAGGGTCGCGATGGATAGGCTCTATGCGGGGCTTGGCGCTGCGGATGCGGACGATATCGTCATCACAAGCTGTGCGACCGAGAGCAATAACTGGGTTTTAAAAGGAATCTACTACGATAAAATTCTAACCGGCGAGAAGGATAATATCGTCATAAGCTCCGTCGAGCACCCCGCAATCAGCGCGACCTGTGCTTTTTTAGAAAAAATTTGCGGCGTAAAGATCACTCGCCTCGGCGTTGATAAAAACGGGCAGATCGATCTTGACGAGCTTGCCGAAAAAATTAACGACAAAACCGCGCTTGTTAGCGTGATGTGGGCCAATAACGAAACTGGCACGATCTTCCCCGTTAAACAGATCGCACGTATAGCACACGAACGCGGTGCGCTATATCACGCCGACGCGGTGCAGGCCGTAGGCAAGATAAAGGTAAACGTGCGCGATGCCGACGTGGATTTTTTAAGCCTTTCCGGGCATAAATTTCACGCTCCAAAGGGCGTCGGCGCGCTCTACATCAAAGATAGCAAACCGCTTACGAGCCTGTTTCACGGCGGCGAGCACATGGGCGGGCGCCGCAGCGGCACGCTAAATGTTGCAGGCATCGTGGGGCTCGGCAAAGCTTTGGAGCTAGCGAATAAATTTATGGATTTTGAGCGCACTCAGGTAAGCAGACTGCGCGATAAGCTGGAGGACGCGCTTTTACAAATTCCAAACGTAGGCGTCGTGGGCGACCGTAGCATTCGCGTGCCAAACACCATCCTTGCCTCGATTCAAGGCGTCGAGGGAGAGGCGATGCTGTGGGATCTAAATAAAGCCGGCATCGCCGCTTCTACGGGCTCCGCGTGCGCGAGCGAGGCGCTCGAGAATAACCCGATAATGGAAGCGATCGGCGCGGATAAGGAGCTGGCGCATACGGCGCTAAGGCTTTCGCTGTCGCGCTTTACGACGGAGGCGGAGATCGATTACGCGATCGAGCATATAGGCAAAGCTATCGCCCGTCTGCGCGGGATTTCAAGCACATTTGCTTACGCGCCGCAAGGTTATGAGAAGAAATAAAGGATAAAAAATGGCAAAAAATAGTTTGATAAACGGCTCGATCTGGGAGCAATACTCGCAAAAAGTGCAGGAGCGTATGAATAATCCTCGCTATATGGGCGAGATTACCGAAGAGGAGGCGAAGGCTAAAGGGGCCAAGCTCGTGGTCGCGGACTTCGGCGCCGAGAGCTGCGGCGATGCGGTGCGGCTGTATTGGTTGATCGATCCTAAGACTGATAGAATTTTGGATGCTAAATTTAAAAGCTTCGGCTGCGGCACGGCGATTGCGAGTTCGGATACGATGGCTGAGCTTTGTATCGGAAAGACCGTCGATCAAGCGGTAAAGATTACAAATTTAGACGTAGAGCACGCGATGCGCGATAATCCCGACGAGCCCGCCGTACCGCCGCAAAAGATGCACTGCTCGGTAATGGCATACGACGTCATCAAGCAGGCTGCGGCGAATTATAAGGGCGTCGATCCTGCGCATTTCGAGGATGAGATCATCGTGTGCGACTGCGCGCGCGTGAGCCTCGGCACGATCAAAGAGGTGATCCGCCTAAACGACCTTCACACGGTCGAGGAGATCACGCAATACACGAAGGCGGGCGCGTTTTGCAAATCCTGCGTGCGCCCGGGCGGACACGAGGAGAAGGACTACTATCTGGTCGATATTTTAAAGCAAACCAGAGAGGAGATGGAGCGAGAGAGGCTTCAAGCTCAAGCGGGCGCGGCTACTAGCGTGAAAGCGGGAGCCGAGATGAGCTTCGAGCAGTTAAATTTAATCGGTAAATTTAAAGCGGTCGAAGGAGTGCTTGACGAGGATATCCGTCCGATGCTTCAGATGGATGGCGGCAATCTCGACGTCATCGACATCAGGCCTGCAGACGACGGCAAAACAGACATCTACATCCGCTATCTGGGTGCCTGCAGCGGCTGCGCCAGTAGTGCGAGCGGCACATTATACGCGATAGAAAACGTCTTGCAAGAAAGCCTAAGCCCAAACATCCGCGTAATGCCGATCTAAGCGCAAGCTCTTAAAATTTCAGTAAAATTTCGGCGCCGCCTCTTTGCAAAAACAGCAACCAAAAAGCGGCGCCGTTTTAAATTCCAAATAAAATTATTCATCAAAATTTAGCCAGAAAACCTAAGCGAAATTCCTGATTTTAGCTGAGTATAATCTCTTTTCATTTATAATTAGCTACCGAATTCCACGTAATAGATTAAGGAGAAAAGATGAAAATACTCATTGCGGCGGCTTTACTTTGCGTATCTCTTTTTGCAAACAGTTTGGATGAGATCAGAAAAAGCGGCGTTATCCGCATAGGCGTATATAATAACCAGCCTCCTTTCAGCTCCCTTACGGACGGCAAATTCGTGGGTTTTGAAGTGCAGCTGGCGAGTAAAATCGCTAAAGATATCTTCGGCGACAATCCGGGCAAGACCAAATTTATCCACATCGCGACCGATAGAAGGATGAATGTTTTAGAAAAAAACGAAGTCGATATGGTCGTAGCTACCTTTACTCCGACGCCTAAACGCGCGCAGAGGGTGGATTTTTCGGATCCGTATTTTAAGGTGCAGGTGGGCATTTTGGCGCACGCAGACGATAATATCACGAGCCTAAGCCAGCTTCACCAGCGAAAAATTTTCGTCATAAAATACTCGCCCATTCACAACTTTTTGGCAAAAGAGGGCTTTAGAAAGAATCTGAAATTTTGCAAGAGCTCGGCGAAGTGCTACCACGCATTTAAAAGGACGAAAAACGCCGTGCACGCCGACGATAACCTCATCTTAAGGGCGTATGCGATCATAGATAATAAAACCAAAGTCGCGCTTGACGGGCTCGGTAATCAAACCTTCAATGCCATCGCCGTACAGAAGGGCAATAAAGAGCTTTTGGATTTTATAAATTCCGATCTTGCGCAGCTTAAAAAGGACGGCTTTTTGGATAAATTTTTCGACGACACGCTAGCCATCCACTACCGCGGCACCGTCGATAAGAAGGAATTTCTGCTCGATTAAGCTTTGTAAATTTAAGCGAGCCGTTTAAAATTTTAAGCGCCCGCAACTGCTCGCTTAAAATTTCGGCTTTAAATTTTAAAATTTCATGATTTTCGGCTAGCACTTTTGGCTTTACACCTTACGCCGCGCCGTTTAAAATTTGCTCGCTCGCGTTTCGCTAAATTTTATACGCTAGCATTGCGAGCGTGGGATTAAATTTTAAAATTTCAGATTGCGCTCAACCTTGCGGATAAAATTTACAGCTTCATCGCCGAGATTTAAATTTAAAATTTCGCAGCTTGCCGGTAAATTCTAAATTTACGCAGCGCGTAGAACGGCGGGCGGGTTTAAATTTAAACCCGCGAACTAGTTCATTTTATATAAATCCAAAATTTCGCCCTGTTTGAAAGCCAAATTTATGTTTAAATTTACGCTTTTGGTGCGATCGGCGGATCAAGCTGCATGATCTTATCGCCTAGGCGCTGAAAATTTGCAAGGCTTTTTAGGTGGAAATACGCTAGCTCCAGATATCCGCGGCGCGCGAAATCCGCGAGCTTTTTATCGCTTAGCTTCAAAAGCTTTTCGCGATTTACGACCGAAAAGCCGTTCAGCAGAGACGATTCCTTGCCGCTAGAGTTGATGCCAAGTTCCTTGGCTTCCAAAATCCCCGCCTTTTGAAATTCCGCCGCCGCAACGCGCGTGCGCATATCTAAATCGGCGTAATTTTTCATCACCTCTTTTAAATTTTCCAAAAACGGCGTCGGCTTGCCGTCTTTAAAAAGCGCCTCGCCGTCGCCTTTGATCTGCTGCGCATCTTTGTCGAAGCAGATCGCAGTCTGCTCGCCGATCTGGGCTAGGAAAAACGGATAATTCTGCACCGAGGAAGGCACCGTTCCTTTATAATCCTTATCGATCAGGACGTTTTTGGTGCGTCCTAGCAGCGCCACCATTTTGGGCTCTTTTTCGATAGTAAATACGATAACGAGGCTGTCCGCGCAAAATGGAATCTCCGGCGCGATCACCGGCACAAAAGGCGCGGTAGGGAATGCATCCGCGTGATACTTCAAATCCGCGTGTTTAACGCTATCTAATACGACTGGGGTCATGCTGATCCTTTAAAAAATTTTAGCAATTATATAAAAAAGAATATTAAAATTCTAAAGAATTTTGAAATTTCGCCCGTTTTTATTTGCGTAAATTTAGACGTTTGGAATTTTAAATTTGATAGAATTGCCGTTAAATTTAAGGAGCGAAAGTGGGCTTGGATGAGCTTTTGGCGCTTGCTGAGGACGCCGCAAAAAAGGCAAACGTCGCGATAATGCAAAACTACGACAAATTTGATATCTTTGTCAAAGCGGACAGATCGCCGCTTACAAATGCCGATCTTGCGGCAAATGATGTGATAATGCGCACTCTGGAGCCTAGCGGTATCGCAATCTGCTCGGAAGAGTGCGTGCTGGATAGCAAGCGGCGTATGAGCGAGGAGAGATTTTGGCTGATAGATCCGCTGGACGGCACGAAGGAGTTTATCGCGCGCAACGGCGAGTTCTGCGTCTGCATCGCGCTGATCGAGCATGGCCGCCCAATTTTAGCAGTGATCAGCATACCAATAAGCGGCGATATATATAGTTCAAACGGCGGCGGAGTTTATAAAAACGGCGTACTGCTCGCTCGCCCCACTAGCGCGCCGCAAATCTTCATGCAAGGGCACTATAGCAGATCCGCAAAATATGTGCAATTTGCGCAGAAATTTGGAATGCAACTAATGTGCAAGGGCTCTGCGATAAAATTTTGCATCTTGGCCGAGGGGGGCGCGAGCACTTACGCGAGATTTAGCGACTGTTCGCTCTGGGACATCGCCGCTGGGGATTTTTTGCTGCATCAAAGCGGCGGAGTGGTGGTAGATCTAAAGACGATGGAGGCGCCTCTTTATAACGGAAAAAGCCTGATAAATAACCATTATTTGGCGGTTGGCGCGAATGCTGTAAAATTTTTACCTGAAATGTTGGAGTTTGCAAAGAATTTTTAAGCTAAATTTATAGTAAACGTTCTATAATGTAAGTCCAAAATTTTTTATCAAAGGATAAAAACATGAAGGGTTTTACTATGATCGAATTAATTTTCGTGATCGTGATTTTAGGTGTTTTGGGGGCAATTGCCATTCCAAAACTAGCAGCTACACGCGATGATGCAGAGGTTGTGAGGGCAGCACAGAGTATAGTTATGTCTTTGGGCGATATGATAGGCTACTATACTTCGCAAGGAAGTTATAGTGCGGATTTTGCTAATATGACAAATGTTACAAATCCTATTATGGCTAAAGGTTCGGTTTGCGCTACATATACATATAATAGTTCTTCGCAAATTACCCTTACAAAGGGGTACGATGGACTATGCGCTACCGTTTGGAATTCGGCAAATCTAAGAACTATAGAAAATGTTTATAGTTCAGATGCGTTGGTAATTGTCCAATAGCTTCTTTGGCGCAGGGATTATCTCTGCGCCTTTTTATTTATAAATCCAATAAAAATTCCAATCATCCAAATTATTCCGAAAAATATAAAAATTATGCTCCAGAATTGCGCCAGATCCACGCTTTTGCTTGTCGGAAACAGATACCATCCTCCGCTATAAAGCGCCGTTAGCTTGGCTTGCAGCCCCTCTAGCGCCGCGTCAGTCGGCACCGCAGGTACGTCGAATGCGCAGCTGTTAAACGGCTTAAAAATCGGCACCGCGCTTAGGTCAAAATTTAAAAATTTAACCGCCCCGCCGCAGCCGCTTATCCCTCCCATTTCGCCGTCTTCGCGCAGCACGACGCGGATTTTGGCTAAATTTAGCGACGAGATTAGCCCCAGTACCGCTCCGTAAAACCACACCGCGTATCCGCACATGGCGGCGTAAACGCTCGCTTCGCCGCAGGCTAAAATGATCGCCCCTAGTGCCACGGCGCAAAGCGCAAAGCGCACATACACGCTAAAGCTTTCCGGATAGATGAAAAGAAATTTTTGCAGGAAAAAATATGAAAACGCCAGCCAGCAAAGCGCCCACACTGCGCAGAAAATCAGGAATTTTTTAGAGTATCTGTTTTGAAATTTTAAAGCCATGAACATCCTTTCTGCGCGTAATTTTATAATAAATTGCAGATATTTTCGCTAAAAATTTCATTCTCGCGGCAAAATTTCGAGCTAAATTTTGAATTAGAGAATTTTACGCGAATAAAATTCGGCATCGCGGAATTATTGTATCGCACAGATCGTGAGGGCTGCGGCTAGCACATTTTGCGCACTGCATTAACGTATTTTGTGCTGAGAACGCCGCGTTTTGGTATCCTTGTGAGATCCTACCGGCTCCCGCTCGCTGTCACAATTGCTCCTGCCCGCATTAAATTTCAATCTTGCCGCTAAATTTTAACCCCGTCGCCGCAAGCGAACGCAGGCGAAATTCATATAAAATTTCTATTTTAAAAGCTTTTTTAGGCTAGAAATATTAGAATTTGCAAAATTTAATCTAGGAGCTAAAAATGGCTAAAAAGCTTATCGACGTTATGGATACGACCTTCCGCGACGGATTTCAGTCAGTTTTTGGCGCGCGCGTGGCGATGGCGGACTTTTTGCCTGCCGTTAGCGCGGCCAAAGACGCGGGCATCACGCACTTCGAGTTCGGCGGCGGCGCGCGGTTTCAGAGCCTGTATTTTTACCTAAACGAAGACGCCTTTGAGATGATGGATAAATTTAGAAGCATCGTGGGGCCTGAGGCGAACCTGCAAACCCTTAGCCGCGGCGTAAATACCGTCACGCTCGATACCGGCAGCCGCGAGATCATCGATCTGCACGCCAAGCTTTTTGCCAAGCACGGCACGACTACGATTCGAAATTTCGACGCGCTAAACGACGTGGAAAATTTAAAATTTAGCGGCGAGTGCATACATCGTCACGGTCTTAAACACGAAGTCGTGATTACGATGATGGATCTGCCGCCGGGATGCAGCGGCGCGCACGATGCGGCGTTTTACGAGAGAATTCTGCGTCAAATTTTAGACGCACAGATTCCGTTTGACAGCGTCTGCTTCAAAGACGCAAGCGGCACCAGCAGCCCGCAGAAGGTCTATGAGACGATCAAGCGCGCGCGTAAAATTTTAGGCGACGGAGTGCATATTCGCCTGCATACTCACGAGACGGCGGGTGTTAGCGTCGCATGCTATCAGGCTGCGCTCGTTGCGGGCGTAGACGGCATCGATCTTGCCGCGCATCCCGTAAGCGGCGGCACGAGCCAGCCGGACATCCTTACGCTGCTGCACGCGACGAAGGGGCAGAATTTCGACCTGGGGCTAGATGCAGAGAAAATTTTAAAATACGAAGAGGTTTTGGGCGAGTGCTTGAAGGATTATTTTATGCCGCCAGAGGCTACGCAGGTAAGCCCGCTCATTCCGTTTAGCCCAATGCCGGGAGGCGCGCTTACCGCAAACACTCAGATGATGCGCGATAATAAAATTTTAGACAAATTTCCAGCCGTCATCAAGGCTATGCGCGAGGTCGTCGAAAAGGGTGGTTTCGGTACGAGCGTGACTCCGGTCAGTCAGTTTTATTTCCAGCAGGCGTTTAACAACGTAATGTTCGGTCCATGGAAAAAGATCGCCGAGGGCTACGGCAAGATGGTGTTAGGTTATTTCGGCAAAACGCCCGTTAAGCCGGATGAAGGCGTGATTAAGATGGCTGCAGAGCAGCTGGGCCTAGAGCCTACGACCAAGCATGCCGTAGATATCGCCGACGCCGACGAGAGCAAAAGCGTCGCGTATGCGCAGAAAATTCTACGCGAGCAGGGCATCGAGCCTAGCGAGGAGAACATATTCATCGCACTTGCGTGCAAAGAAAAGGGCATCGCGTTTTTAAAAGGCGAGGGCAAGGTGATGAGTCGTAAAAAAGAGGACGTAGCGCCCGCCGCAAGCCATCAAAACGGTATTTCTAAAAATGGCAAATTTGACGTTAAAATTAACGGCAAAATTTACAGCGTAGAATTTGCAGGGCAAAATGTGCTCGTAAACGGCGATCGATACGACGTTAGCTTCGATACCTCAGCGCCAGCAAAGCCGCAAGTGCAAGCCGCTCCTGAAAGTAAGGCAAACGGCATGGACGGCAACGAAGTAAAAGCGACGCTTCCTAGCAACGTATTTAAAATTTTAGTCAAGCAAGACGATATCGTCGAGGCGGGGCAGACGATCATCGTGCTTGAAGCTATGAAGATGGAGATAAATATCGAAAGCCCGCGCAAAGGTATAATCGATAAAATTTTAGTCACCCAGGGCGATACGGTCGATGCCGATCAAGTGCTTGCGATTTTAAGATAAGCTCTAAATTTAGGCGGCGCTCCCGCCTAAATTCCATGACGGCTATCCTCGGTGCTTAAGCGAGCTTACCTAAATTTTAAGCTATAATAGCGCAATCATTTATCAAAATTTAATTTAAAAAGGACGCAAAATGACAACTCTGAACGATCTGGATAAACTAGGTCTTAAAGATATCAAAAAAATCAATCACAACCTAAGCTACGACGAGCTTTTCGAGCTTGAAAAAGCGATGAATGAAGGGCGCGTTAGCAGCAACGGCACCTTTATGGTCGATACCGGAATTTTCACGGGTCGCAGCCCAAAAGATAAGTACTTCGTAAAACAAGATCCGAGCCAAAAATACATAGCCTGGGGCAAGATAAATCAGCCTATCTCAAAAGAGCTTTTCGATAAGCTTTTAGCTAAAGCCAAAGCCCAACTAAGCGGTAAGGAAATCTTTATCCAAGACGCATTTTGCGGCGCTAGCGAAAAGAGTAAAAAATCAGTTCGTTTCGTAACCGAAGTTGCGTGGCAGGCGCATTTTGTAAAAAATATGTTCATCCGCCCAAGCGAGAGCGAGCTAGCGGAATTTCATCCCGATTTCGTCGTTTACAACGCGTGCAAATGCAAAAACGAAGATTACGCGAGCGACGGGCTGCATTCCGACGTTTTCGTTATCTTTAACGTCGAGGAAAACGTCGCGGTTATCGGCGGCACCTGGTACGGCGGCGAGATGAAAAAAGGAATTTTTTCGATGATGAACTACTGGCTCCCGCTTGAGGGCAAGCTAAGCATGCACTGCTCGGCAAACGTCGGCAAAGATGGCGACACGGCGCTATTTTTCGGTCTAAGCGGCACGGGCAAAACGACGCTCTCGACCGATCCGAATCGCAAGCTAATCGGCGACGACGAACACGGCTGGGATGACGAGGGGATATTTAACTTCGAGGGAGGCTGCTACGCGAAGTGCATAAATTTAGACCCGAGCAGCGAGCCTGAAATTTACGCCGCGATCAAACGCGACGCGCTGCTTGAAAACGTGGTCGCCAACGAGGCGGGCGTCGTGGACTACAAAGACGGCAGCAAGACCGAAAACACCCGCGTTAGCTACCCGATCTATCATATCGACAACTACGAGCCAAGCTCTGCGGGCGGCCATCCGAAAAACATCATCTTCCTAACTGCCGATGCATTCGGCGTTTTGCCGCCGGTCGCAAAACTAACCAAAGAGCAGGCGATGTATTATTTCCTAAGCGGCTACACGGCCAAAGTCGCAGGCACCGAGCGCGGTATCACCGAGCCCGTGGCGACATTTAGCGCGTGCTTTGGCGAGCCGTTTATGCCGCTGCACCCGACCGTTTACGCTAAGCTGCTGGGCGAAAAGATCGACAAACATAATGTCAGCGTCTATCTCGTAAACACCGGCTGGAGCGGCGGCGCGTACGGCGTGGGCAAGCGAATGAGTATCAAAGCCACGCGCGCGTGCATAAACGCGATCCTGGACGGCAGTATTAAAAAGTGCGAATTTGAAAATTTTGAAAAATTTAACCTAGCGATCCCAAAAGAGCTCGCAGGCGTCGAGACGAAGCTGCTAAATCCTATCAACACATGGGAAAACAAGGACGAATACGTCGCAACTCGCGATAAACTAGCAAGCATGTTTGAGGCGAATTTTAAACGCTACGAGGACGTAAAAGAAGGGGTCGAGTTTGCTAAAGCAGGCCCTACGGCTTAGGCTCCTGGGCCTCGGGGCGATCTGCGCGCTTTTTGCCGCATGCGAAAACACCCCTTCAAATTTAAAAAAGCCGCTCGTTGCGATGAGCGGCTTTTCCTTTTACGACGACCCGCTAAGCTACATTAACAATGTGCGCGCAAAATCGGGGCTAAACTACTTTGCGCAGAATGAAATTTTAAATATCTCCGCGCTTAATCACGCAAAATATGTCGTCGCAAACGAGGCGATGTCGCACGACGAGAGCCCGGGCAAGCCGAATTTTACGGGCGAAAATCCGTCAAAGCGCGCTTTTTACGCAGGCTATAATGCCGTCGTGAGTGAAAATTTATCCTATAACTCAAGCGATCTAAAAAGCGCGATCGACGGGCTTTTAAGCGCGATCTACCATAGATTTGCCTTTTTGGATTTTGCTTCGGATGAGATCGGCATCGGCTATTTTGAGCACGGCAAAAAAAGTAGCTACGTTTTTGAGATGGGAAATTCGCGCCTCAACGCCTTTTGCTTACGAAATTTAAACGACGAAGGAAGCGGCAAATTTCTACTGGGGATGTGCAAAAATGAAACGCTACGAATGAGGGAGGATAAGTTCAAAGGCGCCACCGCACTGAACTCGCGCCCCTATGTGTATTACCCGAACGACGAGCCAGCGCTTGCATTTTTCAGCAATGAAATTCCAGATCCCATGCCCGAGTGCAAAATCACCGCAAACCCCGTAAGCGTGGAGTTTAATGCCGAGGGGCCGCCCGTAGCGATGAAAAGTTTTAAAATTTACGAAGGCGGCAGGGAGCTTCAAAACGTTAAAATTTTAGACAAAAACTCCGATCCTAACGCCATTTTAAGCGATAGGCAGTTCGTGCTTTTCAGCAGAGAGGTTTTTAAATTTGACGCCAAATACGGCGCGGAGTTTAATTACGAGCAGGGCGGGAAGCAAAAGACGCTACGGTGGGAGTTCATCACGCAAGCGCCTAAATTTAGATACTTCGTAGTGCAAGGCGGAGAAAATCTGAGCGTGAAAAACGGCGCGTTTTACGATATATTCGTAACCCCGAAAGACTGCAACGATTTGATGAAAAGCTACAAAACCAGCTACTCCTTTATGGATAAGCCCGAAATTTCAAGTCCCGCGGCAAATATGCTACGCGTAAAGCTAAACGGCGCGAAGGGGGCAAAGCTTGAAATTTCAACGGGTAACGGCGCGGTAATAAACCTGTATTTAAGCGACAGCTCCAAAAGCTACGGCGGCATGGGTAAAATTTATGCCGCAATCGCGGCGGTTTTGACGGCGATCATTTTGTTTTATCTTTTGGCAAGAAGAAGAGGGTGATAGGTGCGAAACCTATTTTCGCGGCCTCTTCTTTTGTCTGCGCGCACAGGGGTGCATAATGCCATCCAGCGTGAAATTTAGCGCAGAATTTGGCTTTTAAATTTTAAATTTCATCCCCGTTTATCTCATCCGCAAGCTTTAAAATTTTAGCCTGTACCGCCTCAGGAGCGTAGATATCCATCCACTCTATCCCGTTTGAAGCGCTAAAAAGCACGGCGATCCGTCCATCGCTCATCGCGCGCTTAGCAAGCTTGGTCGCTGCGGGACTGTTGCCCATATTTGGCGTTTCGTCTATGCTTATCTCGGCGCAGCGGCGCAAAATAGGCGCCAAATCAAACTCTCCCTCGATCAAAATAATAACCGAGCCGCGCCTAAAACTGCAAGCATTCCAAAAAATTTCGGCGCCGTTTATGCATTCGCGCGAGAGATCGAGGCGAAATTTACCCCGCTCGCGCACGAGGAAACTAAAGTCGCTTAAGTTTAGCGGGTGCTCCACGCTACCGAATGCCCCCACAATGCTATCTTTGCGCCCGTTATAGACGTAGGCGGCGAGCGCATTTTGCAGTAGCGGCGCGATGATCTGCTTATGCGCGCTCGTGTGATCGTCATCTCTGGCGCGGCCTGCGATCTTTACGAAAAACGGTTTGAAATACTCCATAAACGCTCCTTAAGCTTAAATTTCATCCAAAACGCGCTAAA
>CAUQNJ010000029.1:0-26295 GCA_963519515.1 uncultured Campylobacter sp. | reverse complement strand
ATATCGCTAAAATTTTACTCTTTGCGGTGAGCTAAATTTAAAACCGTAAATTTCTGCAAAAAACAAAGAGGCCTTAAAATAGTAAAATTCAGGTCGTAAAATTTTACGCATTTTTCTACTTAAAATTCTCATACCTTTTTCAAATATGCGCTCATACCGCTGCGGCGCGTGTATAACAAGCAAAAAGCTAAATTTTAAGAGCCCAATTTGCGCTTGCGGCGACGGGGCGTGTAAAACGCCGCAAATATCAGACAAAATATTCGTAAATTTAGCCGAAACGGAGTAAAATTCGAGCGGCAAATTTAACAAAAGGAGCGATCGTGGAAAATTTATTGTTAGCGCAGCTGCGCGAGGCGCTACCGCAGGGCATGCGCGTACCGAGCGAGCTTGAGACGCTTTATGCGTGGATCGAAGCAAACGGCTTTTATGACGACGCAGGCGGGCGCAGACGCGGCTATCTCTACCCGCAGGATCGGCTGCAGCAGAGCTGGAGCGACGATGAGCGCGAGGGCGGCACGGACATCGTCTTTTTCACGGATGAGCCGAAAAATCGCGACGAGGAGCTAAGGTATTGGTTTTACGGCGAGGATCGCGAGCTTGCCGCGGAGATCAAGCAGCGGCTTTGCGTGTTCGCGGGCAGCGGCTCGGAGGGCTCGATGTGCGCGCTGTGGCTGGACTATGCGGGCGAGACGAAGATCGTGCACATGGGCTCGGGCTCTGGCTCGACGATGACCTGCATTTTGGCTCATAGCGGGCTTGATTTTTTGCGATTGCTTGCGATCGGATACGACGAGATCTGCTGGGACGAGGATTTTAGCGCGCCGCCAAACAGCGAGGAGGACGATTTTATCGTGCATCCAAACCTGAAATTTCAGCAGTGGGTAACACAGACGTTTAAAACGACGATCCCGCAAACAGCGCTTGAGCTCGTCACGCCCGCGCATCTAGACGACGAGAATCCAAGCGATGAGTTTTTGATCTGGGTAAATCGCGTCGCTGGATAAAATTTAAAGCGGCTTTGCAAGATATTTGCTTACAAAATTTTGGCCGCTTATCTTGTTTTGGTTTGAGTATTTTTGAGAATTTGGGCTTGTTTGATAGGACAGCGCCGTTTTACAAATAGTTGTTTCGTAGATCGGCGGTAGGACGTAAATTTAGATAAAATTTTGGCTAAATTTAATCGCAAAATAGCGATCAGCTCGCTTGCTGCGGGGTTTATTAAGTAAAACATCCGCCTTATTTAGTCACAGCAAATGGTTAAATTTTATTTTAGGCAAATTTTAAGCGGTAAATTTCGGATAAATTTTACCCCCGAGCGGATTGTCGGGGGTAGGGAGATAGCGCTAGATTAGCGCAGGGGCTACTAAAAATCCTAGAGCGACCGAAATCGCAACCATAATGGTTCCCGGAAGGAAGAATGAGTGGTTAAATACAAATTTACCGACTCTTGTCGTCCCGGTATCGTCCATAGCGATCGCACCGAGCGTCGTAGGATAGGTAGGGAGCACGAACAAGCCCGAAACGGCTGCGAACGATGCGACCAAGATCCAAATTTGACCTGAATTTTCAGGGCTGGTCATTCCAAGCGCAGCGGCAACGGCAGGCATCATAACCTTTGTGGTCGCAGCCTGCGAGTATAGCAAGCAGCTTAGGAAATATAGCGCGACGGCTAATACGAAAGGATACTGCGTAACGACGTTTTTAGCTACCTCTTTGATGCTATCTATGTGACCGTTTACGAAAGTAGTACCGAGCCACGCGATACCGATGACGCAGATGCACGCATTCATACCGCTTTGGAAAGTGCTGGTAGAGAGTAGTTTGCCTGTATCGATCTTGCACAAAACAGCGATAAGAAAGCCGATAGTTAGCATAAAGCTGATGATCGCGCTATCTCTTGAAAGAATCGGTTTTTCTACCAAGCCGACGCTCTTTGAGATCGCAAGCGCATAGCAAACGACGATCAAAACGCCGATAGCAAATATAGCAACCGATCTTTTCGCATAAGGTTTCGGCTCTTTATACTCCTCGGCTTTGATCTCAGCTACAAGACCTTTTGAAAGTCTCTCTTTGTAAACAGGGTCTTTTGAAAGATCGAGATCGTAGAATTTATTTACGATGAAAGCCGTAATGATCATAGCTACGAAGGTAGTAGAGATGCAGATAAACAAAAGCTTAGGATAGCTAACGCCTAGCTTCTCGCACAGACCGCTCATAGCGACGAATGCCGCCGAAATAGGGCTCGCAGTGATCGCTACCTGAGAGGAAACGACCGAGAGCGCAAGAGGAGCGGAAGGCTTGATGTTCTGCGTCTTTGCGACCTCTACGATAACAGGGATCATAGAAAACGCAGTATGTCCGGTGCCCGCTAGTATCGTAAGTAGATAGGTAACGATAGGCGCTAGGAAGTTGATCTGCTTAGGATTTTTCCTTAAAATTTTAGATGCTACCTGAACCAAATAATCAAGTCCGCCTGCGACTTGCAGCGCCGTAATCGCGGAGATTACCGATGCGATAATTAGGATAACGTCAATCGGGATATCCTTCATATCGACCTTCATGCCCAAAATGGCTAGGACGACAACGCCCAAGCCGCCTGCATAACCGACACCCATGCCGCCTAGCTTAACGCCTAGGTAGATGCCGCCTAACAAAACAATAAATTGCAATATCACCATAAAGTCCATTGCAAAACTCCTTTTTAGGAAAATTTTTAAAATTTATTTTTTGGGGACGCGCCCTGCTTTGCTAAATTTTAAATTTAGCCGCTCGGCGCGTCCGAATCTAATTCGTCTTAAGACGAAACTCTATTTCTTGCCCATATGAGGATTTAGCATATTCTTAGGCTCTAAGATCTTATCTATCTCCGCTTTTTTCAAATATCCGCGCTCTAAGCAGATATCGCCTACGGCTTTGCCCGTCTGCAACGCTTCTTTAGCGATGCTTGCAGATTTTTCGTAGCCGATGTATGGGTTAAACGCAGTCACGATACCGACTGAGCCGAGTACTGATTTTAAGCATGCTTCAGGGTTTGCAGTTAGTTTTCTGATAGCTTTTTCAGCTAGAGTTTTCATCGCGTTTTCAAGGATGAAGATCGAGTTAAATAGCGCGTAAGCGATGCCAGGCTCAAATGCGTTTAGCTCAAATTCGCCTCTCTCGCTGCAAAGCATGATGGTTACGTCGTTGCCGATTACCTCGTAGCACGCCTCGCCTACGACCTCTGCGATGACCGGATTTACTTTACCAGGCATGATAGAGCTGCCAGGCTGCATCT
Source organism: uncultured Campylobacter sp. (assembly GCA_963519515.1). Lineage (GTDB taxonomy): Bacteria > Campylobacterota > Campylobacteria > Campylobacterales > Campylobacteraceae > Campylobacter_B. Next base: position 23,021 of record CAUQNJ010000029.1, on the reverse strand, counting down.
GAGGTAAATTTATCTCGCCAAGACCGCATCTTGGGCCCGAGTTCATTAATCTTAAATCGTTTGCGATCTTGCTTAGGCGAACGGCTGCGGTTTTTAGCGCGCCGCTAACGTGAACGAAATCGGCAGTGTCTTGAGTGGCTGCGATGAAATCATCGGCAGGTTTGAAGTTTACGCCGGTGATTTTGCTTAAAATTTTATGAACGGCGGCTTTATAATCAGGATGGCAGTTGATGCCCGTTCCGATCGCAGTTGCGCCCATGTTTAGCACAGCCATAGACTCTCTTGCTGCAGTGATTTTTTCTATATCGCTTTTGATGTAGCTTGCAAATGCGTGGAAAGTGTTGCCAAGCGTGGTAGGCACGGCGTCCTCAAGCTCAGTTCTACCCATTTTAATGACATCTTTGAAAGCTTTCGCTTTGGTTTCAAGCTCTTTTTTGAGGTTTTCCATCTCTTTAAGCAGATCGGTAAGTTTAGCGTATGCGGCTACCTTGATCGAGCTTGGGTAGGTATCGTTAGTGCTTTGTCCGAGGTTTGTGTGATCGTTTGGATGGAGGTATTGGTACTCGCCTTTTTTATGTCCCATAGCCTCAAGCGCAACGTTTGTGATAACTTCGTTCGCATTCATATTTGTTGAAGTTCCGGCGCCGCCTTGGATCATATCTACTACGAATTGATCTCTAAATTCTCCCGCGATTAGTCTATCGCAAGCTTTTGCGATCGCATCAGCTTTTGCGGCATCCAAAACGCCTACTTCCTTGTTTGCTAGCGCGGCCGCTTTTTTAATCTGCGCGAATGCTTTGATAAAAAATGGATAGTCTTTAAGAGGTCGTCCGCTTAAATGAAAATTCTCGAGTGCCCTAAATGTCTGCACACCATAGTATACGTCGTCGGAGATTTCTAATTCGCCGATAAAGTCATGCTCTTTTCTGGTCTTTGCCATAATGAGTCCTTTCTTTGAAAAATTTAAACGGAATTTTAATGTTTTTAGTATTAAAATATGCTTAAAACGTAACAGATAGTTGAAATCGGTAAATTAGTAGAATTTCTTAAGACTTTAAGCTAAATTTTAATAAAAATATGCTTCTAAATTCAGCAAGAACGCTTAATTGCTTTTTAAGCTGGATATTGATATACAAAAAAATTATGAAATTTAGATTATAAAATTTATTCTTTAGCTTAAAATATAAACAAAAATTTCAAAAGTGGAATTTTAACTGAAATTTAATGTGATCTTGCGCCGTAAATTTAGACTATCTTTTGCGCTTTAGGCGGTAAAGATATATGCACGAGATAAGAAGCACGAAAGCAAGCAGAGCGATTGTGATTAGGTGCAGATCTTTTTTTATGAGCTCCTCGTTTTCGCCGATAAAATAGCCTAAAAGCATTAGTATTAGCGTCCAAATCGCGGCACCTAGCCCGGTAAATAGCACGAAGCGTGCGATGTTCATCTTCGCAAGCCCCGCAGGAAGGCTGATGTATTGACGGATGCCAGGGATTAAGCGGCAGTTAAAGGTCGAAATTTCGCCATGGCGATTGAAAAACGCCTCGAATTTTGCAAATTTTTCCTCGGTGATGCCGACGTATTTGCCGTATTTGGTGATAAATTTACGACCGAAAAAATAGCATAGATAGTAATTAAATAGCGCACCCGCAATACTGCCGCCAAGGCCGCAAAGAAACGCTATTGCAAAGCTCATCTGCGATTTTGAGGCCAAGTAGCCTGCCGGGATCATCACGACTTCGCTTGGAAACGGGAAGAAGCTGCTTTCTAAAAACATCATCGCAAAGATGCCGAAATATCCCCAGTCGGCGACAAATTCTACGATAAAATTTACGATGCCTGAAAGCATTTTAATCCTTAATTGACATGTGTAAAGCTTGCGCGCTCTGTCGCGTGACGCTAAATTTTATCTTGATTCGCTTATTTTTATCTAACGCGCGCAAAAGCGCCGTACCACAAAAGGCAATTTTCAAAGCCCAACCAAAATTTTGCTTTTAAAATTTACGATAAATTTAGAGCTGAAATTTTCTCGCGAGGCTTGATCTTAAATTTACGTCAAATTTACGGTAAAATTTCAGCGCCAAGCCCAAATCAAACGAGCTGTCCTGTAAAAGAAAAAGGCGCGAGTTAAATTAACGCACACCCAAAATTAGGTTTTACACGTAAATTTAAAGAGTCTCGCGCCCTAAATTTGGCGAAATTATTTCGCGTATTCGACGTTGATCTTGCCAAATAGCTCGTTTGCTTTATCGTCGAGCTTTTTATTGACCTTGCCCGGCAATAGCTGGTTTTTGATAAGATCTTTTACCTTCTCAAACGGCATAGTCTCGGCCTTTTTGCTGCCCTCTTTATAGATGATATGATATCCGAACTGCGTTTTTACGGGCGTTTTGCTCATCTCGCCGTCTTTTAGCGCAAATGCCGCCTTTTCAAACTCCGGCACCATCATGCCTTTGCCGAAAGAGCCTAGATCGCCGCCGTTTTCTTTCGCGCTCGGATCGGTTGAAATCTCTTTAGCTAGTTTGTTAAATTCCGCTTTAAGATCCTCTTTTTTTACCTTGGATAGCTTAGCGATGGCGTTTTTAGCGCTTTTCTCGTCAGCTACTAGGATGTGGCTTGCGGTAACGGAATCCGGTTGCATGAAGCTTTGTTTATTCTCGTCGTAGATTTTTTTGGCTTCCTCATCGCTGATGCTTACGCCCTTCGCCTCTTCGCGCTGCCAGAGATTAAATGCGATGCCGTCTTTAGCTAGCTCTAACTGGCGCTTATATTCGTCGGTATTTTCAACGCCCGATTTTTTAGCCTCTGCGACTAGAAGTTTGTATTTGATCAGATCGTCGATTAGCTTCTTTTTGTCTTCTGCGCCAAGTTCGCTACTCTGCAGATTATTCTGTGCTAAAAAAGGAGCGACCTCCTCATCGGTAATCGTTATATTTGCGTCTTTTACGGTAGCCAAAACGCCTGCGTTAAGCGAAGATATAGCCATAGCGGCAACAAAACTGAAAGATAAAATTCTTTTCATTATTTTTCCTTTATTCGGTAAATTTCGCGCAATTATAAAAAAAGATAGTAAATAAAATAGCCAATACTAGCAAATTCGGCGCGAATCGTGCGTCGAATTTTAAAAAGAGTAAGGGTTAAAACGACGGGATGATTGCGCCTTTATATTGCGTCTCGATAAACTTTTTCACTTTCTCGCTTTGGATCGCTTTATCTAGCGCTTTGATCTTAGGGCTGTTTTCGTTGCCCTCTTTAACGCTAATGACGTTGGTGTAAGGGTTGCCCTCCGCCTTTTCTAAAAGCAGCGAATCTTTGATCGGATTTAAATTTGCGTTAAAGGCAAAATTTGAGTTAATAACCGCAATATCGACATCGTCCAGAGTGCGTGGAAGCGCGGCGCCCTCAAGCTCTAAAATTTCTAAATTTTTAGGATTTTTCGTGACATCTAGCGGCGTGCGGAGCTTGGCGCTTTGATCAACTTCGATTAAGCCTGCGGCTACGAGTAGATCCAGTGCGCGGCTTTCGTTAGTAGGATCGTTCGGCACGGCAACTTTGGCACCGTTTTTAAGATCTTTTAAATTTTTAATCTTATGGCTGTAGATGCCCATCGGCTCTAGGTGTACGCCCACGGTCGCTTTTAATTTCGTGCCTTTGTTGGCGTTAAATTCCACCATATACGGCACGTGCTGAAAAAATCCGGCATCGGCATCGCCGCTATCGGTAGCGAGATTTGGGGTTACGTAGTCGTTGAAAACTTTTACTTCAAGATCGTAGCCCTGGGCTTTTAGATCGGGCTTGATCTGCTCCAAAATTTCGGCATGCGGTATCGGAGTAGCGGCGACTACGATTTTTTCGGCAAGAGCGAAACTGACGACGCTGGCGCTAAGGAGCGAAGCGAGAAGAAATTTCTTCATATTTAATCCTTTTGGTTAAAATTTCGCGGTATTATAGCAGGTAGAATTTTTAATGTCAAGCGTTTTTATATGATTTTTTAAAATTTTATATAAAATCCTTTAAAAATCAATACTTATAGATATATCTAAATACTATACTTTAATCTATTATCTATATAATATCGCCATTTTAATGAGCGCTTTACATAAATTCCGCTAAAATCGCAAAATTTAAAATTTTAAAAAAAGGCTGAAAATGGCAGATTTTTACGACGCAAAAGCCGTAGAGGAGAGCTTTTATAAAATTTGGGAGCAGCGCGGTTATTTCGAGATCGACGGCAATAAAGATATCCAGCAAAAAGGCAAAAACTTTTGCATTATGATGCCCCCTCCAAACGTCACCGGAGTGCTTCATATCGGGCATTCGCTCACTTTTACCTTGCAAGATATTATGACGCGATACAAGCGAATGGACGGCTACCGCACGCTTTGGCAGCCTGGGCTTGATCACGCAGGCATTGCGACGCAAAACGTCGTCGAGCGCGAGCTTTTGGCGCAAGGGATTAAAAAGGAAGCGATCGGGCGCGAGGAGTTTTTAAAGCATGTTTGGCACTGGAAGGAGCAAAGCGGCGGGCAGATCATAAAGCAGATGAAGCGCCTGGGCGTCACGCCCGCGTGGAGCAGACAGCGCTTTACGATGGACGAAGGGCTTAAAAACGCCGTTCGCAAAGCCTTCGTAAGCTTATACGACGCGGGGCTCATCGTGCGCGGAAACTACATGGTAAATTGGTGCACGCACGACGGCGCGCTAAGCGACGTGGAGGTCGAGCACAGGGAGAACAAGGGCAAGCTCTATCATTTGCGTTATTACTTTGCGGACGGACAAGATAAATTTATCGTGGTCGCTACGACGCGTCCCGAGACTTACTTCGGCGACACTGCGGTGATGGTAAATCCTGCGGACGAGCGCCATAAAAATTTGATCGGCAAAAAAGTCATGCTGCCGCTAATCGGCCGCGAGATAGAGATCATCGCCGACGAATACGTCGATATGAGCTTCGGAACGGGCGCCGTGAAGGTCACGCCTGCGCACGATACCAACGACTACGAGGTCGGCAAGCGCCACGAGCTGGAGTTTATCACTGTTTTTGACGAAAAAGGAATTTTAAACGAGCAGTGCGGTAAATTTCAAGGCTTAGAGCGACTTGCCGCGCGCGATCAGATCGTAGCGGAGCTCGAACGGCTGGGCTTTATAGAAAAAATCGAGGACTACGAAAATCAAGTCGGCTACTGCTACCGCTGCAAAAACGTCGTCGAGCCGTACATCTCGCAGCAGTGGTTCGTGCGCGCAGATATCGCAAAAGAGGCGATCTCTAAGGTAAATTCCGGCGAGGCGGAATTTTTCCCGAAGCACTGGATCAATAGTTTCAACGCCTGGATGCGCGAGCTGAAGGACTGGTGTATCAGTCGCCAGCTGTGGTGGGGGCATAGAATTCCAGTGTTTTACTGCGACTGCGGTCATCAGTGGGCGGATGAGCGCGAGAGCCCGGATGCCTGCCCGAAATGCGGCGGCAAAAATTTTACTCAAGATCCCGACGTGCTCGATACGTGGTTTTCAAGCGGTCTTTGGCCGATCAGCACGCTTGGCTGGGGCAACGGCGAGGCGCTGAAAAACGAGAAGTGGTTTGAAGAGGATTTGAGCGAATTTTATCCGAATACCATGCTAATTACCGGCTTTGATATTTTGTTTTTCTGGGTCGCGCGCATGATGTTTCAGTGCCAAAACGCCATGGGCGAGCTGCCGTTTCGCGACATCTATCTGCATGCCTTGGTTAAGGATAAAGACGGCAAAAAGATGAGCAAATCGAGCAAAAACGTAGTCGATCCGCTGCTAAAAATAGATGAATTTAGCGCCGATATTTTGCGCTTTACGCTTACGATTTTGTGCGTGCAGGGGCGCGATCTGCGCCTTAGCGACGATAAGCTTTTGATTTACAGAAATTTTACGAATAAGCTTTATAACGCGAGCAAATTTTTGCTTTTAAACGCCTCTAAATTCGACGATTTAGACGCGGCGCGGATCAAAACGAGCCTCGGCAAATATATGCTTTCGCGCTTTAACTGCTGCGTGGGCGCGGTGCGGGAAAATTTAGACGAATATCGCTTCAACGACGCTGCGACCGAGCTTTATAAATTTTTCTGGGACGAGTTTTGCGACTGGGGCATCGAGCTTAGCAAAGCGGACAAGGCCGCGATCGGCGAGCTAGGGATGATTTTTAAAGAAGCGATGAAGCTGCTAAGCCCGTTTATGCCGTTTCTAAGCGAGTATCTGTATCAGGAGCTAAGCGGCACGAAGCTGCAAGACGCGCACTCCATCATGGTGATGCGATACCCACAGCGGGGTGAGCGTGACGAGCGGATCGAGGAGCTGTTTTTGCTCGTAATCGAAGCAATCGTTAGCATTCGCCGCGCAAAGGCGACGATCGAGCTCGGCAATGCGCGCGTAGCCAAGGCCTACGTCAAATCCGCAGTCGATCTAAGCGCCGCTGCGGACTACATCAAAACGCTAGCAAAGGTAGATGAAGTGGAATTTACGCAGCAAAATATCGCAAATTCCGCTCGCGACGTAAGCGAGAGGCTAGAAACTTTCGTACCGCTTGAGGGGGTCGATCTTAGCGGCGTGATTTCGCGCCTTAACGCGCAAAAAGCGAAGCTGCAAAAAGAGATCGAAAAGCTCTCTGCAATGCTTGGCAATGAAAAATTTATCTCCTCCGCGCCCGCTGACGTCGTCGCCGCAAACCGCAAAGGGCTGCAAAGCGCGCAGGAGAAATTCGCCAAAGTATGCGACGAGCTAAAGGCGTTTGGCGAGTAGCCCGCTAGTTTGAGCTTAAATTTTAAATCAAGGAGAAAAATATGTCAAAAGGTAGTATAGGTGGATTTACTTTAGGCACGGTCATAGCCGTCGCACTATCATGGGGAGTCAATAAAAGCATAATGTGGGCGATAATCCACGGATTTTTAAGTTGGTTATACGTGATTTATTATTTCTTACTGAGGTAAAATTTCATCGGCGGCGCGCCGTTTTACGCGCTAAATTTTAAAATTTATCAAGGATAAAAAATGAGCGAAAAAATAAAAATAGCGGTTTTAGGATATGGAAATTTAGGTCGCGGCGTAGAGCTTGCCGCGCGAAATAGCAAGGATTTAGAGCTTTCGGCGGTTTTTTCTCGTCGCGAGCCGCACAGCGTGCAAACATGCGGCGCGCCTGTGTTTAGTGCGGATGAAATTTTAGCGCACAAGGGCAAATTTGACGTTTTGGTGCTTTGCGGCGGTAGCGCAACGGATCTGCCGACGCAGACGCCCGAGTTTGCGCAGAGCTTTAATGTAGTAGATAGCTTCGATACGCACGCAAAAATCCCCGAGCACTTCGCTGCCGTGGACGCCGCCGCTAAAAAAGGCGGAAAAGTTGGTATCATCGCCGTAGGTTGGGATCCGGGTCTGTTTTCGCTAAACAGGCTATTTGGCGAGAGCGTGCTGCAAAATGGCAGCAGTTATACGTTTTGGGGCAAAGGCGTGAGCCAAGGCCACTCCGACGCCATCCGCAGGATCGAGGGCGTCGTGGATGCGCGCCAATACACCGTACCGATAGAAAGCGCCTTGGAGCGAGTTCGCGCAGGCGAAAATCCAAATTTACCTACGAGAGAAAAACACCTGCGCGAGTGCTACGTCGTGGCCGAGGATGGCGCCGATAAGGCGCGCATCGAGCGCGAGATAAAAACGATGCCGAATTACTTCGCCGACTACGATACGAGCGTGCATTTCGTGGGTCTTGCGACGCTTAAAAAAGAGCACGGCGGCATCCCTCACGGCGGCTTCGTCTTGCGAAGCGGAGCGACGGGCGAGCGCAGCGAAAATAAGCATTTGATCGAGTTTTCGCTAAAGCTTGATTCAAATCCCGAATTTACCGCAAGCGTGCTCGTAGCCTACGCCCGCGCGGCGTACCGCCTAGCAAAAAAGGGCGAGCGCGGCGCATTTAGCGTATTTGACATCGCTCCGGCGCTTCTTTCGCCAAAGAGCACAGATGAGCTAAGGCGCGAAATTTTATAAATTTCGAGAGGCGTTTCGGCGGAATTACGAACGAGGAATTTTGAGTGATAAAGATAGAGAATTTAAAGAAATTTTACGGCAAAACCTGCGTGATCGACGATGTGAGCTTGGAAGTAAAGCAGGGCGAAATTTTTGCCATCGTAGGTCACAGCGGCGCTGGTAAAAGCACGCTGCTGCGCTGCATAAACGGGCTTGAGGATTATCAAGAGGGAAGCCTCAAGGTCGAGGGCAGGGAGGTAAGAGAGCTAAACAGCGCGCAGATCCGCGAGCTGCGCAAAAATATCGGTATGATTTTTCAGCACTTCGCGCTGATGAGCCGCCGCAGCGTCGCGCAAAACGTCGCCACGCCGTTAGCATTTTGGGGCTATTCGAAGGACCACACGAAGCGCCGCGTAGCCGAGCTTTTGGAGCTCGTGGGGCTTGCGGATAAAGCAAATGCCTATCCTAGCGAGCTTAGCGGCGGACAGAAGCAGCGCGTGGCGATCGCGCGCGCGCTTGCATTGAGCCCTAAAATTTTGCTATCCGACGAGGCGACCTCGGCGCTTGATCCCAATACCACCGCGCAAATTTTATCGCTTCTGCGCCGCATCAATCGCGAGCTAGGCATCACGATCGTGCTCGTCACGCACGAGATGGAGGTCGTAAAGGGTATCGCGCAGCGAGCGATCCTGCTTAAGGGCGGGCACGTGAGCAACTCGGGCGATATCGTCTCGCTGTTTCTGCACCCGGATGAAAATATGAAGGAGTTTTTGGGCGAGGAGGAGGTGCTGCCCGCAAGCGGCGTAAATATCAGGCTCTTTTTCCCGCCCGCAGTTGCGTTTGACAGCGTGATCACGCATATGGCGCGCGCTTTGGAGATAAATTTTAACATCGTCTGGGGCAAGCTCGAGCGCCTTGATAAAAATGTCGTCGGAAGCCTCGTGATCAACGTAGAGCCCGCTCACGTCGCGCGCGTGGAGGAGTTTATCAAAAACGCGGGCGTGATCTACGAGATCGTAAGCGAGGACGAGATCAAAGATCACGCTCTTTAGTAGGCGTGAAATTTTATATTTTTCTATCACCCACGGGATCAAACGGCGCGGGATTGTCGCCTTTTGCAGGCGTTAAATTTTACCTTTTGCGGCCCGCTGTGAGTTTGAATAAATTTTACGTCTAACTTTAAACGGGTTTCAAGCGGCGCGGATCCCGCTTGCGGCTAAATTTAAAGAAACGAGCAGTTTAAAGTGCCGCCGCTGTATTATTAGAGCGCTTATGCCGTCGAGTTAAATTAAGGCTAAATTTAAAGTCAAATTTAAAGCGCAGACCTCGGTCTGGCGCAGGCTCACCGCAAGGAATGCTTTCAAATTTAGACCCCGCCGCTGCGTTTAAATTTAGCGGTACCTGCCTTTGAATTTCACATCCATTTCACTTTTATAAAGTATAATTCGGCAAATCTTTTTTAAGGAGTATGTAATGAAAAAACTTACTTTGTTTGCGCTTAGCGCGCTATTAGCCGGCACTTTTGCCGTAGCGGCCGATATGAAAGGCGAGATGATGGAGGCGAAAAAAGACGTCAATAGCTCCATGAGCGATATGAAAAGCGATATGAAGGAGATGAAAGACGAGATGAAGGATATGCATAAGGATGCTATGAAAGAGGGCAAGCAGATGAAGGATGAGATGAAAGGCGAAATGAAAAAAGAGATGAAAAAAGGGATGTAGTGAGTAAAATTTTACTCGTAGAGGACGATGAGACGCTTTGCGATCTCATCGGCGAATATCTAAAAGACGCGGGCTTTGACGTGTGCGTTTGCAGCGACGCTCAAAGCGCCGCGGATCTTGCGTACGAGCAAAATTTCGATCTTTTTATCTTTGACGTAAAAATCCCCAAAGGCGACGGATTTTCACTTTTAAAAGACCTACGCAAGAGCGGCGATCGCACCCCTGCGATATTCGCCACGTCGCTAAATACGCTTGATGATCTTGAGGTTGGTTTTAAAAGCGGCTGCGACGACTATCTCAAAAAACCGTATGAACTAAAAGAGCTACTGCTGCGCGTTAATTCGCTCATAAAGCGAAATTTCAGCCATAATTTCGATGATTTTGTAACTATTGACGACGAGTTTAAATTTTATTTTGCAAGCAAAGAGCTACGCAGATCGGGCGTGCCCGTCGCGCTTTCAAACAAAGAGCGCGAGCTGCTGGCGCTTTTTTTACAAAATAAAAACAGACTTTTGAGCAAGGATGAAATTTTCTCCGCGATCTACGCTTTTGACGAAACTCCGAGCGAAGAGGCGCTGCGAACTTACATCAAAAATCTACGCCGCGTCCTAGGCGAATCGCGCATCATAAACCGCCGCAACGCAGGGTATCTGTATGTCTGAAAAGACTGCTTTAACGCTTAAAATTCTATCTTTGTATCTCATTTCAAGCGCGCTGTTTTTGGGATATTTTTTCAAGATAAATTACGAGATGAACGAATCCGCGCTGCTTTCGCAACGCGTTAAAGAGCTAAAAGAGATTAAGATGATGATCTATATGAAAGCAAGCATGGACGGGCTTGGCTCGCTGGCGGACTTCGAGCGTGAAAAGGGCGTGAGCGCGTGTATCTTTAAACCAAGCTCTGATGAAATTTACGGCTGCGGCGGCGAACTCGGCGCGCTTGATAAGGCGAAGCTTAAGGAGGAGTTCGTCCTAAACGGCAGGCTCGGAATTTATGAGAATCTGCAAAATATGGAGGAGCGAAACGCTTTTTCCAAGGCTAAAATCATCCTGCTCGGAAGTAGCGTGCAGGGCGAAATTTTAACACTTCGTATCAAAACCGCAGCGATGATGATAGCGCTTTTGGGCGTGATTTTAGCCGTGGCGTTTTATCTGGTGCGGCTAGGAACCAAGCCGCTTTACGATAAGATCGACACGCTAAATCGCTTCATCAAAGATAGCACCCACGAGATCAACACTCCGCTTAGCATCATCTCTATGAGCGTCGAGACGATGCGGCACGCGGAGCTTGGGGAATACAACGCCAAACGCATCGCTAATATCGATCTTGCCGCCAAGACGCTTTCGCGCATCTATGAAGATCTCGTGTTTTTGACCTTCGGTATGAAAAAGGAGGGCGAGATTAGCTCGATCGATCTAAAAAGCCTAGTCGCTTCGCGCTGCGAATATTTCGCGCCGTTTATTCAAAAACGCAGACTAAGCCTTAAAACCGATCTTGCGGATGCGAGCATGAGCGCGAACGTCTATGAAATTTCGCGCCTGATCGACAATCTGCTAAGCAACGCCGTAAAATACGCCGATGCAGGCGGCTACGTGGATGTGCGGCTAAGGCACGGCGAGCTAGCGATCTCAAATAGCGGCGAAGGGATCGATAAGAAAAAAGGCGACGAAATTTTCAGGCGCTTTGCGCGCTTTAACTCAAGTGAGGGCGGCTTTGGAATCGGGCTTAGCATCGTAAGCGAGGTCTGCAAAAAATACTCCTTTTCTATCTCTTACGACAGCGTGCCGGGCGAGATAACGACCTTCCGCCTTACGTGGCGCGAATAAAATTTTAAAATTTAGTGAAATTTTAAAATTTAAAAGCGACCGCTTGCGGTTTAAATTTAATCGTCGCTTGGTCGCTTAAATTCCGCGCAAAAAAGTTCTAATCGCAGGGCGTTTAAATTTAATCGTCGCTTGTTTTTGTTCTAAAACGGAGCGCGGAATTTTATCAGTCGTTCGCTTTGCGCTCGTAAAATGACCCTAAAAGTTATGGGTGCGGAATGTTATTCGTCCGCGATTTTATAAAATTTAGCTTTTATTTCTCGATAGATATATCCAGTGGACTATATCGCTAAGCGAAATCACGACAAGCATACTCATAAACATCGAGGTGGCTGTGAAAAACGATATCCAGCCAAATAGGCTCTCTCTGCTTTCAAATTTCGGAAATGTCCGACCGCTACCTACTCTGTGTGGGATGCCGTTTACGGCAAAATCGGCGTAGCAATAATTGTTTAATGCCCAGTAAGCGAAAGGTATAGCGAGTAATATCACAAATAGCTGCGTCTTGACGGCGGGAAGCTCCTTTTTGTATAAGAATGTGGCGATCGGACAATACACGCAGCTTAGCGCGAAAGCCGTTAAAATAGGTACCCACAATACCGCGACATAAAATTCCGCAAGCTGCGTGTGCGGGCTTATTTTGCCGATCGCGGCGATGTTTGGAAAAAACTGCTTCATAAATTTAACGAAGTCCGCGCATGCCGCGCTTGCGTCTAAAATATTTTCGGGCAGCACGAATACGCTAAGCGCCGTGATCGCAAACAGCACAAAAACCGCCGCGTAAAGCCGCCCGAAAAATTTAATAAATTTCGTATCGGGATACGGATGTATATCGTTCGACTCATCCTTTTTATCCATTTGATGCTATTTCCTTTTAAATTTACGCTTTGCCCTAAATTTTAAAATTTCAAATTTTTATTGATCGTATCTACCGTGGCTTCGGCGATCGCGAGCTCCTCGTTGGTCGGTATTACGAGCGTTTGGATCTTACTGCCCGCCGCGCTTAAATTTCGGATCGAGCCGGTATTGTTGTAATTTTTCTTTGGCTCTATCGCAATGCCGATATGAGCGAGCCTCTCGCAGACATTTTCCCTAAAATGCGGCGCGTTTTCGCCGATACCGCCTGCAAAGATTACCGCGTCCACGTGCCCGAGCACGGCGTAATACGCCCCTATCATCTTAACGACGCTGTAAACCAGCATCTCAAACGCGAGTTTCGCGCGCGGCTCGCCGCCCTCCATCTTTTCGTAAACCTTTCGCAGATCGCTCGCGCCGCAGATACCCAGAAGCCCGCTTTTTTTGTTCATTATGGCGTCCATATCCTGCGCGTTGTAGCCCGCGACGCGCTCGATATATGGGATAATCGCAGGATCGATAGAGCCGCATCTGGTGCCCATTATGATCCCCTCAAGCGGCGTCAGCCCCATCGAGGTGTCGATGCACTTGCCGTTTTCTATGGCGCTCACGCTCGAGCCGTTACCTAGATGCAGCGTGATAGCGTTAAATTTATCATACTCTATGCCTAAAAATTTCGCCCCCTCTTGCGAGACGAAGCCGTGCGACGTGCCGTGCGCGCCGTAGCGGCGAACCTTGTATTTTTCGTAAAATTCATACGGCAGCGCGTACATATACGCATACGGCGGGATGCTTTGATGAAATATCGTATCGAAAACCGCCACGTTCGGAATTTTGGGGGCTATTTTGAGGCAGGATTTTATGCCCGCTAAATTTGCGGGATTGTGTAGCGGCGCAAGCGGCGCAAGTTCGGCGATTTTAGCCATTACATCCTCATCTACGAGAGCGGGAGCATCGAAATAATCGGCGCCTTGAACGATGCGGTGTCCGATGCCGCCCACCTCGGAGAGGTCTTTTATCGCGCCGTTTTGCTTTAAAAGATCGATCGCCATCGCAATCGCGGTCTCGTGATCGGGGATATTTTCGCCCTTTACTTCGGCGAACTGCCCGTTAACGCAGTTAAGACGGCCGTTTGCGTGCGTCGAGCCGATCTCTTCGATGAGTCCGCTTGCGATGCAGGCGTGGTTTTTTATATCGTAGAATTTAAATTTAACCGAGCTCGAGCCGGAATTTATGACTAGGATATCCATTTAATTATCTCCTGCTTGAATTGCGCTTATTAGGATGGTGTTTACGACGTCTGCAACCTCGCAGCCGCGGCTTAGATCGTTTATCGGCTTTTTTAAGCCCTGCAAAATCGGCCCGATCGCTACGGCGCCTGCGGTGCGCTGGACGGCCTTATAACAGATATTTCCGCAGTTAAGATCGGGAAAGATAAATACGTTCGCGCGCCCTGCGACCGCGGAGCCCGGCATTTTTTTCTTAGCAATCGCGGCATCGACCGCCGCATCGAATTGTAGCGGCCCGTCTATCAAGAGCTCTGGCGCCTTTTCGTGCGCTTTTTGTGTCGCCGTTTTGATAAATTCCACGCTATCGCCGCTGCCGCTATCGCCGCTTGAGTAGCTTAGCATTGCTACGCGCGGCTCAAGCCCGAACGCCTTTGCGGTCGCGGCGCTTGAGATCGCGATACCCGCCAGATACTCCGCGCTCGGGCTCGGCGCCACTGCGCAGTCGGCAAAAAGCAGAGCCTGCGTATCCAGGCACATTATAAATGCGCCGCTAACGCTTGCGATACCGGGCTTTGTCTTGATTATCTGAAGCGCGGGGCGGATCGTCTCCGCAGTAGTCGTGCTCGCGCCGCTTACCATCGCGTCGGCTAACCCTTCGTAAATTAGCATCGTACCGAAGTAGGTGCGATCGCGCACTAAATCGCGCGCCTGAGCTTCGCTCATACCCTTCGCCTTGCGAAGCTCATAAAGATCAAGCGCAAATTTTTCCAAGCTCGCATCAGTCTGCGGATCTAAAATTTTAACGCCCGCTAGATCGAGCCCTAGCTTGCTTGCGTTTTTTTGCACCTCGTCCTCGCGCCCTAAAAGGATCAAATTTGCCGCTCCGCTTTGCTTTATAATCGCAGCCGCGTGTAGAATTCTCTCGTCGTCGCTTTCGGGCAGCACGACGGTTTTAACGTTCGCGCGAGCTTTGGCGTATAGTTCGCTTTCAAATTTCAAAGGGGTTAAAATTTCGCAGCGCGTGGAATTTGCCGCGTCCGTGAAGTAGCTTTTATCGGCAAGGACTTTATCGAGCTCTATCGCGCCGCTTTGGCAAGCGGAATTTTCGTCGTGAAATTTTGCATCGCTTTCGCAGGCAGAATTTTTGCCGCAAGGCCCCGATTTTTTAGAATTTACGCCGCAAGAGCTTGATTTATCCGCAGCAAATAAAATTTTACTTTCATATACGCTGGCGAAATTCAGCGCTTTGGCTGCAGCGATTGTGCGCTCGCCGATGCGCGCGGCGATTTCGTTAGGATAAAATCCGCAAACGGGGATATTTAGATCCTTGGCGATTTGTAAATTTAGCTCGCGCATATCGGCTCCCGCCGCGCCGCGAACCAGCACGAAATTACACTGCTGCAGGATCTGTGCAAAGCGCTCTATTGCCGCCTTTCGCACGCGCTCATCCTGCCCGTCCGCGAGCGCTCTTTCAAGCTCGCTTCCGCTAAAAAGGGCATTTTCTCCCGCGATACAAAGTTGCAAAACGTTGTGAAAGCTCATGGATAAAATTTCGTCTAGTTTTTTTAGCTCGGATTTGTAGGCGGTAGGCTCGTCGCATAGCAGCAAAATTCCGTTCATTGATCGGTCCTTTTAAATGAGATGGGCAATTGTAGCAAAATTTTGCTTGTGTGTTAATCAAAGATTTATAATGAGGGTTTAGAATTTAGCAACTTTCAACAAAGGAGTGGCTATGAAAAATTTAGTGATTTTGGCTCTTTTGGCGAGCCTTGCCTTGGCGAAAATCAATATAAACGAAGCTAGTCGCTACGAGCTGATGACGATCGGCGGACTTGATGCGGGCAGAGCGGATATGCTGATCAAATATCGCGAAAAGCGCGAAATTTCAAGCGTCGATGAGCTAAAAAGTATCAGCGGCTTCGCAGGCTACGATACCACCAAACTACAACAAAGCTTTGATATGTCTGCTAGAGCTTATACGCAGCAGCAGGAGCAGCCCGTTCGCGACGTAGTTGTGATTGAAAAGACCCGCACTCGCACGGTTTACGGAGGTTCTACTTACAGACGCGTGGAAAATTACGGAAACGGCATTACTATTACCGAAACCGGCACTTTTCCGCCGCCTCCTCCGCGAGGGCATGGTAGGCGCGGCGGCATGATGCCTCCTCCCCCGCCACCACCTGGTGGTATGATGCCGCCACCTCCCCCACCTCCTGGCGGCATGATGCCTCCTCCGCCTCCACCACCTCCGCCGCATGGAGGGATAAAACCACCTCCACCGCCTCCATCCGGTGACTATCACCACAGAAGCCATGGCGGTACGGGCTCCGGTGAGGCAAGTGGGGGCTCACGCCGTAATGTTCCGGTGCCTATGCATATGGGAACGATCCGCTCGAAAAGATCCAGCAGCACCACAAGCTTCGGCAATTGCGATCCGCAAAGCGGCGACTGCGTTAGCGTCGGCGTGCAATAGGGTTTTTAAAATTTAATTTTACGCGGGCGGAATTTTTAGAATTTTATAATCGAGATTCCGCCCGCCCCAAATTTACGGCTAAATTTTAAAATTTCGTAGCGATGGAATTTAAAATTTACGCAGGTATTGCTTCGCGCTACGATAAAATTTTAAAAAATTTTGTGAATTAAATCCAAATCTAGCGCGGCAAAATTTCAAACTAAAATTCTGCGTTAAAACCGATGCGTCGCGTTTTGTCGCGATAAAATTCCACATTTTAAAATTTTAAATTTCAAAATCTCATCTGTTTTAAATTTATGGCTAATTTTAAAATTTTACTTTTCTATCATCGTTAAATTTAGAAATTTTGCTTGGTCTATGCCGCTATTAAATTTAAAATTTCATTCGATCCGCCGCCTTAAATTCGTAAAATTTATATACAAAATAATATAATCACAAAATTATTCCAACGAAACAGGATGGGCGTATGAAAGAAATTAGCGGATCGCAGATGATCGTGGAGGTGTTGCGGCAGGAGGGGGTCGAGGTTGTTTTCGGCTATCCCGGCGGCGCAGCGCTGAACATATACGATGAAATTTACAAACAAAAATACTTCATACACATTTTGGTGCGCCACGAGCAGGCCGCGGCGATGGCTGCGGACGGATACGCGCGCGCTAGCGGCAAGGTCGGCGTGGCGTTCGTCACAAGCGGTCCTGGATTTACGAACGCGCTTACGGGGCTTGCTACGGCGTATTCAGACAGCATCCCGATCGTGCTTATCAGCGGACAGGTGGCGACCTCGCTCATCGGTACCGACGCCTTTCAAGAGATTGATGCGATCGGAATTTCACGCCCATGCGTCAAGCACAACTATCTGGTAAAAACGATTGAAGAGCTGCCTAGAATTTTGAAAGAAGCCTTTTATATCGCGCGCAGCGGCAGAGCTGGACCCGTACATGTCGATGTGCCGAAGGACGTGACGGCGAAGCTAGGCGTTTTTGAATATCCTAGTGAAATCAAGATGCAGACTTATAAGCCGAATTATAAAGGCAACGCTAAACAGATCAAAAAAGCCGTCGAGCTAATCGCAAGCTGCAAAAAGCCTATCCTCTACATCGGCGGCGGCGTCATCAGCGCGGGTGCAAGCGAGTTGGTGCGCGAGCTTAGCAAGTTTGCGCAGATCCCTGTCGTTGAAACCCTTATGGCGCTGGGAGCTATGCGAAGCGATGATAAAAACCGCCTCGGCATGGTCGGTATGCACGGCAGCTACGCCGCAAATATGGCGCTTAGCGAGTCGGATCTGATAATCTGCTTGGGCGCGAGATTTGACGATCGCGTCACCGGTAAGCTTAGCGAATTCGGCAAAAACGCAAAGATCATCCACGTCGATATCGATCCTAGCTCGATCTCAAAGATCATAAACGCGGATTATCCGATCGTGGGCGATGTGAAATCGGTGCTAGAGGAGATGCTGCCGCGCATTAAAAACGAGGTCAGCCCTGCAAATTTCGAGCAGTGGCGCGAGCTCATCCGCAAATACGATGAAATTCACCCGCTTAAATTTAACGACAGCGATGAAATTTTAAAGCCGCAGTGGGTTATCCAAAGTACCGCAAAAATCGCGGGCGAGGATGCTATCATCGCTACGGACGTGGGTCAGCATCAGATGTGGGTCGCGCAGTTTTATCCGTTTTGCAAGCCGCGCACTCTGCTAAGTAGCGGAGGGCAGGGCACGATGGGCTACGGCCTGCCCGCGGCATTGGGCGCGAAGGCTTATGCGGGAGATAGACCGGTTATAAATTTCAGCGGTGATGGCTCGATATTGATGAATATCCAAGAGTTGATGACGGCGAGCGCGAGCGGCCTAAACGTCGTAAATATTGTATTAAACAACAATTTCTTAGGCATGGTGCGGCAGTGGCAGAGCCTATTTTACGGGCAGCGTTTCTCATCGACCGATCTTAGCTCGCAGCCTGATTTCGTAAAAATTGCGGGGGGCTTCGGCGGCGTGGGCTTTAGCGTTAGCACCAAAGCGGAATTTGAGGATGCGCTGAAGCAGGCTCTTGCGAGTAAAAAGGTAAGCGTCATCGAGGCTAAGATCGATCGCTTCGAAAACGTCTGGCCGATGGTACCCGCAGGCGGCGCGCTTTACAATATGATTTTTGAGCAGGAGTCGTAAAGATGAATAGCATAAGAAGAGTAATATCGGTCGTCGTTACCGATGAGCACGGCGTTTTGTCGCGGATCTCGGGGCTTTTTGCGGGGCGCGGCTATAATATCGACACCCTCACCGTTGCGCCGATTCCAAATACCGGTCTATCGCGCCTTAGCATCGTCACTTCGGGCGACGAGCGCGTCATAGAGCAGATCACTAAGCAGCTTCATAAGCTGATCCCCGTCTACAAAGTCATCGATGATGCAAAATTCGTCGAAAAGGAGATGGTTTTGGTAAAGATCGCGCTGGGTGAAAATTTAGCGGGGCTTGATGCGGTTTTAAAAGCATACAACGGCAGCATCGCAAACAGCG
The DNA here is from genome assembly GCA_963519515.1 of uncultured Campylobacter sp. Lineage (GTDB taxonomy): Bacteria > Campylobacterota > Campylobacteria > Campylobacterales > Campylobacteraceae > Campylobacter_B. The sequence goes on along the minus strand of CAUQNJ010000029.1, from coordinate 4,429 downwards.
ACGACAGCAAGATCGTCATCATGGCGTGCGACGACGCAGACCGCATCGACGGCTTTTTAAAGACGGTAAAAAAATACAATCCGATCGACGTCGTCCGCGGCGGCAGCGTCGCGCTGGATATGTAAGCGGCGATAAAATTTAATCAAAGGAGCGCAAATGAAATTATCAAAAATTGCCGAAATTTTAAATATAGAGCTTAGCGGAGCGGACGCGGAGATCACCGCGATAAATTCGCTTCAAAACGCAAGGCAAAGCGAGCTGAGCTACTGCGACAGCGACAAAAACGAGAAATTTTTATCCGCCACTAAAGCAGCCGCCGTGCTGGTAAAGTGCGGCACCGCGGTTCCAAGCGGCGTGCGAGCGCTGGAGTGCGAAAATCCGCATCTAGCCTTTGCGATCTTAAGCGCGCATTTTGCCAAGCCCCTCATTCGCAGCGGCGCGCCCGCAAAGATCGCCGCTAGTGCGCAGATCGGGCAGAACGTGCATATCGGCGTAAATTCCACGATCGGCGAGGATTGCGTCATTTTAAGCGGCGCGTATATCGGCGATGACGTGCATATCGGAAGCGGCTGCGTGATCCACGCAAACGCCGTCATCTACAACGACGCAATCATCGGCGAGCGCTGCATAATCCATGCAAACGTCGTCATCGGAAGCGACGGATTCGGCTATGCGCACACCAAAACGGGCGAGCATGTTAAAATTTATCACAACGGCAACGTCGTGCTGCAAGACGAAGTCGAGATCGGCGCGTGCACGACGATCGATCGCGCGGTATTCGGCTCGACGATCGTTAAGCGGGGCAGCAAGATCGACAATCTCGTTCAGATCGGGCACAACTGCGAGCTAGGGCAAAACTGCCTCATCGTCTCTCAAGTGGGGCTTGCGGGCTCGACGACGCTTGGACGCAACGTCGTGATGGGCGGACAGAGCGGCAGCGGCGGGCACGTAAGCGTGGGCGATTTCGTACAAATCGCGGCGCGCGGCGGCATAAGCAAGGATCTAGCGGGCGGCAAAAACTACGCAGGGCATCCTATAATGGAGCTTAGCGAGTGGTTCAAGCTGCAGGCTAAGATCGTTAGATTTTTTAGAGATAAAAAGCAAGGTTAAGATTGCTCACGCTTTTTGGCGCGGTTATGATCGCTGCGGCGGTAAATTTTGCTCTTATCGGCAAAATTCTGATCGCGCTATTTTTTTGCCGTGCAGACGCACGGGAGTAAAATTTTGCCCGGTAAAGATTTGATCTGCGCGCTTCGTCGCTTCTCAAGCGGCGTTATATGAGGTCAAAGGGCGGTTTGCGGCAACAGCGCCCGTATTCGCTTATATCACGAGGTATTAGAATTTAGCGCGCATAAGAATTAAAATTTAATGCAGATGCGCCCGCGCGCTTTTGATCGCGCCCGCCCGTTTATTTACGGCGCGGACGCTAAATTTAATGGTTTTGCTTGCGCGCAGTATCTTTCAAACGTCGCCAAAGGGGTAAAATGCTAAAAATCGATATGCTAAAATTTCTTCGCTCGGGCGAGTTTGCAGGCGTAGGAAGCGGCTTGAGCTGCGCGCAGATCGCCGCGATGTTCGGCCCTGCGGATGCGAGCTTTAAGAGCGCTGGAGCTGAAATTTTAAGATACGGCGCCTTTGAGTTTCACTTTTTTCAGGACGAAATTTTTATGATTTTTTCGGATCATTTCAGAAGTGAGCCTCTAAATTTCGGCGGTAGCAGGGCACAGCAAATCGAAATAGAGCCTTGGATATTATCGGGCTGTCCTGCTCCCATCGATCTTGCGGCAGTGAAAGGCGCTTTAAATCGCGAGCGGATTGAGTATCGGGAGCGCGAAACGAATGATGGTTTAGAGATAGGCTTAAACAACGGCGTTACGCTTGCGTTTGAAAGCTTAAGCGGGTTGGGCGAGCCGCGCAGCTACGAGTTTAGCGCATTTTGGATGAAATTTTAACCGGAAAAGCTTGAGCGAGATCTAGGTATAAAAGCAAAATTTAGCCGAGCGAAAAGAAGCGGCCGTTTGGATGAAATTTGACCGACAATGGCGAAATTGCGCGGATGAAATTTAACGAGTAAGGATTTAGGCGAAATTTTAACGCAAAACCCGTAATTACCCATAAATCGGCATTGTGAGCACTTGTGCATCTATATCGCAGGCTTTGTTTATTCGCGCTGTATGTTTTGTTCATCTATCTCATAAACATCCTACTGGGTTCATTCTGCGCTAGCTCGATATATTTTTTAAAATTTCAAAGCAGGATTTGATCAAAATTTTATAAAACTCGCCAAATCAATCGATCCGGAGGCTAAAAGATCTACAAATAGATCTTAAATTATATTCACTTGATAAAATTTTTTAAAACAATATTAGTATTATTTTATAAAAACTATTGACTTATTTAACCCACTTTTGATAAACTATCGCATCAATTTTACCGCAAAGGAAACACAGATGGATCAAAATTCCCTCCTATATAAGGTGCTTAATTGCCTGTCCAATTCGCAAAGCATATTTGTAAATTGTATAAGGTTTGCAATTTTCGTCGTCATGATCTGGATAGGCGGCCTAAAAGTCGTGCAGTATGAAGCGGACGGCATCGTGCCCTTCGTCACGAACAGCCCGTTTTTCAGCTATCTGATGAAAAATAAAGACGTAGTCGATAACGGCAAGGGCAAAATGGTCGCGGAGTATAATCTGCACAAAAACCCCGAAGGCTTGGTCGTACCGGATAATATCAAATGGCATAAATCAAACGGCACCTACACGGCTTCTTACATTATCGGCGCGACGATTTGCTCGATCGGCATCTTGATGTTGCTTGGCATATGGTTCCCTAAAATTGGCGTCGTAGGCGGACTTTTGACCTTCGGTATGGCTATCGTTACGCTATCGTTTTTGATAACGACGCCCGAAACTTGGGTACCGAATTTGGGTAATCCCGCCCTCGGTATAACAGAGAGCCCGAACCACGGCTTCCCGTATCTCTCGGGCGCGGGCAGGCTGGTGATAAAGGATCTGATAATGATGTGCGGCGGTTTGATAGCGGCTGCGGATGCGGCTAAAAGGTGGCTACAAAGTCTTTCGAAGTAAATTATAAAGCTAAAATTCTACCTCGCGGCGGACTCAGAGCTAAAATTTACCGCCGCGAGCGCTAAATTTAACGCTCCGGCAGTTTTGTTTATAAGCTAAAATACGCAGCATTAAATTTCTCCCGCTGTGTTTCGCGGCGCGCTACTGCTAGACTTGATTTGCGGTTTAATTTCTTTGAAGTAAAAGAGCGCAAAAGAGTTTAATTGCGGCCGCCTTTTTAAATTTTCCGATTTGCTCCTCGCGGCGTATTTGTTAGGCGCGATGTAGCCCGTGCTTTTATGCGACGATGTGAAATTTTGTGACAAATATAGATTTAAAAGCCGTGCTCGCATAAATTTTGCAGTCAAATTCGGTGCCGACGGATGCGCTAAAATCTGCACCGATAGGCGCAGATAGGAGTTCTGCATTTTGGAGATTAAATGCCCTCTCGGTCAAAGCCGGTCGAGCTGTTTTTGAGAGCCGCACACCGATAGGCGCTTGTAAAAAATTTCAAAGCAGGAGGCTGATGCGTGATTGGGTATTGCTCTGTGCAGATATTGGAGGGCACGATCAAAGCGGCGAATTTAGAGAGCTAATTCTATTTTTTATGGCTCAATTAAACTTAAGCGGATTCTCTCTTATCAATCTCAACAGTTTCTGATATAGGTCTTCCTGTATAGTTTTAGTATTATATCTAAATTCACATTCTTTAAGATGAAGTAAGAAATTCTCTTTCTTTATCCCTTTAAATTTAGATAATCTATGTTTAGCATAACCCCAGAAGTTTTCTATGCCATTGATATGGTTTTTACCATTAGCAAATTCATTCTTAGAATGCTTTACTCTATAATGAGCCTTAGCTCCGTAATCCACTAATCCATCATAAGCTTTCCAACAATCAGAATAGATAGTAGAGCTATCAAGCTCGCTAAATTGAGATAATATAGGTATCAGTTCATTAGCAGAGCAGTTTTTAACTACTTGGGTATAGACTTTGCCGTCACGCTTTAACATACAGAACACTGGTGTTTTGTTTGCTGCGCCTCTACCTCTTTTACCTCTTACTCGTTTGGATCCGAAGTAACTTTCATCTATTTCTATTTCGCCTGAAAACTTAGATATCTTCTCACACTCTTTAGACATAAGAATTCTTATTTCTCTAAAGATTTTACATAGGGTTGCTTCTGAAATTTTAGTTAAATTTGATATCTTTGATGCTTCTATATCCTCCGTGAAGTACTTTAGAATTTCTCTAAATTTCTTCTCTGAAATTCGGGAGCGAATTATATACTTATTTTTCATTGTGCTCATCGTAACTTACTGCTCCTTTGTGTGAGCTTAAGTTAAAGAGAGCCATTTTT
>CAUQNJ010000028.1:0-26490 GCA_963519515.1 uncultured Campylobacter sp. | reverse complement strand
GAAGCTGCAATCCATATAAATCATATATAAATTTAAACATAGAGCTTATAAAAAAACCAAAAGCATGTATCGAATATGTAATTTTTCATGAACTTGTTCATTTGGTGCACCCAAGTCACTCCAAACAATTTTACGATTATTTGTCTCTTTATATGAGTGACTGGCAAAAACGCAAGGAAATTTTAGAGCATTCCCCCAATATATATAAGTACTGCAAAAAATAATATCATCAATTCGGGCTTTTAAATTTACTCCAAAAGCCCGAATTCTGATTTATTTTACCAGCTCGTAGTTATACTCTTTCGTGCCGTCGAGTAGATTTGTGACGTTGTAGCCTCGCTCGTTTAGGGCTTTGGCTAGCTTGGCACTGCGGTTGCCGCTGTAGCAGTGCGTGATTATCTTTTTGTCTTTGTTGGCCTCAAGCACGTCCTTGTAGTTTTCTAAAGGCTCGCCGTCAGGAATATTTATCGCGCCTTTCATATGCCCCGCATCGTAGTCCTGCTTCTGCCTAGCGTCGATGATCAGCACGTTCGGCTCATTCGCTATTTTCAAAAACCCCTCCGCGTTTATGCTGCCGACCTTATACAGCTCATAGTTATACTGCTTCACTCCGGGCGCATTCATAAGCATACTAAAGCCCTTTTGTTTAAGCAGATCAAGCGCCTTGCCGCTGCGGTTACCTGTATTGCAATAAAGCACGACGTTTCTATCCTTGTAGGCGCTTATCTCGTCCAGCCTACTTTCCAGCTCCCCAAGAGGGATGTTGATCGCGTGTTTTATGTGGCCTGCGGCGTACTCCTCCGCGCTTCTAACGTCAATGACCAGATAATTTTCTTTTGCACTATTGTCCTCCTCTATCGCCGATAGCGCCGCGCCGCTTATAGCGTAGCCGCTAGGCTGCTGCGTCTCGGCGCCGCAAGTCGCAAAAGATCCTAATGCTGCTAGCAAAACCGCGCTTTTTAAAATTTTGTGAGAAATAAATTTCATACTGTTTCCTTTAAATTTTAGCTTTTAAAGCGGGGGATTATATCAAAAAATTCATCTTTAGCGGTTGGGTTTTGGAATTCGCAAGTGTGATCCACCGGATATATTGCGTGCCCAATATCTATAATGGCGCTATTTTCAAGAGAGGAAATTTTTAGTTCTTAGATTGTTTTAAGGATATTTAATCTAGCCGCAGCCGTTTCCTCTCCCGTGTTTTTCTGAATTATGATATTCGCCTCGTAAAATTTTACTTAAGCGTCGAGATTTAAAATTTGAGTTTTAAACAATCTCTTATAGAATTCGATGTTTAAAATTTTAAATTCGGGCTATTGGGCGGAATTTTGAGTCGCCTCGTATTTTTCGATAAAATTTCGCCCCTTATCGCATAAGCGGTAGATAAAAATTTTCGACGCCTTGCCCGCATCAAAGCTCGTATCCTTAATACTCTCGCGCTCCAGATAGCCACAGTTTTTATGGATGATATCAAGAGTCGATTTGATCGAGGTATAGTTGCGTCCGCTCGCAGCCGCAAACTCGTTCACGGGCCTCATAAACTCCGCATCGCTTTGCTTGTTGCGGCACAAAAGCCCATCCTCACCTTGCGCGGCGACTAATTTTAACGTGTCGTAGATGAGTTTATCTTGCAATTTTACCATAAAAATTCCTTACCTAATTGATATATAACTCTCAAAATTATAGCACAATTTCTGTATTTTTATGATATAAAATTTCAAATATCTAAAAGCTGAGCGCAAATTCGTGAAAGGGCAGGACGTCGCAGCGTATCCCCTCGATCTCGAGCCTGCCGGAGTTTGCCATAGAAACGACCTTTAGACTCGTGATGCCGAGCCTCTTGAGCACGCTTAAAATTTTACGAAATTTTAAAAAGATAATGTCCGCGTCGCTGAAAGGGATGACGAGAACCCCCATTTTTAAACTTGGTAGGTAAAAATCCAGCTCTTTTGTATAAAAAATCGGCGTATTCAGCCCCAAAAGCTCGCAGAAAAGGACGTTAGCAAATTTTTTGGAGAAGTCCTTTTTGCTCGTTAAAATTTCGCGCATATTAAAATGCGAAAAATATAGTTTTTTTGCGCGCGCGGGCTCGCCAGCTTTGCTTAAAAATCTGATGAAATTTTCCCGCTCAAGTTTGGCGATAGTGCCGTATATGGCGTCTTTGGAGATCTTGATGCGCGGCTTTAGCGCGGTGTAAATTTTATTTGCGCTAAATGCGGCGTGGACGAAGCTTAGGCACTCTTTGAGGATAAAAATCTCCGTGCGGCTAAAGTTTGCCGCAAGCAGCCTCTGCTCGAATTCTAAAATTTCGGCGGGGGTTATGAAGGGGTTTTTTGCGCCGCCGCCTTGAGCCAAAAATGCCGAAATCATCGAGTTTATCTCGTTGTGGCGCTTATCGAAGGCGATAAATTCCTCAAACGAAAGCGGCAAAAGCTCAAGCCGCTCAAAACCCTGCAGCAGCAACTCTCTATCGCGAGTAGAGATGATAAAAAGCTTTAAATTTAGCCCCTCGGCGAAGCTTTGGAGCGATGAAATTTCAAAATCAGCGCTACTGAAATTATCTAAAAAAAGCGATGAAATTTGCTCGTTGGCTACCAAAAATTCCTTGATCTCGCGGAAGAAATTTTCGCTCCTGTTTTTTATGCCACCCGACTCCGCATTTTTTGCGTTGTTTAAGCCGTTTGCGCTTGCATTTTTTATGATTTTTGTATCTATATTTTTTACAGCAGCGTGATTAAATTCGCTCGCACCAGACATATCGGCACTAGCTGCATTTTCTCCGCTTATTTTGTGCTCGCTTGCCTCGCCAGTCATTGCGTTGTCTGCGCTATTTTTAACCGCAGCGATAGTGCCGTCCGCTACCATATCCTCAATGCGTAGATCGGCTAAATTTAGATACAAAATTTCATCTTTTTTAAGCTCTGAAATTTCATTTTTCAACACGGCGCTTTTGCCGGAATTTAACACTCCATAGATTATGGTTTTGGCAGAGCCGATACCTCTTTTGCGCGGAATAAAGCCCGCAAATTCCGGCGGATTTTCGTAAAAAAATTTTAGATCATTCATGGCGAGTATTTTAAAATTTTCCTTATTAAAAGGAAATAAATCTGAAAAATTCTATGAGATTTTTTATATCCGTCTAAATTTATCCAAAATTTTGTATTGAAATTTTTCGGCATCCTAAAAATTTTCGAAATTCTACATATTTTTCCTTATTAAAAGGAAATATTTCAATAAAATTTGGCTATTTTCTTGACAAAAAGGGAGCGCTTTTATATAATGTGCGTCTTTTGTTTGAAACAAAAGGTCGCGCGTTGCGACAAGTTCTTTTTAAGGAAAAGCAGATGCAAAAAATTAGGTTGAAACTCAAGGCATATGACCATAGAGTTTTAGATCGCACGGTTGCGGCCATAGTAGAAGCCGTCAAAAGAACGGGTGCGGATGTAAGAGGCCCTGTTCCTATGCCCACAAAGATCAAGCGCTACACAGTTTTAAGATCTCCACACGTAAATAAAGACTCTAGAGAGCAGTTTGAGATGAAGATCCACGCTCGTATGCTAGATATCGTAGCGGCGACTCCAGATACGGTTGATTCGCTAACTAAGCTTGATTTGGCTCCGGAAGTCAACGTTGAAGTTCACGCGATGGGCAAATAAGGGGTAAAACAATGGAATATATCGTAGAAAAAATAGGTATGAGTAGGACGATCGACACTAGCAGCACGCCCGTGACTCTTTTGCGACTTATCAATACCAAAATTTGCGAAGTTTGCGATGAGAAAAAAGCTATCGTAGCCTACGCAGACGGCAAAGCGTATAACAAAGCTATCGCCGGAATTCAAAAGAAATATAGCCTAAGCAAGGAATTTAATAAATTTGCGACTCTAAGCTTAGAAAATGCCGAGCTTGGCGATCAAAATTTAGATGTTTTGAGCGGAGCGAAGATCGTAAAAGTAAGCTTCAGATCCAAGGGCAAGGGCTATCAGGGCGTTATTAAGCGCCATGGCTTTGCGGGCGGTCCTGCAGCGCACGGTAGCCGTTTTCACCGAAGACCGGGTTCGATCGGTAACTGCGAGTGGCCGGGTCGCGTTCAGCCGGGTATGAAGATGTCCGGACACACCGGTAATGAAATGATCACTGCCAAAAACGAGGTCGTAAGCTTCGACGCCGAGAATAAAATTTTAGTTCTTAAGGGTTCGGTTCCTGGATTTAACGGCGCAATGGGCAGAATAAGGATAGTAAAATGAGTAAAGTAAGCGTGCTTAACGAAAAACTAGAAAAAGCAAGCGAAATTGAAATTCCTGCGAAATTTTCGGAGGTCAATTCGCACAATCTATATTTGTACGTCAAATCTTATCTTGCTTCGCTCCGCGCAAATACGGCGAAAGTAAAAACTCGCGCCGAGGTTAGCGGCGGCGGTAAAAAACCGTGGCGACAAAAGGGTCGCGGCGGCGCACGCGCAGGCTCAACTAGAACTAACGTCTGGGTAGGCGGCGCGGTTGCATTCGGTCCGACCAACGAGCGAAATTACGAGCAGAAGGTCAATAAAAAGCAAAAACGACTTGCGCTGGAATTTGCTATCAATGAGAAAGCAAACGAGGGTAAAATTTTTATCTTCGACGATTTAGAACTAAAAAGCGGTAAGACTAAAGATGCGGCAAATTTTATTAAGAAACTAGGCGCTAGAGATGCGCTGATCGTTAAAAACGAGCTAGACGCACAAACTCTTTTGGCCTATAGAAATCTTAGGAATTGCTATGTCGTCGATGCAAGCGAGGTCAATGCTTACCTAATCGCAGTTTACGGCTCGGTCGTATTCGAAAAAGCGGCATTTGAATCAATAGTGAAAGAGGACTAAAATGGCAGATATAACAGATATCAAAACGATCCTTTATACGGAAAAGTCTCTCGGTCTTCAAGAAAACGGCGTGGTCGTTATCCAAACTAGCCCGTCGGTTACGAAAAACGGACTAAAGAGCGTTTTAAAGAACTATTTCGGGATCACCCCGCTAAAGATAAATTCTTTAAGACAGGACGGCAAGGTAAAAAGATTTAGAGGTAAAATGGGCGCTAGAAACGATGTGAAAAAATTCTACGTCAAGCTACCTGAAGGCGCAAGCCTAGAAAGCGTGGAGGCGTAAAATGGCGATCAAAACTTATAAACCGTATACTCCAAGTAGAAGATTTATGACTGGTCTTAGCAGCGAGGATATCACTGCAAAAGCTAGCGTTAGAGGCTTGCTTGTTAAAATTCCTGCCGCAGCCGGAAGGAACAATAACGGCCGCATTACCAGCCGACATAAACAAGCAGGAGCTGCTAAACTTTATAGAATCATCGATTTTAAGCGAAATAAATTCGGCGTTGCCGGCAAGGTCGAGGCGATCGAATACGATCCGAATCGCAACTGCCGTATCGCGCTGATCTCATACGCAGACGGCGAGAAGCGCTACATCATCAAGCCTAACGATCTTAAAGTGGGCGACGTGGTAGCCGCTGCCGAGGGCGGATTAGATATTAAACCGGGTAACGCGATGAAGATGAAAAATATCCCTGTGGGAACTATCCTGCATAATATCGAGTTAAAACCGGGCAAAGGCGCTCAAATGGCGCGTAGCGCCGGAGGCTATGCTCAGCTAATGGGTAAAGAGGAAAAATACGTCATTTTACGTCTGCCTAGCGGCGAGATGAGAAGAGTGCTCGCAGAGTGCATGGCTAGTATCGGCGTAGTGGGTAACGAAGAGTGGGCAAACGTCGTCATCGGTAAAGCCGGACGCAATCGCCACAGAGGTATCCGTCCTCAAACCAGAGGTTCTGCAATGAACCCGGTCGATCACCCACACGGCGGTGGCGAGGGTAAGAAAAACTCCGGCCGCCATCCGGTAACTCCGTGGGGCAAACCGACGAAGGGCTATAAAACTCGCCATAAAAAAGCGAGCGATAAGCTTATAATTTCAAGAAGGAAAGGAAAATAAAAATGGCTAGATCGCTAAAAAAAGGTCCTTTCGTAGATGATCACGTAATGAAAAAAGTCGTTGCGGCAAAGAAAGCCGGCGATAACAAACCGATCAAGACTTGGTCGAGACGAAGCACGATCGTGCCTGAGATGATCGGACTTACGTTTAACGTTCATAACGGAAAGAATTTTATCCCGGTTTACGTCACCGAGCATCATATCGGTTATAAATTAGGCGAGTTCGCTCCTACACGCACTTTCAAGGGCCACAAAGGCTCCGTGCAGAAAAAGATCGGCAAGTAAGGATAGAATATGAGTAAATCAACTATTAAATTTGTTCGCCTTTCGCCGACAAAAGCAAGGCTTATCGCAAAACAAATTCAAGGCATGAATGCGGAATTTGCCCTTGCTACCTTGGAATTTACGCCTAATCGCGGCGCGAAATATATCGCTACGGCGATTTCAAGTGCAGTCGCAAACGGCGGCTTTGAGCCTGAAGAGGTCGTAGTTACGAGCTGCCGAGTGGATGCTGGCCCGGTGCTTAAGAGATTTCGTCCGCGCGCCAGAGGTACGGCTAGCCGTATCCGCAAGCCTACTTCGCACATTATCGTCGAAGTAGCAAAACCAAGTAAGAAGGAAGCGTAAATGGGACAGAAAGTAAATCCAATCGGATTAAGATTAGGAATTAATCGAAATTGGGAGTCTAGATGGTTTCCTTCTAAAGCGACGCTTTCCGAGAGTATCGGCGAGGATTACAAGATCCGTAAATTTTTAAAAGCTAAGCTTTATTATGCGGGAATTAGCCAAATTTTGATCGAAAGAACGGCTAAGAAAATTCGCGTAACGATCGTAGCCGCAAGACCGGGCATCATCATCGGCAAAAAAGGCGGCGAGGTTGAAAATTTAAGAAGCGAAGTCGTTAAGCTAGTCAATAAAGACATAGCGATCAATATCAAAGAGGAGCGCAAAGTAGGTTCGAACGCACTTTTAGCTGCTGAAAACGTAGCTATGCAGCTAGAGCGCCGCGTTGCATTCCGCCGCGCTATGAAGAAGGTCATCCAAGGCGCTCAAAAAGCAGGTGCAAAGGGAATTAAAATTTGCGTCGCAGGTCGCTTAGGCGGTGCGGAGATGGCTAGAACCGAATGGTATTTGGAGGGACGCGTTCCGCTTCATACTCTAAGGGCTAGGATCGATTACGGCTTTGCCGAAGCGCATACGACTTACGGTAATATCGGCATTAAGGTTTGGATCTTTAAGGGTGAAATTTTACAAAAAGGCATCCAGGCTGAAAAGACCGACGATGCGCCTAAAAAAACACGCAGACCAAGAAGAGGTAAATAGTTATGTTGATGCCAAAAAGAACAAAATACCGCAAGATGATGAAAGGTCGCAATCGCGGCTATGCGACGAGAGGAAATTCCTTGACGTTCGGCGATTTCGGTATCAAAGCGGTAGAGGCGGGTAGGGTAAATTCTCGCCAGATCGAAGCGGCTCGTGTCGCGATGACGCGCTTCGTAAATCGTCAAGCTAAAATTTGGATTAAGGTATTCCCAGACAAGCCGCTTACCAAAAAGCCTCTACAAACTCGTATGGGTAAAGGTAAGAGCGGCGTAGAAGAGTGGGTAATGAATATAAAACCGGGCAGGATCATTTTTGAGATGACTGGCGTTAGCGAAGAGGTTGCTAAAGAGGCGCTTATGCTTTCGATTCATAAACTACCTTTTAAAACGAAAATCGTAAGTAGGGAAAGCGAAAATGAAATATACTGATTTGAAAGATAAAGATTTGGCTGAGCTAAATTCTATGTTGAAACAAAGTAAGTTGCTTTTATTTACGGCTAGACAAAAGCTAAAAACTATGCAGCTAAGCAATCCTAACGAGATTCGCGCTATCAAAAAAGATATCGCTAGAATCAACACCGCTATTAAAGCGAAATAAGGATAGGTTATGGCATTTAAAAGAGAAATTCAAGGCGTAGTCGTAAAGAAGGCGGGCGATAAAACAGCTACCGTTTTGGTAGAAAGAAGGGTTATGCACCCTAGATATAGAAAGATCGTAAAAAGATTTAAAAAATATCTGATCCACGATGAGAACAACGTCGTAAAGATCGGCGATACCATATCTGCGATCGAGTGCAGACCGCTAAGCGCTAGAAAATCGTTTCGCTTAAAAGCGGTTTTGAAAACAGGAGTTGAATAATGATACAGAGTTTTACCAGACTTGCGGTAGCTGATAATAGCGGCGCAAAAGAACTTATGTGTATTAAAGTTTTGGGCGGCAGCAAAAGAAGATACGCCACAATCGGCGATATCATCGTTTGCTCTGTAAAAAAAGCGCTCCCTAACGGCAAGATTAAGCGCGGTCAAGTAGTAAAAGCCGTAGTCGTTCGCACTACTAAAGAGTTGCACAGAGGCAACGGCTCGCTAATTAGATTCGATGAGAACGCAGCCGTTATTTTGGATTCAAAAAAAGAGCCGATCGGCACTCGTATTTTCGGTCCTATCGGCAGAGAGGTCAGATACGGCGGTTTTATGAAGATCGTTTCGCTGGCTCCGGAGGTTTTATAATGGCAGTAAAATTTAAGATTAAAAAAGGCGATCAAGTAAAGATCATCGCAGGTGACGATAAGGGCAAAACAGGCACTGTCAAGGCAGTGTTTCCTAAAAAAGCTCAAGTTATCGTCGAGGGTTGTAAAATGGCTAAAAAGGCTATCAAACCAACCGAGCAAAATCCACAAGGCGGCTTTACGAGCAAAGAGATGCCTATGGATATTTCAAACGTTGCGTTGGTAGAGGGTTGATTATGAGCAGACTAAAAGATAAATATGTAAATTCCATCAGAGCTGCTTTGCAGAAAGAATTTGATATAAAAAATCCTATGCTTATCCCGGCGCTTGAAAAGATCGTTATCAGCGTAGGAACTGGGGAATCGAGCAAAGATCAAAAGGTGCTTCAAAATATGGCCGATACTATCTCGCTGATCGCAGGCCAAAAAGCGCTTATCGTTAATGCAAAAAAATCGGTCGCCGGCTTTAAGGTTAGAGAGGGCTTTCCGGTAGGAATAATGGTTACGTTACGAAAAGAGCAGATGTTCGCCTTCCTAGACAAACTGATCTCTATCGCGCTTCCTAGGGTTAAGGATTTCCGAGGGCTACCTAGAGCGGGTTTTGACGGACGCGGCAATTACAACTTCGGTTTGCAAGAGCAGCTGATGTTCCCAGAGGTCGAATACGATCAAATTTTAAGAACTCACGGTATGAATATAACCGTCGTAACGACTACAAATAACGATAAAGAGGCATTTAAATTGCTAGAGTTATTCGGCATGCCTTTTGCAAAAGGAAAATGATATGGCAAAAAAATCAATGGTAGCCAAGGCGAAACGCCCCGCTAAATTTAGCACTCGCGCATATACCAGATGTCAAATTTGCGGTCGTCCGCACTCCGTTTATAAAGATTTTGGAATTTGTCGCGTTTGCCTTCGCAAGATGGCAAACGAGGGCTTGATCCCGGGTCTTAAAAAAGCAAGCTGGTAAGGAGAAGAGATGATTAACGATCTTATTTCAGATGGATTAACTCGCATCAGAAATGCTGCGATGCGAAGACTAGATACGACTAAGCTTTTTCACTCAAACGTAGTCGAGGCTATGCTTAAAATTTTAGCCGAGAAGGGCTATATCGAGAGCTACAACGTAGTAGAGGAAAACAATAAAAAGATCATCAACGTGGTGCTTAAATACGACGAAAAGGGCAGGAGCGTGATAAACGAAGTTAAAAGAATTTCGACTCCGGGTCGCCGCGTGTATCAAGGCAAAGACGAGATCAAGCGCTTCAAGAACGGCTACGGAACCGTCGTCGTTAGCACAAGTAAAGGCGTTATGAGCGGTATCGACGCGCACAAAGCGGGCGTCGGCGGCGAAGTGCTTTGCACGATCTGGTAAGAAGTTTCTACTTTTTATGGCATTGTGGTATCCATTCGTAAAAGTAGACATACCCTAGACAAATAAAAAGGAAAATTATGTCAAGAATTGGTAAAAAACCGATCTCTATTCCAAACGGCTTAGAGGTCAAAATAGACGGCTCGTCGTTAAAATTTAAAAAATCGAATAACGAAAAAGAGCTTGATTTAAAAGGTCATGTCGATGTAAAAATCGAAGACGGAAAGATAGAATTCTCACCTAAGGGCGAGGATAGACAGAGCAGGGCGTATTGGGGAACATACCGCGCTTTAGCTAACAATATCGTTCTCGGTCTTACGGAGGGCTTTTCAAAACAGCTTGAAATCAACGGCGTCGGCTATAGAGCCGCGATGAAGGGCAAGGTGCTTGAGCTAAATTTAGGCTTTTCGCATCCGATAAATTTTGAATCTCCAAAGGGGATTGAAATTTCCGTAGATAAAAACGTCGTAACTATCAAAGGCGACGACAAGCAGCAAGTAGGCCAAGTGGCAGCCGAGATCAGAGGATTCAGACCGCCTGAGCCATACAAGGGTAAGGGTATTAAGTATCTTGAAGAGCGCATTATCCGCAAAGCCGGAAAAACAGCTAAGAAATAAGGGTTGAGAAATGACACAGAACGTATTAAAAAGAAAGATCTCTTTACGAATCAAGAGAAAAAGAAGAATTCGCGCTAAAATTTCAGGCGTCGCATCTTGCCCTAGAATTTCTATTTTCAAATCCAATAGAACCGTCTACGCTCAGGCTATCGACGATGTAGCGAGCGTTACTTTGTGCGCCAGCAGCGGTAAGGTTTTAAATTTAAAGGCGAACAAAGAGGGCGCGGCTAGCCTAGCTAAAGATTTGGCTTCCAAGCTAAAGGATAAAGGTATCTCCGAGGCGCTTTTCGATCGCAACGGCTATTTGTATCACGGCGTAATCGCAAGCTTTGCCGAGTCGCTACGCCAAAACGGCATCAAACTATAACCCAAAGGAATGATTGTGGAAAAGTATAATAGAGAAGAATTCGAAGAGGTAATCGTCAATATCGGTAGGGTTACAAAGGTCGTTAAGGGTGGTAGAAGGTTTAGATTTACCGCGCTTGTAGTGGTAGGCAATAGAAACGGCCTAGTGGGCTTTGGCTTCGGTAAATCCAAAGAGGTTCCAGACGCGATTAAAAAGGCGGTGGACGATGCGTTTAAAAATATCATCAAGGTAAATTTAAACGGCTCTACCATCACTCACGACGTTGAAGTAAAATACAATGCGAGTAAAATTTTATTAAAGCCGGCGAGCGAAGGTACCGGCGTTATTGCGGGCGGCTCCGTGCGCCCGGTTTTAGAGCTTGCGGGCATTAGGGATATCCTAACCAAGTCGCTAGGCTCTAACAACGCATCCAACGTCGTAAGAGCTACTATGAAAGCTCTTAGCATCTTAAAACACTAGAAGGATAAAAGATGGGATTAGAAAATCTTAAAAAAGCCCCTGGCTCGACTCACGCCACCAAGCGCTTGGGTCGCGGTCAAGGAAGCGGCCTAGGTAAAACTGCTGGTCGCGGTGGCAAAGGTCAGACCGCGCGCACCGGCTCTCACGAAAAAAGAGGCTTCGAGGGCGGTCAGCAGCCGATTCAGCGAAGGCTTCCTAAGGTAGGTTTTACTTCTAAATTTGAAAAACCTTACGTGATTAACGTCGATAAAATCGAAGCTATCAAAGATCTTAGCGAGATCACGGTCGAAAGCATCAAGTCGGTTCATAAAATTTCAAATTCCGTTAAAAAGATCAAGCTGATCGGCGTAGGCGCAAAAGCGCTCGCTAGCAAGATCAAAGACGAGAACGTAAAATTTAGCGGACAAAAATAATGAATAAATCGCTACGCAACAAAATTCTCATTACTTTGGGCTTTCTTTTTGCCTATAGGTTGCTAGCTTACGTGCCGGTTCCGGGAGTGGACGTTGAGGTTATAAAGCAATTTTTTCAAAGCAATAGCAACAACGCTTTTGGAATGTTTAATATGTTTAGCGGTAACGCGGCGGAGCGATTCAGCGTTATCTCGCTAGGCATTATGCCTTATATTACCGCTTCGATCATTATGGAACTGCTCGCCGCGACCTTCCCAAATTTAGGCAAGCTCAAAAAAGAGCGCGACGGTATGCAGAAATATATGCAGATCATCAGATACGCTACCATCGCAATCGCTATGGTTCAATCCATCGGCGTTAGCATCGGTTTACAGGGCATCCACGGACAGACCGGAGCGCCTGCGATAATGGCGGAGAATACCAACGAGTTTGTTTTCATCTCGTGCATTTCGATGCTCGCAGGCACAATGCTTTTGATGTGGATCGGCGAGCAGATTACGCAGCGCGGCGTCGGTAACGGCACCAGCCTTATCATCTTTGCAGGTATCGTTAGCGCCATCCCTAGAGCGATCGGAAGTACCGTAAATTTAGTAAATACCGGCGAGATGAATATCTTGATCCTCGCTCTTATTATAGGGATTATTTTGCTCACTATCGGAGTTATTATCTACATAGAGCTGGGCGAGCGCAGAATTCCCGTTTCGTTTTCACGCAAGGTATTGATGGCGAATCAAAACAAGCGCATTATGAACTATGTGCCGATCAAGCTAAATTTAAGCGGCGTCATTCCGCCTATTTTTGCAAGCGCGATTTTGATGTTTCCGACCACTATTTTGCAGGCAAGCACCAATCCGATCATCCAAAAGATCCACGATTTCTTAAGCCCGAGCAACTACTTTTTCAACTTCTTAACCTTTGTTTTAGTCGTGTTTTTTGCGTATTTTTACGCATCGATCGCGTTTAATTCAAAAGATATAAGCGAAAATTTAAAGAAGCAGGGCGGATTTATCCCGGGTATTCGTCCGGGCGAGGGAACGGCGAGCTTTTTAAACGAAGTTGCTAGCCGCCTTACGTTTTGGGGCTCGATCTATCTCGGCCTCGTAACCGTCATCCCGTGGCTGCTCGTTAAATTTATGGGCGTGCCGTTTTATTTCGGCGGCACGAGCGTGCTAATCGTCGTCTCCGTCGCACTAGATACGATGAGGCGCATCGAAGCGCAGATCTATATGAACAAATATCAGACCCTAAGTGCGGTCGGGCTATAAATGGCGATTTTGCTTAAAACAAAAAAGGATTTAGAGGGGCTTCGTGCGGCGAACAAGATCGTTGCGCAGGCCCTTGATTACGCGGCTTCTTTCATAAAACCGGGTCTTAGCCTGCTCGAAGTCGATAAAAAGATCGACGACTTCATCACCTCCAAGGGCGCGTACCCCGCTTTTAAAGGGCTATACGGCTTTCCAAACGCCGCCTGCCTTTCGCTAAACGAGGTCATCATCCACGGTATCCCAGACAAAACGATCTTGCAAGAGGGCGATATCTTAGGCGTTGATCTGGGCTCGAAGCTAAACGGGTATTTTGGCGACAGCGCACGCACTCTGCCCATCGGTAAAATTTCAAAAGCCGACGAGGAGCTCATCGCATGTAGCAAGGACACGCTGGAGTTCGCCATTAAAACGATCAGAGTAGGGATGCACTTTAAAGAGCTAAGCTTCGAGATCGAGAAATTTATCCGCGCGCGCGGCTTTGTGCCGCTATACGGCTTCTGCGGCCACGGCATCGGCAAGCACCCGCACGAAGAGCCCGAGATCCCGAACTATCTGGAGGGCAACAATCCAAAATCGGGCCCTAAAATTAAAAACGGTATGGTCTTTTGCATCGAGCCGATGATCTGCCAAAAGGACGGCACCCCCGTCGTCGCCGAGGATAAGTGGAGCACGAGAAGCAAGGATGGACTTCGCACCAGTCACTACGAGCACTGCATGGCGGTTTTCGACGATAAGGTCGAAGTGCTGAGCGTCGCGTAGATTTTCGCGCAAAAGGCTTGGCAGAATTGGAATTTTGCTCTTTTTATGGGGCGGAATCTCACGAACGGCGTGTTTTTATAAATTTGCATCGTTTGAGCCGCTATAAAATTTCACCTCCTCTCGGTCGCTAGACGCATAAATTTATTCGCAAGTTTTGGGCTTTAATCGCATTAGATAATTTTAAAATTTATCGTACCGGCTTGTAGCCTATCCGCAAAATTCTAAGAATTAGAATTTTAGAATAATGTCTTGCAATTTCACTCACAAATCCGCTTTATATTAAAATTTTGCCGTTCAATTCCATGCCCCGTATCTTTAAAATTTAGCTGTAAAATTTGAAGCGTAAAAGCGCGCAAGTAAGCGAGCTCAAAGCTTTAAGCGGCTAAGATTGCGCCTTGATTTTAAAGCGAAAATATGTCGCGCTATGTGAAGTACGCGTCGTCGCATCCTTTCGTACGAGGCAGGAAAGATAAAATGAGAGAAAAATTTTATGCAGCGCTGGCAAATATAGGCGAGCTTGCGGCGCAGACGAAAGCGGGTAGGCTCATAGCGCGCTTGCTTATGAAAATCGACTGCGGCTTTTTTGCCGCGCTGCGCGAACGTCCCGTGTGGAGGGTGTTTTGGCTGGCGGCGGCGCTATGCCTGCTCGCGTGTTGGGCTAAGATACATTATCAGATTAACGGCCCCATCTTTGCCTACATCGCCGAGAGCTTTCCCGTGGTATTCATCATAAATTTACTCATCTTTCACCTCTGTTATTTGCTTAGCGGGCGATTTTTTAAACTCGTTTCGTTCGTGCTACTGGCGCTAATTGCGCTGATTGCGAGCGCGGCTTTGTTTTTGATCGTAAATTTCGACTCGAGTTTTAATGTCGTAGCGATCGACGCGATCGTCCATACCGACGCAGCCGAGACGCGCGAGTTTGTTTCGCAGTTTCTTAACCCTGCGACGATTTTATATTTAGCGGTGCTGCTCGGCTGCATCTTTGCGGCGCTAAAAGCGGGGCAGAGAAAGGAGGAGCAAACGCATAGCCGCCTAAGATTGCTGCTAGCGGCGCTTTATATTATCTATGGAACGATCTTTTGCGCCGATATCGCCGTTAAAGCTTTTCAGGGCAAGCAGGGCTATATAACCAAGCTATCGCAATACGTCCCGCTGGAGTTTGCCTTTACGATAAAAGACTATCTGAGCGATAAAAATTTCATCACCGATATGCGCGAGGTGCAGCTAGGATACGACGAGGCCATGCGCGCGAACGAAAGCGTTTTAAAAGGCGGCGCAAATTTAGATTCGCAAAGCGCAGCCCCCGGCCTTGCATCTCAAAATTCTACGCCTGCCTCGGACGCTCAGGCGCAAAATTACGGCGCAAATTTAAATTCTACGTTCACCTCGGGCGCTATGGCGCAGAGTTGGGGCAAGACTTTAAATTCTGCGCCGCAAAGCCCCAGCGTGATTTCAAATTCTAAAAACCCTGAGGCCGCTACAAACCCCGCCTTGCAAAAGTCTCGCGTCAAAAATATCGTCCTAATAATCGGCGAGAGCTTGCAGCGCGGGCATATGTCGCTCTACGGCTACGGTGTTAAAAATACGCCGCTTTTGGAGGGTCTCGAAGCAAGCGGCAATCTGATAAAATTTAGCGATACAATCTCGCCTTACGGCACTACTAATCAGGTGCTGATGCGACTTTTAAATTTCAGCGATTACGAAAGCGAGCGCAAAAGGGCTTGGTTTCGCAACCTTAGCATCATCGATATGTTTAAGCTAAGTGGCTACCGCACCTTTTGGATCAGCAATCAAGAGGCTTTCGGCGCGCATGCGCTAAGTGCCAAAAGCGCTGCCGATCGCGCGGACGCGGAATCCTTCCTCTCAAAGAGCAATCTTTATGAAACCGTCCGCATCAAGCCTGACGGAGTGCTGCTTCCACTCATAAATCAGGCGAAAGCGGGGCAGGGCGAGCGAAATTTCTACGTGATCCATCTCATCGGCAGCCATATGGATTACAGCCTGCGCTATCCCGAGGGATTTGGCAAGTTTAGCGCGGCAGATGTAAAGGCAAAACTTACTTCCAAGCAGAAAGATGTCGTCGCATATTATGATAACAGCGTGCTTTATAACGATTTTGTCATAAATGAAATTTTTAAAATTTTTTCGGGTGATGACAGTCTCATCGTCTATCTTAGCGATCACGGAGAGAATTTATACGAAAACGGACGCCTTGGGCACGGCATGGAGAGCCGCTTTACTTACGAAATTCCGCTGATTTTCATAGGCTCTCGCGAGTTTTTGAGCGATCACGCTAAGCTATGGCAGAGGCTAGCTACGGCGAAAGATAAGCCTTTTATGAGTGATGATTTAGCGCATTTGCTAGCAGATATCATCGGTGTCGCGCCACTTGAGTTTGACGAGCGCAAAAGCCCGATACGAGCGGATTTTAATACTTCACGCAAGCGAATTGCTAACGGAGTCGATTATGACGAGAAATTAAAGAATACGAAGGGCTACGAGCTGGAGTAGGCGGATTGCCTTTATCCGCACATATTGCACGCCGCTGCGCTATGCAAATGGCAGGGCGCAAGGTTTTCAAAAAGCCCAATACGCGATCCGAAAAGAAAGGCTAGGCGCAAAGTCCATAAAATTTCATATAAAATTTAGAAATTTAGATAAAATTTCAAAAAATCTACGCCAAGGAGCTTAAATGAAAGAAATTTATCCAAGCGGTTTTGCGCCGAAAAAGGCGCATTATACGCCGGGCATCTTAGATGACGACGGCACGCTTTACGTCTCGGGGCAGCTAAGCATAGATCCGTGCACGGGAGCCATCCCGGAGGGTCTTGCTGAGCAGACCGCGCAGGCTCTAAGCAATGTCGCGGCAGTGTTGGCCGCCGCAGGTGCGGATAAAAACGACGTGCGGATGTGCCGCGTCTATACGCCTGACGTCACGAACTGGGACGTGATCGACGAGCAGTACGCACTGTTTTTCGGCGCGCACAAGCCCGCTCGCGTCGTAGTGCCGACTACGGCTCTACATTTCGGCTGCCTTGTAGAGATCGAAGCCGTCGCAAAAATAAAAGAGAAAAAGTAGGAGCGAAAATGAGCGATTTCATCTGCACGGGCTGCGGCAAGCACGCGCCCATCGATACTTTGAGCTATAAATGCGACTGCGGCGGGCTGTATAAGCTAAACTCCGATGCGTCTAAATTTAACCCCGCGCTCGTAGATCAAAGCGAGTTTAGTATCTTTAGATACCGCAAGTTTATGGGCATTGACACGGCTAAATTTAGAGAAATTTCGATGGGCGAGGGGCTCACGGCTAGCGTGAAATTCGGCGAAAATCTCTATCTCAAGCTCGATTATGCGATGCCTACGCTTTCGTTCAAAGATCGCGGTGCGGCGGTTTTGGTGCTGCACGCCAAAAATATCGGCGTAAAAAAAGTCCTGCAAGACTCCAGCGGCAATGCGGGCAATGCCGTGGCGGCGTACTGCGCTCGCGCGGGCATCGAGTGCGAAATTTACGTCCCGAAGGGCACATCGCCCAAAAAGATCGATATGATCAAAAGCCACGGCGCGCACGTCACGGTATTTGACGGCAGCCGCGACGAGACGGCGGATGCGTGCCGCAAAAAGGCCGTGAGCGAGCAAATTTATTACGCCAACCACGTCTATAATCCGATCTTTTATGAGGGCACGAAGAGCTACATTTATGAGATCTACGAGCAGCTGGGCAGGGTGCCGCGCAATATCTTTATCCCCGTGGGCAACGGCACGCTACTGCTGGGCGCTCAAGCAGCGCTGGGCGAGCTATATGGGGGCGGCTTTATCGAGGTGCTGCCGAAAATTTTCATCGTTCAGGGCGAGCGTTGCGCTCCGCTTTTTAACGCTAAAGGTGCGGCGCGTGCGATAGAGTCGCAGCCGACGCTAGCGGAGGGCATCGCGATCGCAAGACCGATGCGTGCGGCCGAAATTCTCGGCTCTAGCTACGCGGGCGAGCGCGAGGTGATCTTGGCGAGCGAGAGCGACATACTGCCTGCCAGAGCGGCTCTTGCGCGCGGCGGATTTTACGTCGAGCACACGACCGCGGCTACCTACGCGGCGTATCTGCGCTACAAAGAAAGCCGCGATCTGCAAGGAGATAGCATCATCCCGCTTTGCGGCGCGGGGCTAAAGAGCGATCATTAAATTTAAGCGCTCGGCGTGGAATTCGCTTGGCTAGCTAGCGGCGAGGAATTTAAAATTTTGCAGCTTTAAATTTAGCGGATTTACGAGCTAATGTTTTAGCGAGATGTTTAAAATTTATGACGCGTAGGCTTTTAAATTTAAACCTGTACTAAAGCGCAGAAATGCCTTTGTTTGGTAGATGTGATGATACGGCGCGTTTTGTGGACGACTTTGCCGCTAGCGGAATTTGTAAAATTTATCTACGATAGCTAGGTGAGCGCCGTTTAAATTTGAAATTACGATCAAAATTTTATAAAAATAAGCTCACAGGGCGCGGCGCTATCCGCCCGTATCATTTATAAAATTTAGCCATTTTTATCGCTCTTGGGAAGCGAACTTATACGCAGAGATCAAATTTACGCGGTTATTTTGAATTTTCTTTAGCGATGCGCGTAAATTTAAGCACGAATTCGCTTTTCGCCGCAGTGTAGGCGTCGCGATCGAACTCGAAGCGCTTGCGAAGCTCTAATTTAAGCGCCTCATACCGCTCGGCGATATCCGCATTCGCCCGCAAAAAATCTCTAAAAAATATCTCGTCCGCATCACCGAAATTTCGCAGATGCACGTGAAAAACGCGCTCGGCAAACCCCGCTTCGGTGTAGCCTTTATTTAGGCTGCAGCGGCTCCCCTTTTCGCTCATTAGCAGATAGCCCGCGTCTATCAGGCGCTGCTTGGCGGCGGCAATATCCGAGCATTCGATCAAAATATCCACGATCGGCTTCGCCCAGATCCCGCTTACCGCGGTGCTGCCGATATGGTGGATCTTGATCTCGCCATGATCTTGCAGCAGCTCGCGCAGAATTTCGCTCTCCTGCCTAAAGTATTCGCTCCAGCGTGGATCGTGCGGCACGAGACGTATCGGAAAGAGCCGCCACAGCTCTTGCAGGCTCATCGAAAGGAGTTTATTGCTCATCTTAACTCCAAAATATTGGGTGAAATTTGAATGAATGGCGGGTAGATAGGGATTCGAACCCCAGAAGGCTGACGCCTTACGCGCTTTCGAGGCGCGCTCCTTCGACCGCTCGGACATCTACCCGAATAAAAATGTAATTTAAGCCAAAAATGGCTTAATAACAGATTTAAAAATGAAATTTCGCGTGAAATTCGGCTGCTTTTGCGGGCGGGGGTTAAAATTTAACGGCGCAAATTTATATTTCGTTTTAAATCCATGGCTTAAGGTACGGCGCGGCTTTCGGCATAAAATTTATTTTCGTGCGCGTAGTTTTGGGCACGGAATTTTACCCTTTAAATTAAAATTTTATGCAAAAGCTCATCGTTGCGGCGGTGAAAAATCACTCCCCGTTTATAAATTTCATGCGCCGCCCTACAAAACCGAGATAAAAATTTTGATCTCGTCTCCGCCGTAAAACTCAAAATCCGTTCCAAACGCTCTTTTTAGTTCGCCGGCCTCAAAAAAGCTCCAAATTTTGCCCCAAAACTTTGCTACATTTTGCGGCTCATTTGGGAATCTAAAAACGGCGTATTTGCCGCTTTTGATCTCCAAGGCTTCGTCGCTGCGGGGCGCTTTGGTGCCGATAAAGATATCGTAAAGCCCGTCGGCGCCGTTTTCGTAATCGTAATAGACGCCGTAAATCTCGCTCTGCCCGTCATAGCACTCTTTCATAAATTTTGCCCACAGCGCAGGAATTTTGCCGCTTCCGTCTAGCTCGTCCGCGTTTTTTGTGCGGGCTTTTAACCCGTAAATTTTAAATCCGTCTAAATATGAAATTTTGATTTTTTCGCTCAAATTTCGCCTTTGCCGCTACTGTTCTAAAAGCTCTTTGGCCTGTTTCGCGATCGCTACGTCGGTGAAGCCGAAAAGCTTAAATAGCTCGCTCGCGTTGCCGCTTTCGCCGAAGCTTTGCATGCCGTGTACTGCGTCTGCAAATTTATACCACTCAAGCGCGCTTGCGGCTTCGACGGCTAAAATTTTGGTTTGCGCCTGCAGGATTTGCGCTAGATAATCAGCGTCCTGCTCGCACAAAAGCTCGAAGCACGGCGCGCTTACGACGTTTGCACCGATGCCTTGCTCTTGCAGGATCGCCGCCGCTTTTAGGCAGAGTGAAACCTCGCTGCCGCTTGCGATGAGCGTGATACGTGCCTCTTTGCTCTGCCTTAGCAGATACGCGCCGTTTTGCACGTCGCCCAAAACCGCCTTAGGTAGCGGCTCAAGCCCTTGGCGCGAGCAGACGAACGCCGCGGGCGCATTTAGAGTAAGCGCCGTACGCCAGCACTTTACGTTTTCGTTGCCGTCTGCGGGGCGGAAGGTGTAGAAGCCGGGCATCGCGCGGAAGGTGCTAAGCTGCTCGATAGGCTCGTGCGTAGGTCCATCCTCGCCCACGCCGATGCTGTCGTGCGTGAAGACGAAATAGTGGCGCAAACCCATCAGCGCCGCAAGCCTAGTGCCCGTCTTGAGATAGTCGCTGAAGATAAAAAACGTCGCGCTGAACGGGATGAAAAGCCCGTACCTCGCAAAAGCGTTGCCGATCGCAGCCATCGCGTGCTCGCGGATGCCGAAGTGTAAATTTTTGCCGCACGGAAAATCGCCGCCGCCTTTTAGCTCGGTCTTATTCGACGCCGCTAAATCGGCGCTTCCGCCCAAAAAGCCGGGCACCGCGTTTGCGATGGAATTTAAAATTTTACCGTTGCTATCGCGCGTGGCGACCTTAAGCCCGCTAAAATCGGGAAATTCTATCTTGCTAAAATCGGGATTTAAAAGCTCGTTTAGAAGCGCTCTTTTTTCATCGCTTAGCTTAGCGAGCTTCTCCTTCCAAAGCCGCTCCTCCAAATCGCCCCTCTCAACCGCAGCGCGCGTTTCAAAAAGCACGTCCTCGCTTACGACGAAGCTTTGAGCGGGATCAAAGCCCAGGCTTTGTTTAGCGCGTGCAAGCAGCTCCTCTCCAAGCGGCGCGCCGTGCGTCTTAGCCGTACCCTCAAGCTCTAGCGCCCCCTTGCCGATCGTGGTGTTTGCGATGATGAGGTAGGGCTTGGTTTTGTTTTTGACCTCGTCAAGGACGAATTCTATCTGATCGAAATTATGCCCGTCGATGCGTGCGACCTCAAAGCCTTGCGCTTCAAATCGCACTTTTACGTCCTCAAACCACGCGATATCGGTGCTGCCGTCGATCGTGATGCCATTAGAATCATAAATTATCGTGAGATTATCGAGGTTGTGTCTGCCCGCAAGCGCGCACGCTTCGTAGCTGATGCCCTCCTGCAGATCGCCGTCGCCGCAGAAGCAATAGACGCGGTGATCGATGATCTCGTTTCCTTCCTCGTTGAGCAGATGCGCGGCGTATTTCGCGGCCATCGCAAATCCAACCGCGTTTGCGACGCCCTGTCCGAGCGGTCCGGTAGCGATCTCGACGCCCGGGGTAGTGATCTCCGGATGGCCCGGTGTTTTGGAGTGCAGGCGCCTGAAGCTTTTCAGATCGTCCATGCTCAAATCGTATCCGCTAAGATAGAGGTAACTATACACGAGCGCGCTTGCGTGCCCGCCCGAAAATACGACGCGGTCGCGGTTCAGCCACGCGGGATTTTTAGGGTTGTGGCGGACCTTGCTCATAAAGACGCTCATTACGTCGCTTAGCCCCATCGGCGTGCCGGGATGGCCTGAGTTGGCGCTTTGGATCATATCCGCGCTTAGAAATTTGATCGTGTTTGAAATTTTACTTAGCTGCTCGCTCGACATTTTTCATCCTTTCAGGTATTTTTCTATCAAATTTAAAACCAAATCGCGTAGGCTCGCATCATAGCCCGCCATCGCGCCGCTTACCTCGTCTATTAGGCGCTGCTTGTAGCTTCTAGCGCCCGCAAGTCCGAGTAAATTTACGAAGGAATTTTTTGCACCGTCCGCTCCTACGGGCTTACCTGCGCTTGCCTCGTCGCCCGTGGCATCGATGATATCATCCTCGATCTGAAATATGAGACCTAGCTTCAGTCCGATCTTATAAAGCTCACTCGCGAGCTCGTCCTTTAGCCCGCCGATTATGGCGCCCAGCTCAAACGCCGCAGCGATGAGCGCACCCGTTTTGTGCAGATGCAAAAACTCGAGCTCGCTTTGCTTTAGCGGGCTGTTTTCAAAACGGCAATCGATCGCCTGACCGAGTACCATGCCGCTGCTGCCCGCGTTTCGCGCTAGAGTTTTAATGCATTTTATCTTGATCTCATCGCTTAGGCTTGCGCTTGCGGCGATCAAAAATGCGTCGGTATTTAGCGCGTCGCCGACCAAAATCGCCGTAACCTCATCGTATTTTTTGTGCAGGCTCGGTCGTCCGCGGCGCAGATCCGCATTGTCCATCGCGGGCAGATCGTCGTGGATAAGCGAGTAGGTGTGGATCATCTCAAGCGCCATCGCCATCGCCAACGCGCCCTCAAAGCGCCGTTCATCCGCTGCCGAGACGACGCCTAGCAACAGCTGCGCGCGAAAGTGCTTGCCGCCCGCTTGCAGCATGTAATTGAGCGCCTCCTCGAAATACGGATGAAAGCTCGGCGCCTTTAGCTCGTTTTGCTTCAAGTAGTCTTTAAATTTTTCTAAAATATCCATCAAATTCCTATCGCATGGTTAGGCTTTGGAGCTGCTTTTTACGCGTGGCTCGTTCGGCTGCTTTTACTTTGTTTGTACTTATCAGTTTTTACGCTCATTTTGCTTGTCGCGCTTGTACTTTTTACTGCCAGTTTTATGACATTTGGTTGCGTCTTGCGTGCTGCTAAAATTTTATCTCTTTTGTGCTCCGCACAGAGGTAAAACAATCGAAGTGCGTCGCGACCGCCGCTTGTAAATTTTAAACCTTCTGATCGGCTGTTTTGTAAATTCAAAACTATAAAATTTTGAAATTTCATCCGCCCCGCTTTGTTTAAATTTACCGACTCAGCCCTTATCGCCGAGCAGATCGCCTAGGCCGCCGAGCCCTCCTAGCATGGATGCTGCGGCGCCCTTCTTTTCATTTTCGACGAGTTTTATCGCGTCGCCTATCGCTGAGATTAGCAGGATCTGCAGGCTTTCCTTGTCGCTAAAAAGGCTGTCGTCGATGCTCAGATCGAGTACTTCGCCCGCGCCGTTTAGCCTGATGGCAACCATACCCGCGCCCGATTTTACGGTAAATTCCTTGCGCGCATTCTCCTCCTCGATCTGCTTAGCCTTGGCCTGCATCTGATCGAGCATCTGCCCCATTTTTGAAAAATCCATTCCTTCGAACATCAAAAATCCTTTAAATTTTGGCTATTTTAGCAAATTTAAGCTAAATTTAGCGTTTGACTTGGCGCTGCGAGTTTTGTTCTCGGCTTTGATTTTGCGGCGGGCGCGTGCAGTCAAAAAGCGGCTTAAAATTTAGCTTGGGCGGGTAAAATTTAAATAAGAGGCACCATTAAAGCTTGGCGATGAAATTTATTTTAAAAGGAATAAAATGGGCGATTGGGGCTACAAGGCGTACGAAAACGACGAGGCGGCGGACTGGTTCGCGAGGTTTTGGGAGAGCAAAAATTTTGATCTGCTGCAAAGCACGGCAGCGAATTTCGATCCGAGAAACGAAAACTACGATGAAATCAGGGCAGTCGCGTATATTTTGGAGCGTTTCGGTTCGCCGTATGTGTGTCCGTCGGATTTTTTAGATAAATTGCAACCGACCATCCGGAAAGTCGTTGCGATTTTGGAAAATATGATCGACCCGCCAAGCGACGAATGGGTTTTTCTTGAAATTTGGGAAAGCTCGCCGCAGATAATAGACGAAGTTAAGCGGCAAATCGCAGATCTGAAAGAGCATTTAAGGTAGCGCGGACCTGGCGGGCGCTAAATTTTGATTATTTCGGCAGATTTAAAAGCCGAGCGCAAAGCGAAACAAAATAAGCCCATAAATCAAGACCGCGCAAACGAGAGCGCGTCAGATATCTTTAAACTCCGCCGCGACCGATTTTTCCAGATTTTTCGCCTTGCCGAGGATCGTTATCGCCTTTTGCCTGCACTTGTTCACGCATCTGTAGCAAATCGTGCAACGCTCGCCAAATCTTGCCTTGCCGTGCGCGATTTTTATATTTTGCATCGGACAGGATTTTGCGCACTCACCGCACCCGTTGCACCGCGCCGCATCGAGGCTAGGTTTGTGCCTAGCAAAGGGCGTTTTGTGCCAAATTTTCATCCAGAGCCGCTGCCCCAAAAGCCCCGCGATGCGGCATAGCATGCCTAGCCCCTCTTGAGGCGGATTGCTCGCGGCAAATGCCTGCGCCACGCGCTCTAGCTTGGCGTTTGCCTCCTTGATCACGCGCTCGTTTTTCTGCGCCGAATAGCTAAAAATCGCCACGTCGAGGATAAACGCGGGCATTCTAATATGCGCGCCACCCGTTATCTTCGCGCCCGCCCACCTTAATATCCTAGCCGCGCAGCCCGCTCCGTCGCCGCTAAAAATCTCCATCGTAGCGATGATAAAGACGTTTTTGCCGCGAAAATTCGCGCTGTTTTCGCAAATAAACTCGCGCACGATCTGCGGCAGGTCGCTAAAGTAAACTGGATAGGCGAGAATCACGTCATCGTGGTGCTTTAGTAGCTCGCCGCAAGCCCCGTCCTCGATCGAAACCGCGGGGATATCGCCGCCCAGACACTCTATAAATTTCTCCACGCAATGCTTTGTGTTGCCCGTGGAGCTAAAATAAATCGCTATCATTTTGCGAATCCTTTTAAATTCAGGTGCAAAATTTTACCTATTTTCGCCAAATTTTGCCGCCTGCGTCAAATTTAATGCCAAATGGCGGTAAAATTTAAACAAATTGATATTTGACGCGTTCGCCGCTTGGCTGATTTTACCATTTGCTAACGACTGCCTCATATTTTTGCTTAAATTTTACCGCAAATTTGCCAAATTTGTTTTGGAATTTCCCCAAACGCGGTAGTTTTTAAAAAATTATCTCAAATGGGCTCAAATTCGCACTATGCTGTAATTTTTGCGCTTTATAGGCAAGCCCTAAATTTTACTTCCTGTAAACCATTGCGTTTTGGCTAGCGATGCGGTAAATTTTAATTCGTAAATTTCAAAAAACAACAAAAATTCGGCACGAAAGTTCATCCGCGGCACCAAACTTCACGCTCGAAAATCTAAATTTAGCGACGTAAAATTTACCGAGCAAAGAAGCGCGGCTAAATTTAGCTATAAATTTAAGAATATTGCCCAAAATTCGCCGTCTACTCGTACATTCGCCCCATTTCGAGCAGTTCGCCGAGCATCTCCCAGCCGCCGCGCACGGGCGCATCCTCGCCCGCGTGATCCATCAGGCCGCGCGCTCCGCACTCCAGCAGCGAAAACGGATCGAAATTATACCAGCCATGCCCGCTCAGAGAGACGATGCCGAAAAACTTGCTCTCGTCCGCAAGCTGTCCGCTAGCGCGCATCCTGCTAAGCTCCGCTAGCTGAAATTTTATGACCTCCGCGGAATACGCAAGCCCGCCGTGCTTGCCTGCGGCCTCGAATTTTAGGGGCTCGTTCGTCTTTTGCTCCAAGGACCCGCCTCGCGCTGTTTTTGCAGAGACGCTGCCGCTTGCTGCGATAGAATTTTGCTCTTGCGTCCTGCTCTCGTCGTTTTTGTGATCGCCGTTCGTAAATTTTGCCTCGCTTAGCGCGGTTTTAAAATTTGCAGATCTGCTTTCGTCAAATTTTATCTCAAAGCCCTCCGGTAAGCAGCGCATTATATCCGCAGCGGTTTTTGGCTCCTCCGCCGAACGAAACGTATCGCCGCCCGCAGGTCTATTTTTGCAGAAGTGCGCAAGCTCGGGCGCTCGCTCTATCTCAAGCCAGGTCTCGCTGGGCTCCGCCCTCTCGCTCTCAAATGCCGCGCTTAGAATTTCAAGCATCAGCTCTGCGCTAAAGGGCTCGCCGCCGCGCGCTTCAAGCAGCTTTAAAAGCGCGAGTAGATATGCGTCCAGCTCCTTGTTCGCAGCCCCGCTCGCTTCAAATTTTTCTACCGTTTCGCAGACGGCACCATAAAATTCTTCGTAGTTCAAATTTGCTCCTTTTTTGCGGACCGGCAAGCGGCTATAACGGGCTGTTTGGGGTGAAATTTAGCGCAAATTACGCCTCTTGGCGCACTGTGAACAGCCGCGCCTGCGCACAAGATGGCAAAATCCGCGCAAAGAGCTAGCGCTTATAGCCGTAAATTTTTAAGCTTTGCTCGCCAGACTCCATCTCAAATTTGCCCAGGCGCTCTAAATAGCGTGCTATGGCGTCAAGGTCTTGGCTTTTGTGCTCAGGCGGTAGCAGCGCGCCGCGGCTTTTGAAGTCGTAGAATTTCGCAAATTCTATGTATTCTATCTCGGCGTAGAGGGTGGGTTTTTCGCTCGTCGTGAGGCGCTGCGAGATGTAGCCGTCGCGGATGCCTTGCGCGTACTCTGCGGCGGGCAGGGCGAATCTGATCTCGTTCACGCAGGAGCCGAAAAAATCATAGATCTCGCACTGCCTCGCGGGCGAACTTTCGGCGCAGATCGCCGAAAAGAGCTTGCGCCATTTTGCGTCGCTCATAAAGCCG
>CAUQNJ010000027.1:0-26638 GCA_963519515.1 uncultured Campylobacter sp. | reverse complement strand
TTTGATCCTTTGGGCGGATTTTATCTAAAAGAGACAAAAATACTCTTGAGCGCGCTCAAGCCCTTAAAATTTTACTATTTTTCTACTTTATTGCCGAGTAGCGTCGCGATAGACTTCGTTTTGTCGTTTGAGGCAAGCGCGATCTGAATACTCATCGTAAGCGGTACGGCCAAAAACAGTCCGCCGATGCCGAGCACGAAGCCCCATAGCAGTAGCCCCGCAAGTACGCTGATCGTTGAAAGTCCAAGACCTTGCCCTAAAAATCGCGGCTCGATAATGTTGCCGATCGCGACGTTTACGGCTAGATATATCGCGATAGTCCAGACGCTGTAGCTTATATCCATCGTAGAAAGGGTCACGAAAAGCGTCGGGAAGACCGCCACGATCGAGCCGATGGTTGGGATGAAATTTAGCACGAAGGCTAAAATCCCCCACAGCGCGGCGTACGGAACTCCGAGCGCCCATAGTCCGAGCCCGATCAGCGCGCCGGTGCATGCCGAGGCTATGGTTTTAATGAGAAGGTATTTTTTCAAATTTGAAGCAAATTTTTTGACGAAAGTATGCGTCGCGTGGCTGCGCTGCGAAAAATAGCGGATCTTTTCATCCATCATAGAGCTTTCAAAGACCATAAACGAGACCATTATGAAGATGAAAAATCCCGTCGAGACGATCGAGCCCGTTTTGCGAAGCAGGGTAGAGATTTGTGCCGCGACCTCGTTAGGATCGACGCCTAGTCCTTGGACGTCAAACTCCACGCCGAAGCGAACAAGCCTCGTGCTGATGCCCTGCAAGACGTCGTTAAATTTAGCCTGAAGCTCCGGCAAGCGCGCTGAAAATTCCTTGATCGCGTCAAAGATCACCGAACCGAAAAAAACCATAATCGCTACGAATGCGAAAGTCACGAGCAGGAAGCTAAAAACGCGGCCGACGCGGAGTTTTTGCACATATAGCACCAGCGGCGAGACCAGCACGGTGATAAAAATAGCAAGCAAAAACGGCACGACGATGGTCTGCGCGGCTTTAAGACCCGCCAGGATAATAACTACGCAAGCGATGGAGATCAAGGACATCTGAAGTTTCAAGGCTTTTCCTAAATTTAGATTTTCGCTTTGGCGCGAAATTAAGAAGTGATTTTAACTAAAATTTCATAAAATTTAGCTCTGCTTTGAAATTTTATCCGCTAAATTTAAAGCTCGCTCGGTATCGTTCCGCTCGTGCAGCTTTGGTTTTTGGCTTGCCTGCTAAATTTAAAAACGCAAGCAAATCCCAAATCCCGCGTGGCAAAAATTAAAATTTTTTGCTAAAATTTTGCGAAATTTACATAAGCAGGATCAAAAATGAAACTTCCCAAACACCTTTTAGATCGTTACGCCGTGGAGCGTCAAAGCGCGGGCGAAGCGCAACGGACGGCGAATGAGATCGCCTTTGCGCCGGTGGTCTTTCAAGTCTCGCGACTGATGAAAAAATTTGGAATTTTAAGCGCGCTTAATGAGGCGCAGGGCGGGCTAAGCATAAGTGAGATCGCGAAGAAGCTCTCGCTTAGCGAATATGCCGTAAAGCTGCTTTTGGAAAGCTCGCTTAGCATCGGCACGGTGCTACTTAGCGGCGAGAAATTTAGGCTCAGCAAGGCGGGATATTTTCTGCTTACCGACGAGCTCGTCGGCGTGGATATGGATTTCATCCACGACGTTTGCTACGAGGGGCTCTTTAGGCTCGAAGAGACGCTAAAATCGGGCAAACCCGAGGGGCTAAAGGTCTTTGGGCAGTGGGCTACGATCTACGAGGCGCTTTCGCATCTGCCGCCGCATGTGCGCAAGAGCTGGCTCGCGTTTGATCATTTTTATTCGGATTTGGCGTTTGATCCCGCGCTAAAGATCATTTTCTCGCGCAAGACGGATAAAATTTTAGACGTCGGCGGCAACACGGGACGCTTTGCTAAGCGGTGCGTAGGCTACGACGAAAATGTGCGCGTCACGATAATGGATCTTGCGGGGCAGATCGCGCTGATGAAAGACACCGTCGCAGGCGTGCAGGGCGCTGAGCGCATAGAGGGGCTTGCGGCCGATCTGCTAGATGCTGCTACGCGCTTTCCGCGCGGCTTTGATGCGATCTGGCTCAGTCAGTTTCTGGACTGCTTTGCAGAGGAGCAGATCGTAAGCATTCTTTCGCGTGCGGCGGAGTCGATGAGCGCGGAGACGCGGCTTTATATTTTGGAGCCGTTTTGGGACAGGCAGCGCTACGAAACCGCCGCGTATAGCATGACGCAGATCAGCGTGTATTTCGCCGCTATGGCAAACGGTAATAGCAAAATTTATCACTCGGACGATATGATTAAATTTGCGCAGCGCGCAGGGCTTAAAATCTCGCAAATTCACGACGGACTCGGCGTCGGACACACGCTGCTGTGCTGCGAAAGGGCGCGATGATGGATGCGCAAAGCCTAAGCGCGCGGTTAAATAAGCCGATTAAAATTTTACTAGTGCTACTTGGAATCGGAATTTTGGCAAATGTGGCGGCGGAATTTTATGCGGAGAAAAAACGCGGCGAGCTAGAGCGAAACTTCTGCGAAAGCAAGCAGGTGCGAGATGCGCTAGCGCGGATAAACGAGGGTGCGCCGCGCAGGATCGACGATGCTACGACCCTAAAAGGCGCCGCATGCGAAGAGGGTAGCTTCATATACGATTACACGTTAAATAGCTCGCCAAATTTAGATCTTAGCGCGCTGGATGCGGGTGATGCGGAAATTTTAAAAGAGATGCTGTTTGCTAAGGCGAAAGCCGGCTTTTGCAGCGCAGAATTCTCGCAGCGCCTGCGGGAACTCGGCAAAACGATGGTGTTAAATTACGAAATAGAGGGTTTGCCGCCGATAAAAATCGCGCTGGATAAAAGCGCCTGCGAAAGGTGATCTGCGAAGAACCGCAGAGGAAAATGCCCGCGAAGCTTACGGGCATTTTAAAATTTAAAGTTGGGATTATTTGCAATCGCTAGGTTTAAATTCCACCCGCATAAATTCCGAGCCGTTTTGTAGCTTGTAGACCCACACGGCGCCGTTTATCAAGGAGTGCATAATCTTCATATTCTCGCAAAAAATCTGTTTATTTTGGCTGTCTACGACATTTTGCATTACGTTTTTTTGCGTATCGTTGATACTGTCGAATTTTAGCCCCATGCCGTCGTTTAGCTCGTAGTTGTAGATAAAAGTGCCGTCTTTGCACTCGGCGCCCGTTAAAGTGGTAATCTCATCGACTCTCAGCGGCGCACTCTTGTTGATACCTTCCACGGCGGCTTTGAGTTGGACATTATCGCAGCTTGGTGCCGCAAAAAGCGCTCCGCAAACAAGCGGAAGTAGTAGAAATTTTTTCATTTCATCTCCTTGCAAAATTTTCAGAATGATACAAAAATTAATATTAATGAATGCTTTAAATTTACAAAGATAAATTCCGCTTTGCCGCGCCGTAAATTTTAAAATTTCGCGTTATTTTTGCCGCTTTGCCGCGCACGTCCACAAAACATCAGCGCTAATGCAAAAGACCGCCGGCAAATCGTCCGCCGCCTTGCTTAGAGCTTAGATTGCGGTAAAATTCAGGAAAGCTAGCGAAACGGGCGAGCTTTTAGCCTTTGAACGAGCTTTAGAGTTTTAAATTTAGGCTTGCTTCGCGCTTTTAAATTTAGATTTTCCCCACACGGGCGCGCCGTTGTCGCGGATATACTTTGCGCTTCGGCTTTTAAATTTAAATTTGCACGCTCCGTATTTTGGAATATCGCAGCCTTTAAAATTTCGTAAAATTTCGATGCATCGCTCAGCTTTAAAATTTTGCGAAATTGCAGCGCATAGCTCATAGGTAGGCTTTAAATTTAGGTTCGCTCCGCTCGCCCGTGAGATTTAAATTTAAATTCGCGCCGCCGTCTTGCGATACGCCGCCGTTTTGCGACGCACCGCCAAGAACCCCGCGTAAAAAGCGCCGCACCGACCGCTCGCGCCGAAGCGGGGAACGAGCCGCTGCAAATTTAAAATTTTACTTCGCGGCGTCGATTGCGCTCAAAATCTCTCTGGCATGCACGGCGTAGTCGTTCGCCATCGCCTTTTGGAAGATCCCGCCGATCTGCGCGTATGAGCCGCTGCCACTGCCGAAAAACTCCTCCTCGCCGTAGTTGCGCTCGTTTACTGCGATGTTTTGGTTGTAGATCTGCCTTCCGTTTTTAAACATCTTTAGGCGCAGATTGTAGCGCACGAAGGGCTTGGCGGAGACATCGATGCCGTCGGAGCTGTAAAAGCCGAAGCCGAAGGAGCCGATCTCGGGGCTGATGACTAGCCCCTTGTCTTGCAGCGCCTTTTCGTCGCTCGTTACTTCGGCGCGCCTTAGATAGGTGCCGAAGAAGCGTTTTGCCTCGCCGCCTACGAACTCGCCGACGCTCATTTTAAGCTCGTCGTCCCTGCCCAGCTGCGAGCTTGAGGCATATTTTTTGGCTTCCATCAGCTCGCTTGGGATGTAGATCAGGGCGCTTTGCATGGAGTTATCGACGCTGATAGTGTCGTCAAACGGCGCCACGTCCGCATTTTTATTGAATTGCGCCTCATGAGCGCAGCCGCTAAATAGCGCGCAAATTATTGCGGCTAGAAGGAATTTTTTCATTGCTTGCTCCGTGTGAAAATTTTTGTAATTCTACCCCGCGGGTCTAAATTTTACGCTGAAACGGGCGGAATCCACTCTTTAATCCAAGCTAAAAAATCGCCTAAGCTTTCGCTTAAACGTATCCTTTGGAATTTGCGTATCGCCGAAATCATCGCTGTAAATTTCATTTTTATCAGTGAAATAGGTAAAATTTTGCCAATGCGGTATGAAATTTGTTTTCTGCTCTATGGCTATATTTTTGTTTTTGCAATACCACAAAATTTCATCCAGTTCGCGCTTTGAGTAGATGTTTATCAAAAAATAGTTGCGATTTTTAAATTTAATCACGACATTTTTATTTAGCAGACTTAGCGGCTCTTTGTTTTTAATCAACATAAAAATTTTAAACGGCAAAACAAGCAAGATAAAATTTATCGTATAGTATAAAAACAGCGCCAGTTTGCCGATATGCACCCCAATAGATGATTTTTTATAAAGCTCGTAGGAGGTAAAGTAATGAAATCTACCGAAGCTATCTATGAGCTCAGATACGATGCAGAAGTTTATCTTATCGGCATTTGAAGCATCGATACATTTATTGCACTCTGAATCGTGCGCAAATTCATAATAGATTTTATCATTAAAAAACTCAAAATATGAAATTTTACGCCTACACTTTACATACCATTGTATTTGTGCGATAAATAAAACTACGGCTATAAGGAGTAGGAACGAATCTTTGTTGTTAAATTTTAAGAGATCGATGGCTGTAGTGTCGGATCTATACAGAGCGTAAAAAGATATTAAGGCGATAAATAGGCTATTTGCTTGGAAATAAACCGCTCTATCTATGATTTTGATCGGCTCTTTGTCGTAGTCCCTCATAAAATTCCTTTTCGGTATGATTTTTGACGAAGCGCATTTTATCACCGCCTCGCTTTCGGTGCGTTTAAAGGTCGGGGTATTTGCGGAGGCGCTTGCGGCGAGGCGAGTCGAGACGAGCAGTGGTTATCCGTAAGCGGACACTAGCGGCTCATCTGCAGCTGTTTCGAGGACTACTGCGAGCGCCGAGCGATCTCATCTGCGATTGCCGCGGACGGAATTTCGCTCGAAATCTAACCCCAATCTCGCCGCGAAATACTCGCGCAGCATTCGCCTTTGCGCTTCGTTTACGTTTAGCCGTAGCCAAACTACTCCGCGAGTCTAAATTTTACGCTGAAAACCGAAAAATTTCACGCCTTAATGTCGTAGCTGAAATTTTTCAAAAAATATATACGTAAAGCTTCGCACTCGGCGCGGCTGGGACGGATGCAAAAAAATACCGCCGCGCCCGTATCGTCCCTCCCGCGCAGTAGCAAGCAATCGCGCAGTCGTAGCCCCGCTCGTCCGTCTAGCCTTCGCGCGACGACGAGCTTTGAAGCGATCAAAATCGCAAAAATGCCCGCCGCTGCATAGATCGTAGCTTCGACAAAGCCGAATTTGATCGTCAAAAACACGCCCGCGACGTATGCGAAAAGAAGCAAGAATTTTAAAATTTCTTGCAGTTTCAAAAACCGTTCGTAGCTTATAAACGGTACGCGAAACGTCCGCACGAAGCCGAACGACGGCTCTATCAGATCGACGCATCCAAGCATAAGATCGTATTTGTCTAGCCCTCTGCGAAAGGATATTTTAAGCTCGTCAAATTCCACGCGCGCCGCCTCTTTACTACCGCTTCGCAGATAAAGTAACGCTAAAAACATAAAAACGATCGTCAGACTAGGTTTGGCTTGCTGCGAGCGTAGCAGACTGTCCGTGTAAAACAGCTCCCCCGATCCGCCGATGTCTAAAGAGATAAAAATGCAAAAAAACGCAAGGATAGAGGCGGAGAAAATTTTATAAAACGTATCGTCGCAGATGAGGCTGAATTCGGGCTTTTGCATTAGTTTTTATATAGCGGCGCGTCGGTGATTTTAAATCTAAATTTATTACCCGCGCCGATAAATTTTACGAAGCTCGCTACGTCAAATCCCTGCTGCGGCGCGCTTAGCGGCGGCTTAGCAAGGATCTCGAAGCTTAGGCCTGCGTAGTTGAAAAACTTGCCGCAGCGCCGAAAGCCGTGCCTGCCGTAGAATTCTATGCGGCGCAGGCGCTGCGCGAGATTGGGCGCGTCCTCGTGCGGCGGCTCGACGTCAAGGACGATTTGCGCGCGCGGATTTTGCTCGGAGATGAGCGCGAGCAACCTTGAGCCGACCCCCAGCCCGCGAAATTTCGCATCGATGCTGAGGTAGGCCACGTAAAAAATCTCGCTCTCCCCGCCGCTTGGAATTTCACTCTCATCGTAGCGCAAAATTTTGCCCCCTGCGACGCTTAATGAAATTTCATCCCTTCTGGCGCTTGATGAAATTTTGCCGCTTGCACTGCAAATCGAACAGTCCGCAGCGATCGGAGTTTTGCTATCTGCGCTCGCGTTTAAAATTTCATTGCCGCTCAAAGGCTGCGTTTTTTGGCCTGCGATTTTACCGCTTGTAACGCTAAAAAATTTTGCCTCTGAAAATTTCGTTTCGTCACCTGAAATTTCATCCTCTGCGCCGTCAAATTCCGCGCCGCTATGGGCTTTGGATTTTAAAATTTTATCCGCATTGAGGCGAGGCGGCGGCTGTTTGTGGTGCGAAACCGCGCGCTTGTAGGTCTGCTCGGTTCTATAGACGAAAAAGCCAACCAGCTCCTCGCCGCTTAAATTTTGCGCCGCCGTGGCGCAATTACCCGCAGAGCCGCAATTTTGGCTCGCTTCGCTGCAATCTTGCAGCGCGCATAAATTTTCGCTTGCTGCGCCGGGATTTTTACTTTTCAAGCTGGATTTTTCACACGTCGCATTAGAGTTTTTATCTGCCGCGCCGCGATTTTCGGAACTCAAAGAGGCTAATTCTGCCGCGCCGCGGTTAGCCGCATCGGAATTTTTACCCGCAGCATCGCGATCTTGGCTCGCTTCGTCGCAATCCCGCTTTGCCGCGCAAAAATCTTGTTTCGGCGCGCATAAATTTTCGTCTGTCGCCGCGCGATGTTTATTTGCCGCGCCGTTAGCGCTTAGGGCGCTAAAATCCTCGAAAATCGCCGCGATTTCAAGCTGTCCTTTGCGCGACATTTTTAAGAAATTTTTTATGCTGATACGCTCGATTTCGGGGAACGCCGCGACGTTGATCGCCTCTATGCGCGCGATCAGCGCCGAGTCCTCGCCGATACGCTCAAGTCTCATTTTGCCTCCTTGTCGCGATAGGCCTACCGCGTAAATTTAAAATTTGCCCGCCTCGCTCGCGGGAATTTCATCGCTCGCCCCTAAAATTACATGAAATTTCGCAAAATTTAAGGGCGCCCGTCTAAATTTAATCCTTGCCGTAAATTCGCTTTAAATTCCCCAACGTCGCGCTCGCGTTTAGTAGCAGCGCATCGGCGATCGCCAGCCGCGCCATTGCGGTAGCTACGACGCTGCCGCGCACGGCGATACACGGATCGTGCCGCCCGCGCAGCTCGCAGATCGCGTCTGCGCCGCGCACGTCCACGCTATGCTGCGCCATGAAAATGCTCGGAGTGGGCTTAAAATGCGTTGTTATCTCAATAGGCGCGCCGCTACTTATGCCGCCTAGGATCCCGCCTGCGTTGTTGCTTGCGAAATTTGCGCCGATCTTGCCGCCGTTGGTGCGGATCGCATCCTTGCTAGCGCGCATAAAATCGTTGTTTTCGCTGCCTTTTAGCGTGCTTGCTTTCACTCCGGTGCCGATCTGCACGGCCTTTACGCCGTTTATGCCCATCAGCGCGCCCGCAAGCGCCGCATCCAGCTTACCGTACAGCGGCTCGCCGAGCCCCGCAGGCACGCCCGTAACGCGAGTTAGCACGCAGCCGCCGATACTATCGCCGGCATTTTTAGCGCTTAGAATTAGCTCCTTCTGCGCGCTCTCCGCAGCGGGATCGAGCGCGAAAATTTCGCTATTTTGCGCAAAATCAAAATTTAAATCTTTGGCGTAAATTTCGCCCACGCCGCAAATTCCGCTTTTTACGGAAATTTTAAAATGATCTAGCAGGATCTGCGCAAACGCTCCCGTAGCCACGCGCAAGGCGGTTTCGCGTGCGCTTGCCCGTCCGCCGCCTCGGTAATCGCGCAGTCCGTATTTGGCAAAATATGTAAAATCGGCGTGCGCGGGGCGGAAAACATCCTTTAGATTTTCGTAGTCTTTTGAGTGCTGGTTTGCGTTGCGTATGATAAATCCGATCGGCGCGCCGGTGCTGCGACCGTCAAAAATCCCGCTTAAAATTTCGATCTCATCGGCTTCTTTTCGCGGCGTAGCGTATCTGCCGCCCGGTTTGCGGCGGTCAAGCTCGCTTTGGATATTTGAAATCTTGATCTCCACGCCAGCCGGAAAGCCGTCCAAAACGCCGCCGATTGCCGCGCCGTGGCTCTCGCCGAAGGTGCTAAGGCGCAATCTCTCGCCGAAAGTATTCATAGTGCGCCTCCTTGGTCGCCGCCGCTTTGTTTATCCGTATCGCGCCCGCTTCTTTTGCCGCCTCGATTATTATGCTCGCCATTTGTTGCGCTAGTGCCGTGCGAGGCGCCGTTTTGTAAAAGCTCGAGCGCGATTTGCGCGCATTTTTGCTCGGCCTCCTTTTTGCTCGCTCCCACGGCAGATGAGAGCCGCTTGCCGCCTACGAGCGCTGCCATTTCGAAGCTTTTTTTGTGATCGGGGCCGCTCGAGCCTAAAAGAACATATTCGGGCGTGACGCCGAATTGTGCCTGTGTGAGCTCTTGCAGCGCGGTTTTGTAGTCTCGCACGAGCTCGTTAAAGCTGATGCGCGGATAGAGGATTTCTAAAATCGCAGTCGCGATACGGGCGGTGTTTTGCAGCCCGCTCTCAAGATAGACGGCGCCCATTATCGCCTCAAACGCGTCCGAAAGCAGCGATGGCTTCTCGCGTCCGCCGTTGCGCTCCTCGGACAGCGACATATTCAGGTTCTCGCCGATGCCCAAAAATTTTGCAAATTTAGAAAAGCTGCTTTCGTTCACGAGTGCGGCGCGCAGCTTGCTCAGATCGCCCTCGTCGCTGCTAAATTTTTTGAAAAGATACTCGCCCACGATTAGATCCATCACCGCATCGCCTAAAAATTCCAGTCTCTCGTTGTTATGTCCGTTTTTGGCGCTTTTGTGCGTAAGAGCGATCTTGAGGTGGGTTAAATTTTTAAATTTATAGCCCAGTTTTTCTTGTAATTTTTCTAAATTTTGCATTATCAACCTTTTTATAAAATTCTACGAAATCCGCGGCAGCTCGCACGCAAACGACATCTGGCGCGAACAAACCCTGCACAAGCGAAACGAACGCGAGCAGGACCTGCGCCAAATTTGCGCTAACGCGGCGAATGAAGCGTGCTAGCGCCGATCTGCGACGAATAAAATTTAAACCTAGCCCGCCAATTCTAACGCAAACCGCGCCGAAGCTCGATTGTCGCAAATTTAATCTTCGCCAAAAACGCACCTGTCCTCAAATAAAAAAGCTCAATTGAGTGAACGAACGCGCTAAAACCGGCTTCGGGCGATAAAATTTACGCCGAAGCGGCTCTGCGTGCAAAGCAAACGCGGGTAAATCTATGCTAAATCCGCGCAATCGCGAGCTTTGCCGTAGAATTTCAGCCCTTTATCGCTTCTGCAGCCGCGCGAGCCATAGCATCGCACTCCTCGTTTTGCGGATGACCCGCATGCCCCTTGACCCACGAGGCCCTGATCTCGTGAGGCGCCGCCGCCGCAAGGTATCTGCGCCACAGATCCGCGTTTTTCTTGCCCTTAAAATCGGTAACGACCCACTTTGCGAGCCAGGAATTTATCGCCTTGACGACATATTCGCTATCGGTAAAAAGCTCGACGCGGCAGGGCTGTTTAAGCGCGCTAAGCCCCATTATAGCGGCTGTTAGCTCCATTTGATTATTCGTCGTCATCGCTTCTGCGCCGCTTGCCTTTTTTATCGCGTCGCCGTATTGCAGTATGTAAGCCCAGCCGCCTGCTCCGGGGTTTCCGAGACAGCTGCCGTCGCTAAAAAGTTTGACCGATTTCACCAGTTTTCTCCGAAATTTGCGCTCTGATCTCCATGCTGCCTAGCTCGTAGCAGACCGGACAGCGGTGCGAGAAGAGCCCCACCGAGCTTTTGCACTTCGCGCAGGTGTAGCTAAAGCTAAGCCCCGCGTCCTCGAAGCCCGCGTCTTTCATAGCCATAAGCGCGTTGATCTCAAAAATTTTACTCGCGCTCTGCGGCTTTTGATCGCTTTTCCCGAGCGCGTAAAAAAGTGCGTTGTACTCCGCATCCTGCGTATTTACTGCCGCAGGGAAATCATAGATCAGATCGATCGCCTGCTCAATCGGCGGGAAGCGGTCAAAGCCCTCCATAGGCTCTTTGTTTTTGATAAAAAGCTCCATGCAGAACCGCCCCGCGCCTTTGAAGTTTAGCTTTGAAATTTTAGCGATCTTCTTGTTAAACGGCGTATTGGCGTCGTTTGCGATGATCTGGGCGCGCTCAAACTGGCTTTGAGCATATACTTCGGCATCCTGCTCGCGCAGCGCGTCAAGCACCTCAAGCGCCTCATTAAAGCGCTTTAGCCGCTCATAAATCACCGTAAGATGCGTAAGGGCCTCTTTGTTTCTGGGGCGCAGCTTTAGCGCCTGCAAAAATACCTCTTCGGCGCGCCCTAAAAAGCCCGCTTTGAAATATACGATACCGAGATTGGTAAGGATAAACTCCCTCTGCACGCCGCCGCTAGCCTTACTTAGCGCGATTAGATAAATTTCTATCGCGCGCTCGAAGTCGCCGCTTTTGACGAAAGAGCTAGCTAAAATTCCAAGCGTAGGGATATCAATTTGCGGGCTTGCTAAAAGCTGCCTGTGCTCCGAGCTAAGCGCGTCTAGGGTGTCAAATTTTTTGATGAAATTCTCTAGGCTCTGCCTCTCGTTTTTTTTAGAAAAAACTCCCCAAATGTAGCTTAGAATCGACACTAGCAAGATTATGCTTATCAGCATGATAAGCCCGAAAATCGGGTCGCGATCGTCTAAGAAAAAATTATCCAAATCAAACCTCGTCGCAAAAATAAAGGGCAATTATAGCAAAGTGCGGGTATAATTTCGCTTATGATTAAAAACGAAAGCATAGAAAATCTGCTGGCTACCGTAGATATCGTAGACGTCGTAGAAAAATATGTCCCGCTTAAGCGCAGCGGCGCAAATTTCGTGGGCGTCTGCCCCTTTCACGACGATTCGCACCCGAGCATGAGCGTGAGCTCCAAGCTCGGAATTTTTCACTGCTTTTCGTGCAAGGCAGGCGGCAACGCGATTAAATTTATCCAAGATTACGAAAAGATAAGTTTTCCCGAAGCGGTCGAAAAGCTTGCGGGGATGTATAATTTCGCGCTGCAATACACCGGCGCCAAGGTGCAGGAACGCAGCGAAGAGAAGAAGGTGCTCGGGATTTTAAACGCCTACTACCAAAGCTGCCTTTATCAAAACCCCGCCGCCGTGAAATACCTGCACGGGCGCGGCCTAAGCGATGCGACTATTCGCAAATTCGGCCTTGGCTACGCTGGAGCTAGCGCGCAGACGATCAGGGTTTTGCAAAACGAAGAAATTCCGCCGCAAGACGCGCTAAATGCGGGCGCGGTGAAGCAAAACGAGCGCGGGCTTTATGCTAGCTTCATCGAGCGCATCACCTTTCCGATCTACAACCACGCAAGCAAGCTCGTAGGCTTCGGCGGCCGCACGATAAGCGATAATCCCGCTAAATACGTCAATTCGCCGCAGTGCGCGCTGTTTGATAAATCTAAAATTTTCTACGCATTCGACCTTGCA
This sequence comes from uncultured Campylobacter sp., assembly GCA_963519515.1. GTDB lineage: Bacteria > Campylobacterota > Campylobacteria > Campylobacterales > Campylobacteraceae > Campylobacter_B. Next base: position 14,173 of record CAUQNJ010000027.1, on the reverse strand, counting down.
AAAAAAAGCGCAATCGCCAAAAAAACCCTCATCATCACCGAGGGCTACATGGACGTCATCATGCTGCATCAAGCGGGCATCGACAACGCCGTAGCGGTGCTCGGCACGGCGCTGACGCCCGCTCATCTGCCGCTTATAAAGCGCGCGGAGCTTAACGTCGTGCTTAGCTTCGACGGCGACGCTGCGGGCGTTAATGCGGCGATGAAATCGGCGCGGCTTTTGTGCCTGAACAAGATCGACTCAAGCGTCGCTATAATCGGCGGCGGCGCCGATCCTGCGGATATGATAGTCGCTGGCAAGGTGCGCGAGCTAGAGCAAATTTATGCTAGCGGCATGGAGAGCGGGGAGTTTCTAATTCGAAGAATCGCCAAAAAATACGACCTCGCCCGCCCCGTACAAAAAGAAGCGGCGCTAAATGAGATCAAAGAATTTACCGTAGCGCTGGGCCCCGTGCTCGCCGAGTCCTACCAGAGCCTAGTGGCGCAAATTTTAAATGTCTCGCCGGGCTCGTTCAATCTCTCTAGCGGCGGTAAAAATTTCGGCGCGGGCTTTGAGGGGCAAAATTTTAACGATGGCGGGAATTTTGGCTCTCGCGATTTCGGTGCGAGCGGGAACTTAAACGGCGGAAATTTTGATCGCACGCAAAACACGGCGCGCTACGAAAGCTCTGCGCCGCCTACGGCTTCGGCGAGGCTCGGGCGGACGCTACTGCGCCGCAAGGAGATCGCGGAGCTTCAGATCATAAAATCGATGCTGCTCGATGGTGAGATGGCGGAGCTTGGGCTCGGTTGCTTGGAGCGGCGCGATTTTCGCATGCACGGCGATATTTTCGAGGCGTTTTTGGCTTTTTCTCGCAGCGGCGGGAATTTTAAAAATTTCATCGCGCGGGGCAATGCGGATAGTAATGCGAGCGAGAATTTTACCGCAGGCGGCGCGGGAGAAAATTTTATCCAGGGCGAGAGCGTAAATTTAAAAAGCGACGAGAGCTCTAGCGGGCAAAATTTTAGCGATCAAGGCTCTACGGGCGCCGTAAATTTAAAAGGCTCCTCCGCGCAGCAGGGGGCAAACGGCGGCGAGAAGCAAGACGTAAATAACGGCGAGAAACGGAGCTCAAACAGCGCCGCAAAGCAAGGCGAGAGGGAAGCCGCAGCTCAAAATACTCAAAACGATCAAAATGTCCAAAATACCCAAAACGCCGAAAACGAAGCCCTTGAAAATCTGCGCGCGCTTGCGCTGGACAATGAAATTTTGCCGATCGGCAGCGCGGCGCTTTTTAACGACGCGTGCAAAATTTTACGCCGCAACGCCCTGCAAGAGCTAATGCAAAAGCTCAAAAACTCCGACGCGCCCGACAAGATCGAGCGGATCTTGGAGTATCAAAAAAAGATCAATCAACTCAAGTAAAGGAACGAAATGAAGGCATTGGCGCTCTTTAGCGGCGGGCTTGACTCCATGCTCGCGGTCAAACTCATCGTCTCGCAAGGCATCGAGGTGCTCGCGCTGAATATGGATATCGGATTTAGCGGCAAGGACGATAAGAGCGAGATCATGCGCCGCAGAGCCGCAGCCGCGGGGGCGGATTTTAAAAGCGTCGATATCAGAAGCGAATATCTGCGGCAGGTGCTTTTCGAGCCAAAATACGGCTACGGAAAGCACTTCAACCCCTGCATCGACTGCCACGGATATATGTTTAAGACCGCGCTTGCGATGCTGCAAAGCGAAGGGGCGTGCTTCATCATCACGGGCGAGGTGCTCGGACAGCGCCCGATGAGCCAGCGAGCGCTGGCTCTAGCTCAGGTCGGCGGGCTTAGCGGCGATGAGGGGGGGCTGATCCTGCGTCCGCTGTGCGCGAAGTTGCTGCCGCCCACGACGCCCGAGATCAAGGGTTGGGTCGATAGGGGCGCGCTGCTTGACATCAGCGGGCGCGGGCGTACTAGGCAGATGCAGCTGGCGGCGGAGTTTGGCTTTGAGGACTATGAAACGCCCGCGGGAGGCTGTCTACTAACGGTGCAGAGCTTCAGCGAGCGGATCAAGGATGCGGTAAAATTTGAAAAGATCGAAACGCCCGCGGATTCTGAAATTTTAAAATTCGGACGCCATCTGCGCCTGCCGGGCGGCGCTAAGCTCATAATCGGGCGGGATGAGAGCGACAACAAAAAGCTTGCCGCAGTGCAAAATCCGAAATTTAGCGAGATAAAATTTAAAGATGACGTCGTGGGCGCGCTAAGCCTGCTAAGCAGGGGCGCGAGCGAGGCGGATAGAGAGCTTGCGGCGAGGCTGGCGCTAACATACGCCAAAACGGACACCGCGCGCAGCTACGCCCTGCTCATAGACGGCAGCGAGCTGAGCGCAAGCCCGTTTGAGAGCAAGGATGTCGCCCGCGAGTATTTTGTGTAGGATTTAAATTTTAAGAGTAAATGGATTCGGTAATCGCCAAGCAGACTTTAGCCTGAAAATTTCGGGTCCTGCTTTGTACTAACCAACTTTATTTAAAACATAAAATTTAAGCAAGCCTTTTGATTGTAAATCACGCCGCTTTCAACCGCGTTTGTCGCTTATCTAAATAAAAGGCGCCACCAAAATAAGCGCTTTCTTCTATATTCTTTGTAGGGCGATGCGGTAGCGATCGCCAATAATTCGCTCCCGCGCGCTTGCAGTTTAAACTCATATCCTTGCTTGCCAATATCGATGGTTTGCAATTTTGTGTTTTCGTCTATAATTATCGGCTTGCGGCTGTTTATCAGAACAATGTGATCGTCCTTTTGGATACTCGGCCTATCGTATTCATCGATTTTTAGTGTAATCTTTACGCCGCGCAGATCAAGGGTCTCGCTATTTCGCAACACCAAAAATTCATTATTGCGTTCCGATTTGTCCGTTAAGATAAAATTTAATCTGCCGAAATTTTTTATATCTTTTGCAAATATCGCCGCTGCTTGAATACTAAGCGTGCTGTCTGCACCACCGCCCTCGATCGTACCTAAAATTTCACTTGTAGATAGGCTTAGGGTGGAATTTTTTATAGATTTGGCCCTGCCTAGGATTACGTTTCCTTTTATTTTAGAGTATTCAATGGAAAACAGGGTTGCATTAATCTCGCCATTCGGTGCGTTAAAGCCGCTTACATCGCCATTGACCAAACAATCTTTTATGCTTATGACATTATTTATAGCGTTTTTGCCGCTTCTGCCCGCAGCTATGCCGCTTTTGCGCCCGCTAAATTTAAAGCCTGTAGTTATGCCACTATGAGAGTAAGGTCGGTTTAGTTTGTTTATCGTGATATTGTTATCCGAAAGCTCACCATCCGCTATCGCTGCTACAATGTGGCCATCCACCAAAACATCTTCTTCGATTTGAATTTGATTGGCCGATATATTGCCGCTTGATCTAGCAAATATCACACTGCCTGCAACCGATGCGCTATCTAAATTTATATTATTTCCCGCGATGTCACCCTTGGCAGAAAATATAGGAAGATCGCCATCTATACGGGTAAGCAGTGAAATTTCGATATTATTATTTAAAATATTCGCAGAATCTGCTGATGCTATATTTATTATGCTTTTTATGTGACTTCTTTCAAGTGTGATATTATTTTCTAAGATATTCCCGCTTCTACTTGTTATTAAATTTACCTCATCGATATTGGTAGAGGCATCGCCTCCGTTCATAGCGTCCACAATTAGTTTATTTTGTGAAATTTCGCCATCCGTGACGATGGCGGTTAGGTTTTTTATATGGTTAAAATATGAAAATTTTATTCTATTCTGTGAAATTTTTCCGCTTCCGCTAATCGCTGTTAAATTATTTGCATAAGGGCTACTAAAACGGATAGTATTATCAAGCACATCGCCGCCTGTGATGATATTTACTCGGCTGACATTAGAGTCTGAATTTTTGCTGCTCATAGCGTCTATATCTATTTGGTTTTGAGAAATTTTGCCGCTTCCTGAAATTGCGGCTAACTCATTTATATGACGAAACGACTTCACTTTCATTAAATTGCCGCGGATATTGCTTTTTTCATTTAAATTTGCCGATATGATATTTATTTTATTTGCAGAAGTTATATTAAAAGAGATATTATTGTCGAGTACATTGTTGCCTGCGATGATATTGGCTTCATTGATACGTATTTTAGGATCATCCCACTCGCCTATAGCATCTATTTCTATTCTATTTTGTGAAATTTCGCCATTCCCACTAAGTACGATTAGGGCTTTTATATATTTAAACGAATCAAATTCTACTAAGTTGCGTTTAATCGCATAATCTTTCGAAGCGACTAGTGTTAGGTTATTATCATAGCGAGAATCCGGCAGTTTTAAATTTATCTTATTATCGGAGATCTCGCCATTTGGTGCAAACACACCAAATCCATCTTTAATCTCTTGTATCTTCAGGGTAGAGTTTGTTATCGAGTTTACCGGTTGCGCGGAGCTTTGCTCCGCTGCAAAAAGAAAACTCGTAAAAATTGCTGCAAGTGCTAAAATTTTCATATCGCTTCTTTAAATTTACGTTTTTAAATTCCTATGTGCGATAAATTTTCAAAAGAGCGCACGTGGTGTGCTGCATGCTCGGCTTTGGAATTTTATCGCGCTGTAAATTTAACGCTCTAAAGCCGCTTTTGGCTTATTCAATCCACTTTACTACGTCATCTACGCTGCGGCGGATCTTTTGCGGCTGCGGTTTTACGCGGTAGCCGAAAGGCACGAGCAACGCCACGCGGCGCTCATTCCAATCGATGCTTAAAATTTCATTTAGCGCCGCGCGATCGAAGCCCTCTATCGGGCAGCTGTCGATACCGCGGCTGGCGGCCTCGTTCATCATCGCCAAAGCCGGGAACATGCACTGCGCGTGCGACCAGTGAAATATCGCCTCGTCGTCGTTTTTAAAGATCCCGCTTATGGCGTCTTCGTAAAATTTTAACGCAGAAGCCCTTTTCTCCTCGCTTGCAAACGAGCGACGATTTATCGCCTCCGTTATGTAGGTGCCGCCCGCTTTAAATTCCTTGATCTTTGCCAAAATCACGACCAGATGCGAGCAGGTGGTGATCTGCTGCTGATCCCACGATTTTTCGCGGATTCGCTCGCGCAGCGCGCGGTTTTGCACGACCAAAAAATCCCAATGTTCTAGCCCCATATAGCTGGGCGCAAGGATGCCCGCCTGTAAAATGGCGTCAAAATCGGCTTTGCCTACCTTTTTGTTCTCGTCAAAAATTTTGCACGCGTGGCGAAATTTCATAATCTCTAAATGCGTCATAGCCTCTCCTTGATTAGTTTTTGTAGATCAAATACCCGCCATCTTTGCGTCTGATGCTGAGGTTGCCCTCGCGCGAGCGCACGCCGATGCGGTAGTAGCCGTCCTCTTTGGTGACGTTGATGTCGCTAAAGCCGCCGATATTCACCGCAAAGCTCGCGCCGCTAAGCGGGATCTCTTGCCGCCAAAGCTCCATTTCAAGCACGCCCGAAGCGTTTGCGTCGGAGCTTTTGAACTCGTCTGCGGTGATGATCTGGATATTGTTTTGGTGGATTACGAATCTCAGCTCATCGTCAAATTTAAGCGTCTCCAGCGGCAGTTCCAAACGCGGCGCAGAGCTTGTAGCGGCCGAGGCTTGCGGAGTTTGATTTTTTAAATTCGGATCCTTTGAGGTGACCGAAACGTCAAGTGCACGCTGAAGCGCGGGCTTTGCGCTCGCGCTTATTATGAAATCGTCCTGCCAGTTTATCGATCGATTTATGTCGATGATTTTTTCGTGCGAAGCCCCGTCCGAGCCCGTGTAGCGCACCGTGATCTGCTCGATCGCAAGCGCGTCTGAGGGCAGACTAAATGATCTTGATGTAAAATTTTTAAGCGGCGGAGGCGGCGGTGCCACAGGCGGAGTACTGGTCGCTGCGGGTAAAATTTCAGGCCGAATAGGAATCTCGTCGGGCACTACCGGCGGCAGGGCTCTAAGCGGCTGCGAGGCGCTTGGAGCCGGTTTTGCGGCATTTATATCGAGTTTGGCCGCGGACGCGTTTGGACCGCTTGCGTTTTCGTCAGGTTTTTTCGCGCCCGAAGCGAGCTTGGCGCCACTTGCATTTGCGTCTTGCTTTTTTGCGCCGCCGCTTGCATTGGAATCGGTAGAGTTCATATCCTTTGCGGTCGCGAGCGTTTTCGCAGCGCTTGTGTTTGCGCTCTTCGTTGCATTTGCATTTTTCTTAGCGGCTTGCGGCGCAACGCTTTGTTTTGCGGCGGTAGCGTTTGCGTTTACTCCGCTTTGGCTCGGCGTTAAATTTTTAGGTGCGGTCTGCGTTTTTTCGCCCGCAGGTAAAATTTTGGGCGCCGAAGCGGTGGCGTTCGCGTCCTTTTGCGGCGCCGTTTCGTTAGCCGAAAAGGCAAAGATCGCCAAGCATAAGAAATAGAGCTTTTTCATTTTTTAAGATCCGGATCGAGAGAGCGGCGCTCCAAATAGAGCTTTTGCAGCTCGGCGTTTTCCTTTTTGAGGCGCTCGACATCGGTAAAGAGAAACGCTTTTTCCCTCTGCAGCTGTCGCAAAACCTCAAACGAGCGCTTGCCGAAAAGCACGTCGCCGACGAAAACGCCCGCCAAAATGACGCAGATAATCAGCGCGATCGCCGAAAAGATCTGCTTAAACGGCGAAAACGGATTGATAAAATTTAACCGCTCTTTAAAAATTTTACGCTTGTTTTTGGTTAAATTTTTCTCGGCATCGGGGATGAAATCTATGTTTTGCGAGTTAAAATTTGAACTTTGCGCGTAGAAATTAGTGCTTGCGGAGCCCTTATTTAGAGCTCTAAAATTTTCATCCTCGTAGCCGTCCTCTTTTTGCGCGCTAAAATACCCACTCCCCTCGCCGAAATTTTTGTCGGCGGCATCATAATCGTCCTGCGCGCTAAAATTTTCGTAGGCGTAATATTCGGTAAAATTTTCGCTCGAGCTCTGTGCGCCTAAATTTTCGTAGCCTTTCGGGGTTTTAAAATTTCTACTCGCGTCGCTAGAGCTTTCGCTAACGATGTCGAAATTCCCGTAAATTTCGTCGTCCAAGTCGTCGTAAAGCTCGTCCGTGCTAAATCGCGCGCGCTTTATCTCATCGCGCGCGCTCGTATAATCCGCTCCGTCCGTATAGGTGCGCTGCGCGCCGCCCTTTAAGCCCCGCTTGGACTTTTTTTTAAAAAACATTTTAAATTTGGCTTCCCAAAAACTCGTCCGTCTCGCGCTCGATCTCAAGCAGGCGGTTGTATTTTGCGTTGCGTTCGCTTCTTGAGGTCGCGCCCGTTTTGATTTGGCCCGTATTCATCGCGACGGCGAAGTCCGCGATAAAGCTATCCTCGCTCTCGCCGCTTCTGTGGCTCATCACGCAGCGGTAGCCTTTGCGCTGAGCTAGGCGGATCGTCTGCATGGTTTGGCTGACGGTGCCGATTTGATTTGGTTTTATTAAGATCGCGTTGCCTACGCCTTTTTCGATGCCTTCGCGTAAAATTTTCTCGTTCGTTACAAAAAGATCGTCGCCCACGAGCTGCACCTTAGAGCCTAGCTTGCTAGTTAGCTTCGCCCAGCCCGCCCAGTCGTCCTCGCTTAGGCCGTCTTCGATCGAAAATATCGGATACTTCTCGCAAAGCTGCGCGTATCGCTCTATCAGCTCTTCGCTGCTAAATTCCTTGCCTTCTAGCTTATATTTGCCGTTTTCGTACAGCTCGCTAGCTGCGACGTCGAGGGCTAGCTTGATCTGCTCGCCTGCTTTGTAGCCCGCTTTTTCGATAGCTTGCATGATGAGCTTGATCGGCTCTTCATTGTCGTTTAAATTTGGCGCAAATCCGCCCTCGTCGCCGACCGCCGTACTGTGGCCGGCAGCATTTAGAAGGCCTTTTAGCGTGTGGTAAATTTCAGTCGCCGCTCGCAGCGCGTCGCTAAATTTATCAAATCCAAACGGCATAATCATAAATTCTTGAAAATCCACGCTGTTGTTTGCGTGCGCGCCGCCGTTGATGATATTAAACATCGGCACAGGCAGTACGGTAGCGTTTGTGCCGCCCAGGTAGCGATACAAAGGCACGTCAAGGCTCTTTGCCGCCGCGCGCGCTACCGCCATAGATACGCCAAGCACGGCGTTTGCGCCTAAATTTGAGTAGTTATCGGTGCCGTCGAGCTCGCGCATTTCATCATCAAGCGCCTTTTGATCGAAGGCATCCAGCCCGATCACGGCCTCTGCGATCTGCGAATTTACGTTTTCTACCGCCTTTAGCACGCCCTTGCCGCAGTATCTATCGCCCCCGTCGCGAAGCTCTAGCGCCTCGCGTTTACCCGTGCTTGCGCCGCTTGGGACTATAGCGCTTGCTACAGTGCCGTCGCTTAGCGCGACCGTAGCTTTTACGGTCGGGTTACCGCGACTGTCAAGTACCTCTATCGCATAAACATCTTCGATATAAATCATCATTCATCTCCGCTTTGTAAATTTTCATCCTCGTTGCCGCCCTCCAGGCTCATGCTGCCCATCTGCTCGCGGATTTTAGCAGTAATCTCTTCGGCGACTGCGGGATTGTTTTCAAGATACACTTTCGCGTTTTCGCGACCTTGACCCAACTTCGTATCGCCGTAGCTGAACCATGCGCCGCTTTTATCGACGATGTCGAGCTTGACGCCGTAATCGATCAGCTCACCCACCTTGCTGATGCCCTTGCCGAACATTATGTCAAATTCCGCGATCTTAAACGGCGGCGCCACCTTGTTTTTCACGACCTTGACTTTGGCGCGGTTGCCGATACTCTCTTCGTTTTGTTTCAAAGTAGCGATCTTGCGTATGTCGATGCGCACCGAAGCGTAAAATTTAAGCGCATTGCCGCCGGTCGTCGTCTCTGGCGTGCCGTAGCCCATCGCACCGATCTTCATGCGGATTTGGTTGATAAAGATCACCGTCGTATTCATCTTATGCACGACGCCGGCGAGCTTACGCAGCGCCTGGCTCATTAAACGCGCCTGAAGCCCCACGTGCTGATCGCCCATATCGCCCTCGATCTCATTTTTCGGCGTGAGCGCGGCGACGCTATCTACGACGATAAGATCGATCGCGCCGCTCTTTGCTAAGGTCTCTACGATGTCGAGCGCCTGCTCGCCGAAGTCGGGCTGGCTGACGTAGAGATTGTCGGTATCGACGCCTAAATTTGAAGCGTATTTGACGTCCAGCGCGTGCTCGGCGTCTACGAATGCGCAAATTCCGCCCGCCTTTTGGCACTCGGCGATGATATGAAGCGTGAGCGTCGTCTTACCCGAGCTCTCAGGCCCGTAAACCTCAATGATACGCCCTTTCGGCACGCCGCCGATGCCAAGCGCGATGTCAAGCCCCACAGAGCCCGTAGAGATGGCGTCTATCGGCTCGACCTGCTTATCGCCCAGCCGCACGAGCGTGCCCTTACCGAAAGCTTTGTCGATCGATTTTAGCGCCGCATCTAGCGTTTTTTTCTTTCCCTCGTCCATGTTTTTCCTTAAAAATAAATTCACCTGATTTTACCAAATTTGAAATGAATTTTTGATTATTCGCTCAAATTCGGTGCGGCATCGGAATTTGAAATTTTTAAGGAGCGCAGAAGCTCTGCGCGGCAAGCGGAGAGCATTAAATTTACCCTTTTAAACGGGCTTAATTTTTCACATTTTTCTTTATAAATTCCGCATTTTTATGAGGGCTGTAGCAAAATTTCACTATAATTTCGCAACATTTCAAAATCAGGCCGCGTGCGAAATTTAAAGCGGAGCAAAAAGGATAAAATTTGAAGATTTTTAAGCATATAAACGTCGCTCACTCGCCCGACGCCGACGATATTTTTATGTATAAGGCGATTGATTTTGGTTGGGTAAGCTCCAAAAATCTAAAATTTAGCGCCACCGCGCTTGACATCCAGACGCTAAACGACGAGGCGCTAAAGGGCACCCATGAGGCCACGGCGATTAGCTTTGCGCTATATCCGCTTATCTGCGAGGAGTACGCGCTTTTGCGAACGGCAGTGAGTTTCGGCGAGGGTTACGGTCCAAAGCTAGTTAAGAAAAAGGGTGCGGTTTTAAAGCGAAATTTCAAAGTCGCGCTCAGCGGCAAGCACACGACCAATGCCCTGCTTTTTCGCATGGCCTACCCGCAGGCGCGCGTGATTTATAAAAATTTCCTAGACATAGAGGGCGCGGTTTTAAGCGGAGAGGTGGACGCCGGCGTGCTGATACACGAGAGTATTTTGGACTTTTCGGACGAGCTTTGCGTGGAGCGCGAGATATGGGATATCTGGAGCGAGCTAGCGGGCGAAAATCTGCCGCTGCCGCTGGGAGGCATGGCGGTTCGCCGCAGCCTGCCGATAACGGACGCCATCGAGTGCGAACGTGTGCTAACGGAGGGCGTACGCATCGCCACCGCGCACAAGCCGCTTTTGTCGCATATGCTGATGGAGCGAAATCTCATCCGCGCGGACGACGCAAAGCTAGAAAAATATCTGAGCCTTTATGCTAACGAGGCCTCGATCGAGCTTTCGGGGGCACAGATAAGGGCGGTGGATAGGCTTTTTGCGCTTGGCTACGAGCGCGGATTTTACCCTGCGCCGCTTAGCGCGCAGGAGAATTTTATCCCGCGCGAATATAACGAGATCCGTTTTGCGGACTGCGGCGGGCAAAACCCGATGTAAGGCCGAACGAGATTAAAATTTAGCTGAAATTTAGCGCTTGCCTCGGCTAAATTTTACTCGGAATGAAATCGCGTTTTGGCTAAATTCCTCGATATTAAGCGGGTTTGAGCTTTGGCTAAATTCTGCTTCGGCGTAAAAGTAGGCACGCGAGGTAGAATTTTACCCCGCGTTCTTGCCATTGTGGTGCAGCCCCTCCGCCGCTTTTGGGTTTAGCTGCGGAGTGCGACGTGAATTTAAATTTGCGCGCAAAATTTGGCGCCGAGCTTGCCGCGGATCGTCGCCAAGCTCGTCTCGACCGTACGCCGTAGCGCGATCTGTCGCAGTACGATAGCCACTACGCTTTCAAATTTAGGGCTACGCAGCGATGAAATTTTGCAGTGCGGCGCTACATTGCGCGGCTGTATTTTGTGCCGCAGGGTGCGAGCTGTGCGTGCGACATAGTGCGGCGACAGCGCTAAATTTTAAAGCGGCGGGCGGCTAGCGCAAAATTTAGAAATGAAATTTAAAAGGCAAAATTTTGAAAACAAGGCAGATAGATTTTAGCAAATACACCTCCGTGCGCATCGGCGGGAGCTTTGCGGTGCAAATTTTAAAGGACGAGGCCGATTTTGCGGAGTTTGAGAGCATAGCGGGGGGCGCAATCATCGGCGGCGGCAATAATTTGCTCATCTCGCCCGCACCGCCGCACCTTGCGATGCTAAGCGAGGAGTTCGATCGCATAAGTTTAAGCGGCGATGTCCTTAGCATCGGAGCTGCGACGAAGTCGGGCAAAATTTATAACTTCGCCAAAAAGCAGGGTCTCGGCGGCTTTGAGTTTTTGCGAAACATCCCGGGCACGCTCGGCGGGCTAATCAAAATGAATGCGGGGCTCGCCGGCGCTAGCATCAGTAATAGCCTACTTGCCGTGCGCCTAACGCGCGGCTGGGTGGAGCGCGAGCGGATAAGCTTCGGCTACCGAAGAAGCGGGATCGAGGAGGCGATTTTGGGCGCCGAGTTTAAAATTTCGCGCGGCTTTGACGTCTCGCTCGCCGCGGATTTCGCCGCCAAACGCGCCAATCAGCCAAAGGGAGCTAGCTTTGGAAGCTGCTTTAAAAACCCGCCGAATGACGCCGCGGGCAGGCTGATCGAAGCGGCGGGATTAAAAGGCTACGCGATCGGCGGCGCGAAATTTAGCGAGCAGCACGCCAATTTCATCATAAATTTCGGCGGCGCGAGCTTTGAGGATGTGATTGCGCTCATAAATTTAGCGCAAAGCCGCGTTTTTGAAGAATTCGGTATCGAACTGGAAACCGAAGTCGTGGTGCTATAAAAGGAAATTTGTATATTTTACCCCCGACTAAACTTGCTCGGTCGTCTACTCCGTCTTTTTGCGCTGGATTTTATTTGCGCTTTGAAATTTTAAAATACAGACGAAATCGTCAAATTTAAAAGCGCTCAAAAGACAAGCCGTTAAATTTTAACAGCCAAACTCACGCTAAATATCCCATCCCCATCTATCCACTCTTTTACTTTTTTAAACCCCGCATTTGCTACGAGCTGATCCATCTCGGCTTGGCTGCGGCGGCGCATGATCCATGCAGCGCCCTGCCTGTGGCTAGATAGAGCGCGCGCGATCATCTCAAGCTGCGGGTGCCACGGCTGATTGGTGTAGATGAGGTAGCCGCCGCTTTTTACGCTGCTTGAAAAGCCTTGCAGCGCGGTGCGCACGACCGAGTTATCCGGAAAGAGCTCAAACAGCCCCGACACGACGCCTAGCGTATATGCGTCCTGCAGACCCTCGTAGCTAGCGGCTTCAAACGCATTTGCCTGCGTAAAGCTCGCGACGTCCTGCAGCCCGCGCTCCTTTATCATTTCGCTACCGGCTTTTACGTTTATGTCGCTGTAGTCGCGTAGCGTTATGCGCTCAAATTTATGCCCCTGCGCGGCGTCTAGTATGTATCTGCCGTGCCCCGAGGCGATGTCTAGCAGTCGTAGCGGCTCGCCTCGCTCCTGCAGCTTTGCGACGGCTTGATCGATGGCTAGCTTGATATTTCGCTTGCGCTCTCTGATGCCGCGCCAGCCGATCGCGTTTAGGTAAAATTTGTCGATAAATTTAAAAAATTTATTCGCCCCTTGCGGCTCGTTTCGGTAGACGTAGTCAAGCGTACTGCCGCTATCGTAGCCCGTATTTTCGCCGATCTTTAGCCCGCCGACCCACGGCGAAACGGCTTGCATAAATATCCGCTGAAATTTAAACCGCAAATTTTTCGGGCTAAATCTCGGCAGCGGCGTAGCTAGCCTATCGGCCTCCTCGCGGCTAAAGCCGTATTCGTCCGCGTGCGTGCAGTCCACCTCGCTAAAAGGCGCGCTAAAGCGCTCGCCGACGAACTCGCGCACTATCTCAAACGCCCTCTCCCGCTCGCTCTCGCCCAGCGTATCGTGGTAAAATCCCTCTAAAATCTCGCGCCTTTTTACGCGCGCGCCAAGAGCGTTGTAAAACTCGTGCTGCGGGGCGTGCTCTACGACCCAATCATCACCCGAGATCAGCAGCAGCGTAGGCGTCGTGATAGCCGCAGCATCAGAAACCACGCGCTGCGCCGCTTCGTAAAGCCCTAGCAGTATGCGCACCGAGATCGCGCGAGTGATGAGCGCATCGGTGTCGTAGCTGGCCTGGCGCTGTTTGTCGTGAGTGAGATAGTGGGCCTTGACGTAGCTGTTTACGAAAAAATTTCCGCGAGCGCAGTAAATCGCCTTTAGACCAGCTCTAGCAAACGGCACGTAAAGCTTCACGCTAAACGCGGGACTAGCTAGCACCGCGCAGCGAACGCGCTGAGCGTAGTCGTGCAGCCACGCCGAGACCAGCACGGCGCCCACGCTTTGGGCTATCACGGCTAGATTTTGCGTCTCAAAGCCAAATCTCTGCTCGATATGCGCCACAAACTCGTCCACGTCGGCGATGAGGCGGCCGATACTTGGCGCGTCGCCCCGCTCGCCGTCGCTCCTGCCGTGTCCGCGCTGATCCCACGCAAAATAGCTAAAACTCTCATCCGCCAAGCCGTCCGCTATGTGCGTCGTCCTGCCCGAGTGTTCGTGTCCGCGGTGAAATATCGCTACGGCTTTGGCATTCGGCGCGGCTTTAAATTTGAGATTTTGCTCGGCGTTTTTGGCTAGCTCTTTCTCGCTTAAATTTGGCGCGCCGCATTTGCTAGTTTCGTTTAAATTTGAGTCCAAATTTTCGCCGCCGTTTGGTAAATCTGGTCCCTCAAATTTGCCTTCGCCGCTTGAGCCTAACTCCGCATTTTCGTCTGTGCCGCCTGCTTGCTCGCTAGTCAAATTTGACGTTTTGTTTGCGGTCCCGGCGCTTAAATTTGATCCGTCAAATTTACTATCTTCGCTTAAATTTACTTCGCCTGCGCCAGGGTTTTCGCACGCCACGTCCGCAGCCAGGCGGTATCTGTAAAATATCCTAGCCCCGTCACTCGTTATAAAATAGCTCTCTTTAAACTCCATTTTTCGCCTTTCTCGCTTAAATT
>CAUQNJ010000026.1:0-26884 GCA_963519515.1 uncultured Campylobacter sp. | reverse complement strand
TTGTATGTCGGCGCGCAGTATCAGCGCCTCGGCTAGTTTCATTTTCGTCCTTTTTTCAAATTTATTTGCCGCCGCCAAGCTGCCGATCTTGTCCGTAGTGCGGCGAATACGGGCCGTAAAGCAAGCATTTGTTGCAGTTTTGGCCCAGCAGCATCGCATCTGCGCTCGCGGAGAGCTTGTATCCCGCGTCAGAGACGGTATCGCCGATCTGTTTGATGACCGCGGAGATCAGCATGCCTACAAGATCGCTACTGCCTCTGCTTGAGTCGTCGCTTACCTGTGCCGAGCCCTCCCAGAGCGTCGCGCCGCTTCGCAGATCTACGAGCTTGGCATTGACCGCCACGACGCTTACGCTATTTAGCAGCATATACGAAGTGCCGTATTTGACGACATCCATGTATAGCACGGCGTCCGCGCCGAAAATCTGTCTTAGCTTGTGCGCGGAGACGTTTTGGATCTCGCTCGCTTCGTAAATTCCGTTATTTTTGAAGGTCTCATGCACGAGCGCAGGCGAAAATACGTAATAGCCCGCCTCGCTTAGCGGATAGATCGCGTTGGCAAGCACGGCAGCGCCTGCGTCCACCTCGGTCGTTTCGTTTGTCGGCATCAGAACCAAAATCGATCGCGGCTTAGCCTGCTGAAGCGCCGAATAATCGTAAATTTCAGGCTCGCTTAGAGCGCACGCGTTAAAAAACAGTGCCACGAATACGCTAAAAATCGCTATTTGAGCTTTATTTTTCATTTTTTAGCCTTTTTATTCGTTTTGCCGTCCTGCTTTGCGGCAGCTTTGCCTTGCTTTGCAGAGACCGCTTTGGCGGCTTCGCGTCCGCTTGATCCTTGGGCTTTATCGGCGCCGGGCTTGGCCGCGGCCTCAGCTTTTTTAAGCGCGGCGGGGTTTGTAACGAAGGTCAAAAACGGCTTTGATTCAGGGAAAGCCTGAGCTTCTTTTTCGAAATTCTCTCTCGCCCTCGCGCCGTTGCCCGCATTTAGATATAAAAGCCCCAGATGCGAATAAAGCCCCGGCGGAACTTTGAGCCCCTTTTCGTATGCCTTTTGGATAGATTTTTCAAGCGCTTCGATCTGCTCGCCTACGTCGCCTTCCTGCTTTAGATACTGATAGGTCGAGTCCGTGTAGCTGCCGTCCCAGTAATAAATTTGATTCCGGCTCCCGCCGCCGCAGCCGCAAAAGATCACGACCGCAGCAGCAAGAGCAAGAGCGCTGCTCGCTTTCAAATTTAATCCTTATCTCACTTTAAACGCGCCGTTTTCAAGGCCGTTTACGAGATTATTGACCGCTTCGATGATCGCCAGGCTTAACACCTTGCCGTTTAGCGTCGAATCATAGCCCGCAGTGCCGCCGAAACCTAGCACTTCGCGGTTCGATAGCTCATACTCGCCCGCGCCCTGAGTCGAAAAGACCACCTCGGACGTCCTGACGTCAACGATGTTTAAATTTACTTTAGAATACGCGGTTTGGGTCTTTCCCTTGCCTAAAATTCCAAACAGCTGATGATCTCCGGTCGTCTTGCGGCCAAACTCAGTCACGTCGCCGGTGATAACATATCTGGCACCTTTTAAGCTTTGTACGCTTTTAGAGATTGCGCTTTCCTCTTTAATGGCGCGCATATTTGTGCGATCAAGCACCGAGAAGCGCCCGCTTTGTTGTAAATTTGAAATAAGGATCGTCTGCGCTTGGTTGCCCAGTCTGTCCTCGCCATCAGAGAATACGCCGTTGTTGTAAGAGGACTGATTGTTAAAGCGTCCTACCGACACGGCGATCCGCTCGCCAGAGTAATTGGTATTTAAACTCGCTACCGTAGGGGTTTGCACTACGCGAGAGCTCTCTTTCGCGCATCCGCTAAATAGCGCCAGCACCGAAGCTGCAATAACGGCAGCCGATATGGTTTTTTTGAAATTCATTCTTTACTCCTTAAGAAAAATTTTCCGTATAATAGCAAGAAATTCTTAAAAAACGGATGCGATTTGTTTTAAATTTAATCAATTTTTTCCTTCACAAAACGGTAAAAGTACGTCGCGTTAAAACTTTGGAAATTTGATAAAGATCGCGCAAATGGCGGCGCCGTTTTAAAGCAAGTAAATTTTAAAAGAGGCTCGCCGATGCGAAGCCGCTTTTAAAAAGCCTATAAAAACCGCACGCAAGTTCGGTCGCAATTTAAATTAAACTCATCCGGTTGCGCTGAAATTTAGGGAAGTTTAAACGATATGTTTTTAAAATTCAACTTATATTTTAGCAAGGTGAAGCGCGCGTACTAAAGCTCTGCGAAATTTCAATTTTTTCAATGAGGCAGTCCGGATCGATCTTAAAAACGATAGAAGTTCAAATTTGAAAGGATCATATGCCAAAAAGCTACTTTAAAAATTTATACGCAGATTTGCGCGTAGGCAGGCTGCTGCTGCATCCAATTCTGGTGACGGCGGCATTCTTGGCGGCGCGCCGGCTTTGCTACTATATAATTTTTCATTTTATTTTCGATCGCTGGTATGGCTGGGATTTCGTAGGAGAAGGGATATTCGTATTTATGCTTGAGTTCACGTGCTGCGCCTATTTTATCACTACTTGCACGCATTTTTTGCTCGTGCGAAAGATCAAATACTCTTTTGCGCTTATATGGGCGGCGCTTGCGGTTTTGCTCGTCGCAGCGTGCTTTTTGGGATATTATCGCGTAGATATCAATCATCAAAAAGAAGGCGTGTTATACTCCTTTTTCCTCGCATCCCTAATCGCCGCGAGCATCTATCTTTTGTTTTTATCGGTCGTATGTAAGCGATTTTTGCCGATTATTTACGCGGCGGTATTTGTCGCAAGCTACGCATTGGCGGTTTATATCGTTTTTAAGGCGCAATCGTTCGGCGCTTTCTCATCCGCTTGGGCGCTGTCGATCGTTTGTCCTTTGCTATGGGCGTTTTATTTCAAATTTGAGTTCAAAAGAATTTTCGCCTCAGAGGATAAAAACACGCAAATAAACGCACCTGCAAGTGGCGAGGAGTGAAAAATTTATCCGCAACAAAATACCACAAAATTTTACTGCCGCGCACAAACGAGTAAAGCGGCAAATTTCACTGCCCAGGAGCACTTTTGACAATGCGGCGATTAATTTTCGCCTTACAATCACGCCCGTTTATTTTGTCTGCTTGAAAATAAATTTGTTATAATCCCGAAAATTTAAAAAATCACAAAAGAGGTCGTATGTTTAATATTTTACTGGTCGAAGACGACGAGGCTTTGAGCTCGGCGATAAGAGAAAAGCTGCTTGATGAGGGCTTTAGCGTGAGCTGCGCCTTTGACGGTAAGCAGGCGATAGAGGCGTTAGACGAGGCGCACTTCGATCTGATCATCTCGGACGTGATGATGCCTAAGATGGACGGCTTTGAGCTTAGCAGATACGTTAGGCGCGACGGCAAGAGCCAGCCGATACTGATCATAACGGCAAAAAGCGAGATCGAGGATATGCAGACGGGCTTTAAAAGCGGCGCGGACGATTATATGAGCAAGCCGATAAATTTAAAAGAGCTCGTGCTGCGCGTGCATGCGCTACTAAGGCGAGCAAAGATCGCGAACGAAAAGCGGCTTCTCATCGGCGGAAGCGAGCTTGACTACGATACGCTAAGCGTCCGCTCCGAGGGCGAGCGGATAAGCCTAGCGCCGAAGGAATTTCGTCTTTTGTTTTTGCTACTAAGCTACGCGGGTAGAATTTTTACGAGATTTGAGATAATGAGCGAAATTTGGGGCTACGAGACGGACAGCGACGAGCGCGTCGTCGATACGCACATCAAAAAGCTGCGGGCGAAATTTGAAAACTCCAAGGACTTTGAGATAATCACCGTGCGCGGGCTCGGCTACAAAGCCGTAAAAAAGGAGCGAGCATGAAAAAATACCTCATCAGCCTCAAAAGCTTCATCGCGTTTTACTCTTCGCTCGCATTCGGCGTGATAAATTTCATCGTCTGCTTCGCGGTTTGCATGCTTTTTTACATAGGCATCGGCGGCAAGATCGGCGGGTTTTGGGACGGAGTGGCGCTGTGCGCGATCATCTGCTTAATCACGATGGCGCTAAATTTTACCCTGCTTTACTTCGGGCTTAAAATTTTATTCCGCCCGATCAAGCGGCTACTAGACGCGATCACCGCGATCGCAAACGGCGATTTTGAGGCGCGCGCCGAGCGCAAGATACACAGGTACCGCACTGATTATGTCTATATGCACGAACTGGACGAGCTTGTGGTAAACGTCAATAAAATGGCGCAGAAGCTGCAAAAGCACGAGCAGCTGCAAAAGGAATTCGTCTCAAACGTCTCGCACGAGATGAAAACGCCGATCTCCTCGATCGCCGCGTTAAGCGAGATGATCGAGGGCGGCGTAAGCGAGGAGCGCGCGGTGCGATACGCAGCCTCCATCGGTGCGGAAGCAAACCGCTTAAGCAAGCTCTGCACCGATATGCTAAAGCTAACCAGACTCGATAGCGGCGCGGCGGTGCGCCTAGATGAGACGGTACGTATCGACGAGCAGCTGCGGCAATGCATCATATCGCTGAGCCAAAGCTACGGAGAGCGCGAGTTCGAGCTAAATTTGTCGCCGCTTAGCGTGCGATCAAACGCGGGGCTGCTAAATCAAATTTGGCGAAATTTGATCGAAAATGCGCTTAAATACTCGCAGCCGAGCGGTAAAATTTTCGTCCGTTGCCGCGCTTGCGATGGCTTTGCGCAGGTGATCTTAAAAGACGAGGGCATCGGCATCGCACGCGAGAAGCTGGATAAAATTTTTGACCGATTTTATCAGTGCGAGGAATCGCACAAGGAGCTTGGCAGCGGACTTGGGCTTAGCATCGTACGCACGGCGCTTGATCTTTTAGGCGGACAGATCGAATATGAAAGCGAACCGGGCGTCGGAACCGAGGTGCGCGTTAAAATTCCGCTTTAAATTTCAGATCAAGACGGTACGGATGAGCTGCGTCTTGCAATTCGTAGCTCGTGGTAAAATTTCGCCCCACAGGCGCAAGTCGCGCCGATGCAAGCTTTGACGATACGGGCCCCGACGGCGCAAGCTACGCCGATGCAAGCTTTGACAGCGTAAAAAAGCGCGGGCGCGTCGCGCGTCGCATTCACATAAAATTCTGCTTTAAATTTTATATCGATTTGCCGTGGACGCCTCGCGCGCCGCGACAAGGTCGGAAATCTGCTTTAAATTTACCGCGCGCTGCGACTTTGACGCCCTTTATGACTTTACCGCGCATTACGGCGGGCGGCAGGCTCGCTTAAATTTGCCGCGCCTTAACGCAGATGGCCGAATTCTGCCTGAAATCCGCCGCTCGCTCGCGCTTTGCGACAGGCGGCAAAAATTTCGCCGTAAATTTAAAAAGACACATTAAGAACACAATCACCTTATATAATCCCGCTCATAGATCGATCGGGCACGCCCCTAGCAACCCGAGCCGAGCAATAAATAAAATTAAAAACAAAGGAGAAGCGATGAGTAAGGCCGTACTTCACTCGGTGCTAGCGATAGAAGCCATTTTATGGGGGCTTTTATCGGCTGTGATTATAGGTGCGTAAATTTTACGCTTTGAGCTAGACGATCTGCCGAAAATTTATAAAATTTGCGCCCTACTTCGCATCCGCTGCGAAAAGGGGCGCACCCGCGCTAACGATTTAGACCAAAATTTAATCCACTCGCCGCCTGCGCGCAACCTGGCCGCACATAAACCTCGCTACGCATAAATCTGCCGCGCAAAACCCCGCTACATACAAATCCATACCGCAAGCAAGACGGCCGCGCGCAAACCTCGCTGTGCGCAAACACATCGCCGCGGATAAAGCAGCTGCGCAACTAAAAATCGAATAAAATTTAAATACTACGAGCGGACAGACGAGCTAGTTGATGCCCTATTTCGTCCGCGCCTTTTGTAATATGTGCTCGCCCGCAAACAGCTTGCGATAGGAAATGATTTGAACGGCGCAAATTTCAAAATACGCGACCTGTTCCAAGCACGCAAATTCACCGCTTTTGCCTCTAAGCGACTTTTAAAAGCTCTCAAGCTAAAATTTATCCCGATTTAAGATCAAATTTAAACTCAACCAAGACGGCAAAAATTTCACAAAAGACGCCGCAAGCGGCGAAATTCCAAAGGAGCCTAGCGTGAAAAGATTGATAAATTTCCTGAAGCGCATTTACGCAGACCTGCTTGCAGGCAGAGCGCTACTGCATCCAATCTTGCTTACGGCTGCGTTTTTAGCGGCGAAATTCGGCACGATCTATCTTACGCATGTTGCGATTTTTGGGCGCGAGTATTCTTGGGAAAATTTCGGCGAAGAGCTGTTTTATGTGTCTTTCGATTTTACCGCAAATGCCTATTTTATCGCACTCTGCTTGCATTGGCTGCTTAGCGGCGCGATAAAGCGCTCTCTTGCGCCGCTAAGAACGGGCTTAGCTCTTTTGATCGTCGCAGCATGCATTTTAGGCTATTTAGATGCGGATGAGCACTACCAAAAGGAGGGCACGATGTTTTATTTTTTCGCAGGCTCTCTCATCGCAATCTGCATCTATCTTTTGGTCGCGGCGATCAAGCTTAAAAGGTTTTTGCCAGCAATCTGCACGCTCGCGTATGTTTTAAGCTACGTTTTTTGCGTGTGGATATATTTTAAAATACCGCTAAAATCGCTCTACGTAATCCGCGCGCTATTTTTCCTTTGTCCTATCGCGTGGGCGTTTTATTTCAAATACGAATTTCAAAAATCACTCGCAAAAAACGCCGCAAGCAATGATGAAATTTTAAATAGTGCAAGCAGCGATGAAATTTCAAAAAGCAAAGCGCGCACGGAGAGTTAAATTTACAAAATTCCACCGCAAATGGCTAAATTTACAAAATTTCGCCAGGGTTAAATTTTAAAATTTACCGCGCGGCGCTTTTATCCTTTTATATCCTCGATCACCTCTTCTACGAAATGGGCTGTATCAATTAGCCTAAAGCCCCATACTTTGGGATCTGCGGTGATTTTATTATAAAAATCTTCCAATTCTTTCGCGGGAGATAATTCGCCTAATTTAAACGGGGCAAATTTTACTTTGCCGATCTTTTTTAGATGAGGCAGCAGCTCCTTTAAATCCTTATGATTAAACCAGCGGTCCGCTCTAAGGAAGCCGCCGTTTTTCGAGCCTGCGATCTTGCTTTTTAAAAAATCATCCATTCCGGGCGGCTCTTTTTGCAGCAATCTGGTGCAGGCTAGATGATATTCGAGCTTCCTGGGCGTTTGATCTACTGCCGAGACAAAGCAAACGCCGTATCCCTGCTGCATCCGGATAGACAAAACGTCGCCCTCCTCAAAACAGGGCGTTTTTTGCTTCGAAATTTTGGGCCGTTTAAGCGGTCTAGGGTTTTCGCTTTTTAGCTGAAGCGCTAATTTGTCAAGCGCTTTTTGACGCTGCTTCTGGGATTTATCAAAGACCTTATTCCACATCCCGCTTGCGCCGTCTTTTATGATAGCAAGGGCTTTTTCGCGGATCTCGTCGTTTAAAAAACCGATCTTCCAAAGCGAATACGCCAGAGCCGTCCAATAAATCTCGCTATAAAGCTCATCGGTGCAGAAATTCTCCGCCTGCGCTAAAACATCTTGCAGTATCGTTTCAACATCTTCGCCGTCCTTGTAACGCTCGGTAATAGTCAAGTAGATATCGTATCCGTCGTCGCTATCGATAATTTTTACTCCGTCTATCGCCATTTTTTCTCCTTTATCTGATCTCTTTTGCCGATTTCGCTGAGCCGAATTTTATCAAAATTTGAGCGCCTGAAAGACAAATCGCCATTGAAATTTCACTTTAACGGCGGCGAGCTTTGCTTATAAACACAGCGTCACTGGGTTTTTAAATTTGGCAAGTTCAAATTCTAAATTTGCAAATTTAACTTCCAAATTTGAGCGTAAATAGGCGAGGCGCGGTATTTTTTCTTTAGACGAGGCGGAAACGACGGAGGCGAGGGAGCGTATGTAAAAATACGTGACCGAAGTCGACCGAGTTCCCAACGAAGTATAAACCAAAAAGACAAGCCTTAAAATCGCAAAATTTAACCCGAAATTTCCTTCCGCCAGCTTTTACCCCACACGGCATACGCCGCGCTCTCTTTCTCATACTCACTCAGCCCCGAGATCGCGCGCGCAAACAGAGCTTTGTTTGCGGGCCCCTTCATTAGAGCCTTCAAGCTCTTGTAAATTTTATCC
Source organism: uncultured Campylobacter sp. (assembly GCA_963519515.1). GTDB lineage: Bacteria > Campylobacterota > Campylobacteria > Campylobacterales > Campylobacteraceae > Campylobacter_B. The sequence continues at coordinate 18,656 of CAUQNJ010000026.1, read as the reverse complement.
TCCTGATAAGACAGCAGCCCTGCGACGATCACTTCTAGACTGCTCTCGCTAATGCCGTAGCGATCGATAAACGCCTCGATAAATTTTATATGCGCGCTCTGATGTTCGGCATCCACCGCCTCAAAGTAGCGCCGCGCGAGAGCAAAGTATTTTTCGCTCTTTAGCGCGAGCCCAAATACTGCGTAGCTGCCGCTCATCAGGCACTTTTCGCCATCCGTGTCGGCATAGAACTCAAACTTGTGCTTTAGCGCCTCGTTTGCGTAAAGCTCAAGCTCCCCGTCCAGCTCGTGCGCGAGGGCGGCGGCGAAAAAGCGGTGCGTGGGCGTGGGCGCAAGGCCTTTCATCGGCAGATAAGTTTTCTGCGCCTTGGAGCTAAGCCTTACGGCGTAGCTCGCGAGAAAGCCTGCTTGCAGAAGCTTTACGATGAAATTTAGCGCCTTTTTATACGCATCCGCCGTTTCGTTTTTGATTTTTACTCGAACTTGCGCGAAAACGTCGTTTGCGCTGCACTCTACGTCCGCATCTTTAAATTTTACTAGCCCTCCCTCAAGCTCGCCCGTGCCGTGATCCAGATAGCTTTGCGCCTGAGCCGAGCCGAAAATCTTCGCCGCGCACTCCAAATCCTTGCGCGCAAGATTCACATCCCAACTATAGCGCTTAAATTTGATATTCCAAAACGCCGCTCGCACGAAAAACGCAAGCTCACCCGCGTCCACGCTTTGCCGCGTAAAATCCTTTTTAAGCTCGTAATCTTTACTCCAGCCGTCATCGCTAATATTATAAAATTTCGGCAGGAATTTTTCCTCTTTCCAGCGCCGCAGATTATTCTCTAGCGCGATGATAAAATCCCCCAAAAGCCGCCTGTTTTTGACGTCCTGCACCGCGGCGATAACCCGCTCAAGCAGCGCCGCTAGCGCCGCTTCGTCGTAATCCATAAGCGAAAGATCGAAAATGCGGTCCATAAACACGAAAATCTCGCGGCCATCTTTGATCTTTTTATCGCGGCGGATGATGAGTTCGTCTATATAATCATCTATTTTGCGCTTTAGCTCGGCTTTTCGCGCGGTGTTTTCAAAGTAAAATTTATGCTCGCAGCTGCGCTGCGCCAAGCTCCCGCTCGCGCCTTCAAATTTGACCGCCAAATCCAGCTTATACGCAAAAAACGGCAGATTTGCTTCAGCCAAAAACTCCTCCTCCGCGCTCTTTGCGATGAGCGGGACGATGGCCTCAAACTCCTCGCGCTCAAGCTCGTCTATCTCGGGCGCATCGGCTCTGAAACTGTCCGCGTCAAAATCGTCAAGATAGAGCCCGATGTGCGCTTTGCGGCACTCCACGCCCAAAAAATCAAAATACCCCTCCTGTACGCGGCAGCCAGAATACGGCGCCTCGCCTTTGTACTGCGAGCCCAGCTTATCCCTGATCAGGCGCTTTAGCGCGCCTGAAATTTTGTCCGCTAGCGAAATTTGAGCTTCGTTCATTGATGAGCCTTTAAATTTGAGTTAAATTTAGCGGCAAGGCGCCGCGACTAAATTTTAGATCCGATTTTAGCTTCGATTCGGCAAGCACGCCTAGCTCAAAGCCAAAAATTTCCTAACCGTTATACAAAGTATCGTGACAATAAGTGCGATCATCCAGCGCTTTTGAGCTTTTTTGCCGATCTTGTGCGAGGTTTTGACCCCCGCGTAAACGCCCGCTAGCGAGCCGATGCCTAGCAACGCGCCGATTTCGTAGTACACGAGCCCGTGCGCGGAAAGGCTCAGAAAGCCCGCGCTTGAGGAAAATATCACGAAAAATAGCCCCGTGCTGACGGCCTTTTTGATGTCGTAGTTTAAAAAGCTGATCAAAATAGGCATCACGAATACCGCGCCGCCGATACCCACGCTGATCGCCACGGCGCCGACGAACAACCCCACGATAAAGAGCAAAATTTTAGATTCGTTAGCCTCGCCGGTGGGCTCGGTCGGGGTTTTGAAGAGTTTGATTAAATTTATGATCTGCACCAAAATGAGCGTGCCAAGTAGAAATTTTGAGGAGAAATAGCTTACGATAAAGCCGCTGCTAAGTGCGCCGCAAAAGCCTCCGAGCCCTAGCACCAGCGCCGGCGCGACGTCGAGCATTTTGCTTTTAAAATTTACGAACGAGCCGAAAATCGAGCTGAAGATCATCTGCATGATGCTGATGCCGATGGCGTACTTGACGTCGTAGCCAAAGAGCATCATCACGGGCACCACGACGGTGCCGCCGCCGATGCCGAAAAATCCGCTGATAAAGCCTACGCAGGCGCCGATTAAAATGTATTCAAAAAACATCCGTATTCCTTATTTCAGCCCATTTGGTCTCTCTGAATTCCGCTTTTTGCGGCTTGTCGTTAAAATTTACTGCTTGCAAGCATTTAAATTTAGGCGCAAAATTTAGTAAATTTAAAGCTTATAGCTGTTTCGCTTCGCGCATCCATTCGCAGTAACGCTCGCGCGAAATTTTTATATTTTCATATCGCAAGGTGTCCGCGCGAAAGCATTTTAGGCTCAGTTCATTACCCTCAAAGCCCGCAAAATCAGCCTGCTCGTAGATGTCGTAACCGCCCCGTATACAGTCTAAAACATCTACATATCTCTGCTCTTCGCTCATCGGCTCGGCAAAGCTCACCAAATGCACGCCGTTTGGAGCCGCCCAGTAGCAGCCGCTCACGGCCAGCGCGTCCCAGCCCCGCAGATAGTGCACGCCGCCCCAAATGAAGCTCTCCTTGCCGAGCGTCCAGGCGTCCGGCACGAAGCGCATGATCTGCGCTGAGGCTAGATCAAGCACGCTATAGCCGTATAGATCCTGGCGAAAGACGAGGTAAAATTTGCCGTTTGCGTGGCGGATCAGGCTAAAAAATTCCGCCCGATCGTCTATACAGCGCCAGCTTTTTATCTGCGTTTTGTGAGTATTAAACAGCGTGTATTCGCCGCCGCCAAAATTTGTCGTGCCGAGCCTATATGCGTCCTTTACGATCTCATATCCGCCGCTTAAATTTATCGTTTGGCGCCGGGTAAAATTTCGCCCCTCAAAAAGAGTTTCCGCCTGCCTGATGCGCGCTTGGTACTGCGCGGAATTTACGGCGTTTGCCATCGTACGCTCCTTAAAATTTCATGCAAGCGGGTTAAATTTTGCGCTGCCGCCAATAGCTCGCACTTCTTAAATTTCATCCAAACCGAATAAACTTAATCTCGCAGGCGGCAAATTTTGATCACTAGACGGCAGAGCCCAAGTATTTGACAACAACCGATAACCGCTAAGCGTAGCCTATGGCAGGTAGCCGCGCGCTCTAAATTTTGCCCTCAACTTGCGAATTTTTTAAAATTTACCCACAGTTTTGCCGCCTGCAAATACTTACGATTCCACGCCGCCTTCAAACGCTACGCACGGGAGTCTGAAATTTTATGAACATTTGAAATTCCATAGCATTTAAATTTCACGATATTTAAAATTTCACGGCATTTTAAATTCCAGTGAAATTTGAAATTTCACAACCTTTAAAATTCCTCCAGCGTCTTAAATTTTATCCAAATATGCGAGCAGGCAAATCGCCCGGACGAGCAGGCCGCTCAAATTTGCTCGCCCGCGCGGTGCCGCTAGCGATTACTCAAATTTACTCTCCTCCGTAGCGCCGTTAGCGTATAAATTTAAAATTTTACTCGCTCAAGACGCTGCGAATATTACTCGGATTTGTCCTCACTCTTGGCGCCTGAAATTTTATCCAGCACCTTTTTGCCGACCTCGCTTTGATTTAGCGCTTCAAGCATCGCGGCTAGCTGCGTGCCGCCCTTGGCGCTTAAAATTTCGCCGAATTTACTCATCCCCTCGCCCACGCTGCCTTCGTTAGCGATGATCTTAAGATCCGCCGCGCTTAGCGCCTTGGCCTGCTCTAGACCGATGTCGCGGTTCGCCTCGATCTGTTTGATAGAGATCAGATAGGTCTGATAGCCCTGATTTTCGCCGATCTCGCGCGCCAGCTCGATCTGTGCGTTTACGGGCGCGAGCTCTTTTAGCCTAAGCGCTTCGGCCTCCGCAGAGCCTATTTTTAGCGTACCCTGCGCTTCTTTATCCTTCATCTCCAAAAGCGCCGCGGCGGCGAGAAACTGCTTCTCTTTATCGCCCTGCGCTACTAAAATTTGATTTTCCTTGATCGCTTCTGCGTCGCGAATCTTGGCGTTTTTGCGCGCTTCGGCGTCGATCTCGATCTTGCGCTGCTCCTGCTCAGCTTTTACGATCTCTACTTGCTTTTTGATCTCGGCCTGCTTGACGTCGTTTACCCGCACGACCTCCATCGCCTTTTCCTGCGTGATCTTTTGCTGATCCTTGATGAGCTGCTCGGCCTGCTCCTTTGAGATCGCGACTTCGCGCTCGTTTTCGACGGTTTTAAGACCCACCATCTTATTGGCCTCCTGCTGGCGTACTTCGGTCGCCTGCGCGGCTTCGATCTCGGCGATCTGGGCGAGCTTGGTGTTGTTTGCGACTTCGACGCGGCTTTCCTTTTCGATCTGGGATTTTTTCTTCTCCATGATGTTAAAGATAACCTTGCTGCCGCTACTATCGCGGATATCCATCAGCTCGATGTTTTTAACGGGCTCGATGCCCCAGTTTTCAAGCTGCGTCTTTACAGCCTTGGTAAAATCATCTCCGAGCTCGGAGCGGATCTGCAAGATGTCCTCAAGCACGCGGCTTGAGAGGATCGAACGGATCGAGCCTTGAATGATATTTGTGAGCTGGTTATTCAAATCTTGAAAATTATTGACGCGTTGTGCGGCTAAATTTGAATCCACGATCCTAAAAAACGCCGTAATATCGACTACGAAAGGAAGCCTGCCCAGATCATACGCCTCATAATCCTCGATCTTGATGCTAAAGACCGAGACCGGCAAAACGATCTTCGTAACGCCCAGCGCCGGCACCCAGCTCGGGAATTCGTAGTAGCTGTTGCCGTTGCCGGTATCTTTGCCGTAGCTCGTCGTCTTGCGCGCGCTCTGGACGATATGCACTTCGTTCGTCTCCACTACGCGCCTAAAAAACAGCGGCACGATGATGAAAAGCACCACCAAAACCCCTATGACGGCGCCGATCAAATATAAAATTTCACCCATTTTCTCTCCTTCAAAATGCAAATTTAAAATGGATTATATAAAAATTTACTTTGAAAAATAATAAATGATCGCGGCGGCGGCGGTTAAAATTTACGGAATTTTAATGAGATTTTTTGTAATATCTCGGCGTATATTTCAATACCGTTTAGGAGAAAAAATGAAAAAATTTTTACTACTGCTTTTGGCGGGCGCGCTTTTTGCGAGCGCAGCAGAGCTTAGAACTATCAAGGATATGGACGGAGCTGAGGTCAAAATCCCCGCAAAAGTTGAGCGCATCGCGGCACTCTGGCACTCGAACAATCAAATTTTACTGGCCCTAGGAGGAGCGGACAAGATCGTCGCTACCACCGATAACATCAGCAAAAACGCATGGTTTCTTAAAATTTATCCGCGCCTGGCGCAGATCCCCGTGCTGCTAAAAAATAACGACGTAAATTTAGAGGAGCTAATGAGCCGCAACCCCGACGTAGTCATAGTCCCAACCGCACTGGCAGGCGAAAATTTAGCTAAGCAGGGCTTTACCGTTTTAAAGGCGAGCTTTAGCGATTACGAGCAGATGAGGCGCAGCATCAGGATGTGCGGCGATATGCTAGGCGGCGACGCGCCGCAAAGAGCGAAGGATCTGATCTCAAATCTCGATAAAAATATCGCTTTGGTTAGCGGCCGCACCGCGAATTTAAGCCCCGATAAGCGTCCGCGCGTCCTTCACATCGTAGGCGGAAGCGATCTTTTAAAGATCGATGGTAAGGGCACGCTGATCGACTCATGGATAGAGCTGGCCGGCGGAACGAATGCGATCACCGCCACAAAAGGTCCGATGAAAACAATCACTGCCGAGGAGATCATCGCGAGCAACCCGCAGATCATAATCGTAGGCGGCGATCACAACGAAGATGCGGTAGAGAAAATCAAATCTAGCCCGGTTTACAGCGGCACGGATGCGGTCAAAAACGGACGCGTTTACGGCAATCCGCGCGGGGTTTTTAACTGGGATAGATACGGCGCGGATGCGGTGCTTCAAATTTTATGGGCGGCAAAAACTATCCAGCCAGAGCTCTTTGCCGACATCGACGTAAAGGCCGAAACGAAGGCGTTTTATAAAAAATTTATGAATTACGAGCTAAGCGATACGGAATTTGGCTATATTTTAAAAGGACTTAACCCGGAGGGCAAATAAGACGCGGCACCGAAGCAACGGCATCAGCGCTACACCTAGCAGGCAGCATCTGTGCCGAACGCCATCGTGCAGCGGTACATCGGCGCCGAGAAGACCGCCATTCTACCAGCGCCGAAACCTCTTTCAACAAATAGCGCCAAGCGGGCCGATGCCATATACTTCATCAAAGCGGCATCGGCGGCGGGCGGCGTACCGAGCGAGCAGCGCACCCGAATATACAGCGCGAGGCGGAGTAAAATTTAGACCCACGGCGGGCGAAAAAAGACAAAGCAACGACAAGCAAACAAGGGCAAAACAAAGCTACGGATAGAATTTAAAGCAAAGGGAGCGGTCATGGAAATTTCATTTTTTACGACGCTTGAGCCTACTCTATCGGGCGCTTGGATACCCTCATTTGCGATGGTGCTTATACAGTTCGCATATATGTTTATCTACAAAGAGGTCGGCAAGCGCGCCACCGATACCTCGTGGTACACGCTCGCGGACAAGCGAAATGCGATCATAAGCTCGCTGCTGCAAGTAGCGCTGCTCATTTTGTCGGTGTTCGTGCCGCTTAAGACGGGCAGCGCGTGGTTTTGGATCGGAGCGGTGATCTATATAGCGGCTTTTGCGGGCTTCATCAAGGCGTTTTACGACTATGCGGCGGCGCCTACGGACAGAGCCGCACAGGGAGGCATCTACCGCCTATCGCGCAATCCGATGTATTTCTTTTATTTCCTCGGTATGGCGGGCGTTTGCGTCGCTTCGGCGTCGCTGTGGCTACTCATAGTGATAGCACCCTTTGCCATATACAACCATCTCGTGGTCCTCGGCGAGGAGCGCTACTGCGAGCAAGCCTACGGACAGGAGTATTTAGAGTATAAGCGCAAGACGCCGAGATATTTTTTGTTCTTTTAAGGGGAGCAGCGCGCGATTGAGCTTTAAAGCAGGAGCGTAAATTTAGATAGCGCTTTAAAATTTTAACCAGACTTGCGAGCTAATTTTAAAATTTGCCCAAAATTTTAAGAACTACAAGAGCTGAGGCTTAAATTTAGACTAAATTTAAGCCCGAAATTTTAAATTTGCTTGCGATCTAGGCTAAATTTAAAATGGCGCAGCACTTAAAACGCCATTTTAAATTTGCGCTTGCGCGCACCGCAGCATCGTCAAGCGCGCGACTCCACCAACGGCAAAAGCAAACTATGACGGCAGCTGCTAAGCGAAGTCCAATTCACGCCCATACCCGCAAGCAGCCTAATTTCCGCTCGCATACGCAGACAGAGTGCTCGGATCCTCAGGAGCGAACCGATCGTCCGAAATAGCGTCATCCTCACCCGAAAGCACGCTCATCGCGCTGATACGCGAGATTAGCAGGCGATCCTCGGCGATGTCCGCGCGATCCGAGCCGATAGTAAGCGACGTAATCGCCGTGCGCCCGATGACTGCGCGCCCGCCATCCATCGTGCGAAGCCCCCAGATATCGTGCAGCACCGCCGGCTTGCCGTCCACCTGCCCTACGTAGAGCATCACGTGGCCGGGCATATACAGCAGCGTTTTATACGCCACGCCGTTTTTGCCGATGAAGCTAAGCTTTTCATCCGCGCTCATCCCTGCCAGCGAAAAACGCTCGCCGCGGCCCGATTGCGCCTTGGAATTTCGCGGCAGCCACAGCCCGAAATTCGCCAAAAAGTCTTTCGTCATAAGCGAGCAATCGCGAAGAAATTTATACCCGCCCCAGCCGTATTTCTGCCCGAGCAGGCTAGCGGCTACGATCTTTGAGTTTTGCTCATCAAGCGGCGCGGGCCAAAGCCTCGCATCCTCCGCGCTAACGAAATATCTCTTGCCGCCAAACTGAGTTAAAATTTCGCCGCTAAATACGCTCCGCACGCCGAGCGTGCCGCCAAGATCGCGCTCGCCGCTAAAATCATACGGCAAAATCGTGCCGGTGCGCGCTCTAAAAAGCTCCGCGGCGCTTTCATCATAAACGATCGCGCCGTCGCGCAGGATCGTTATAAATTTAGAATTTGCGTAGATATCCGCTTGTTGCGGGCTGATGCGCTTTATCGCATCGCTTCTTATCCAGCCCCACACGCCGTCGTTGCGCACGAACGCCCACGCGCCGTCTCTGCTGTAATGCGACAGCAGCAGCGGATAGCCCACGCTCACGGCGGAATTTGCGGCGTAATCAAACGGCTCGCCCTCCCCCGGCTCGCTCGGATCGCCGAAAATCGGCAGATCGCTTGGGATATTTCGTAGCAGCGCGTTTTTTACCGTAATAGCGGGCGCAGAGATCAGCCCGAACGCCTCTTCGTTCGCATTTATGCGGATACTTTGATAGATCGCGTCGTTATATATCCTGCCTGCGGCGTCAAAGTGGCGCCCCTTGGCGTAATTAAGCCCCCAAAACGTGTCGATTTCGGCTTTAATCGGCGCATCGTCAAACCAAATTTTAAAATAGCGGCTCTTAAACGCGCTTCCGCTTATGTTTTGCACCGAAGCGGGAGCGGGCAGCCGCTCGCTGTTTTGAGCGTATTCGAGATCTAAAACCGCGGGATTTTCCGGGATAAACTTATGGGTGGCGCAACCTGCAAGAACCAAAGCTGCGAAGATGAGAGATACTAGTCGTTTCAAACAAAATGCCTTTTAAAAAATTTTGGCTATAATTTTGCCAAAAAATAGGAAAAAACTTGATAAATTTCATCATCCAAAAGCTAAAAGATCGCAATATTTTTATCACGGGCGGCGCAGGCGTGGGCAAAAGCTACGTAATAAAAGAGCTCATCGAGGATTACCGCGCTCACGGCAAGCTCGTCATCGTGCTCGGCAGCACCGGCATCAGCGCCGTAGAGATCGGCGGCGTGACCGTGCATAGCTTCTTCCGCTTCGGCATTTGCAAAAACCACGAGGAGCTAAAAAGCTTCGATCGCAAACAAAGCGGCAAACTAAGCGAGCTGCGAAAAATTTTAGCCCTCGCAGATCTCATCGTGATCGATGAAATTTCGATGATCGGCGCCGAGCTTTTCGAGATGATCTATCTTAGAATTTCAAATTCTAAATTTAACGGACGGCTGCTCGTCACGGGCGATTTTTATCAACTTCCGCCGGTACGCAAAGAGGGCGAGAGCGCGCCGCGCGCAAGCCTATTTAGCGACTCGGATTACGCCTTCGGCTCGTATGCGTGGAGGCAGTGCGAGTTTTTTTACGTCGAGATGATAGGCTCCAAGCGCACGGCAGATGCGGCGCTATACCGCCTACTTTGCGAGCTGCGGCTCGGTATCACGAGCGAGCAGACGGCGGAGCTGATGCGATCTTTGCTCATCGATGCCGCGCAAGCAGAACCAGATGCCACGATAATCTCGGGCCGAAACGCCGAAGTAGATGCGATAAACAATGCCAGACTGTCCAAGCTTAATGCGCCGCAAAGCAGCTTTGAGGGCGTTTATGAAGCGCTGCAAAGCGGAGTGAGCGAGCAGAAAATTCAAAAATGGATCGCCTCGCTAAATACGCCGCAAAATCTGACGCTAAAAGAAGGCGCAAAGGTGCTGTTTACCGCAAACAAAAGCGGCGAGTTTTTCAACGGCGAGCAAGGCGTAGTCGAAAAGATCGAAAAAAGCTCCAGCGGCGAGATCGAAAGCGTAGTCGTAAAAAAGCCCTCGGGCATGCTAAGCCGCGTGGGGCTGCAAACATACGAACTAAGCGAGATCGCCGCAAGCGGCACGGATGCCGAGCAGGTCGTGCTGGCGCGGTATTATCAGTTCCCGCTCAAGCTCGCATACGCCATCACGATCCACAAATCCCAAGGCATGAGCATCCCGCAGCTCATCTGCGACATCGACAGGATCTTTGCCAAGGGGCAGCTCTACGTGGCGCTTTCACGTGCGACGAGCCTTGCGGGGCTCGGGGTGATATATACGCGCACAGAGCCCCTGCTGCAGTATTTGCAGCGCAACGCAAGCGCAGATGAAGCCGTGGTGAAATTTTATCAAGAGAACGAATTTTATAAAATTTCGGATCAAAAGATAGAGGGGGTCGGTTAAATTTAATAAAATTCTGCTTCTACGCGAGGGCTTTAAAAATTCCACTTGAAATTGCGCAGCGCGCCGCATTCAAAAGGCCTGCCGCGACAAAGGCTCCATCACAACAGCCTTGAGCGCGATGATTTAAAATTTACCTCCGGCTCGCGGCTATTTAAAATTTAAACGCGCCGTTTTAATTTGTTCCGCGACGTTTGCGGCTGAGCGCAATTTTTCTAGATTTTAAATTGCGATGATTTTGCGACCCGAACAGATCGTATTAATTAAAATCCGCGGCGTCTGTAAATTTAATTGCGCGGGCCTCGATCCGCTCGAGAGCAAAACCCGTATCTACGTGTGACCAAAATCTGCTGGCAAACTCCAAAAGACAAATTTTAAAATAAATTTCATAAGCGCCCGATCCGATGTGCGAGCTGAAATTTGCGCCTGTAGACGAAATTTTTTGCTTTGCACTAAAGGCATTCGATCTGCGAGCTAGAGAAGAGCTAAATTTGCGCGGCGCGATAAATTTAGCCCGCAAGCTAAAAATGTTTTAAATTTCATCGAGCGTTGCAGCCGGAATTTGCGCCAAATCTAAAGCGCGATCGCGCGCTCCAGGGCTTTCTCGGCGCGGTTTAGCCACCTAGCTCTTTTATCTGCGCCTCAATCTCTTTTTTTGCTTAAAATATAGGTTTTCAGATCTATCCGTCCGCTATTTTTAGCATCCAAAAGCCCTTCCAATCGCGCCTTTAATTCGCGCTTGATTTTTTGCGGATCGGGCGCTTTTTTTGGCATTTTAGCCGCCCTAAGCAAAAACTCTTCCTCCTCGCGCACCCATGTCGCCGCTTTTAAAAAGCCTTTGGCTATGTCGTCCGAGGAGCCGAACTTCGTCTCTTTGCCGTTTTTCAAAAGATGAAGCCGCTCGTAATTTTTAAGCTTTAAAATTTCGCTTGCAAGCCCCTTTATCGCGTGCTCGCCGATTATTTCTTTGATATGCGCCAGCTTTTTTAGCCACGCGGCATTCGGCATTGCGCCGCGCGCCGAGCCAAAGAGCAAAACGAGCCGTTTTTTAAGCTCAAACTCCCGAACGTCCGCCTCGTCCTGCTCGCCGGAGATCTCAAATTCGCTTCTAAGCAAAATTTGCAGCATTTTCATACAGCCTTGAGCGTTTTTGGCTTCAAAGTGCGCGAGCTGCGGTAAAATTTCGCCGCCTTTTGCGAAGGATAGAATTTTATTAAACGCCTTCAGATCGCCGTAAAGATCGTAATTTTGATAAATTTCAATCCACGAGCGCAGGATCCGCCCCCTCTGCTCGTCATTGCAGCGACTTAAAACCTCGCTCTTTTTTTGCAACAAAAACAGACGCTCCAGCACAAAGCCGTTATGCGGGATGACGGGCGCGCTTGCAACGTATGTGCCGGTCGCCGCAAGCTGCGCGCCGTTAAGGCTTTGCAGGCCTTCAAGCTCGCTAAAGGCAGCGGCCAGATTTAGCGCGAATATAGTCTCTACGTAATCTTTCTTTAAAAAGGCGGTTTGAATAATGTTGTAGTACAAGATCGTTTTAGCAAGCGCATAAATTCTAGCCTCGGTCGCAAATTCCTTCAAATTTAGCGCCAGATATTTGCGCCCTAGCTCTTTCTCGAGCTTTGTGCGGCTCTGCGCCTCGTTCGGTAGCAAACGCAAAGCGGCATCAAACGTTCTAAAGCTTTCGTGCTTGCTAAGCAAAAACGCAAAAAGACCGTCTATGCGCTCTTTTGCCGCGTCGCTTACGCCTAAGCTCGCCGCTAAAACATCCGAGCTTTTTGCCTCGCTTCTGCTAAAAAATTCGTAGCCGCCCTCCAAGCTCTACTACCTTACTACAGTCCCGCTTCGGCTCTTAGCCGCGCGGCGTACATCTCGCGCAGGCGCGGTACGTATTTGCCGACCGCACCGCCGCCGATCGCTCTGCCGTCTGCTTTTACGATCGGCAGCACCATCAGCGTCGCCGCGCTGATAAAGGCCTCATCGGCTTCATAAACCTCGCTCATTCCAAACGCTCGCTGCTGCACGCTAAGCCCCGCCTGCTCGGCAAGACCTAGGATCACCTTGCGGCGGATGCCAGGCAGTATGTCGTTTGAAAGCGGTCGCGTGATAAGGATGTCATCTTTGATGATAAACGCGCTGGAGCTGGAGCACTCGGTAACCAGCCCATCCTCGATCAAAAAACACTCATAAGCGCCCGCCTTGTGGGCCTCGTGCTTTAAGATGCACTGAGCTAAAAGCGAGATAGATTTTATATCGCGCCTATGCCAGCGGATCTCGGGCAGGCTTACGATCTCGATCCCCTCTTTTGCGAGCGGGTTGTCAAAAATTTGCGTATGATACACAAAGGCAAAGACGCTAGGCTCTATGCCGCGGACGTAATCAAAATCGCGCATCGCCGCGCCTCTTGTGATCTGAGTGTAGAAAGCGCCCTCGCTCACGCCGCCCTGCGCGATGAGCTCATATAAAATTTCCTCATATTTTTCGCGAGAATATGGAATTTTCAGCTCGATCTGCGCGGCGCTGCGCTCAAAGCGCTCCCAAAAATCCGCTCTATCGCAAATTTTAGAATTTACCACGGGTGCTACTTCATAGATGCCGTCTCCAAGCACGAAACCGCGATCAAAAGGGCTTATCACAGCCTCTTTGGCTTTGCAAAATTTGCCGTTAATATAAACTATCTCGTCGCCGCTCATTCCGCTGATTTCAAACATAATCGCTCCTTGAAATTTCGCACTATTTTATCTTATAACAATTTAATTTAAGATATAATGCCGCAAAAATCGAAGGAACCCCGATGGATAGGTCAAATTTTAAAAGCAAGCTTTTAGATATTATGTTTCATGTCTCGCACAAGCCGGTACTCTTCCGCGATCTGCTCGAAGCTAATGCCGAGTTTAACGACGGCATGCTCGTCGATCCCTCCAAACTAAATTTTAGATTTAACTACGGCAAATCCTACGTGATCTTCGCCTGCTTCGCATTCGTCTGCGTTATGTTTTTGATAATGCTAACGCATGCGATGTTCGAAAAGATCGACTTTCACTTCTCCATTTTATTTACGATTATGACGACGTCGGCGGTTTTTATCGGCTTTGATTGCTTCAAAGCGTGGGCTAGAAAAAAGCTAACGCACGAGCTCATCAAACGCGCTTGGGCGAACCATTTCCTCTACTTCCCTTACGAAAAATACAGCCGCATAGTCGAAAATATCTACAACGAAGCGCTCAAAAACGACGTGCCTAGACGCGATCTGGAGCAATACGTGCTCAATAAAATCGTAGAATTCGACGCAAAATAACGATAAAATTTTAAAATTTAGTTTCCTGCTTGCGCGAAATTTGCGTCGCTTCCGAAATTTTCAACGATATTATTCTGTAATTGAAGTTATATTTAAAATTTTTGAGATAAAATATCGTCCGTTTTGAAGCCGAGGTTTTAAAACGAATATCAATTCACGATAAGGAAATCGGATGAAAGTAATTTTTTGTATGATCTTTGCGCTTTGCGGCAGTATCTTTGCAAACAGCCTCGATAGCATAAGACAAAGCGGCACGATCAAAATCGGCATCAGAGAGGGTCGCCCGCCGCTTAGCGATTCTAAAAACGGCGAGTTTGAAGGGTTTGAAATTTCGCTGGCCAGAGCTATCGCTAAAGGTATCTTCGGCGATAAAAAGGGCGATATTAAATTTATCCCCGTCACGGCAAGCGAACGTATCCCCTCTTTAGTAAATAACAAGGTCGATCTGGTTATCGGCAGCCTTACCATAACGCCCGAGCGAAGCAAGCATATCGATTTTTCTATCCCGTATCTTTCCGTAAATTTCGGTGTGCTGACGCGTAAAGCCGATGCGATCAACGATATTTCGCAGCTTAAGGATATGAAAATTTTGGTAGAGGGCAACGCAACGGCTCCCGAAGAGTATCTGAAAAAGGAAAAATTTCATAATCTAGTACGCTGCAGCACCACAAACGAATGCTACGAAATGGTAAAAAACGGCCAAGCCGACGCCTATATAAACGACAATCTCGTAGTGTTGGCATACGGCGTCATCGATCACGCCTTGGAAGTGCCGTTTAAGACGCTGGGCTCGACGGAATTTATCGGCGTAGGCGTTTCGAAGGGCAATAAGGAGCTACTTGAGCTGGTAAACGCAGAACTCATCAAACTAAGCAAAGAGGGCTTTTTCAAAAAGGCCTACAGCAATACTTTCGAGCCGTTTTATCGCGGCTTGGTAGATAAAAAATACTTTCTACTAGACGAAATTTACAGCCTTTTATAACACTCGGCGGGTTTTCAAAAACCCGCTAAATTTCAAAAAATTCTTTAAAATTTCATCTAATTACTCCTTTTTTCAAATAATAAATTCGATTTTTAATAAAAATTTAGTCCTTTTTGCCTTATTTTTGCTAGAATACCGTTGGGATTTAACGATAAAGGAGAGGGGATGAGAGTACTTATCGCTATATTTGTGCTTTGTGCGGGGCTTTTTGCAAACAGCCTTGAAGAGATCAGACAAAGCGGCGTTATTCGCATCGGCGTTCGCGACGGACATCCACCGCTTTGCGAGTCCAATAACGGAAAATTTGAAGGGTTTGAAATAAATTTAGCCCACGCGATCGCCAAGGATATATTCGGCAAAAAAGAGGGCAAGGTAGAATTCGTCTCTCTAAGCGTAAACGATAGAATTCCATTTTTAGAAACGAATAAAGTAGATCTGGTAATCGGACTATTTAGCATCACTCCCGATCGCAAGAGAAAGATCGATTTTTCACTTCCGTATTTTTCAGTAAATTTAGGAATTCTGACGCGCAAAGCGGACGGCTTTACCGATATGGCGCAGCTTCACGATAAAAAGATCATCTTTGAAGGCAACGCTACCGTGGCGGAGAAATTTTTCAAACAAAAGGGATTTACGAATATCGGTTATTGCGCCTCTGCTAAAGAGTGCTACCAGATGGTTCGCAGCGGCGATGCCGACGGCTATATCAACGACAATCTCATAGTGCTCGCCTACTCAGTCATCGACGATATATTGGAAGTGCCGTTTAAAAATTTAGGGCCGAGCGATTTTATAGGCATCGGCGTGCAAAAAGACAATAAAGAGCTGCTTGATTTCGTCAACGCAGAGCTCATCAAGCTAAGCAAAGAGGGCTTTTTTTCAAAAGCTTACGAGGAGAATTTCGATCCGTTTTACCGAGGATTAGCGGAGAAAAAATACTTTTTGCTGGATGGAATTTACAATATGCTTTAAAACGGGTCAGCCCAGTTTAAAAATTTTAAAGTAAAATTTTGACCTACTTTCTGCCTCTATAGAGCTAGGGGCGAGATTAAATTTAAAAATTTAAGGATTTATGGATGAAATTAATTTTTGCGTTGTTATTATCGTGCGTTGCGCTTTTTGCCGATAGCCTAGAGAGCATTAGGCAAAACGGCGTCATTAGAATAGGAGTTTATGACGGACAGCCGCCTTTCGGCGAGCTAAACGAGGGTAAATTTGAAGGATTTGAGGTGACGATGGCAAAGACCATCGCAAATGACCTTTTTGCGCCGAAGCAAGGCAGGATAGAATTCGTGCCTATGAATGTGGAGGATAGAATCCCAGCCCTTATTAACAACAGAGTCGATATGGTTATCGCTACGATCACCATAACAGAGGCGCGCTCGAAGCAGATCGACTTTTCGATCCCCTATTTTTCAGTAAATTTAGGCGTGCTAACTAGAAAGGACGATAGGATAAAATCCCTCAGCGAGCTTCGAAATAAAAAGATATTGCTAGAAAGCGGCGGCACGGGCGAAGCGTTTTTCCGCAAAGAGGGATTTAGCAATTTTGAGTTTTGCAAGATCGCCAGAGAGTGCTACAGAATGCTAAAAGACGGTAAAGTCGATGCTTACGCTACCGATAATCTGATAGTGCTAGCCTATCCGGTCGCCGACGATACGGTAGAGGTACCTATGAAAAATTTGGGCTCGCCCGATTTTATGGGCATAGGCGTGCAAAAAGGCAATCAAGAGCTGCTTGATTTCGTCAATGCAGAGCTCATCAAGCTAAGCAAAGAGGGATTTTTCAAAAACGCCTATGAAGAGACCTTCGATCCGTTTTACCGAGGAACCGCGGATAAAAAATATTTCTTGTTAGAGGGAATTTACAGTTTTCTGTAAAATTTTGTTTTATAAAAGACTATTTATTCATAGGCTCTTAAATTTTAAAATTTAAGAGCGGTTAAATTTCGGCTATAAAATTTAGCCGTTTTTGCAGTTTAAATTTACCGTACTGCAAACATAAAGCTCGATCTGTATGCACAAAAGCAGGTTTTACCGAGGCGATAGATCGCGCTTGCATTTTAGAAAAAATTTTAATATAATGTTTTTATTCTTTACTAAAAGGTATTATATGAGAATTTTTACAATTTTATCCGGTTTTAGCGCGGCGGCGGTATCCGCTCTATTCCCGGTGCAATCTTTAGCAAACTCCGGCGTTACCGAAGGTACTTTGCGACCCGGTACGGCAAACGGCTATTATTCTGCCGGCTTTCAAAGTAAAGACGGAGGCACCGGCAGCAACTCGGGCAACACCCTAACTATAAGCGGCGATCCTGCCGGCACGGATATGTCAAGCTACATAGTTTACGGCGGCGGTATAGGCGACGGCAGCAAAGACGGCGCCGTTTATAAATATGCGCAAACTACGATCACAAGCGACAATACTTTAAATTTACAAAACGGCGCCGAAATTTTTTTAGCGATCGGCGGCGAGGGCAAAGGCACCTCAAGCAACCGCGTCAATATAACAAACTCCACCGCGACTCTAGTCCTAGGCGGCAACGCCACTTGGAACGATCAAGTAAACACTCATAGCGGCAATGCCGAAGGCAATACCGTAACTATCAGCGGCGACAACACCGTCGTAAAAGGAGCCAAAGGGTTTTTAGGAAGCGGAACAACCACGAGCTATCTCGTAGTGGGCGGCAGAGCCAGAGCGCAACAAAGCTCCTTAAACAACGCAGTTGAAATTTCCGGAGGAAGCTTCGGGCAAAATAGCGGCGTACCGTTTAATGCAATCATAGGCGGCAACGGCGAAAACGGCCTCATCGACGGCAATACCGTGACTATAAGCGGCGGAACGTTTTATAATGCTAGAATTTACGGTGGCAATGTCACCAATACCAACGGCACCGGCACCACCAGCAACAATAAAGTAAAAATCAACGGAGCCGCCGTATTTAACGGCGCAGGTAGATTCTTCGGGGGCTCAAATCAACAAGGAAAAATTTTAAACAATACGCTTGATATCACAGGCGGCATAAATGCACCAGGCTATATCGTAGCCGCAGGTAGTAGCGCAAATAAAAACGGCGCTAGCGAATTGAACCAAAATACCGTCACCGTAGATAATGCAAATATCGTATTAAATAATGTGGCAGGCGCTTGGTTGGGAGCCAAAGCCACGGGCAATAAAGTGATCTTTAAAAATGGAAAAGCCAAAAATTTATACGGTTCACTGGATGTAAAAGACTCCGGAAGCGATAGCGAAGCGGACGCAAACATCGTAGAATTTTCAAGCGGCGAAGTAGGATCTATATACGGCAGTTTTGCGGCAGCCGATATTGCTAATGCCACGATAAAAAACGGCGTAGTAAAGATGAGCGGCGGCAAAGCTAGCGGCAGCGTAATGGGCGGACTCAACTACGTCGGAGAGACAAGCCAAAGCAGCGTAACCGTTACCGGCGGTACCATATTAGGCGGCGTAACGGGCGGGCAAAGCAAAGGCGCAGCCACAAAAAATAAAGTATCGCTACAAAATACCTCGGTCGGAGTATCGGTTTACGGCGGATACAGCACGAATGATGAGGCAAACGATAACGAAATTTCTAAGGTTGAAAACGTCACAGTCGGCAGCGAGCTGATCGGCGGTCACGGCAAAACGGGCACATCGAGAAATAAAATTTCAGCCGATAACGCCACTATAAACGGCAACGTAGCAGGCGGATACAGCAGCTACGGAGCGGCTTCGGACAATGTCGTGACGCTTCAAGGCGGCACGATGAAAAAAGGCGTCATCGGCGGCAACGGCAAAACCGGCGCGAGCACAAATAAAGTGAATGCAACAAATGTCGCCTTCCAAGAGAACCTTTTAGGCGGATACAGCGAAAATGGCGACGTAAGCGACAATACGGTAAATTTAAACGGCGGCAGCGTAACGGGCTACGTCAAGGGCGCTCGCGCAGGAGCGGGCAAAAACGCCTCTGGCAACTCCGTAAATTTAGACGGCTCCGTATCCATTTCAGGTAACGTCTACGCAGCGGATGCCTCTAGCGGTAGCGGCAACAGCGTAAATTTCC
>CAUQNJ010000025.1:0-27118 GCA_963519515.1 uncultured Campylobacter sp. | reverse complement strand
TGGCGTGCGCATCGAGGACGTCGTGGTCGTGCGCGAAAACGGGGCTGAAATTTTAAGCGAGCATGTCCAATGAACGTGCGACTTAAGAAAAGCGGATTTTACGAATGCGCGGACGCGCTGTGCGTCGTAAAAAGCGCCGTTTTTCCGATGAAGCGCCGCGAGCGCGGAAATTTTAAAAATTTATATCTGCTCGGACTCGGCGGAAATTTAGGGGACGTCAGGCGGCGCTTCGAGCGATTTTACCGCGTTTTACAAAGCGATACGCGCTTTTTCGTAGCGCAAAATTCGTTGATTTTAAAAAACAAGCCGTTCGGCTTTTTGCGGCAGGAAAATTTTTTAAACGCCGTGATGCTAGTGCAAAGCTCCCTAGCGCCGCTTCCGCTGCTTAAGATTATGCAGCGCGCGGAGCTACGATTTGGGCGTAAACGAAGCTTTAAAAACGCGCCGCGCACGCTGGACGTGGATATTTTATACGCAAGCGCGAAGATAAGACCAAACGGCAGGCTAGCTCTGCCGCATCCGGGAGCAAACGAGCGCATAAGCGTGATTTTGCCGCTTGGAACGATGAAATTTAAAAGAGGACTGATATGCAAAATAAAATCGTAAATTTTTTAAGCGCCAAAGGCGGGGTCGGCAAGAGCGTGATCGTGGCGAATTTCGCCGAAATTCTAAGCGAGATAGGCTACCGCACGGCGATTATCGAGGCTCCGAGCTTTAGCAACCAAGAGATCATTCTAAACGCGCTGCAGGGCAAAAAAATCTCGCTTCAAAGTGCAAGCGCGGTAAAAATTTCGCAAAATTTAACTCTCGTCTCGCCTGCGGACGGCGCGGGCGAAAACTCCGCTAAATTTATAAGCGAGCTGAAAGAGGCAGGGATTTTCGATTTTATTTTGATCGACGCGGGGCTTGAAAGCTTAAAAAGCTTCACCCAGGTTGCGGATCACAACGTCGTGCTGTGCGCGAACGAGCCCTGTGCGATCAGCAACACCTACGCGCTTTTAAAGACGCTCGGGGCGAGCAAAAAAGAGATTTTGTTTTTGTTAAATTTCACCGCGAGCGAAGAGGACGCCGTGATGATCTACGAAAATTTAAAGGCGGTCGCGCAGAAAAACATAAGCGAGCTAAATTTCAAACTGTTAGGGTTCGTGCCGTTTTGCAAGGACGTCGCCGAGTGCGCGCACAACCGCGTGCTTTTTAATTCGCACCGCCCGTTCTCGCCCGCTACTATCGCGCTTAGACAGAGCGTCTCGCGATTTCTGAGCAAACAGGGCTTGGAGCCGATCGATATGAGCGCTTATCGCGGTATCGGTGGATTTTTACGAAAACTTAGTAACCTAGTATGATTTACGATGAAATTTTAAAACAGCTACAATCCGCTATTTTAAGGCTAAATTTAAAAATTTAATGCTAAGCTAAAAGCCAAAATTTTAAAACATATACGAAAAAGATAGATTAATCATGCAGATAAAAGAACTTTTAAAAGATATCAAAATCGCGAGAAACAGCCTTCGCTACGTCGGCCGCAGCGCTACGATCTTCGGCTCGGCGCGCTTTAGCGAGGATAACCGATACGTAAAAGACGCGCAAACCCTATGTGCGGCGCTTGCGGATATGGGATACGCGATCATCACGGGCGGCGGCGGCGGGATTATGCTGGGCGCGAACAAAGGCGCTTTCTCGCGCGCAAAAACGCACAGCGTGGGCTTTAACATCACGCTGCCGTTTGAGCAGAAAAGCAACGGCTTCTTAACTACGGGCGCGCATTTTTCGGCATTTGCGCCGCGCAAAGGCGCGCTCATCGAAAACAGCGAAATTTTCGTCATCTTTCCGGGCGGATTTGGGACGCTAGATGAGCTATTTGAAATTTTAGTGCTGGTGCAAACGGGCTTTAAGCGCGCTCAGATCTATCTTTACGACGAGGAATTTTACGCGCCTTTGATGGAGTTTTTCCGCTCTTCGCTGCTAAAATCGGGCGCTATAAGCGAAGAGGATATGCAAAATTTTATGCTCTGCGGCAGCCTGGATGAAATTTTAAACGACGTTAGAAAAAGGGCTGGAGAGTGAAAATTTTAGTCGCGATGAGCGGTGGCGTGGATAGCTCGATGTGCGCGAAACTGCTGCAAGACGCGGGGCACGAGGTGCAGGGCTGTTATATGAAGCTGCACGCAAAGCCCGGCTATCACGAGGCAAACATCGCCAAAGTCCGCAAAGTGGGCGAGTTTTTGGGTATAAAAATCCACATTTTGGATCTGCAGGATGATTTTAATCGCGACGTTTACGAGCCCTTTGTGCAGGCCTATATCGGCGGCCTTACGCCAAATCCGTGCGCGCTATGTAATCGCCGTATAAAACTCGGCAAGCTTTTAGAATTCGCGCGCGAGCAGGGCTTTGAGCGCCTAGCTACGGGGCATTACGTCCGCATCGAGGACGGGCTTTTAAAAACTGCGACCGATCTTAGCAAAGATCAGAGCTATTTTTTAGCAAACATCGATCCCGCCGCGCTTAAGTTTATGCTCTTTCCGCTTGGGGGGATGTATAAAAAGGACGTCAAAGAGGCCGCGCGCGCCTATGAGGAGCTTTCGCAGATCGCTTCTGCGAGCGAAAGCAGCGAGATTTGCTTTGTGGACACCACCTACATCGACGTTTTGAACCGTCATACGGGCACCAAAATGCCCGGCATCGTGCGCGACCGCGCGGGCAACGCCATCGGTACTCACGAGGGCTATATGCACTACACGATCGGCAAGCGCCGCGGTTTTACGGTGCACGGCGCGCATGAGCCGCACTTCGTGCTAAGCATCGACCCGCACAAAAACGAGATCGTCGTGGGCGGCAAGGACGAGCTGGCGACCTACGAGTTCGACACCGAAAATTTCAACGCTTTTTTAAGCAGGGATGAAATTTTAAATATGCCGAATCTCGGCGTTAAGATCCGCTACCGTAGCGCCAAACTCCCCGTTAAAATTTCGCCGCGTGAAGGGGGCGGCGTGCATGCCGTGCTGTCCGCGCCCGCAGCAGGCATCGCTCCGGCGCAGCTCGCGGTTTTTTACGACGAGCGCGACCGCGTAGTAGCAAGCGGATTTATAAAATAGCGCTTTGTTTTTGCTTCACTTAAAGCCCGCGAATTTGCAAAACGGCGCTTTTATCGCGCCACTTGATCTGCACTTGCTCTGCTAAATTTTATATCGAAAAAGAGATTTACGCTTTTGAATCCGCGCCTTTAAATTTCATTTCGCAAGCCTAGGCGCGCAAATTTTATGCGTGCAACTTTGCGATTAAGCCTTTTAAATTTACGTATGTCCACATCGAGAACGAAATTTTACGGAAACCGCGGTGCTAAAATAAAATTTACGGCGACGCCTTATCAAAGCGCGCCGCGACGCAAAAATCGCGACCGATACAAAATATTTCGCGCGCTGTCGCGACAGTGCAAAACGGAATTTGCGCGCTCCCTCTAAAGGAATTTACGACGAAATTCTAAGCTCATGCCAAAGCCCGCGGTACCGCTTAAATTTCATAAATTTATGCCGAAATAAAATCAAATTTAAAATTTAGCAGCACTTTCCATGCTCGAATTGTGCTCAAATCGCAGCTAAAATTCCACCCGCGTCTTTACCTCAAAAAGTAGCTCGCCATCCACTGCTTCAAGCCCGCCATTCTTTATCATCTCGCGAATTTTACTCGTGCCAAGGCTGCTTTTTTGAAGCAAAATTTCAACCAAATCTAGATCCCTGATCTCATAAATGCACCGATCTATCAGCTGCGAAGAGCCCAGATCGTCGAAGTAGAAAAATCGCCCACCGTTTGAATAGATCCAGCCGTATAGCCCGCCGTGCACGCCGCCGACCCTGCGCCACTCATGCGGCAGCTCGAGCGCGAAAAGCCCGCTTTTGCGAGCGACCAGCCTACGACTGCTGCGGCCGCCGCCCCAAACTTCGGCGCCTTCTAAAAAATATATCCGCTCGCCGCTTTGAAATACGCTGCCGCTAAGCGCGCGAACTTCGCCCTCAAAGGGGTTGTCTGCCGCGCGCTTTTGCTTTCCGTCATTCTCGTCAAAATAATAGATGCCGCCAGGGGAGGCAAAAAGCAGATGGTTTGAGTGTGTAAGCTGCCTATTTAGCGGAGTATAGGGCGCGGCGGCGAGGTCAAATTTTAAATCATTCGCAAAAACGTCGCCGCTTTTCGCATCCCACAAAAAATAGTCCAACCACTGCCTCAAAAGTTCGTAATGCCCGCCGTTATCGCGCGCGTCAAGGCGTAGGTTTTTAAAATACACGTTCGCGCCGTCCGCGGCATAAACGCTGCTAGCCCTTCCGTCAGAGCCCTTTATAGCCTGCAAGTTCGCGGCATCGGCGCCCGCTAAAACCTCTCCCTTATAAAACGCGCGCGAGCCCTCCGCAGCGTAATACACACCCGCGATTTGGCGCAGATCCGTAGCGTCGATTCGCTTAAATTTATAAACGTAGCTTTGCGGCTTGGGCGCATCCCAAAAAATATGCGCCAAGGTTTGATAAGTGAGCTTAAACGCCCCCAGCGCGTCGTTTGACAGCGCCTCACCGTCGCAAAAATAGCTAACTCGCCCGTCGCTTACGTATCCAAACGCCACGGCTTTCGTGCGCGCTGGCTCCAGCTCGCTCATCGCGATGTTTCCGCAATATACGGCGTTTTTATCCGCCGCGACGTTGGAGCGGTAGCCGGAGCCGAAATCCAAAACTCGAAAGCTCGCCGCGTCCGCGCTCGGTATCGCAAAATAGCCCGCGCCCACCACGAGGGCATAAATTTCATCCCCTTTTTTATAAAAATCGCTGTATTTGATCTGCTCTTGCGGCGAGTAGTCGTCTGCGGAATTTATAACCGCCGACATAATAAGCACGCTAAAAGCCGCGAACGCAAACGTTATACCAAGCGCGATCTTGCGCCAAAGCGGCATGCCCCGAGGCGCGTCTCGCACCGGCTTGCGATCTGTTTCTGCCTCGCGCGCCCTAGCTTTGCGCTTCTTTTGCGCGCGCTTGCCCTTTGGCTCTTGCGTAAAATCTTCATACATCTTTTGCCTCAAATTTAATCTCGCCGCAGATTGCGCGGCACTTGAAATTGTACAAAAGCGCGGCTAAATTTATGAAATTTAACGCTACAGACAAATTCTGATTCAACTCTTTGCGGCGCTAATTTATTTTACGAATGCCACAAAATCTCTGGCGAATTTTAATTCAAATCGCTTCGTAGCCGCACGGAATCGGCGCCGTAACGCTTGCAAACACAAAATCCTCATCGCCCGTATTTTTCATACCGTGGCACTCTCCGCTTTTGGAAATGATTAGATCGCCCGCACAGATCGGCACCTCCTCGCCCTTGCTCGGATAAAACACGCCGCGTCCGCTTAAGCAGATCCACACATCATCGCCGTCTGGGTGAATATGCGGCGCTACGACCTGGCCGCGTTTGACGATCCAAACCGCGCCGCAAGTGGCCTCCGTAGTAAAAAATGTCGTTTTTACGGCTCGCTCGTCGCTACAAATAGCATCTTTTATATGAAAAATTCTTTGCATTTTCTCTCCTTTAAGTTCACCGCATCCGGTGCTGTTTCGGCAGAATTTTAGCATTCTTTTTGTGCAGCGAAAGTGAAATCAATCTATCCGCGCTTTTCATAACCGGGCTTTAGAATGAATTTTTTAAATTTACTCCAAATTTAAGCTATCTCGTAAGATAAATTTGAACCGAAATTTATACGGAACCCCGTCTTTCGCTCGCGAGTCTTAAAGCCGAAGAACCTAGCTTTTTTCTATAAAAAGCCCAGCCCAGCTCTGCTGCGTCGCCATCGCCTCTACGACGTTGATATTGACTCGGTGTGGCATCACCAGGCAGCTTAGCACTATCTGCGCGATATCCTCGGGCAGGATCGCATCGACCCCCTCATACACGGCCGCAGCGCGCGCTACGTCGCCCTTAAAGCGTACCTCACTAAACTCGCTCTTACAGATTCCCGGCGCGATCTCCGTCACGCGGATGCCCGTGCCGCGCAGGTCGTTGCGGATATTGCGGCTAAACTGCTTGATAAACGCCTTGCTCGCGCCGTAAACGTGGCTACCCGGATAGGGCCACGCGCCCGCAGTCGAGCCGAGATTGAAGATATAACCGCTTTTGCGCGCGATCATCAGCGGTAGCACCGCCTTGGTCGAATACAGTACGCCTTTGATATTCGTATCGACCATCGTCTCCAAATCCTCTACGGGCGTCTGCGCGATCCCCTCAAGCCCTAGCGCAAGACCTGCGTTATTTACCAGCACCTCGACGTCTTTGAAATTTTCAGGCAGCGCACTTACGGCATCAAACACCGCAGCTTTATCGCGAATGTCTGCGGCGATAATGTGCGTGTTGCCTAGCTCGCTCGCTAGCTTTTGTAGCCGCTCCTTGCGGCGCCCGAGTGCTATGATCTTATAGCCCTGCGCGCTAAGCGCCCTAGAAATCGCCTCTCCAAAGCCGCTCGTAGCGCCCGTGATGAATGCCGTATTTTTCATATGATCCCCTTTGCGTAAAATTTTAAATTTAGCGCAATGATAACGCAAAACGGATTTAGAATTTATGAAATTTTCTCTTGGGGCGCAGAAGCGGATGAAATAATATGCGGGTACTCGGCGCATCTTGTGTCTATGAGTCGCGAGAGCTTCTATACCGGCATGAAAGGTCTGCGGCTTCGGCTGCTGAAACTGCGACTGCCGGTTAAATTTATAAAATTTAAATAAATGAATTCGTAAATTTAGTCGGTAATAGCGTATCTGTCCGCTAAATTTATAAAATAAACCCCTAAATTTTGATTTTGCTTTGAAGTTCGGTGTTGAGTCGGGCGCCGTCGCTGCCGAGTAGTAACGACGGCGCTCTGGTGGGTGTAAAATTTTAAATTTATTTGATCAAATTTAGATCCAACGCGATCTCGTCGTTTTTGATCACGCCGATACCCTTATTTAGCACGTTTTGCGCGATCTGTTTAGCTTCTGCTAGCGAGTGCATCGCGAAGGTGCCGCATTGAAATTTATTTAGCTCGGGGATATTCGCTTGAGAGCCCACGCCCAAAATATCCTTCATACTCGCGCTCCACGCTGCCGCGACGGCGCTCTCGCTGGGCGTGCCGATCACGCTCATATAAAAGCCTGTGCGGCACCCCATCGGCGAAATGTCGATGATCTCGACGTCCGCGCTATTTAGGTGCTCGCGCATAAAGCCCGCGAAAAGATGCTCCAGCGTGTGGGTGCCGCGCTCGCTCATGATCTCTAAATTCGGACGGCAAAACCGCAGATCATAGACGCTGATCCTATCGCCGCTTTTGGTGCTCATGCTCTTTGCGAGCCGCACGCCCGGGGCATTCATGCGAGTATGATCGACTTTAAAACTATCCAGCAATGGCATATTTTCTCCTTAAATTCAGATCACGGCGATTTTAACATAAAATTTTGCACTTTTAGGCGCACAGACGAAATTTTGGCTACAATTACGTTTATTTTCAGGAGAATTAATGCCCTACATAAACGTCAAAATTACCAAAGAGCGCGGCGGTCTAAGTCGCGAACAAAAAGCAAGGCTCGTTAAAAACCTCACCGACGCCCTCGTAGCCGTGCTAGGCAGGGGCGAGAAAACTACGGTCGTGACGATAGACGAAATATCCACTGACGACTACGCGATCGGCGGGCGGCTAGTAAGCGAAATCAGGGAACGACAGAGCTAAGCCCTAGCGCCGGATAAATTCTAAGAAGCAAGGTCTTGAGGTTTTAAAATTACGGCGCGAAATTTTAAACGGAAAATTCGCTCTCAAAATAAAATCAAAACGGATTTTACGCTAAATTTCGTATCGTAAAATTTCATAAAAAATCAAGCGAGCTAAAATTCCGCAATTCCGCGCGTATTTTAAAATCCCGTTTGATAAAATTTGAGTTTAGTAAAATTTAAAATTCCGCAAATTCAAGCAATTAATCTCCGAAGCGGCCCTACCGCTCCCAGATTAGCTTCTTGCCGAAGGTTAGAGTGTTGTCGGTTAGCTTCATCCAATCAAGTCTGATCGTATAAAATTCCGCTTCCATCGCGCGCGCAAACGGGAAGCGTTTAAGATATAGGGTTGCGGCGCGCTCGTCGGCGCTGCGGATCTGCCCGGTAAACTGAATCCCCTTGATGCGCGCCACAAACTTCGTATCCAGCGCGATCGTGCCCGAGACGTGCCTATTTGAAAAGATCGCTTTGATGTGCTGCGTATCCGAGGAGCTTGAGATGATGAGCTCTTTATTTTGCGCATCGTAGGCGTAAAACGCGCTGAAACAATAGGGCAGATTATCCCTCAGCACCGCAAGCGAGAGGAGTTTCATCTTGCTTAAAAAATCGCCGAATTTGTCGCAATCCCGTTTCATCTCAAAATTCCTTTTTGCTCCAATTATACAATGATTTTCTTTTATCGGCTATAATTATGCGCTAAATTTTAGGAGAAAAGATGGAAAATTATAAAAAAGTAAAAGAGATGTTTTTGATGCAGCAGCGCCTAAACGACGAAACCAACGGCGCAGGCTGGGAGGACGGCTACACTAAAAACGGCAAACTGATCAACTGGAAGCGCTGCATCTATATGGAGTGCGCCGAGCTCATCGACAGCTTCGCGTGGAAGCACTGGAAAAATATCGAAGCAAAGCCCGACGTAGACAATATCGCGATCGAAATCGTAGATATTTGGCACTTCGTGATGAGCTATATTTTGGAGCAAAACTGCGGCCACAAGGACATCGATCACCTCGTAAGCGACGTTACCGCAGTTAGCGGCTTTTCGGAGTTTAGCTCCTACGCCTACGACATCAGAGAATACAGCATCTACGAGATCATCAACGACATCGAGCTTATCGTCCACGAAACGAGCGGCTTTGATCTGCATATCGGCGAGCTTTTGACCGACTTTTTCCGCGTGGCGCTAAAATGCGGCGTGAGCCTCGATATTTTATTTGAAAAATATATCGGAAAAAACGTGCTGAATAAATTCCGCCAAGACCACGGCTACAAAGAGGGCAGCTACCGCAAAATTTGGGGCGAAAAAGAGGACAATGAAGTCTTGCTTGAAATTCTCGCCGGCGGAACGGTGAGCGTGAGCGAAATTTACGCCAAACTGGATGAAATTTACGAGGCCGCGAAATAGCGCGAAGCAATGAAATTTAAATCTAAATTTAGGGCTAAATTTAATCATGAAATTGCGGGTGCAAATTTCAAAATCTTCGCCATAAATTTCAAAGCTCCCGCAGCGAGAGCCGCGAATACCGCAAAAGCCGAGAAGTTTGAAATTTTAAAATTTAATGCGAGCGCGGCAAATGGGTAAAATTTTTAGACTCAGCAGCGAGGATTTTTTCACGCGCAAGTTTATTTTGCTTTCGCTGCTGCCGTTTTTTTGTCCGCTAGTGATTTTAGGCGTGCTAGCGTATTTCGGCGGTAGCGAGCTTTTTAGCGTGCTTAGCGCAGGTGCGCAAAGCGGCGATTTTAGCTTCCTAGACGAGCAGCGCTTCCCGATAGTCGCGAAAATTCTAAGCTTTGCCGCGACGAAATGGATCATCGGAGCGATTTTTTACGCGCTCGCAAGCTTTGCGGTGCTTATGCTTAGCGTGTTTTGCGCGCTTTTAATCGCAGCCTTTTTGACGCCTACGGTCACTAAAGAGATCAACGCCCGCCACTACCACCTAAGCCGCGCGGACGAGGCGAGCACGGCGCGAGTGCTGAAACTAACGGCTCTTGAAATTTTAAAATTTTTAGCGATCTTATTCATCTGCTCGGTGCTTCTGTTCGTGCCGGTGATAAATTTATTCATCATCAACGTGCCGTTTTTTTATATCTATTACAAGCTGATTTTGATCGACGTCGCCTCAAACACGCTAAGCGCCAAAAGCTTCGAGCGCTGCTACAAAAGGGGCGGTGGGTATAAATTTAGCCTAAGCGCGTTCGTCTTTTATCTGCTGTGCTTGGTGCCGTTGGTGGGGCTGTTTTTCCAGCTATTTTTCATCATCTTTTTAAGCCACGTTTTGCTGATCGATGAGCGAGAATTGATCAAAAATCGCTAAAAATTAACTAAAATCAATGAAAAATTTTAAAATTTTCATAAAATAAGGTAATTTTTTTGAAAGGATTTTTATGAAATCAGGCAATATTTACATTTGCAATATCTGCTCGCTAAAAAGCAGCGAGGATGAGAACGCGGTATTTATCAAGGCGCACAAAAACGGCGAGGATGTGCACGTCTGCACGTCTTGTATGCCTAGCGTCATCCACGGTTCGGGCATGGTCGTAAAGAGCAACGCCGAGATACAAAGCGAGCTTTCCGAAGAGCTTCAGGCCGCTGCGAACTAGCCGCGAGTGCGCGTGCTGCGGCGCGTTTTAATCTTCTTATTAATCTGCGCGCCGCAAAATTCCAAAACTTCACGTAAAATTCCAGTAAATTTTAAAATTTTCGTAGTTCTAAATTTAAAGCCCAGCCGCACGGCGCAAAGCGACTAAATTTAAAAGCGCTCGTTTAAAGTACGGCGGCTAGTCTAAATTTTAGAGCGTCATTTCAAAGCTGCGAGCGTAAATTTCAATCCAAAGATCAAATTTAAACATTCAAGTTGCGAAAACACCGCCCATCAAGCGAGTTAAAATTTTAAATTTAAGCAGCCAGGCTTAAAACCCGTGCAGCCGCTTGATCTCCGCGCTGATCGGCTTTTTCTGCCCATCTTTGGTGACGTTTACGTATGTCGCAATCGCGCTGGTTACGTGCAGACGCTCGCGAAATCCGTCCTCGCTCAGTCGCAGCGCGATCACTTCGATCTGCACGCGGATCGAGGTGTTGCCCACGCCTAGGACCTTTGCGTAGCAGCTCACCACGTCGCCGACGAATACGGGCCGCTTGAAAATCACCTCCTCCATCGAGATCGTCACTACCTGCTCTGGCGCTATCTCTTGCGCTGCGATCGCGCCTGCAAGATCGATCTGGCTGAGTATCCAGCCACCGAAGATATTGCCCGAGCTGTTCGTATCCTTAGGCAGCGTCACGATCTTGGTACGCGGCTCGCCGAAATCGCTTAAATCCTGCATTTTCACTCCTAAATTTTAAAATTTCGCCCATTTTAACCGCGTAAATTTAACACTTTTTCGATACAATCGGCAAAAATCTACGCCGAAATTTTAGGCGGGCGGAGATAAAATTTCGCTCGCTTGCAAACGATAAAAACGGCAAAAAGGATACGCGATGAACGATTTTGCAAAACTTAGCGAGATGGCGGCGAGCGCTAAGGCGCGACTAAACGCCCTCTACGACGAGCCGCACGTCGAGCTGATCACGCGCGGGCTGGAGATCTGCGGCTTTGAGTCTGGCGATACTGCGCGCATAGCCGTGCTGCGCCGCATCGTGGATCTCAAAGAGGATCCGCTACTACAAGAATTTCGCCGCTTGGGCTACGATGAGGCGCGCCAGCGCGAGCTAAAGAGCAAAATGTATGATTTCACGCGCGAAATACACGAGAGCATGCACGCAGCGCTCATCGCCGAGGCAGGCGCACAGGGGATTTTGCAGCCGTTTTATCTGGAGCTTTTAAAGGGTGTGCACCGCATCGGGCTCGTGCTAAGCGATATGCAAAAAGGCTGGCAAGCCCTAATTATCGAAGGTACGAACAAGCGCTTGCAGAAGGAATTTAGCTCGCTTGCGCAGGCGAAGGAATTTTTACTGCAAGAGGAGCTGTTTATGCGCACACCTCACGGCGAGATCTGCGAGCGCTGCTACGGCGCGATAGTGCAGCGCGAGGGCAAATCCCAAATGGTGCCCTACGCCGTGGCATTTGCGGATGAGACGGCAAAGCTTCAGAGCGAATTTAGCGATCTTTTAGAGCGCCTTGTGACGCTTGCCGAAGATGAAAGCGAGCTAGACTACATCGCGTATCTAGGCAAGCTCAAGCAGGCCTTTTGCGAGAAAGACGCTAGCGCGGTGATCGGCGCGTGGCGGGATGCGGAGATCGCGTGGATGGATATAAAAACGCCGCTTCAGATCGGCCATCCGCTTGAGTACTACGAAGACGCCTATACGCACGCAGTCGCGCTAGAATGGGACGTCAGGCTTGCAGGCGCGTATGAGTTTATCGCGGAGGAATTTAAAGCGCGCGTAAGCGAGAGCTTTGAGCGCGCGTATGAAAAAATCGGCGCAAATAACGCCGTCATGCACTCGCTCGTGCTCTCAAACATCGCCAAAACCCAGCTTTATGTCTGCGCGCCGCTGATCTACTACGGAGCCGATCTTAACGGGCTATTTTCGGCGCAGGTCGTACCCAACGACGAGTTCGTAAGCACCAACTGCGGCAAGAAAATTTTCGCCTTCGTAAATTTCGTCTATGAAAGCGCCAAGGCTAGACCTTTTATGCGGCTAAGCAGCGAAATATTTGAACTTGAATACCTAAATTTCGGACGCGAAATTTTATTTAAAAAGCCGCAAATTTGGCGCCGCGTCTACGAAATATCGACGATCGGGCACGAGTTCGGGCATATATTTTTCATCGACGCGGACACTGAGGCGCGCATGAACCGCTCGGGGCTTTTTAAGCTCATCGAGGAGTACAAGGCGACCACCGGCGGGCTCGTGAGCTTCTTTTTCCGCGAGGAGGAGGAGTTTTGCCTGCCGGTGCTGGACGAGTTAATCCGCCGCGCCGTGGGACTCATCGCGTGGCAGCGGGTGGAGGAGCTCAAGCCCTACTATTGCGAGGCTCTGATACATCTGAGCTTGCTTTTTGCATCGGGCGTTTTGAAATTTGAGCGCGCGCGGCTGGCGGTTAAATTTGACCGCGCGGGCTATGAGAGCTTCAAAGCTACGTGCCTGCAAAACTATGAGGAGCTGGCGCGGCTTTATTGCGACAAAAAGGACGCGGCGGAATTTTTATCGCGCTTTGCGGAGCTTAGCGGCGGCGTGTATCTGCCGCGCGAGGCGCAGGTGCGGGAGTTTGTGGAGTTTTACTACTCGCGCTACGAAGCGATCGGCAACGAAACGGACCCTAGCAATGAACGAGCAAAGTGGCTTTAAAATTTCAGCTCCGAACCGCGCCTTAAAACATAAGAAGCGAGTAAAATTCCGCGGAATTTTAAGGGGAAAGCATGGGATATTTTAAAAATTTACTCTCGGATTTAAGAAGCGGCAGGCTTGCGCTGCATCCGATTTTGCTCGCGGCGATGTTTTGTGTAATAAGAATATCAGGGCTTTATCTGGTAAGTGAGAAGCTTCAAGACTACCATGATTTAGATATATTGGAATGGTTTTCTATTTGTCTACTTTACGATTTTACGCAATGTGTTTGCTTTGTGGCGATAGGCGCACATTTTGCTTTTACTGCAGGGCGCTCAAACAAAAATAATCAAAACACAAACGATGACAACGCCAGCAATCAAGCTCTCGGGTTACAACGCCTAGCAATATTGCGCGCTACTTTATACTCATTTATTTTTATTGCGTGTGTGGTAGGCTATCTTACCGCGGATATAAACTACCAAAAATTAAATGTCTTGAATTATTTTCTACCCGCCATGCTAACAAGTGCTCTTATATATTTAATCGCAATCCAAAACTTCATGCCAGTGGCATGGTTTGATATCAATACGGCAAACTATGCAGAAATATTTTCGGTACTCTTGCGCTGGGCTAGCGTGGTGTTAGCGATAGGTTTAGCGCTAATATGGCCGCCAGCTTTGTCATCTTATTTTAGATACGCCTACAAAAAGCGCCTAGCAGAGGAGATGCGCGAGGCGTAACGACAAGCTGAACGTAGAATTTTAGCCAAAATTTTGCCGCCAACCGCAGTTTAAAATTAGCGCGAGCGTAGCTCGCCCTTTGAGCGTGCCAGGGGTTGGGGGATTTTAAGGGGGAAGGGGAGCGCCTCGCAAGTAGCGCCCCTTGCCTCTTAAGAGAAAACGCTGCCACACCCCAAATCCTAGAGGCAAATTCTACATAGAGAAATTTTAAATTTATTACAAAATGAAATTCCGTTTAAATTTTAGCCCGCGATATGTTTCTCTTGGGGCGGGAAGGGGGCTTAAATTGCGAGGTCATACTTCTCGCAGAGGCGGCGCTGCCCCACAGCACCGCATTGCTCTGCTCGCCCACAAACCCCATCCATCCCCCGACGACGCTTTAAGTGGTGCAGGCTACGCCTGAGTTAAATTTCAACGTCCATATCCACGGATTCGATCTGCAGCCCGCGTAGATCTGCGAGATGCTGCACCGCGGCGTCCGTCTCGGCATTTTTGGGAAGGACGATGTGAAGGCCGCGATCAAACGCCAAGAAAAAATTCTCCCCGCCCGCAGCGATGCGATTTAGCGAGCGCGCGGTAAATTTCTCGCTTGCGCGCGGCTCGCCTTTTGAAAACGAGATCGTCTCGTCGTCCGCGACGAAGCTCATCTCCGTGCTCGAGTCTTGCGCGAGTTTGGCGGCAGAGAGATGTTTTCTTAGCATGCGGCGGTAAAATTTCGGATAAAAAATAAGCCACGCCGCACCCAAAATAACCGACGCCACGCTCGCAATCGGCGCCGTTTTTAAAAGCCCGTCGATGATGATGCCCATGAGCAAAAACTCAAACGGTATGGCGTAGGTGCTGACTAGACGCTGTTTGCGCGCCTTTTTGCTGTAAAGCAGCATAAATTTATTGAGGTTATCGACGTCATGATTTGTGATTTGCACTTTCATATTTTTCCTTTAATTTTTGCGTAATTGTAGCGAAGCCGCCTTAAATTTGCGTCCGTTAACTTCCGTGAGATAAAATCCCGTTTTTAAAGGAGATAGCTTGAAATCTTTACTAAAAATCAACGGATTTTTGCCGTTTTTGGCGATTATGTTTATCAACGCAAGCGTCGATCTGGGCCATAAGATCACGATTCAAAACGTCCTTGTCAAAAGCGCCGATTCCGGCGCTCTCATCGCCCTTACCTCGCTTGTAAATTTGCTGATTTTGCTGCCTTACGTATTTCTTTTTAGCGCCAGCGGCTATCTCAACGACAAATTCTCGCGTACCCGCATCACGCGGATCTGCGCGAAACTCGGCGTCGCGCTTACCGCGCTCATTACGCTAGGTTATCTGTGTGGGTGGTTTTATTTCGCATTTTTTATGACGATCCTGCTTGCGGCGCAAAGCGCGATCTACTCGCCCGCCAAATACGGCCTGATTAAAAAGATCGTCGGCGCGAAAAATTTAGGCGCGGCAAACGGCCTCGTGCAGGCTCTTACTATCATCGCGATTCTGCTTTCATCGCTTGTTTTTTCGGTGATTTTCGAGCTGTTTGCGACGCGCAGCAGCGACGCGGGCGAGCTGATGAGCTCGGTTTGGTTCATCGGCGTGCTTTTGGTCGCGGGCTCCGCGCTTGAAACATACTACTCGTATAAAATTCCATTCTTCGACGCCGCGCAGCCGCAAGCGGAATTTAACGCGAAAGAATATCTCCGCCTGCGCTATCTGAAGCAAAATTTAAAATTTGTCGTCAAAGACAAAAACGTCCTACTCTGCACCCTGGGACTTTCGATGTTTTGGGCGGTCTCGCAGCTCGTGATAGCGACCTTCCCGGCTCACTACAAGAGCCTTAGCGGCAGCGACAACGTAATGGTGATCCAGGTGATCTTAGCTCTTAGCGCGATCGGAATCGCGCTAGGCTCGATCTTTGCGGGCAGCTACTGCAAAAAGCATATCGAGCTCGGTATCGTGCCGTTCGGCGCATTCGGTCTTGCGCTCGCGCTAATGGTACTAGCCAACGCGCACTCGGTATTTTGGCTCGGTACGGCGTCGTTTTTCTTCGGATTTAGCGGCGGAATTTTCATCGTGCCGCTCAACGCCGTCATTCAGTTTTTCACCGCCGATGAGCGCATGGGGCGGGTGCTCGCGGGCTCAAATTTCATCCAAAATATCTTTATGGTGCTGTTTTTGCTCATCGCCATCATCTTGGTGCATTTTGCGGTTGCCAGCGGCGAAATTTTCGTTATGGCTGCTCTTTGCGTTCTTATCTGCGGGATATTCGGCGCGAAATATCTGCCACAGCTTTTCGTTAGAATTTTACTCATTCCGTTTATGAAATTCGGCTACCAAGTCCACGTAGACGGTATCGAAAACATCCCACAAAAAGGCGGCGTACTGCTTTTAGGCAACCACATCAGCTGGATCGATTGGGCGGTGGTACAGCTTGCATGCCCGCGCGGAGTGCGCTTCGTGATGCATCGCAGCTACTATGATCTGTGGTATTTGAAGTGGTTTTTTAAAATTTTCCGCGTCATTCCGATCGGAGCGGGCGTGAGCAAAAGCGCGATCGAAAGCATCCGCGAGGCGCTGAATGCAGGCGAAGTGGTCGGGCTCTTCCCCGAGGGTCACATCAGCTACAACGGCCGCATAGACGAGTTTCAGGGCGGATTTGAGCTAGCCGCGCACGATACGAACTCCGTCATCGTGCCTTTTTATATCAGAGGGCTTTGGGGATCGACGTTTTCGCGCGCCAGCGAGCATTATAAAAGAACGATCTCGCAAAGCGGTAAAAACGCGCTTCGCGTAAGCTTCGGCGCGCCGATCGAGGCAAATTCCAAGGCGCACGAAGTAAAGCGCGCAGTAACGGAGCTATCGTTTTTCAGCTGGGGCAAATATCTCGCAAGCCTAAAGCCGCTTGCCTACAACTGGCTAAATCAAGCCAAGAGATCGCCTTTTAAGCGCGTGGCGGTCGATAGCACGGGAGCAAGTCTCACAAATTTAGCGATGATGAGCGCCGTTTTGATACTTCGTAAAAGACTAAAGAGCCGCATAAGCAGCGAGGAAAACGTCGGTATCGTTTTGCCTAGCTCGGTCATCGCAAGCGCCGTAAATTTAACGCTTTTTGCGATGGGCAAAACGAGCGTAAATTTAAACTACACGCTAAGCGAAGAGAACTTAATCTACTGCGCGGATAAAGCGAATATCCGCACGATCATCAGCTCGCGCAAATTCGTAGAAAAGCTCAAATCAAAGGGTTTTGAGCTGGAAAGCTCGATCGGCGATCGGCTCGTGTATCTTGAAGATTTAAGCGCGGGTACCTCTAAAAACGAGCGCATAGCCTGCGCGCTAAAATCGCTGCTGATGCCTAAAATTTTATTTCGCGCGCTGTATTTTAAGCCGCACGCGATAGAGGACGTAGCGACCATTTTATTTAGCAGCGGCAGCGAGGGAAAGCCCAAAGGCGTGGTTTTAACGCACAAAAATATAATGGCGAACGTCCGCCAAATTTCGGAGCTCATAAATGCCACCGAGCACGACGCGATTTTAGCGTCGCTACCGATCTTTCACTGCTTCGGGCTTACCGTAACGACGCTATTTCCGCTAAACGACGGAATTTTAAGCATCCACGTGCCCGATCCTACGGACGCCTTTAGCGTCGGCAAGATGAGCGCAAAATACGGCGCTACGATAATGTTCGGCACCTCGACGTTTTTTAGGCTCTACACCAAAAATAAAAGGCTCAATCCTCTAATGCTAGCAAGCATCCGCCTGGCGATTGCGGGCGCGGAGAAGCTAAACGAAAACGTCCGAAAGGAATTTAAGATAAAATTCGGCATCGAAATTTACGAGGGCTACGGCACGACCGAGACTGCACCGGTGGTTAGCGTAAATACGCCGAATGTCCTCGAGCCCGATTTTTTCAAAGAGCTTCACTTTAACCGCGAAAAGAGCGTCGGCTTGCCGCTTGCGGGCACGGTCATAAAAATCACCGATCCCGCCTCGCTACAACCGCTATCAAACGGGCAGGAGGGTCTTATCTTAATTGGCGGACATCAGGTTATGAAGGAGTACTACGATGAGCCGGCAAAAACCGCCGAAGCGATCGCGCAAATAAACGACGTGCGCTACTACAAAAGCGGCGACATCGGCTATATCGACGACGACGGGTTTTTATTTATCACCGACCGCCTTTCGCGCTTTGCCAAAATCGGCGGCGAGATGATTAGTCTGGGCGCGGTAGAAAGCGCCGTGGGCGAAATTTTAGGCGAGAGCGCGATCTATTCGTGCGTGAACCTAAAAGACGAGAAAAAGGGCGAAAAGATCGCTCTGCTTTACGTGGGCGAGGCGAGCGAGGATGAAATTTCGCGCCGCCTGAAGGACTCCGCGCTAGCGCCGATAATGCAGCCAAGCGTCGTGAAAAAGGTCGAGCAAATCCCGGTGCTCGGCAGCGGCAAGGTAAATCTCAAAGCGGTAAAGGATCTGGCGATAGAGCTCGGGCTGTAAATTTTAAAGCCTTAAAATTTACGCTCTAAATTTTAAATTTACGTCTCGTCGCGCTATTCGCGCGGGATAGTACAAAGAGGGCAAACCCTCTAAATTTTAAATTTATGCCTTGTCGCGCCACATAGTTTTGCGGCTTTTTGCTCCTAGCGGCGGGTGATCTCGCGGTCGCGACGGTGGTTTATTTTGGGCGACAGCCGCGTGCGGTCGCAGCGCCAAATATGCTAAATTTTGCTAGCAAACGGCAGCCGCTCGCTGCGCGGATAGGCAAAATTCCTGTTTTAAACGGCGTGCAAAATTTCGCGGCGGAGCTGCGGAAAGAATTTTAACGGCGTGCGTGCGAAAAGAAATTTCAATGGCGTACGGCGAGAAATTTTAACGACATCGCCCTTTCGGCTTCACCGCTTATAAAATTTGCAAATTTATCTCCCGAGCGTTCGCCGATGAGGGTTTATAAACCGCGACGCAAACTCCCAGTTTCGTCCTTCCGCCATAACGGCGGCTTAAATTTTATCTACTCGCGCTACTTGCGCCTCAAAGTCGGCGCGCATTCACGCTAGCGCAAAGTATCGTGCAGCTAAATTTAAAGGATAAATTTCATTCGCAAAATTTTGAAATTTAAAAATTTCAAAGCCCAGGCCGTTTAAATTTAACCGAAGTCGGCAGAGTTTAAATTTTAAAGAGATCTAAATTTTAATGATTTTAAAAAAGATGAAGGAGCCGCGAAGCAGGTGCTTCACGGCAAATTTAAAGGGAGTTATTTAAGCTCGGGAGCGATCTGTGCTACCCACGCCTCGATGCGGCTCTCGGTGAGGTCGCTTTGATTGTCGTTGTCTAGCGCAAGGCCGACGAATTTGCCGTCCACTACGGCCTTGCTCTCGTCGAACTCGTATCCGTCGGTAGATACCGCGCCCACGATCTTTGCGCCCGCTTTTTTGAAATTTTCATATAGCTCGCCCATCGCGTTGCAATACGCATCGCTGTAGCTCGAGCTGTCGCCCATGCCGAAAATCGCGACGGTCTTGCCCGCTACGTTAAGAGCCGAAAAATCAAAGCCCGCCCAGTCGTCTTGCAGCTCGCCGTCGTTCCACGTAGAGCTTCCGATTACGAGCGCGGTGTATTTGTCCAGGTCAGCAGGCGCGATATCCGCGACGTTTTTTAGCTCATTTTCGATGCCGAGCTTTTCCGAGATCAGCTTCGCAGCGTCTTCGGTATTGCCCATCGAGCTTCCAAAAATAATTCCAACCATTTGTGATCCTTTTAATAAATTTTGTCGGTGAGCTTGTATGGTACTAATTTCATAATGAAATTTCCCTTAAAGCATTCGCTTTTTATCTCGACGTGGCGGTTAAAATTTTCATTTTTTGGATAGGCAAGATACACGGCATCGAGGTTTGCTCCGCGGCAGAGCTCTAGCGCTTTTTTTATATCATTATCATAAAGCGTAGGATTTGAAACGAGCATCGATCTGAAATTTGCTATCACTCCGAGCGAAAATCCGTTTTTTCGCACGATGATGAGCTCGTTTTTAAGCTCAATCTCTGCGCCTGCATTTCGCAGCGCGATCTTTGAAAATACAAAATCGCTAAACGCCTCGCGGGCATTTAGTAGCACGCCGCTACGCAGACTCACGATCGCGCGAGCTAGCTTATAAGCGGGTTTGGCGGCAAATACGGGCAGAGGCGTGTCGCGAAGATAGGCAAAAATTATCGCATTATCCGCCGCGCAGAATTTCACGGCGGGCTTGAAGCGGTAAATTTTGAGAGCACCGCGCCCAAGCTCGGAGGCGATAAAATTTAAAAACGCAGCGCGAAACTGCGAAGCGCCCTTTAAATTTGCGGGTGGAATTCTATAATTCGCATCCACGCTAAAATTATAAAGCGTGAGCATCGCCTTTGCGCGAGCAGGTCGAGGAAGGCTGCAAAACGGCTGCGAAGCGATCTCGCGTCCGTCCGCGTCAAAGCCGAAAAGCTCGCCTCGCTGCCAAAAATTTTGCGCCCCGCCGCCTATCTCGCCGCTTGCCTCTCGGCTTTTTAGAATGCCGTGCATTTTGCTATCTTTTACTTCGTGGGTTTCGTCGTTTGTGCAGTCTTTTCGCTCGCTCGTTTTCTTGTTCATATTCCGGTCTTTTGGCTCGGTTTCATCTTTTTAAACTCATCTGTATTTCGCAGCAGAGTGCACCAATATTTTTAAAATTTTGCGCCTTTTTCTGATGCGCGATTTGCTGCTAAACTACGTCAGGTTATTCGTTTTCGCCGACGGAACAGTTAAATTCTTGATTTAGATTGAAAACCTTGCAATACTCGCAAAATACGCAGCTGACGCTTCTTTTAGCGCATACGAGCGGGATTTTGCGCTTTTTGACTTCGCCTTTGATCTTTTTCATCGTGTTGTGGTTCAAAAAGCTCGTAAGCATCACGACGCACTCCGTATCCTGCGGAATCGGCTTGCGATTTACGCGATTTTCGTTTCGTGCGTCCCAGTGCTCGATGTTGCTCGCGCCAAGGTCTTTTAAAACCGCCTTAATGGGCGTAATCTCATCCGCTCCTATGACCAAAACGTTCATTTCATCCCCTTTTATGATTGATATTCGTTATTATAACAGAGAAAGATTAAATTTAACTGATAATGCGTATAAAATTTAGCGGGCTGTATTTAAAATTTTAACAAGCCGAAAAGATAAAAGCAGAAGACCATCAGGCACAATTAACTACAGAAAGCAAACGCTGTGGAAAATTTTATCGGCGGAATTTTATCCATAAATTAAAGGGGCTGATTTTGCAATTTAAAATTTTAAATTTTATCTAGGAGCCAAATCATACGCGGCTAAATTTAAAATTTAGCCACGCGGTAGGGTTTGTGTAATCTAGCGGCGAGCGGCAGCGGAGCGCATAAGCGACCACCACCGTCAAAAAAATAGCTCGGGCAAAGCGCGCCCGAGAGATCAAAGTCTAAATTTCATCGCCGAAATCGGCATTCGCAAGCCGTTTGAGCTGGCGGTAGCGCCTCATCGCGTCGGCTTTATTTGCTTCATAAAGCTTGCCCGCGTGCTCCGGATCGATCTTTTTAAGCGCGTTGTAGCGCACCTCGTTTAGCAAAAATTCCTCATAAAGGCTCCAGTCCGGCTCTTTGGATGAAATTTTAAGCGGATTTTTACCCTCCGCCGCAAGCCGCGGATCGAAGGTGTAGGTCGGCCAATAGCCGCATTTGCTCGCAAGCTCGGCTTGATCGCCCGAGCTGCCCATGCCGCCTTTGATGCCGTGCGCGATACACGGCGAATACGCGATGATAAGGCTAGGTCCCGGGTAAGCCTCCGCCGCCATGATCGCCTTTAGCGTCGCGGCT
The DNA here is from genome assembly GCA_963519515.1 of uncultured Campylobacter sp. Taxonomy (GTDB): domain Bacteria; phylum Campylobacterota; class Campylobacteria; order Campylobacterales; family Campylobacteraceae; genus Campylobacter_B. Next base: position 5,533 of record CAUQNJ010000025.1, on the reverse strand, counting down.
TGGTTTGCATTGGAATTTACCTGTGCGACGAAGATGTTGCCGTAGGTCATCGCGATCTGGCCGAGGTCTTTTTTCTGCACCGCCTTGCCGCCTGCGGTAAACTGCGCGATCGAGCCGCGGCGGCTAGCTTTAGAGCTCTGCCCGCCCGTGTTTGAGTAAACCTCCGTATCTAGCACCAGCACGTTCACGTCTTCGCCGGTAGCCAGCACGTGATCGAGCCCGCCGTAGCCGATGTCGTAGGCCCAGCCGTCGCCGCCGATGATCCATTGCGATTTTTTGTTTAGATACTGCTTCAGTTCTAAAATTTCACGAACCCCCGGCGCGTCCAAATTTTGTTCTAGCAGCGGCACCAGCCTATCTCTGATCTGAGCGGATTTTAGCGTATCGTTTCTGTTCTCAATCCAGTCGTGATAAAGCGCCTTTAGCGCGTTTGGCACGCTTGAGAGCGAGCCCAGCATAAGATCCTCGATCTTATGGCGCAGCGTCTCGCTTGCGATCTTCATTCCCAGCCCGAACTCGGCGTTATCCTCAAAAAGCGAGTTCGCCCACGCGACGCCGCGGCCGTTCTCGTCCTTGCGGTACGGCATCGAAGGCGCCGATCCGCCGTAGATCGAGCTACAGCCCGTGGCGTTAGCTACGATCATATGATCGCCGAAAAGTCGCGTGATCAGCGTGATATACGGCGTCTCGCCGCATCCCGGACATGCGCCGTGAAATTCAAAATACGGGCGCGCAAAGCCTACGCCCTTGACGCTTGATCTGTCCATCAAATCGTCTTTGTATCTTACGTGCTCGAATAAAAAGTCCGCGCTCTCTTGCTCGCCCTTTGCGAGTTCTTCTTCAAGCGGCACCATGACGAGCGATTTTTCCTTGCTCGGGCAGTTTTCGGCGCAGAGCGCGCAGCCCGTGCAATCTAGCGGGCTTACTTGGATCTTATATTTTAGCCCCTTTAGCTCCTTGCCCTTGGCTTCTAGCAGGTGCTCTTTTAAATTTAAAGGCGCGGCGGCCTCGTCCTTTTCGTCTAGCAAAAACGCTCTGATTACGGCGTGCGGGCAGACGAAAGCGCACTGGTTGCACTGGATGCAGTTTTGCTCGATCCATTTAGGCACCGTGACGCCTACGCCGCGCTTTTCAAATCGCGTGCTGCCCGCGTCAAACCCGCCATCCTCGTGTCCTAAAAACGCCGACACCGGCAAGCTATCGCCGCGCGCTGCGTTCATCGGCTTTACGATCTTTTCTATAAATTCGTCGCCTTTGTATTTATCGTTCGTATCCGCCGCGTCGTCCTTTAAATTTACCCACGCAGGATCGATCGCTACCTGCACCAAAGCGTCCGCGCCCCTATCGATCGCGTCGCAGTTCATCGCCACGACCGCCTCGCCCTTTTTGGCGTAGGTTTTCTTGGCGTATTCCTTCATATAGCTTTGCGCCTGCTCAAACGGGATGATGCCGCTAAGTTTGAAAAACGCCGATTGCATAATCGTATTGGTGCGACCTCCGAGCCCTATGTCGTGCGCTAGTTTGGTGGCGTTTAGAATGTAAAATTTTACCCGTCTTTGGGCTAGAATTTTTTTGACCTTGTTTGGAAGCTTTGCCGCCGTCTGCTCGGCATCCCAGATGGAATTTAAAAGGAAAGTGCCGCCTTCGCGGATGCCCCCGATGACATCGTAGATGTCCAGATACGCAGCGACCGAGCAGGCGACGAAATGCGGATCGGAGACGAGATAGGTCGAGCGTATCGGTCTTTTGCCGAAGCGCAGGTGCGAGCGCGTGTAGCCGCCCGATTTTTTGCTGTCGTAGGCGAAATATGCCTGCGCGTAAAGATCGGTTTTATCGCCGATGATTTTGACGGAATTTTTATTCGCGCCCACGGTGCCGTCCGCGCCAAGGCCATAAAACAAGCACTCAATCTCATCCTCGTAGCCGAGCGAAATTTTATCTCCCACGGGAAGGGATAGATGCGTCACATCGTCGTCGATACCGATCGTAAAGCCGTTTTTAGGCTCGTTTGCATTTAAATTTTCATACACGGCGATTAGCTGAGCGGGATCGACATCCTTGGAGCTTAGACCATACCTGCCGCCCACGATGAGCGGGGCGTCCGCACGCCCGTAAAAAGCGGCTTTTATGTCCAGATACAGCGGCTCGCCGAGGCTGCCGGGCTCCTTCGTGCGGTCGAGCACGGCGATTTTACGCACGCTTTTAGGCATCGCGGCGAAGAGATATTTGAGGCTAAAAGGCCTGTAGAGATGCACTTTTAGCACGCCCACCTTCTCGCCCTTCGCGTTTAGATGATCGACCACCTCCTCAAGGGCTTGATTGACCGAGCCCATCGCGACGATCACGCGCTGCGGCTCACTTGCGCCGTAATAAATGAAAGGCGCGTACGACCGCCCCGTGATCTTTGAAATTTCGTTCATATACTCCGCGACGATGTCCGGAAGCGCATCGTAAAATTTATTGGTTAGCTCGCGCGTCTGAAAATATACGTCGTCGTTTTGCGCCGTGCCGCGAGTTTTAGGATGCTCGGAGTTTAGCGCATCGGCTCTAAATTTACGCACGGCCTCGCGATCTAGCAGGCGATCAAACTCGGCATAGTCCATCACCTCGATCTTTTGAATTTCATGGCTCGTGCGAAATCCGTCGAAAAAGTGCAAAAACGGCACTCGCCCCTTAATCGCCGCAAGATGCGCGATACCGCCCAGATCCATCACCTCCTGCACGCTGTCGCTTGCAAGCATCGCAAAGCCGCTTTGGCGACAGGCGTAGACGTCTTGATGATCGCCGAAAATGGAGAGCGCCTGCGCCGCAAGCGCGCGCGCCGCGACGTGAATAACGCCCGGAAGCATCTGACCCGCGATCTTATACATATTTGGAATTTTTAGCAAAAGCCCCTGCGATGCGGTGTATGTCGTCGTAAGCGCGCCCGCCTGGAGTGAGCCATGCACGGTGCCCGCCGCGCCGCCCTCGCTTTGCATCTCAACTACCTTAACGGGCATGCCGAAGAGGTTTTTCTTGCCCTGGGACGCCCAAATATCGGAGTAATCCGCCATAGGCGAGCTAGGCGTGATCGGATAGATGCCCGCGACCTCGGTAAAGGCGTATGAGACGTAAGCCGCAGCCTCGTTTCCGTCCATAGTTTTCATAACTTTTGCCATTTTTAGTTCCTTTGGAATTATCAAATTTCGCTAATTTTACATATTTATTGCTTAAAAATTTAAATGCTTCGCAAACCCGGTAAAATTTGCTAAATTTTGCGAAGCGGCGGCTAAATTTAAGCGCAGCGGATATATTTTTAAAGAGAAATGAATTTGAAATTTTATCCCTAGCGGTGAATCTTAAGGGCGGCAGATTTAAGGCTTGCTTTTTAATTAACCGCTTTGAATATGCGCTAGAGTTTATTTGGAGCCGCGGCAAGATTTTAAAACGGCTAAATTTACTTTTAAGCTTGGCAAGAACTCGGTTTGCAGAATTTCGTCGCGACCGCGCAGCCAAGCAGTATCATAAAGGTCGCGAGCCAGCCCTGTATCGAAAAATACGCCACTGACACCAAGCAGTTCGCGACGGTGCAGCCTCCGGTCAAAACGGCGCCTATGCCCATCAGAAAGCCGCCGAAAACGCGCTTTGGATACTCGTTTGCGGGCAACGACTTCAGCTCAAGCCCGCCCGACAAAAGAGCGCTTACAAAGGAGCCCGTCAAAATCCCCACCGCAAAGAGGCTGCCCCAATTCAGATATCCGTCCTGCCCCGTCACGAGATACTCCATAACGTTCGCGCTGGGTACCGCGACGCTAAAGCCGAACTGCCTGCCGGTTTGCGCGCTAAGATACCAGGCCAAAACGCCCAAAAGACCGATCAGCACGGCGCCAAAGAAGAGATGAAGTTTTTTTTCAAACAGCAGGTATGCCGCGCCGCGAAGACGGTGCGCAGGGGTGGGGCCGAGCTGTTTTTGCGAGAGCGAAATTTTAACCGTAACCGCCGTTATGAGGATCAGAGCCGCCACCAAGGTCCACGGCGAAATTTTAAGAAGCTCTTGGACGCTGCTTGCCTGCAGGGTTTGCTCGTTAAGCGCGCCGAGCGGCCGTCTTAGCGGGCCCGAATATCCGCAAGCCATCGTGATCGAAAACGCAAGCAGCACCAAAAGCGGCGCGATCCCTCCTTCGCCCGTCCTGACCCAGCTTTCGCTCGCGCAGTATCCGCAGATAACCATCCCCAGCCCGAGTAAAAATCCGCCGATAAGCGTCGCTAAAATCGGTACTTTGTGATCCGGAATCCGGATAAGCCCGAAGTGAGCAAGAGCGAAAAAGCCCACGGCTTGGATGCTCACGGCGATTAAAAGGGCGGCGAGAAAGCGGAAATTTTTTTGTAAAAATATGTTTTGAAAGCCCGAATTGAAGCAGAATTGAGTTCTTTGAAGCAAGACGCCAAAGGCGATACCCACGAATAAACCGCTAATCATATCTTAAGCCTTGCAGAAAAATTTACGTTATTGTATTGCCAAAAAAATAAAACTAAGTTGAAATTTTATTCATTCAGATAGAAATTTTCATTTAAACTTCGCGATAAATTTAGCCGGCGGCGTATTTGTCTATCTTTTGCCGCACGCTTATTTGCTATGCGGCGAGTTCAAACGCTACGCGAAATTTTATCGTAGAATTTCACCATCGCCCTGACAAACATAGCGCAGATTTATATTAGAATTTTAGAGGTTAGCTACGGAGTAAATTTCGCCAAGCGCGGCTTTGCTTTTTGAATGTAAAATTTTATTTTCACAGACCGCGCGGAGGCTAAATTTAGCTATAATTCCCGCTTGAAATTTAGCCTGGAGCGTGCACGCAAATGCAGCGCGCAAAATTTTAAAATTTAAAATTTAAAACGCAGCCAATGAAAAAAATCGCTAAATGCGCTAAATTTAAAACCTAAATTTAAAAGCTAGAAAGAGAAAACCGATGAACGTCCATAAAATCGCTTACACGAGAGTTATCGCGTTAGCGTTTGCTGCCTTTATTTTTAACACGACTGAATTTATCCCCGTGGCCCTGCTAAGCGACATCGCGGCGGACTTTGAGATGGACGTTACGAGCACGGGGCTAATCATCACGATCTACGCGTGGGCGGTGAGTATCCTCTCGCTGCCGCTGATGCTGCTTACATCAAAGCTCGAGCGCAAGAGGCTACTTTTGCGGCTTTTCGTGCTATTTACGCTAAGCCACGTCCTGGCTGCCATTGCGTGGAATTTCGCCGTTTTGGTAATCGCGCGCCTTGGCATCGCGATTTCGCACGCGATCTTTTGGTCGATCACTTCATCGCTCGTCGTGCGCGTAGCGCCGATAAATAAAGGCTCTCAGGCCATCGGCATGCTGGCTTTGGGCACCTCGCTTGCGATGGTTTTGGGACTTCCTTTGGGGCGCGTGGTCGGTGAGCTTTTCGGCTGGAGGATCACGTTTTTTGCGATCGGCGCGCTTGCGGCGGCGGAGGCGCTGTTTCTTTGGAAAATTTTACCGTTTTTGCCAAGCAGGCGCGCGGGCTCTCT
>CAUQNJ010000024.1:0-31279 GCA_963519515.1 uncultured Campylobacter sp. | reverse complement strand
TGCGCTCCTTTATTAAACTTTATTCAAGTATTTTTAGGAGAAAATGCTAAATTAAAATTATTTGGAGTATCATGAGTATTTACGAGCTAAAACCCAAATTTCAAAACCTGCTTCGTCCGTTAGTAAAGCATCTTTATAATGCCGGTATTACGGCAAATCAAGTTACGCTTATAGCCTGCATTATCTCCATTTTATTAGGTGCGCTACTTGCTAAATTTTCCGATATTTCAGCGTTATTTTTTCTGCTACCTATTTGGATGTTTTTACGCATGGCGTTAAATGCTATTGATGGTATGCTGGCCCGTGAGTTTAATCAAAAAACCCCGCTTGGAGGCTATCTGAATGAAGCTACTGACGTTATTTCTGACGCCGCGCTTTATTTGCCGTTTGCTTTCGTGGCACCATTTGGATGGGGCATTATCGCGTTCGTTATCTTTTTAGCCTTTATGAGCGAGTTCTTAGGCGTTCTAGGGCAGGTGCAGGGTAGCGGTAGGCGTTATGACGGCCCTATGGGCAAGAGCGACCGCGCATTTGTGTTCGGGCTTATAGGCACTATATATGCAGTATTTGGTCAGCTACCCTCATGGTTTAGTTGGGCGCTTTATGCGGTGGCGCTTTTGCTTGCGCTTACCTGCATAAATCGCATCAGAATGGGTTTAAAAAGCTAGTCTAATAAAATACGCGGCATAAATTTGAGAAATGAACTAAAAATAGGATGACATTTTTTTGCAAATTTATGCCTAGACTCCCATAAATCAAACGATATAAATCCCAAAACAATATTCCACTGCAATGCTATAACACTTGGCGTAGTTTACGGTTGCGGGTAAATTTGTTTAAAAGTTTTATAAAGCGCTAGCATGGGTTTAGTAGGCAAGCAATAAATCGCAATCCGCACTCAGATAAATTATTTAAAAATAGCCAAAAAATGTAGCATAGTCATGGAAAAACTTTATCAAAAAGATAGCCAAATTTACGGACGACGCAAGCTAGTCAAATTTAAAATAAGAGCTTGCGATAGCCGTACAAAAAACTAAATTTGGCGAGCATGTCAAATTTATAAACTCGGTTTTTGCTAAAGTTATCTTATTGCTAAGGCAAACGCGTTTATGGAATTTAAAGCAGAGGAGCGAGCGGGTATTTTTGTTTGGGTGTAGGTCTGGTTAAGATGCTTTTTAATAAGCAAAGACCACGTAGCACTCGTGTTGTAAAACGAAATTTGCCGCCGGCCGAAATTTTAAATTTTAGCGAGCGCAAGCGGATTTACAAGCGCGAACGGCGGCGAAACGGGCGCGCAGAATTTCTCACGCGCCCGAAAAGATTGCCCGAGCGATAGTTATTCGCCCAGGAAGTATTTCAAATCCGCCTGTGCGTCGCTGCTGATTAGGCGAAGGCCGAAATTTTGCACCAAAAAGCCCAAAATTTCATCGTTGAAAAACTCAGGCACCGTAGGGCCCACGTTGATATTCTTAACGCCCAGGCTAAGCAGCGCAAGCAGGATGATGACCGCCTTTTGCTCCATCCACATCAGCACGATCGAGACCGGCAGATCGTTTACCGCGATGCCCGTAGCCTCGCTAAGCGCCAAGGCGATCTTGACCGCGCCGTTGCTGTCGTTGCACTGACCTAGATCGATATAGCGCGGAAGCTCGGTGCCAGGCACGGTTCCGAAATCCACGTCGTTGAAGCGGAATTTGCCGCAGCTGGAGGTCAAAATCACGCAGTCCTTCGGCAGGCTAAGCGCTAGCTCGCGGTAATACTCTCGTCCCTTGCCCGGCGCGTCGCAGCCCGCGATGACGAAAAAGCGGCGGATTTTGCCAGATTTGATCGCGTCTAAAATTTGCGGCGCGAGGCTCAAAATCGTCTTGTAGTGTCCGCCCGTTACCAAGCTCTCGTCGCTATCCATACTCACGTCGCCGCATGCAAGTGCGCACTCGATGAGCGGCGTAAAATCGTCGTTTTGGATATGTTTGATGCCGTCGGTGCCCGCGATAGAGTAGCCAAACAGCCTGTCTGCGTAGCTACAGGATGAGCGAAGCGGCACGATGCAGTTCGTGGTCATCAAAATCGCGCCTTTAAATTCGTTAAAAAGCTTGGTCTGATCGAACCACGCCTTGCCGACGTTGCCCTTTAGATGCGGATACTTGCGAAGCTGCGGATAGCCGTGCGCAGGAAGCATCTCGGAGTGGGTGTAGATATTGATGCCCTTGCCCTCGGTCGCTTTTAGCAGCGCCTCAAGAGCGTGCAGGTTGTGGCCGCTAACCAAAATAGCTTTGCCCTCGACCTTGTTTTGGCTAACTTTAACCGGGGTCGGTACGCCGAATTTTGCGGTATGCGCCTCGCTTAAGATATCCATCATCTGCACGCCCGCGCTTCCGACGGCCATCAGCTGCGAGATATGCTCGTCAAAGTTAAAATTTGAGTTCGTCAGCGTGAAATACAGCGTGTCCGCCATAACGGTATCGACTGCGCTAGTATCGGCGCCGAGCTCGTGCGCGTGGTGGCGGTAGGCGCTAAGCCCCTTAAGCCCGAAGATCATCGTATCTTGCAGCCGTGCGAGCGTAGAGCCCTTGCCGCAGGTGCCTTTGCTTTGGCCCTTTGCGCCGCAGCCCTCCGGCGCGCTCATTTGACACTGATGACAGAACATCTCTAGATTGTCGCTCATAGAAAATCCTTTATAAAAAAATTTAGTTAGTAATTTTAAGATTTTATTTAGAAAAATAACTTGATTGTCGTCAAGAAACGGCGAAATTTTATCAAATTTATTTATAAAATGAGAATTTAAAATTTTACGGATTAAATTTAAACTCCTCTTGCGGTGGCAAAGACGCTGCGTAAATTTAGATAACGCGCGAAATTTAAAGGAGCCGGTATGGATAATAAAGACGAGCCGAATCGCTAGCCGGCAAAATCATCAAGCACGCAAAAAATCGGCCCGGAAAACAATCAAAAGAAATTTACCTAGCTTGATTTATGCTCCTCATAAATTTACAAACCCACCGAACCTCTATAATTACCCATTAACGGCTAAATTTTAAATTATGAGATTATGCTATCTCTACCGATATTTGAGCGTCGATTTTGCCGCCATTTTCTTTTAAAATTTCAGGAAATCCCAATTTTATAATCTGCTCTTCGGAGAGGCTATAAGAATAGTGGATATTTGCCTCTATGCTCAGCGGAGCGACTATTTTCGCAACTTCGCTAAAAGGCAGCTTAACGTCCAATAATGCCACGTAAAAGGCTTCCGTATCGCTATCAAAGACATTTATATAGCAGCCTTTTATATTTTTATCGCTGCTATTTGGAGCTTTGATTATTCTTTCATGGCCGGCAGAGGAACCAAAGAAGTATGAAAAACCGGGCTTAACCATATCAAGGCATCCAAAAGATCTCATCTGCTCTATGTTTAAGCTATAGCCATATACATAATAAGGATCGTCTGCATCCGATTTTACGATTTGTTTTATGTCTTCCAAATCAAGATCTATTTGCCGCGAATCGGCGTAGCTCTCATCGATACCGAAAGATGTTATATCATAATATGTCTTATAATACATATCGCGTATATGAAATTTAATTCGCTTATCGCTTAAAAGCTTTGGATCTATTTTTAGACCGAGTTTTTGCGCGTCTGATTTCGCAATCGATTCGGGCTCGAATATAAATTCTTTTCCAAAACGACCGCTTTGCCCTTTCGGAATTTTAATCCAATACAGTTCCCGTCCATCTCTTACCGGAAAAAGATAACGGAAAATACCTTTTACGCTTTTCATTTTTCAACCTTTCTTGTCTTACTTGCTTTCTCAACCCGCTTTAAATTTACGTTATGCTCGCTTGGATACTCTGCACGTATTGAAATTTATACCTTAAGACTGCGCCTATCTTTTGTATGGTACTATATCGCTCTTTTTTACAAATACTTTTATCTCGCTGCACTTTTCAACGACCTCGCACCACTTATCATCGCAGTGGCTAATTACAAATATAGGATAATCGGGTCTCGCCAAAACATCATTTTCATTTTTGGATGCATAGGTTCTATATTCTCCCTCATAAAAATAACTATATTTATGCCTATCCTTAAACCAATACATATTCTTTTGAGTGGATTTATCATCGGCGCCGGCGCATTTGGCGGCATATTTCATAAAATACGGCTCACATCCGCAAAAGAATAATAACAATATCAAAGATATAAAATATTTCACAACTCTCCTTTCAAGTATAAAATTAATACCATTTTTCTATATCGTCTTTCTTTACAAAATACTCCGTTTCATCGCAGGGATAATAAATTTTACACCACTTATCGTTACAATTTTCGATAGGGACAATACCCGCCAACCCTGCACCTATCTGCGTAGGTACAAAATTTTGCTCCGTTTTAATATAAATTATATGGCGTGTATTTTCTTTAAAGATATAGATTTTACTATCATCGATTTTATAATCCACTTCGAAGTCGAAAATGCCTGCACACTGACTAATAAATCCATAATTATTGCTTGTTAAAAACTTATTGGGTATCGGATTCATGCAGCCGCTAAATATTGCCATCCAAATTATGGCTAATGCTAATGTCAAAATTTTCATCTTATTTTCGCCTCCTTTGTCGGAATTTTATTTATAACGCCTTATGATATTCCTTGCAAATACATACGTAATTTTAAAATTTTATACCTTAAGACTGCACCTATCTTTTAAAATTTTATTCCTCATCGCGCCGATTTTGCACCCTCTTTAGCCACTCTTTTTCAAATTTATAATATCTTTCAAGTTTTTTATTCTTTTCTATTTGATCCGATTTTTCTATCTCGGCATAATTTTGCAGTTCGCCTCCGCACTTAGGACAAATACTCCTATCTTTAACGTCCGAGAAATTATAAAATTTAAGGCACCCTTTGCAGCGCATAAATTTAGGATAATATTTTATGCTCTTTTCGGAGCGAAAGGCGAGATACGCAAAGAAAGCGCACGCCGCAAAGCATAAAATTCCTATGATGATACGCAGATACGCGCTATCAAATTTTACCGATGCCATAAAGCCGGGCTTTATATCAACTTTCCCCAATATAACAGCCGTTAATCCCCATGCAAAAAAGGCAAAAAAACCGATTAACGCAAAAATTCTATTTAGCATTTTTATATATTCCTCGTATAACAAATCAAAATTTCATCGCTTTTTAAATTTACGCTTTTTGGGCTTTGGCGGTTTAACGCCTTGATGAGGAGCGTTTCTTCGCCAGTAGTCGCCGTCATTATACTCCGTAAGCTTTTTGCCGCAGTCCGGGCAAATTTGATCCGTGTCTTTGACATCCTCGTACATGTAAAATTTAAAGCAGTCCTTACACCACATATACTCCGGATATCTTTTTATGTTCTTTTCAGAGCGGAAGGCGAGGTAAAAGAAGCAAATACCCGCTATTAAAAATACGGTTGCGGGCAATACCCATAAAATACCCGCATCATCAAATTTAATATATTTCTCGCCTATCTTTATATTTTTATTTACTGCAAAAATTATAAGGTATAAAAAGAATACTACACCAAGAAAAAAGGAGCCGATTCTATCTAACATTTTGCTGCTCCTTTTCGTTATGCTTTGCTTTATTCATCGTGTTTTGCGCCATACCGTCTGATCCTTAAATTTGACTTTTATGAGAGATAAATTCTATTCTTGATCGTTTTAAATTTCTCATATAACAAATCTAGAATATTGCAAAATCAACGTATAATCTTCGCTATAAAATTTTACCCTATTTTTTCTATTGTAGATACTCATACTTAGCAGATATTTGGCGAAATTTATATAATCCTTCGTATTAGGAAAATAAAATGTAACGCTTTGGTAGAATGTTTTAAAATCCAGCCTAAATTTATACCTGTCCATATCGTCCGCTATATAACACTCCGCTTCGTCCATTTTGATAAATTCCTCTATATCTATGCATAGCTGAGCACTATTTTTTGCAAATCGCGCTCCTCCCACCCAATATTCATAAGGAAAAAGCTCTAGGTATGAGATTCTTTCATCATACGATGATGTTAAAATGTTTTTTGCGAAATAATACATAGCCAAATTCGTAGTAAAACCCAAGACCACAAGCTTTTTGTCTTCTAGAATTTTAATATCTAATTTATGATACTCATGCCCCATAAGTTCGTCATCGATAGTTAGAGGATCGTCTTTTATATAAATTTTATTCGGCAGCACTGATTTATTCTCCTTTTGCGCACTACGCCGCTATTCGTCGAGCGCCGTCAAGTATGATCCCAATCCCTTTGATTGCGGAGTATAATAACTCTTTTCCATCTACATTGATGCTATTTATGTTCATATTTTCTCCAATATAAGTTCCGCCGAGCCCTCCTCAAGCGAATTATACTTATCCAGATGTATATGCGAATGTTTCGGCACGGAATCTTGCGCTAAAGTAAGCAAATGCCTGGCAAGAGATATAAGCCCGCTTTTATTCGCCCTTATAGTAACTTCGTTTTCGAGAGCATTGACGGAGATCGCGAAGTCCTTTTCCCATTGTAGCTGTAGCCCCTTTTCTGCGCAATAGTCTAAGGTTTTTATAACATACTGCCCCATATATCGCCGATACTCCTTTCTAAATTTAATCGGTTGCCGATGGAATTTACCTCATCGATCGGCCAGCCGATCTCATAGTATTTTGGAAAAATTATATCTAAAATAAAAATGAAAGAAGTCGTGATAATTAAAATTTAAGACAAGAATTTATGTGCGAAAATGAAGCGGTTAAAATTTGAAAATAGCTTAAATGGTGGTCCCGATTGGACTCGAACCAACGACTTCCACCATGTCAAGGTGACACTCTACCAACTGAGTTACGGGGCCAAAAAAGAAACGGCAGTATATCAAAAAAATCTCTCAATAGCAAGCAAATTTTAACTTTTCGTGAAATTCTGCCGAAATTTTATCATCTTACCCTTGCCGAAATTCTATATAAGATTTCGCCGCGACGCAAAACCCCGTCGAAATTCTACGCGAAATTTCACGATTTTGACAAAATCCTGCGCGAAATTTCATGATCTTTCCAAAATCCACGTAAAATTTAATGGCGCAACCTTGCGGCGCGGCGTAAATTTACGCCAGATATGGCACGTTTTTGGTGCGTTCCGCTTGGATGTCGCTAAATTTTGCAGCTCCTTGCGCGAGCTGCGCGTTCCGTTTATTCGCCCCGCTTGCCTCGCTCCGCCTTGCGCCCGTTAAGACGTCCAAATTTTTTCATTCAGTTTTAGAATTTTTACGATTTGTAGCATCGCGTCCAGATCGATTTGTATCTTGCTCGCGAGCTTGTCGCCTCGTATCGGCTTACTTAGATCGGGCTCGAAGCTATCGTATCCGCGGGGGATTTTTATATAAATTTTGCTTTTTCTGAAACTAAGCGCGATCTTCGATTTTGTAAGCATTTTTAAAAATAAAATTTTCTCCATCAGCACGGGCGTAAGCACATACGCTGCGGCGACCGCGTCTTTTGTATATACCGCAAAAGATCTATTAAATTTCGCGTTATCCATATTGCAAAATTTTGCACCGCTTTCCAAGACGCCGTGCGGTAGCTTTATTTGTCTTGGAAGAATAAAAACGTCAGATCTGATCTTTTTATGAAAATCGGCTGCGAAAAAAAGACCTTGAAATATCTCCATTTCCTTCTTTTCATAAATCAAAGTGAAAAAGCTATCATCTATAGTCTCTTTAGACATCCAAATATCGCAAAAGCTGAAGTCCACACCGTCTATGTTTCCGTATATCAAATCATCTCCGCCGGAATTTGCATATTGATTAAAAAGCCCGCTTTGCAGGATATCTTGCTCTTGAGTTACGGCGCCGAATCTGTTGTATTTGTATCCTAGACTTTCGACGTAGGGTGCTATGTAGAGGGCTTTGTATTGTAGCGCGAATTCTCGCGTTTTGACTTTGTAGGTTTTTTCGTAAAATAGCTTATAAGTAAAATATAGCGCTATGCCCAGACCAAATAAAAGATACGGCATCCCCAAAGGCGTACCCTCTTCGCTAGCCATATACTTCATTAGGAAAACCGCAGAGATAAATATCGCACAGGCTTTAAGCAGGCTTATTATTTTCCATTTTATGCGGCTTTGCAGCAGCTTGCGGCGCTCTTTTTCCAAATTTACGATAGTTTGTAAGTCTAACAATTTTTGATCCTAAATTTCGCCGCTTGCGGCAAGATAGCCTAAATTTAACCTCTAAATTTAAGAAGGCAAAGCCAGGCTTAAAGCCCCCCCGTCAAATTTCAGCAGTTCGTTTGCATACGCTCGCACGCTCGCATCCACCGCCGTAAGCGCGTCCGCATCCGTTACGCTAGGCGAGTTAAATTTCTCCGCGCACTTCAGCACGACGCGCGCAATGTCGGTGAAGCGGCACCGCTGCTGCAAAAACGCATTTACGCCCGCTTCGTTTGCGGCGTTGATGACGACGCCGAGATCGGGGTTTGCTAACAGCGCATCTTTGAGGGTAAAGATTTGAAATTTCATCTCGTCGATCGGCTTAAGCTCTATCGGTCGCAGAGCGCACAGATCCACGGGCGCGGTGATCTGCTCCCGTACGTCGCCGCTAAACATCGCGTGCGCGATCGCTAGCCGCATATCGGCTCTGCTAATGTGCGCCGTCGTAGAGCCGTCTGCGAATTCGACTAGAGCGTGGATCTGCGAGGTGCGCTCGATGAGCGCATCGATCTCGCGCGTGCCGTAGAGCCAAAACGCCTCGATCACCTCAAAAAGCTTATTTGCCATCGTGGCGCTGTCGATCGTGATCTTCGCGCCCATCTTCCAGTTGGGGTGCTTGAGGGCGTTTTGCGGCGTGAGCGAGCCCAGCTGCGTTAGCGGCACGTCGTAAAACGCGCCGCCGCTAGCCGTGATGATTAGGCGCGAAACGGGGATTTTGGCATTGCTAAGTAAAAATTTCAGTCCGAAATGTTCGCTGTCGATCGGGTAAATTTTATCCGTTTGCAGAAATTTCCCGCCGACGACCAGGCTTTCTTTGTTGGCGAGACACAGCCTTTTGCCGAGCTCTTGGGTTTTTAGGCTCGGCATCATGCCCGCAAAGCCTACGAGAGCGTTTACCACGGTCGTGCTTTTGCACTCCGCAAGCATCTGTAAAATTCCATCTGCGCCGCAAAATACGCGCTCGTGATCTACCTCGCTTTTTTGCTGCGCATCCGCGATACAGACGAGACGAGGATGAAATTTTGCGATCTGTTCGTTTAAAAGCTTGATATTGCGCCCGCAGCTAAGCGCTTCGATCATACTACCGCTACGCGCGGCTACGTCTAGGGTGTTTGTACCGATAGAGCCCGTGGAGCCTAAAACTACCATGAATAGACTATCGCCATCGCGATCGCGCCGAACATATAGCCGTCGATGCGGTCTAAGATCCCGCCGTGTCCCGGAAAGAGCGCGCCGCTGTCTTTAAGACCCGCTGCGCGCTTTAGGTAGCTTTCAAACAGATCGCCCAGCACGCTAAAGATGACGATCACGATGGTTTTGCTTAAAATTTCAAGCGACGGCAGATTGGTAAAGATGCGCGCGTAAAGGAAGCTTACGATGAGCGCAAGCGCCAGTCCGCCTAGCACGCCCTCTACGGTTTTATTCGGCGAGCTAGCGCTTAGCGGAGTTTTGCCGAAGGCTCTACCGATAAAATACGCGCCGCTGTCGCTAGCGATGACGATAAAGATCAGCCAGACGAAGTGAAATACCCCCAAATCATCATAAACCGCCCACATCAAAAAGATCGGCGTTACGGGGTAGATGAAAGCAAGCGCGATCTTTAGGCTAGGGCCTTTGGTAAAGGCTACGACCGAGACGACGCATACGATCGCTAAGATGCTAACTTTTAGCGCCGAGACGAAGGGCTCATCGGTCTGCGTAAACGGCAGCAGCGCGAAAAATGCGAGCGCAAGTGCGAGCCACTTCTTGCCCTCATCCTCCAGCATCCAAAGCTTCAGGCTTTCGTAAAACGCAAGCACGAGTATTAGCGCAAATACGGCGAAATTTAGCCACCTGGCGTTTATGAGAATTAGAGCTAAAAATACGGCGAGTAAAATTCCTGCCGTGATGATTCTTTGCTTCATAAAATTTCCTTAAAATTTATTTTGCGAATTATACATCAAGCTCGCTTATTGCGGCTTTAAAACGCTGATCGTTTTGAAATTTACGTAGTTTACGAAGGCGCCTTCGTTGATCTTTACATTTCGTCGTTTGGTGTAATCGACGAGATATTTTCCGCCCCCTTTGACGCTGAAATTTACGCAAATTTTAGCGGCCATCTGCACCGCCTCCTCGCTTAGGTTTTGTTTGTTCGTCTTTACGATTACGTGCGCGCTCGGAATGTCTTTGAGATGAAACCAAAAGTCCTCCTTGCCGCTGTTTTTAAGCAGGCGAATATTACCGCGTTCGTTTTTGCCGACGCTGATTTTAAAATCGCCCAGATAGAAGTTCTGCACGTCCTGTTCGCCGTCCTTGCGCCGCTCCTGCACGATGCGTTTGCGCGGAAGCAAAATTTCAAGCTCCTGCTCGCTCTGCGCGTTTTGGATCAGCTCGCGCAGGCTTTCGTAAAATTCCAACTTGCTTTTTAGATTTTGCTCCTCCAGATGCAAATTTGCGCTTTTGTTTCGCAGCCTTTTTGCTTCGGTATACAGCTGCGAGAGCGCGATTTTAGGTGGGTCTTGTATATCAAACTCCACCCGCTCGCCGGCGCGCGAAACGAGCGAAATGCGCCTTTCGTAGTCTTTGATTTTGTATAAATTTTCCTTCAGCAGATCGGCGCGCAGGCTAAAAAGTTCGCTCTGCCCCAAAAGCTCGGCCGCGCATGGAAGCTCCTTTAAGCTCTGGCTCAAAGCCTCCGTTTTTTTCTCGATGCGAGCAAGCTTTACGTTTTTTAGCGAGGTGATCTTGCGCTCGTTTAAGTTTTTAAATTCCGCTTCGAAAAAGGCGCTAAAATCCTCTATGCGCGCTACCTTTTGCTCTTTAATCTCGCGCG
Organism: uncultured Campylobacter sp.; assembly: GCA_963519515.1. Classification (GTDB taxonomy): domain Bacteria; phylum Campylobacterota; class Campylobacteria; order Campylobacterales; family Campylobacteraceae; genus Campylobacter_B. The sequence continues at coordinate 20,250 of CAUQNJ010000024.1, read as the reverse complement.
GGGGCAGTGGGATTAGCTTCTTGCCGACGCGAATGCTTCTAAAATCGTTATCGAAGTGGCGCAGCGCCTCCAAAATAACCCCCGCCTCATCCGTGATGATGACGTTCGTAAAGCGCCCGGTAAATTCAAAATAGATCTCCGAGACGAGCCTTTTATAGCCCGCGCTAAGCTCGGCGCGAAGGGATAAAATTCTATTATTTTGCGGCACGGCAATATTTAAAATTTTACTTTTCACAAAGCGCTTGGCAAGCACCACGTCAAAGGGCGCCTTGTAGATTTTGCTCTCCACGAAGCCGTCGTTTTTGTGGATGTTCGAGCTCGTTTTGTCCATGTCGAAAAACAGCGTCTCGTCGCCGTCGAAGCAAATTTTAAAAAGATTATCGCCCGCACGCTTTATGTGCGAGATAAATTTTTTGCTTTGCAGATAGTCGCAAATTTGAATTAAGCTTTGGTACTTCATACGCGTTAAAATTTCTCTTTGTGGATTTTGCTTAAATTTAGCTTCTGCAAATCGTGCGGGCTCGGGCGCTGTTGCGGTACGCCGAGGGCCAGTATCGCTTCTGCTTTGAAATTCGGCGGAAAGCCCAGCGCCTCGCGCAAAAACTCCTCGCAGCTGCGTCCGTCCGCGGCGGCGCGCAGCCTTACCTGCACCCAGCAGCTGCCGAGATTTAGCGCGCTTGCGGCAAGGTGCATGTAGCCTAGCGCTACCGAGCAGTCCTCGATCCAGACGTCCTGCTTCTGCTCATCTGCGATCACGACGATCGCGGCTGCGGCCTGTTTTAGCATATCCGCTCCGCTGCTGCGACATCCGCTTAGTCGCTCAAGCATCTGTTTGTCGCGCACGAGGATGAACTCCCACGGGCGGCGTGCATGCCCCGACGGCGCAAGCAGACCCGCTTTTAAAATTTTATCCAGCGCCTCGTCCTCAAGCGGCTTAGGCGCGTATTTTCTTACGCTTCTGCGGTTTGCAAAAATATCTAAAATTTCCATCGTCTCGCTCCTTGCGGCTCAATTATACATAAAATTGCAAAAATTTATGATTTTTTAGCTAAAATCGCGCAAATTTAACCGATACGAAGGAGATTTTATGAAGCAGACGATTACGGAGAAAATTTTTAGCGAGCACGTGGGAGAGGCGGTTTTTGCGGGACAGATCATCGAAAGCACCATCGATATGGTCATCGGCAACGACATCACGACGCCCATTTCGATCAAACAGTTTGAGCTTAGCGGCGCAAAAAAGCTCGCCAACCCGGACGGCTTTGCGATCGTGATGGATCATTACATCCCTACGAAGGACATTTTAAGCGCAAACCAAGCTAAAATTTCACGCGAGTTTGCTTATAAGCACGATTTGAAAAACTATTTCGACGAAAAAGATATGGGTATCGAGCACGCGCTGATGCCTGAAAAGGGGCTCGTAGTGCCCGGCGACGTCATCATCGGCGCGGACAGCCACACCTGTACCCACGGCGCGCTGGGGGCCTTTGCGACGGGTATGGGCAGCACCGATCTTGCTTTTGCGATGATAACGGGCAAGAATTGGTTTAAAGTACCTCCTACGATCAAAGTAATCTTTCACGGCAAGCCCGCGCCGCACATCTACGGCAAGGATCTGATTTTAGAGGTGATCCGCCTCATCGGCGTGGATGGCGCGCGCTATAAGGCGCTGGAGTTCTGCGGCGACGCGCTGGAGCATTTGGATATGGATAGCAGATTTTCGCTTTGCAATATGGCGATCGAAGCGGGCGGCAAGAGCGGTATCGTCGCGGTCGATGAGATCACGAAGGAATTTTTGGCAGATAAAAATTTGCGCGCCGAGCCGAAATTTCACTACTCCGACGAGGGCGCGAACTACGAGCAAATTTTAGAGATCGATGTGAGCAGGCTCGATCCGGTGATCGCCTATCCGTTCCTACCTAGCAATGGCAAGAGCGTGCGCGAGGCAGTGCGCGATGACATCGCCGTCGATCAGGTCTTTATCGGCAGCTGCACCAACGGCAGACTCTCCGATCTGCGGATCGCCGCGCAAATTTTAAAAGGTCGCAAGGTCGCGCGCAAAACCCGCCTCATCATCACGCCTGCGACGCAAAAGATCGCTCTGGCCGCGCAAAAAGAGGGGCTGTGGGATATTTTCGTCGAAGCGGGCGCAGTCGTGAGCAACCCGACCTGCGGCGCGTGCTTGGGCGGATATATGGGGATTTTAGGCGTAGGCGAGCGCTGCGTAAGCACGACTAATCGAAATTTCGTCGGCCGCATGGGTGATAGAACGAGCGAAGTGTATCTAGCAAACTCCGCCGTCGCCGCAGCTAGCGCCGTCGCAGGCAAGATCGCCGACCCGAGGGATTTGTAGGTTTAAAATTTAAAACTTAATGGCAATGTGGTTTGTCTATATATGACCTAATGGATTGCTTGTTTGATAGAGGTGTAGATGTCAAGCACTATAAACATAGCAAGAGCTGCGTATGCTACGAGAAATGCGGCAGTCTGGTAAAAAATCAAGCAGATTGCAGCCAAACGCTAGACGCGCGCCAACACCCGATAGTAAGCCGCTTGCGACTGCCCAAGATATGTGGACTTTACTCGCGGGTAGGCGAAATTTGACCTCATTTACCATAAAAACCGTCGGCATAGAGGGCGAAACGCTAGATGAAGTCGTAAATTTAGCCTATGACTACGCGGCAGACTGGCGCAAAGACAAGCTCTATACAAAGGAAAATATCAAAGCGATTTTTGAAATAGCGAATGATAAATTCGAAGATATAGTTAAAATTTGATATTACTAAAATTAGTATAAAGTTTTAACAGTATTTTATTTAGTTTATAATATTTTTCTCCGAAATCCAAAATCTATAATCATCTATTTTACTTTTATTTTGATCTTTTGCTATGACTTCTAGCCAATATCTGCCGTCTGATTTTACTTTTACGAGGATGTTTTTAAATTTTACCGTCGAACTTGGCATTTCGTCAGATATGCAAGTATATTTTATAAAATTTATGTCTTTATCCTGCGTATTTTTGCATTTATTGATATTTTCTAAATTTACGTATTCCGGTATATTTTCTTTTTTGATATCAAAGTCGGTTTGGTAATTCGCCAGACCTACAACTCTAACAAAAAATCCACTATTACTAGCAAATAGTAAAAATACTAAAGCCATAAAAGATAATACAAATAAAAGAACTCTGTATGCGAATTGTCTACTAATTTGAAGAAGTCTTATTAAAAAAGAAAGAATCGCCATAGAAACCACTATAAGAATGTATTCATCTGCATAGTTAAAATAAATAGCTATCAATATTAGCAAATCGGAAATAAATATTAAAAAAGCAGCTAGAAAAATATTGTTCAATTCATCTTTATTATCCCACCAAAATTTACAAAAAAAGTATACTAGTAATACTGCATGCAAACCTATACATCTTCCAAATAAACAACCTATATCATTAAGACATCTATGTGAAGAATACGATAAATTTAATATGTAATAAATTAGTGGAAAAAGGGCCATTAATAGTATTGCAACAAAATCTACTCCTATAAAACAGTATTTGATTTTATTTTTACTTTCGTACCAGCATCTAAATAAAAAGTAATTTTGTAAAAATACAAGAATACAAAAATATAAAGTCAAAAATACAGCAATAGCAAAAACTGCAACTAAGGATATAGGTATGCTTCCTATAGAAATTTCCGGCACTCTTCTTAACTCTAAAAAATATGGTATGCAAAGAAGCGCTCCAAAAACTACAAAATTTAATACAGAAAATATTTTATATTTTATACCTTTTGCTATGATTTCTTTTGCGTCGCTTAACATAGAATTTGAAACATGGCTTATATATGTTTTTTTGTCTTTGATAAATTTATCCGGTAAATTATTATAAATTCTATATATTTCACTCTCGTTTTTAAGAAATTTTATATAAAGTTTCTTTTTATCCTCAATATCTATAGTTTTTATTGATTTTTTAACAATTTCTTTTTGTATTTTTAATATTCTAAGTATTTTTTCATAATCAGTTGATAGCTTCTTTATTGTATATATACTTATAGAATTTATACCATTTTCTTTAAGGTAAGTTAGTGAAATATAGATTTCATCAATATCCTTTTTTGATTCCTCTGATAAAAGATTATATTTATTATCCATTATGTCTTTCACATACGATCTGATTTTATCGATTTTGTTTTCGTATTTAATACATTTTGTCAGGAGGTTCTCTATACACTCAATTCCCCATCCTATACTTATTTTGTGCTTAAATTTATCAATAATTTTATTTATGTTATGTGCATGGCACCATTGTTTATTTAGGTTTTTAAAATTTGAAAGCGCGCCTATCTCATCATCTACTAGTTTTAAATCCTTATAGGTAAAATCTCCTTCAAACATAAAAATCATTCCTTATTTAAATTTTTAAAACTACGATACCTACCGATTTTAAATTTCTACGCCTCCAAAATCGCTCCGTTGCTTGCATTTGTTACCAGTTTACGGTACATTCGTAGCCAGCGATACGGCAGCGGTTTTTCAAGCGGTTTAAATTTAGCCCTGCGTTCGGCGATCTCAGTCTCGCTTAAGCGCACGTTGATCGCGTATGTATCCACGTCGATGTCGATGATATCGCCGTCTTCTAGCAATCCGATCATACCGCCCTCGGCAGCTTCGGGGCTCACGTGCCCGACGCTTAGCCCCCTCGTAGCACCGCTAAAACGCCCGTCCGTAATGAGAGCCACGTCTGCGCCGAGCCCTCGCCCCATGATTAGGCTCGTTGGACTTAGCATCTCCTGCATGCCGGGACCTCCGCGCGGCCCTTCGTAGCGGATGACGACCACGTCGCCTTTGTTTACTTTGCCACTCGAGATTCCCTCTATCGCTTCGTCTTGGCTGTTAAAGCAGACCGCCTTGCCGCTAAATTTGCGCTCGCCGATGATGCCCGCGGTCTTGATGACGCAGCCCTGCTCGGCTAAATTTCCAAACAAAACCGCCAGTCCGCCGACCTGCGAGTAGGCGTTTTCGACCTTGCGGATGACCGATTCGTCTTTTATGACGCTAGCCCCGACGCGCTCGCCTAGGCTCTCGCCCGTGACCGTCGGCGTACCAAGGTCTAGCAGCCCATTGTCGCGGCGCGAAATTTCGTTTATCACGGCACTTAGCCCGCCTGCGCGGTCGATATCCTCCATGTGGATATTCGGCAGGCTAGGGCTGATTTTGGCGATGTGGGCGATCTTGCGGCTGATGTCGTTTAGGCTTGCGATCTGCAAATTTACCCCCGCTTCGCGCGCGATAGCCAGGATATGCAGCACGGTGTTGCTGCTGCCGCCCATCGCCATATCGACGACTAGGGCGTTTTGGATCGATTTTTCGTTCACGATGTTGCGGATTTTGTATTTTTCATCGAGCGCTATCTCGCAGATGCGACGTCCAGCCTGCCTGATAAGCTCCTCGCGCTCAGGAGTTAGGGCTGGCACCGTGCCGTTGCCTTTTAGCGCGATACCCATCGCTTCGCACAGCGTATTCATCGAGTTGGCCGTAAACATCCCCGAGCAGCTGCCGCCGCTTGGACAGGCCTTGCACTCGATCTCTTTTAGCTCCTCGGCGCTGATCTCTTTGGTTTCAAATTTACCCACCGCCTCAAACGCCGTAGACAGGTCAATCGGCTCGCCTTTTTTGGTGTAGCCCTTTTTCATCGGCCCGCCGCTAACGAAAACCGTCGGTACGTTCACGCGAAGCGCGCCCATCACCATGCCAGGCACGATTTTGTCGCAGTTTGGCATGCAGACCAGAGCGTCTAGGGCATGAGCGTTCATCACCGTTTCGATCGAGTTTGCGATGAGCTCGCGGCTAGGCAGGCTATAAAGCATCCCGCTGTGCCCCATCGCGATGCCGTCGTCCACGCCGATGCAGTTAAACTCAAACGGCACGCAGCCGTTTTTGCGGATCTCGTCTTTTAAAATTTCGGAGTATTTGTTGAGGAAAAAGTGCCCCGGGATGATCTCGATGAAGCTATTTGCTACGCCGATGAAAGGCTTTTCAAAGTCCTCGTCCTTTAACCCGGTCGCTCTTAGCAAACTTCTGTGCGGCGCGCGCGTATAGCCTTTTTTGATGATGTCGCTTCTCATTTTTTGTCCTTGGATTGAAATTTTCTCCATTTTAGCATAAAATTTTATCGCTGCGGGGCGTTTTAAATTTTGCGCATTAAAATTTAAAACCGGACTATTGAGCTTAATCAAACCGAATCACTCCTGTTTTTGATATAATTGCACATCGATTATCAAAATCTTGCCGTTTGGCAGGAATGAAAAGAGGAGAAGATGCAAAGAAGAAATTTCTTAAAACTAACGTCTGCGTTGGCGGCTAGCGGGCTTGCTAGCCCTCTTTTTGCGAAGGAGGCCTTCACTATCTACGGCGCGCCCGCGATGCCTAGCCTTATCATCGGCGTTGCGTGCATGCAGGGGCAGATCGGCAAAAAATACGACGCCAAACTCGAGCTTTGGCGCGATCCCGATCAGCTGCGCGCAGGCGTGGCAAACGGCGAGTACAAGGTCATGATGAGCCCTAGCAACGTGGGGGTGAACCTCGCAAATCAGGGGCGCAAGATCGGTATGGTAAATATCCTCACCGAGGGGCTAAATTTCGTGATGAGCAAGGGCGAGAAGATAACGGAATTTGCGCAGCTGAAGGGCAAAAAGATCGTAATGCCTTTTAAAAACGATATGCTAGACATCATCGTGCGAGCCATAGCGAAAAAGCAGGGCATTAGCGGGCTGAATATCGACTATACCGCCAGCCCCGCAGAGAGCGCGCAGCTGTTTTTGGCTAAGGACTACGACGTCGCGATCACGGTGGAGCCGTTAGCAAGCGCCATGATCTTAAAGGGCAAAGTATCGGGCATCGCCGTGCAACGAGGAGCAAATTTAAGCGATATGTGGGCGCAGGCGTTTTCGGTAAAGCCCATAATCCCGCAAGCGGGCATCATCGCAGATACCGATTTTTACGCCGCGAAAAAGGCGGATTTTGAAATTTTAAACGCCGATTTGACAGACGCGCTTGCGTGGATCAAAGCGAACAAACAAAGCGCCGCAGCGATCGGGACAAATTTCTTTCCCGCGCCGCCGCCTGCGATATTTATGAGTATCGATACGTCGAATTTATGCGTCAAAAAGCCTAGCGAGATCAAGGACGAGCTTTTGAAATTTTATGAAATTCTGATGGAATTTAACCCTAAGCTCCTCGGCGGCGCGATGCCTAAGGACGAATTTTTTCTATGCTAAAAATCGATAAAATTCGCAAAGCTCAAAACCCCGCGTTTTACGTCATAGACTATCTGTGGGGCGGCTTTGCGAGCCTAGGGGCGGTGTGTTTTTTTATAGCCGTTTGGCAGGTGGCGAGCGAGGCTTACGGGCCGCTTATTCTTCCGGAACCCGCGACTGTTTTTTCTAAGGCGTGCGAAATTTTAAAAAATTTCGCCGCAAACGATCTAGCCCTGTCGCTTAAGCGCGCGCTTGCAGGCACCTTCCTCGCGCTTTTTGCGGGGATTTGCAGCGGGCTTGCGGCGGGGTATTTTAAAAGCCTGCGAGCCTTTTTAAACCCGCTAATTACCGTGCTTCTCTCGACGCCGCCCATCGTTTGGATCGTGCTTGCGATATTTTGGTTTCATTTCGGCGATACAAGCGTACTTTTTACCGTCGTTATTGTCGTCGCGCCGATGACTTTTGCGTCCGCGGCGCAGGCGATGGCTAGCGTGAGCGCCGAATACACCGAGCTTTTCGACAGCTACAAAAGCTCAATTTTAAAAAAACTGCGCTACCTCTACGCGCCGCATCTAATCGAGCGGCTGCTTCCTGCGATCTACGTCGCGGTCAGCAACGGCGCGAAGGTGCTTGTGATGGCGGAGCTTTTAGGCGCAAACGACGGCATCGGCGCAAAGATCGCCGAAGCGCGCGTCAATATCGATACGGTCGAGGTCATGGCGTATGTGTGCCTAGTCATAGCCTTTACGGCGCTTTTCGATTATCTCGTGACCAAGCCGCTTCAAATTTTACTGATGCCGTGGAGCAGATGATGCTAAAAATTTCAAATCTGCGCTACGAAATTCTGCGCGACGTTATAATTTCCGATTTTTCGCTGCGGCTGCGTGCGGGCGAAGTAAAGACGCTTTTTGGCCCCAGCGGCTGCGGCAAAACCTCGCTTTTGCGGCTGGTCTGCGGGCTGGAGGATAAAAAAAGCGGACAGATCGAAAACGGCTTTAAAAAAATCAGCTTTTTGTTTCAAGAAAACCGCCTGCTACCAAACCTCACGGCGCTTAAAAATATCGAAATTTTTAGCCCCGCGGGCGTGAGCGAAATTTACGCCCTTGCCGCAAAGATCGGGCTTAGCCCGAGCGATCTGAATAAATTCCCGCGCGAGCTAAGCGGCGGCATGCAAAAGCGTACGGCGTTTTTGCGCACGATCCTTAGCGGCTGCGATCTGGCGCTGCTTGATGAGCCGTTTGTAGGTCTGGATCGCGATCTGCGCGGCGTGCTGATCGAAATTTTAGTATCAAAGATCGAACGCGAGGGGCTTGCCTGCCTTTTAGTGACCCACGACCGCTTCGAAGCTGCACGCCTAAGCCACGAGATCATCGAGCTCGAGCCTAAAGGGATGGGGCTTAGGCGCGTCGTGAGCCTAGATGAGCCGCTAAACGCACGCGACGAGCGGTACGAAGAGCGCGTGGTAAGCGAGCAGTTTGGGGGAGTGAGCTATTATGAGTAGAAATTTTATCTTTAATGCGCGTAAGCAGGGAGGTTCCGCACGAAATTTAAACTTACGTTGCGGCTCAGACGCGAGCAAGCGAAGCTTTGGCGCGCATCGCGATCCATGCGTGTGCAACCACAGGCTTCTGTTGGACGCTAGATGCGACGACCTCAGCGCTCGCATAGATGGGCTTTTTCGGGGCACTGGGTGCTACGATCTGGATGCACGCGGGCGCGAGCTTTTGCGGAGTTCTGGATGTCGCGATGTCGGTGTGGGCAGACACAGCCTCTCACAGGATACAGGACACCGCGGTTTTATCATACCGAAATACGAACTGCGCAGCCGTGTGAACTGCGATTATAGCGCGAGCGTGCTTTTGAGCGGCGCAGTGCGCTACGGCTTTGCAGCGCGAAATTCCGCGAAATTTAGCGGCGATACGTACTGCGGCTCTAGTGCGAGTACTTACTTATGGCGTAGCTCTAGCGTGGGCGTTTGCTTACGGCGCGTTAACGCAAACCGAGATACCCGCTCACGCCGTGACTCCAGCGCGAGTGCTAGCTTGCGACGCAGCTCTAACGCGAACGATCGTTTGCAGCGCGTATCCGATCGCCCTGCTCGTGCCGCCTACCCGCATTGCAGATTTGGTGCAAACCCAGACGCCCGTCTGCGTTGTGGATTTGGCGCAGATTATTTTAAAAATTCAGGCGGAATTTCTACGCGAAATTTTAAAATTTACGCTCTCGATTTCGCACGAAATTTCAAAATTTCCGCTTCAAATTTTACGCGAAATTTCAAAAATTCAGCTCGCAATTCGGACGCCGAGCCTGCGCAAAGCTTCAAAGATCAAAACCTCGCGCAGGACTTCTCACAAAACGGTAAAAGCTACGATCAAAATTCCACTCATGGCTTCTCACAAAGCGGCAGAAGCGTCAAATCAAACTCCGAGCTGGGCTTCTCGCAGAGCGTTAAAAATTATGAGCGAAATTTACCGCTAAGTTTCTTACAAAGCGCCAAGAATTCCGATCAAGGTCGAAATTCCAAACCCGCCTCCGCGCAAAGCCATGCCGAGCCAAATTCTGTTCAGAACTTCTCTCAAAGCGCTAAAAATTCCGATCAAAGTCAAAATTTCAAGGCCAATTCCACGCAAAACCGAACAGAGCCCGTTTCGCCGCAGGAGCTCAAAAATCTCGAGCCGTGCTCGGCGCAGCGGCTAGGCTTTTACGCGCCTAAATTTAAAGATGAGCGCGCGAGGAATTTTTTCTCCCATCCGATGCGCACCTTCGTTCTTTGCGCCTGCTTTTTTGCGGCGCTGGGCGCGCTTAGTTTTTTAGCACTCGATGCGCTGGCGATCGATTATGTCGGCGCTCATAAGTTTTACTTTCTGTTTTTGGCGCCTTCGTGCATCTACGCGGCGTTTTTGCTTACCGCGCTGCCCGATTGGACGAACTTCGAGGGCTCGCTAAAGCCCGTCTCGCTTGCCTTTGCCGCCTGCCTGATCGCAGCTTTTATCGCGAGCTTTTTAAATTTGCGGCTTGCGGCGGCGATTACGGGGCTGTTCTGGGCGGTATTTTTCATCTTTGCGGCATGGCTTTTGTGGCTGGATAAAAACTCGAATAATTTTAGCATCCTGGCGGTCTTAGCGGCGTTTTGCGCCTGCTCTGCGGCCTATGGCGCGAGCGGGGATGAGAAGTTTTTACTTAGCTTCGTGCATATCAATGTCGCGGCAATCGCCGTCGTAAGCTACCGCATAAGCGTCGTCATCGGCAACGAAGCGCTAAGAGAGGCGGGGCTAAAGGACGCCGTTTTTATTCCAAATTTTATCTACAAAAATTTAGCCGCTTTCCTCGCCTTCGCTTTGGCGCTCGCGACGCCCTTTTTAAGCGAGGCGACGTGCGGATTTATCGCGCTTGGCATCGGGTTTTTGTTTTTGGCGAAACTTCGCGAGCTGCACTATGTCGAAATTCTAAGCCGTCACTATATGGCGTTTTACTACGCGTTGCAGGCTGCGTGCGCGGCGGGATACCTGTGGCTGGGCGCGGCGCTGATACGCGGGGGATACGCTGCCGCGCCGCTACACGTCATCGCGATCTGCTATATGTATGGAGCGATACTATTCGTAGGAATGATCGCCGGCCAGCGCCACAGCGGAATTTCGCCGCTAAACTTCCCGCGCCTAAGCCGCGCGGCGCTCGTTTTAGCTCTACTCGCGGGGGCTTTAAGAGCCATTTTTGCTGGCGAGAGCTTTATTTTATACGTGATGATCCCCTCGGCGCTTTTCATCGCCGCGGTCGCGCTATATTTGATAAATTTTATCCCGATCTTTCTGAAAAATCCTTTCAGCGCGGATCCGGATTGATAATCATCAAAGCGGGCTTGCTAAATTTTAGCTACAATCGATCAAATTTCATTTCAAGGAGAGCTTATGCAACACATCAAAAATATCGACGCCGCCAAGGCCGTAGAACTTGCTTCGCTAGTCGAAGTGTCCCCTCATAAGGTGATTTCGCGCACTCTCGCGCAAAATCCTGCGCTGAATATGACGCTTTTCGCCTTCGACGGCGGCGAGGAGATCAGCTCGCACAAATCCGACGGCGACGCGTTCGTTTACGTGCTTGAGGGTGAGGGCGATTTCACGATCGACGGGCAGAAGCACCGCGTAAAAGCGGGACAAAGTATCGTCATGCCTGCGGGCTTGCCGCATGCGATCTTCGCGCCGGTGCCGTTTAAGTGGTTTTTAGTGGTGGTTTTTTAGCCTCTAAGTTTAAGGGCGGGTCAAATTTTAAAATTTAAGCCCGCCCGCCGCTTCATAAAATTTTATCCGAAATTCCATTTGCAGGGCTGTTCTGTTGGTTTCTGACGGCTATCGCTCGCCCTCGCAAAATTTTAAAATTTAGAAACGTTTAAATTTTACTTTTACAGCACCCAAAAATTTCGCTGAGTTTGCAAACCGTGCGGGAGCTGAAAATAACGCACTGCGTTTGCGCGCCGTGCCGAGCCCCGAAATCGCACGCTTGAGCTCGCATCGCAAGTCAAATCCATAGCTCGCGCATTAAATTTCAAAGCCGCGCCGAGCGTGCAATACATATCGGGCGAGTAGAGCAGATGGACGCTGTAGTAGGGCGAACCCGCCGAGTGCGCGATGCGCACCAAACCTACAGATCGAGCCTAAATTTAAAGGCCGTGCCCGACGCGAAATGCACGCCAGACCGGCCTAAATTTTAAAATTTAGCTCTCGCTCGGGACCAGCTCCTTGATGATGAGCTCGGGCGTGATCGTGCCGCGGAAGTTGTTTTTGCTAATCGTAAAGATTGCGTCCACTCGCTCGCCCGCGCGCGGCAAAAAGTCGTAGTTGAAAAACAGCGCCTCGACGCTGCCGCCGTTTTTGTCAAGCGCCATTTTGATATGCTTGCCCTCCTTGCCGATCTCCCTGATATTGCGGGCGCGGGCGCCTTTGATGCAAAAGAGCGGGCGCGGATTTTTCTGCCCGTAGGGCTCGTAAAATTCTAAAATTTCAAGCAGCTCGAAGTCTATCTGCGACGCGTCTAGCTCGCCCAGCAGATCGTCCTGCGCGCTAAAATCGCTCAGATCTTTAGGCGTAATGCGCTCATTTACGCGCCGCTTAAACTCCTGAAGTAGCGCAGGATCGATCCCTACGCCCGCAGCGCCCTTGTGTCCGCCGAAGGTCGTTAAAATTTCGCTTTGCGAAGAGATCAGCTCTAAAATGTCAAATTTGCCAATGCTGCGCGCGCTTCCTTTGGCGCGCGAGTCGCTTACGCTAAAGACGATCGCGGGCTTTTTGTAGGTCTTGCTTAGACGGCTTGCGACGATGCCGATGATGCCTTCGTGCCACTGCGGACCCCACACGACGATGACGTTGTCGCTCGGATCGACACTTTTTACGATCTCGTCGTAGAGGTTTTTCTCCTCCTCTTTGCGCGAGTTGTTGATCGAATTTATCGTCTCTAGGTAGTGGTTTGCCTCTCTGATATTTTTGGCGCATAGAAATTTATACGACATCGTCGCATCGTCCATCCGCCCCGTGCAGTTGATAAGCGGCGCGATCGTGTAGCTGATATCGTCAAATTCGAAATGTTTTTTGAAATAATGCTCCTTAATCGCCTTGAAGCAGGCGCGGTTCGAGCTATTTAGCCGTTTGATGCCGAAGCGCAGCAGCGCGCGGTTCATATCGCGCAGCTCCATCATATCGGCGATTATGGCGATGATGAGGATATCCATCGAGCTTGCCATATCATAGTTCACGCCGAGGGTTTCTTTTAGCGCTCCCACGAGATACCACGCTACCTGCGCGCCACAAATTTCGATATTGGGAAAGGTGCAGTCAGGCTGCTTCGGATTGATTATCGCGTAAGCTCTAGGCAGCACGGGCGGGGGCATGTGATGATCGGTGATGATGAGATCGATCCCCTTTTGGGCGCAAATTTCGGCGGCTTCCGTCGCGGAGGTGCCGTTATCTACGGTGATAATGAGATCAACGTCCTCAAGCTCGCCTATGATCTCGCTGTTTAGCCCGTATCCGTCGGTGAAGCGGTTTGGGATCTTAATAACGTAATCCGCGCCTATTTGATTGAAAAAATCGCTCATTATGACGGTGCTTACGATACCGTCGACGTCGTAATCGCCGACTACGGCTATGCGCTGGTTTTCTTCGATGGCAGTTTTTATGCGCAAAGCCGCCTTATAGGTATCCTTCAGCTCGCAAGGTAAGGGAATTTCAGAAATTTTATTGTGTCGATCGCCCGCAAATCTCGATTTTAGAATTTCCCTTATCTCATTTTTACCTAGCATTTTTTATAGATGCTTCGATAAAGCCCAAAATAGCGGGATTTGGGCGCACTAAACGGCTGGTAAATTCCGGGTGAAACTGCACGCCCAGAAAAAACGGATGGTTTTTTAGCTCGACCGCTTCGATAAGCCCGTCGCTCTCGCCGCAGACGATAAGACCGTGCTTTTCAAACTCGGCGCGGTACTTCGGATTGGCTTCGTAGCGGTGGCGGTGGCGCTCGCGGATGGTTTTTTGCTCGCCGTAAATTTTACCCAAAAGCGAGCCCTTTTTGACGTCGCAGTCATAGCCGCCCAGTCGCATAGTGCCGCCCATAGGGGATTTGTGCGTGCGGATCTGCTTTTTGCCGCTTGCGTCGATAAAGCTATCTATGAGGTAGATCACCGGATCTTCGGTCTGCGGGTCAAATTCCGCAGAGTTAGCGTTTTTCAGTTTTAAGACATTGCGCGCAAACTCCACCATCGCAAGCTGCATCCCTAGGCAGATACCTAAAAACGGCACCTTATGCACCCGCGCGTAGTTTATGGCTAAAATTTTACCCTCTACCCCGCGCGAGCCGAAGCCGCCCGCGACTAAAATTCCGTTTACGTCGCGGAAAATTTCATCCACATTGCTTGCTTCAATTTTTTCGCTGTCGATCCACTTTAAATTTATCCGCGTATCAAGCGTCGCGCCCGCGTGGATGATCCCCTCGGTGAGGGATTTGTAGCTTTCCTTCAGATCGATATATTTGCCGACGAAGGCGATCGTGGTTTCGTTCGTAGGCACAATGACGCGCTTAACGAGGCTGTCCCAGTTGCTCATATCGACTTCGAGCTTGTTTAGGCTTAAAGTCTCCGCGATCGGTGTTAAAATATCCTGTTTCAAAAACGCAAGCGGGATCTGATATATGCTCGCGCTATCGGGGCTTTCGATGACGCAGTTTTTGTCCACGCCGCAGCTTAGCGCGATCTTGTCTTTAAGCGCGCGATTTAGCGGCATCTCGGAGCGGCAGATTATCATATCGGGGCTGATGCCGATGCGGCGCAGCTCGCCTACGCTGTGCTGCGTGGGCTTAGTCTTGAGCTCGCCCGCAACCTTGATGAAAGGCACGAGCGTGAGGTGAATATTCATCGTATTTACTCTACCAAGCTCCACTCTCATCGCGCGGATCGCCTCTAAAAACGGCAACCCCTCGATGTCGCCTACGGTGCCGCCGATCTCGACTATCAGCACGTCGTTGCCCTCGCCCGCCTTTTTTATGCGGCGCACGATCTCGCCTACGATGTGAGGGATCACCTGGATCGTCTTACCCAGATAATCACCCCTGCGCTCCTTTTCGATGACGGAGCTGTAAACTTTGCCCGTGGTGAAATTGTTGTCTTGGCTTAAATTTTCATCCAAGAACCGCTCATAATGCCCAAGATCCAGATCGGTCTCCGCGCCGTCGTCGGTGACGAAAACCTCTCCATGCTCCAGCGGGCTCATGGTGCCCGGATCGACGTTGATATAAGGATCCGCCTTTAGGATGCGCACCTTTTGCCCCGCATGCTTTAAAAGCGTCGCGATCGACGCCGCCGCAATACCCTTACCCAGCGAGCTCAGCACTCCGCCGGTGACGAAAATATATTTCGTTTGTTTTGCCATAAGTTTTCCTAAATTTTGATATTAATGTCGCGATTATAACTTCTTTTAGGTTAAAGCACACTAAGCTAGAATTTGAAAATTTTAGAAATTTACGGCAAAATACGCACCCAAATAAATTTTAAATTTAAAGGAGAGATGATGAAAAAGATCATCGCGGCTTTAGTGCTCATCGTAGCGCTTATAGCGGGCGTTTTTGTGGCGACGAAGGACGCTAAAACGGGAGTAGCTAAAAGTGTAAACGATAGCATAACCAAAACGGTTGACGGTGCGGTCGGCAAGAGTGCCAGCGCGGCGATTGAGCAGCAGATTGCGGAATTTATCGCCAGAAACGAAATTTTCGAGACTAAGAGCGCTAAATTTTATCCCGGAGATAGCAACTCAAGCGGCTTTATCGAGGGTACGGTCAAAAAAGAGAAGCTTCAGACCTATCTGACGGACGGCGTCAAAAAAGTTAAAGAGCTTGCGGATCGCGACGATGCGAACGAAACTTTGGATTTTGACCCTAAAGAGGTCTTCCCTCAAGATTTTGACTTCCGCTACGATTACACTATCAAACACAGCGTGAAGGATGTCGCGGCGGGCTTTGAGATGGACGGAACGATAAAAGTTAAAACGCCTTATTACGCAGAGCCGATAAAAGAGGTTTTTAAAACCGATGCGCCTATAAACACGCATATTCTATTCGGTCCGGGCGATATAAAATATGAAGCCAAGCTGGTCGATATAAATTTCGCAGAGGATAGCGAGATGGTGCGCATAGCGGGCTTTAGCATAGGCGGCGTTAGCGATATGAGCGGCGAGGTCATCAAGGGACTAAATTTTAAACTTCCGGAGTTTTTCGTGGATGACGGCAAGCAGATCGGCATAGATATGAAAGGCCTTGGATACGACGTCACGTTTCCGAACGAGGTAAAGAAATCCGACGATCTTTTATCTAAGCTGATAATGAGCGATATAGATTATAAGGCGGGCATCAAGGAGCTAGTCGTAACCATCAATAGGCAGCGCCTCGTCGTAGCTACAAATTTAAGCTCCGAGGGCAACAACCGCATCAAAAACGGAATTTTAACCTCCGAAGACGAAAGCAAAATGGAAACTCTTAAGATCGCCGACGTGCTTTTGCGAAATATTCACTCAAGCGTAGGAATAAACCTAAGCGCGAAGCTATATGAAAAATTTGCCTTTGCCGGATCTAAGGATTTCGATGAGCTTGCGGAAAACAAGGAGCTTTTGAAAGAGCTTTTGAAAGACGACATTAAATTTGAGATCAAAGATTTTTCGTTTGAAAACAGCCTCGGCAAAAAATTTGCTTTCAACTTAAACGCGCTAGTTGGCGGCTTTATAGACGAAGAAAAACTTTTTGAAAAGATGGAATTTGGCGGCAAAGCTACGATAAATACGACCATCACGGACTTCCTATCGCCTTATGACAGCCTACGCGATTTTGCGCCTATGGCTGAAGTTTACGGCTCCGAGTTCCTTAAACCGGACGGACAGGGCGTTAAGATGGAGTTTAGCTACGACAAAGCTAACAACGCTATAAAGTTAAACGGAAAGTCTATCCCGCTACCGCGCAACTAAATTCTTAAGCTTTGCGGGCGGATTTTGAGCCTGCCCGCAAAGATTTTTGTTTTCCTGCTTTTTCGGCACAGAATTTCGTAAAGCTCCGCGCAAATTTTCCCTGCAAAATTTCGCGGCTCTACCATAAAATTTCGCTCAAATTTTACCGCATCGTTTCCGCCCACCTTGCTAAATTTTGACCCTATAATCGAAAAATTTTATCCTTTAACGACAGATATTCTTAAGCAAATTTGGCTATAATGCGCGCTTTTGCAGCGCAGCTAGCGTAAATTTAAAAGACGGCGGAGATGAGCGGCATTTATTACGCCGCCTCTTTTGACGACGTATTTTATATTGGGAAACTAACGCTAAATTTGCATTTTTAAATTTCAAGGAACGATATGAAAGTAATCAAACGCAACGGCAGAACCGAGGAACTTGACGTAAGCAAGATCAAAAAATACACGAGCGAGGCGGTAGAGGGGCTGGAAAACGTAAGCCTTAGCGAGCTTGAGGTGGACGCAAAGATCCAGTTTCGCGATATGATCACCACGGAGGAGATTCAGCAAACCCTCATCAAAACCGCGGTCGAAAAGATCGACGTGGATCGCCCGAACTGGACCTTCGTCGCCGCGCGGTTATTTTTATACGATCTGTATCACAAAGTAACGGGCTTTAGCGGCTACAACAGCCTAAAAGATTACTTCGCTCGCGGCGAGGCGGCGGGTCGCATAATGCTCGGCTTAAAGGAAAAATACGATCTAGAGAATCTAAATTCTTATCTGCAGCCGCAGCGCGATTTGCAGTTTAACTACCTAGGCATCAAGACACTTTACGATCGCTACCTCATCAAGGATAAAAGCGGCGCGCCGATCGAGCTTCCGCAGCAGATGTTTATGGCGATCGCGATGTTCCTCGCGCAAAACGAGCTTGACTGCCAGAGCTGGGCGAAGAAATTTTACGATCTCATATCTAAATTTGAAGTCATGCTGGCTACTCCGACGCTTTCAAACGCCCGCACGACGCGACATCAACTAAGCAGCTGCTACGTGGGCTCCACTCCCGATAATATCGAAGGAATTTTCGATAGTTACAAGGAGATGGCGCTTCTGAGCAAATTCGGCGGCGGTATCGGCTGGGACTGGTGCAAGGTGCGCGCGATGGGCGGCAGCATTGACGGGCATAAAAACGCCGCGGGCGGTATCATCCCGTTTTTAAAGATCACCAACGACATCGCAGTCGCCGTCGATCAGCTGGGCACGCGCAAGGGCGCTATCGCCGTGTATATCGAGCCGTGGCATATGGACGTGAGCGACTTCCTCGATCTGCGCAAAAACTCAGGCGAGGAGAGGCGCCGCGCGCATGAAATTTTCCCTGCGCTGTGGATAAACGATCTGTTTATGAAAAGGCTTCAAAGCGGCGGCAAATGGACGCTATTCGATCCTGCAGAGGTAAGCGATCTGAGCGATCTATATGGCGCGGAATTTGAGGCGCGCTACGAGCAGTACGAGGCCGACGATAAAATTTCAAAATCTACGATCCTGGCAAAGGAGCTTTGGAAGAAAATTTTAACGAGCTATTTTGAGACCGGAATGCCCTTTTTATGCTTCAAAGATAACGCCAACCGCATCAATCCAAACGCGCATCAAGGCTTAATCAGGAGCTCAAATTTATGCACGGAGATCTTTCAAAACACGGCGCCGAACCACTACAAAATTAAGGTCGTTTTCACTGACGGCAGCGAGAGGCTATTTGAGGAAAACGAAGATGTAAGAACCGACGCGGGCATCGTAAAAAATGCGAAAAAAATCACCGCGCTGGACACGCTGGGCGGCAAAGAAATTTTTATCGTAGAAAAGGGCTGCAGCGAGGGCGCGACGGCGGTTTGCAACCTCGCAAGCGTAAATTTAAGCAAAATCAATAGCCGCGAGGAGATAGCTCGCGTGATGCCGATCGCCGTGCGGATGCTAGATAACGTCATCGATCTAAATTTTTACCCGCACGCCAAGGTCAAACACACTAATCTAAAAACCCGCGCAATAGGGCTCGGCGTAATGGGCGAGGCGCAGATGCTTGCCGAGCGCGGCGTGAAGTGGGGCAGCTACGAGCACTTCGAGCTGATTGATAGGATAATGGAAAACGTGAGCTTTAACGCGATCAAGGCAAGTTCAAATTTAGCCGTAGAAAAGGGACGGTACCCCGATTTTGCGGGTTCAAAGTGGAGCGAAGGAATTTTCCCGATCGATTTAGCGAACGAAAACTCCAAGGCGCTCGTTAAGCGCGGCGGGCTTTTTGAGCAGAGCAGCTGCGACTGGGACGGACTGCGCGAGAAAGTAAAGCGCGACGGCATGCGAAACGGCTATCTTATGGCGATTGCGCCGACATCGAGTATCAGCATACTCGTAGGCACCACGCAGACGATCGAGCCGGTGTATAAGCGCAAGTGGTTTGAGCACAACCTAAGCGGCATGATCCCGGTCGTAGTGCCGAATTTAAGCCCGAAAACGTGGCAGGCGTATGTACCTGCGTACGAGCTTGATCAGCGCCTACTCGTAAAGGCGGGCGCCATCCGCCAAAAATGGATCGATCAAGGTCAAAGCCTAAATATCTTCATGAGCCTAGACAAAGCTAGCGGCGGCTATCTGAGCGAAATTTATACGCTTGCATGGCAGCTCGGGCTAAAATCGACTTACTATCTACGCTCCGAAAGCCCAGATAGCGAGAAGCTAAACAACGTCGCGGATCGCTCGATCGAATGCGAGGGGTGCCAGTAAATTTTATTTGTCGCGCTAGAAAATTTACGCTCGCAATTAGATGGCGAAAACGGCGTGAAAGAGTATTTTAGAAAGTAAATTTGACGGCAAATTTAAGCCCTCGTTTTGCCGTCAAATTTAAGCAAAACGGCTCTGCTTCGGGTTTTAAGTTAAAGCCGATTTTAACTCCGCGCCGCGTCAAATTTGACCGCCCGCGTAAAAGTAAATTTATCAAAAAGGTAAAATATGAAAATAGCCGTAAACGGCGCAAGCGGATTTATCGGCGGCGAACTATGCCGCTTTTTTAGAGCCCAGGGGCACGAGATAGTAGCTATCCCGCGAGCCGCTTATGCCGACAAAGACGCGCTCAAAGACCTCATCAAAGGCTGCGACGCGGTTATAAATTTAGCGGGCACCTCTATCGCCGCAAGGTGGAGCGAGGACTATAAAAAGCGTCTTCGCGCAAGCAGGATAGAGACGACTCGCGCGCTGGTTTGCGCTATAAACGAGCTAGAAAATCCGCCCTTTTTCATCAGTGCTTCGGCTGTGGGTATCTACGAAAACGGCCTTAGTCACGACGAGAGCTCGGTCAAATTTGACCGCGGATTTTTAGGCGAGCTGGCATGCGAGTGGGAAAGCGAGGCCGCCAAAGCGCGGACGCGAACGGCGATATTTCGCCTAGGCGTGGTGCTGGGTCGAGGCGGCGCGCTGGCTAAGATGTTGCCGGCATTCAGGCTCGGTCTTGGCGGAAAGCTCGGTAGCGGCG
>CAUQNJ010000023.1:0-31514 GCA_963519515.1 uncultured Campylobacter sp. | reverse complement strand
AGGCGGTGCCTCCGTCGGGGTTGTTGCCGACCTCATACATCCCGCGCCGCACGAGGGGCAGCTGCGCCAAAAGCATAGGCGGCGCGCTCGTGGTCTCGCTGATATTCCGACGATAAAATTTCATTATAAGTCTCAGCTGCGGTAAGCATTAAATTTTCGCGCTCGCAAGAGTCCGCGGTAGACGCCGAGGCGCTTAAAATCTTAGAGTGGGGCACGGGCACGTGGGCGGTGCGGAGGAGTTTTTCAAAAGCATGATGTCAAAGAACGGCTCGCCTGCCTTTATGAATATTTTCGGCTCTCGCTCCAACCTCGGCTCGCGGATAAAAGCGATCAAAATTTCAAAATTTCAAAAACGCCAAACTGAGCCGCCGGATAGAATTTTACCGAAATCAAAGGGTGAAATTTCGCCGCTTTCTAAATTTTAAAATTTAGAAAGCGGCGAAGCTTGCCCGCCGAAATTTATCTTTAAATTTAAAACGCGGCCACATAGATTTATGCAGCCTATGCAGCCACGCGGAATTTGAGTAGCAAATCGAAGCTCTAAATTTAGATAATTTACAGAGCCTTTGCGATCAGCTCGTTTACGTTTTTGATAAACTCGCTCGGATTTTCCAGCTCCTGCCCCTCGCTAAGGCGCGCCAGATCGTAGATTATCTCGGCTACTTGCGGCAGCATTAATTTGTCGGCCTGCAGCTTTTTGATGATCTCGTGATCCGCGTTGATCTCCAAAATCGGCTTTATTGGCGGCAGATTGCGGTTTCCCATCTGTTTAAGCAGCTGCTGCGTCGCAAAATCTGGGTCGTTCTCGTCAAAAACAAGGCAGGAAAGCGAGCCGCTTAGACGCGATGAAATTTTAACGTCCTTGACGCGTTCGCCTAAAATTTCTTTGATCTTTGCGGCGATCTCTTTGGCTTGCGGCGTCGCGGTATCGTCGCTTGCAGCTTCTTGCTTGATCGAAGTCGCATTTTTAACCGGCGTCTTGTCAAACTCAAAAACGCCAGGCATCACGATCGTATCGATCTCATCGTCGCAGAGCAGCACCTCCGTGCCCTCGGTGTTAAATTTTTCGATCAGAGGCGAGCTTTTAAGCATCGCGGCGCTGTTTCCCGCGATATAATAGATCTCTTTTTGCTCCGCGCCCATTTTTTCCTTATACTCGCTAAGCGTGATGAGGCCGTCTCGCAGATTTGATTTGAAAAGACAAAGCTTTAAAATTTCCTCTTTGTTTGCGCCGAAGCCGTAAAGTCCCTCTTTCAAAACCTTGCCGAATAATTCGTAAAATTTTATGTATTTTTCGCGATCGTTCTGCAAAAGCTTCTGCAGCTCGGATAGAATTTTTTTCACGCTCTGTTCGCGGACGTAGGCTAAGATTCGATTTTCTTGCAAAATTTCGCGACTTACGTTTAGCGGCAGATCCTCGACGTCCATTATGCCGCGTACGAAGCGTAGATGGCTAGGCAGTAGCTCTTTGGCGTCGTCGGTGATGAAAACGCGCTTGACGTAGAGCTTCACGCCGCTTTGATAATCGACCCGGTATAGATCAAAGGGCTCGCTGCTCGGCACGTAAAAAAGCGTCGTGTATTCGTGCGTGCCCTCGGCCTTTGTGTGGATGTAAAACAGCGGATCGCCGCTGTCGTGGCTGATCTGCTTATAAAATTCATTGTAATCGCTCGGCTTTAGGCTGCTTTTTGGCAGCTGCCAAAGCGCGCTCGCGCGGTTGATCTGGACGTTTTTAACTTCGCTATGTCCCTGCTCGCCCTCTTTTTGCGCAGGCACGTATTCTTCCTTGTCCATAAAGATTGGATAAGGGATGTGGTTGGAGTATTTTTTTATGATACCTTCTAGCCTATATTCGTCCAAAAACTCCTCATCTTTCATATGCAGGATTATCGTCGTGCCGAAGTCCTCTTTCTCCGCCTTTTCGACCATGTAGTTGCTCGCGTCGCTGCTCCATTTATAGCCCTCTTGCGAGAGCGGCTTGCGGCTGATAACATCGATACGATCTGCAACCATAAACGCCGAATAAAACCCGACGCCGAACTGCCCGATGAGGTTGCTGTCCTTCGCCGCATCGCCGCTAAGGCTCGCCATAAAGCCCTTAGTGCCGCTGCGCGCGATAGTGCCTAGATTGCTCTCGAGCTCGGCCTCGTCCATACCGATGCCGTTGTCGCCGATGCTTAGCGTTTTGGCCTCTTTGTCGATCTTTATATCGATGCGCGGAACATACGAAAGCGCCTTGTAATCGTCATTCGTAAGGCACAAATAGTTTAATTTATCCAGCGCGTCGCTCGCGTTTGAGATCAGCTCGCGCAGGAAAATCTCCTTGTTCGAATAAAGCGAATGGATCATCAAATTTAGCAGATCATTCACTTCGGTCTTAAATTTTTTCTTTGCCATTATGCGGTCCTTTTTGAAAATTTTGGCAGATTATATCATGGAGTGCTAATCTTGTCAAGAGAAGAATAAATAAACTTGATATGTATCCTATCAAGTTTTGGAAATTTACGCGCGTTATACGTGCGCGCCCAAAGTATATAAAATCTAAACCCGACTGTGGATTATACAGCGAGAACCGATCCGAATTTAACGGCGCATCTGCGCTAAATTTACAAATTCTTTTTAGTCGTAGTTTTTTGAAAATTTCAAAATAAGATGATATAATCCACCCAGTTTCGATGCGGTTTTGATGATAAAAAACGGGCGTTTAACCGACTAGCAAAATTTATCTAGCAAAAAGGATTTCATTTGAATAACGAAGAAATTATACGGCGCATAAATGAGCTGAGAGAAAAGCGGAGCAAAAATTTAAAAAGCTCAAATGAAAATATCTGCGAGACGGATACCAATACAGATACGTATACGGACGCTGCCGCAAATTTGGCTGAAAAATCAGGCGAAAATTCGGCAGTAAATTTAAGCCAAAAACCGAGCCCCAAGCCCTCCGTCGCTACCGCAAGAGATAAACAATCGGTCAAAGACGCAGACCTCCGTACTCCACGCAATAATCGATCTACGCCAAAAATACCCCCTCTCGTCATCGTATGTATAGTCACGGTTTTTATAGCAATAAAAGCGCCTTTTCGCACGGAGATTTTAAATGAAACCCGAATTCCTATAAATCAAGCAAACGAAGACGCAAACAAAAATCCTAAAGAAATTTCTATTCGCACCAAAGACGGCACTTTAAAAATGAAAAATCCCGTAAGATTTCGCGAAGATTGCGACGACGGGGATGGCGATGCCTGTGTCGTACTTTCGAGCCTATTGCTACTAAATGGCGAAATTTCGCAAGAAGGCGCCAAAGATCTACTTAAAAAAGGCTGCTACGAGCTTAACGGCGGCGAAAGCTGCACGAGACTCGCAGGCTACGAGGATAGAGATTCGCAAGAGGGCAGAAAATTGTACAAAAAAGCATGCAAGCTCGGCAACGGCGAAGGCTGCTTCATGTTCGGTTACGTCGCGTATTTTGACGATGATGACAAAGAAACGGGTACGCGATACTTTGAGCGATCGTGCGAGTTGCAATTTGCGGAGGCGTGCTATTTTCTAGTGGGAATTTATTCAAATGATCCGGCAAAATCGCAAAGATATCAGGCTCTATTTGAAAAATATCAACAAGAAAACGACGATGCGATAATCAGCCTTAGGCGCAGATAATTTTACGGCTCAAATGCACTTTTGCGCATTGCGCTTGCGGGTTTAAATTTGCGCAAATCAAAAAGCGTCCTTCGCCTGCAAGCATGTAAATTTCAAATTTTTACTCAAACCGAAGCGCCGCGCAAAATTTACGCAAACGCAAAAAGTCAAATTTAATCGGTTTATAAATTTAAAACCTCGCGCAGAGATCGCCTTAAATTTACGCGAGCTCATACTGTCCGGCGCGCTTTTAAATTTTACTCATCACATCGTCAATAATCGCTTGTGCGCCGTTTCGATCCGCAAGCTCAAGCAACCCTTTGCTCGCGCGCGCCACGTCGAAGCTCTCAATCAAGCCTAAGATCCGCTCGCCGCTCGCGTCCTGCTGGCGTAAAATTTCGCAAAGTCCGCGCTCTTTAAGAAATTTCGCGTTATAAAACTGATGATCCGCCGCCGCGAACGGAAACGGCACGAATATCGCAGGCAGGCCGTTTGCGCAAAGCTCCCACAGCGTACTAGCGCCGCTGCGCCCGACGCAAAGATCGGCGCTTGCGATGAGCTCGTGCATGTTTTTGCAAAAGCCCACGAGCTGTACATCCAGACCCTGCTGCGCGTAAATTTGCGAGATGCGCTCAAACTCGCGTTCGCCGCACTGATGGATCACGCCGTAGCCGAGACCCAAGAGCTTGGGCGCAAGCTCCACGGCAAGCGAGTTGATAAAGCTCGCTCCCTGCGAGCCGCCCAAAAAGATGACCCTCTTAAGCGCCGTGCGCGGCCGCGCCGTCTCGAAAAAAATATCCGCGATCGGATAAGCAAACGCGGGCTTTTCATAGGAGCTGTAAAACGCGCGCGCAAAGGGCCTTAGCAGGCGATTGAGCCGCCCGCAAACGGCGTTTTGCTCGTGGATAAAAAACGGCACGCGAGAAAGGATCGCCGCGATGGATGCGGGCGCTGAGCTGTATCCGCCTACGCTGATGAGCGCGCGGACGCCGTTTTGCTTTAAAATTTTACGCGCCGCAAGCGAAAGGCGCAGGATATTTAGCAGCGAGGCTAGCTTGGCAAGGCCCTTTTTATCGACGACGCCCGAGCTTTGCAAAAAATAGGTACGCGCGAAAAGCTCGCTATTTTCAAACCACGCGCGATCCTGCCCGCGATTTGAGCCGATGAAGATCGCTCTGATGCCCTGCTTCGCAAGGCGGGCGGCTAAATTTTTAGCGATTATCAGATGCCCGCCGGTGCCGCCGCCGCTGATTGCTATGACCATACTTATCCTTTAAATTTATAAAATTTCGCACTTAAATTTGAGCCTCGGCGCGCTTCGGCGTGGAATTTTAAGCGCAAATTCGCCTCTAAATTTACGCCTAAATTTAAATCGCGCTCGCCCAAAGCCCGCAAAGCCTTAAAATTTCGCCCTTTTCGACGCCATCAAAACAAGCCCCACCGCAAACGACGCCGCGAGCAGATGGCTGCCGCCGTAGCTTAAAAACGGCACGGCGATACCTTTAACCGGCGAGATCGACGTGATGCCGTAGGAGTTGATGATGAACGAAAAGAAAAACATAAAGCCGATACCCAGGCAAAAGAGGAAATTTACGTTACTCGGCGACTTACTCGCGGTCTGAAAGATGCGAAAGAGCATCGCATAAAATAGCGCTACGATGAGCAGAATCCCGACAAATCCCCACTCCTCGGCGATACCTGCGAGCACGAAGTCGGTATGCACCTCGCTCAGATAGCCGAGCTTGAAGCTTCCAAGCCCAAGCCCCTGTCCGAAAAACTCGCCGTTGTTTATCGCATTTAGCGAGTGTCCGACCTGATACGGCGCGCTAGCGTCCTCTATACGCAGCCCGGCAGCGGTCTCCGGCGACATAAACGACAGCACGAAATCCTGCACACCGCCCCACCACGAGCGCACGCGATCGACCCTGTGCGCGCTCGTGACGATAAAAACGTAAGCAAGCCCCAAAATCCCCATAAAGCTAAAGCCGATGAGCTTAAAGCTCGTGCCCGCAAAAAGCGACATAAAAATCATCGTAAGCCCCAGCACCGCGACCTGCCCCAGATCGTTTTGCACGATGGCGACCAGGATGACGACGAATCCAAAAAGCGCTACGTATGGAAGCAGCGTCGCGATCTCGCGCCCGATGCTTTTTTTGGAGTGATCGAGCTTGCGCGAGAAGCTCCACGCCAAAAAGTAGATGAAGCCCACCTTGAAAAATTCCACCGGCGCGAGGTTAAAAAACGGCAGCCTGATCCAGCGCGCCGCGCCGTTGACGTCGGCGACCAAGGACTTGGGTAAAAAGCCCATCGCGAGCATCAAAATCCCCATTATCGCGAAAAGCGACATGCACACCGGCGTTAGGCATTTATCGGGGTTGGCGCGCGAGACGATCCACATCACCGAGATGCACGCGATCCCCACCGCGCACTGGCGATAAAAAAAATGTAACGGCGTAGTGCCGAGCAAAAGCACCGTATATGAGCTCAACGACAGCGAAAATATCATGCCGATCGTAATGAGCGCGCAGGTGAAGTAATATAGCCATTTATCGGTTCTCAATCGTCTCTCCGTTTTTAAATTTATTCGCATTTAAGTGTGCCGTGCACGCTTCGTCTGCCGCATGATGTTTTGAACCTCGCATCGCGCCTGTGCCGCACGGCGCCGATCGTGGCACCGCCTTTTAAAAAGCATACGGCACGACCGCGCATCGTCTTTTGGCGCACAGCGCGATCATGCGTCTTTCGCGTGTGGCGTAAATTTTATTCTCGCACATAGGCAGCTTTGCGGCGTACGCTACGATATAGCACGCCGTAAGCACATCTCGCGCGCCTTGCAAGTACGCATTCTTCTTGCACAGGGCGGCTTTCGGCACGCTTATAGCATGGTAGCAAACCGCGACTATGCAAAATTGCACATGGGCGTTCGTGTTGCAAATCAGCCGCCACGCACGGCAAGCCAATACTCCGACAGTTTCTCTCGCTCGCGCAACCACAAACGCTTCATACCGGTAAGGCGCGATTTAAAATTCAGGTCGCTACGGCGAATTTTAAAATTTCAAAATTCCAAAGCCCAAAAAGAAGCAAAATTTTAAAATTTGCAGGGCTCTATAAATTTATAAAATTTAAAATCGCAAAATTTTTGCGCTCAATCTTTAAATTTTAAAGTCCGTCCTATTTCTGCTCTGCTTGCACTTTAAAATTTCACGCCGCGGTTCAAATTTAGCGCCAAAAACACGGCGCGCAATTAAACCACGCCTTTAAATTTCAAATGTGTCCTAAAACGGCGCGCCGCAAACGCAAGCTGCAAAACGCGCTGTTTGCACTGCGCCGAGCCTACTTTTGAAGCATCTCGCTACCGCTATGCCGCAAAATGCTTCGATCGAATCCGCGCAAGCTGCCACACTTTACCACGGCCACAGGAAAACGAGTATGAGCTGCAAGGCGCGCAAATTTTAAAATTTAAAATTCGCCATGCAGATCAAAAAATTTTAAAATTCCACCGACGCAGACCCATCAAATTTTAAAAAATTCCGGCGCCCGCAAATTTAATAAATTTCAAAATTTTGCCGCTTAAATTTCATCGAAATCTTAAATTTACTTGATTATGTCGCGCTGGCCTTTGGCGTTGATCTCGCTTAAAACACCCATCTGTTCGAGCTGCTCTATGATCGTCGCGGCGCGGTTGTACCCGATACGCAAGCGGCGCTGCAGGTAGCTGATCGAGGTCTTTTCCTCCTCCAAAACGATCGCCTTGGCCTCGTCGTAAAGCTCGTCAAGCACGATATTTTGCGGATTGATTATACCGCCTTCTTGCTTAGCGCCCTCATTCTCGATCAAAAATCGCTCGTCATAAACGACGCTTTCTTGCGCTTTTAAAAATTCCGCGATCTTGTTGATCTCATTCTCGGTCGTAAACGGCGCGTGCAGGCGGATGAGCCCCGGCGCGGTAGGCGGCGTAAAGAGCATATCGCCCCGCCCGAGCAGGCTGTCTGCGCCCATCTGATCCAAAATCACCTTGCTATCGACCTTCGAGCCCACTCGGAAGCTGATGCGGCTGGGTAGATTCGCCTTTATCAGCCCCGTGACGACGTCCACGCTAGGGCGCTGCGTCGCTACGATGAGATGGATACCGCTGGCGCGCGCCATCTGCGCCAAACGCGCGATATAGTGCTCCACATCCTTGCCGCTCGTCATCATCAGATCCGCGAGCTCATCGATGATAACGACGATGTAAGGCAAAATTTCGCCGCCCTCGCGCAGCATCTTTTCGTTGTAGTTATCGATATTTTTCGTCCTGTTTTGCGCCATGAGCGAGTAGCGCTGCTCCATCTCCGCAACGAGATTACTTAGCGCGATGATCGCCTGTTTAGGCTGCGTGATGACGGGCGTTAGCAGGTGGGGGATGTCGTTGTAAATGCTAAACTCGAGCATCTTCGGATCGATCATTATAAGGCGCAGGCTCTTGGGCGAGTTGCGATACAAAAGACTAAGCAGCATGGCGTTGATACCCACGCTCTTGCCGCTTCCCGTAGTACCTGCGATAAGAAGGTGCGGCAGCTTCTTAAGATCAGTAACGAACGGTTGCCCCACGATATCCTTGCCAAGCACGATCGTAAGCGGGCTGGAGGCGCTTTTAAACACGTCGCTTTCTAAAATTTCGCGCAGATAGATCGTATCGATATTTTGATTTGGAATCTCGATACCCACGACGTCTTTGCCCGGAACCGGCGCCTGAATACGGATGGTCTGCGCCCTAAGAGCCATCGCGAGATCGTCTTGCAGCGTTAGAATTTTACTTACTTTAATGTGCGCGGCGGGGCGAAACTCAAAGGTCGTAACGACCGGGCCCGAGTAGGTCCGCACCACGTCGCCGTCGATCTTAAATTTACGCAACTTATCGAGCAGGTCGTAAATTTTACGATCGATCTCGCTCTCATCGATATTGCTTTTCTTTTTCGGCGGCAGGTTTAAAAAATCAAGCGGTGGCAGTTTAAAATCCTTGGGCTTAGCCACCCTGCCCTTATCGAGCTGATCCAAAAGCCTTTTATTTTCGGCGACCTCGCTTAGGCGCTCGACCCTTTTTAGCCTGCTCGGTTTTCCCTTTTGCGGCATTTTAAGCTCTGCGGCTTTCATATCCTCGCCGCCAAAGCCCTGATCGTCGGATGCGCCCTGCTCTGCAAAGCCGCCCTGCTTGGACAAAGCAAGCTCGTCTGCAGCTCCATACGGTGCGCCGGAATTTTTTGTATTGTAAAGACCCTGCTCGGGCGAATATTTCGCAGCCTCGCCCCTTCTTGGGGAAATTTCAAGATCGCCCTCTTGCCGCTTGGTTGCAAGATCTATATCGTTTACAAGATCGTCGTAAATTTCATCATCCTGCGCGCCTTCGTCTCTTGAACCAACGAAGCAGTTTTTGACGATATCGGTAAAGCGGTCTTCAAATATCAGCACTAGCGCGAGTACGAAAAGAGTAAGATTAAAGATCCATACGCCTACGCTTCCGATCATGCGCCTAAGCTCATCTATAACGAAGCTGCCGATAGCTCCACCGCTGGCGCCGAAGAGGCTGGACTGAATCATTAAAATGGTAAAAAACAGTAAAATCGCGCCGATGCTAAACTCTAAAAATCTAAAATTAAAGCCGCTAAAATAGCGATACGCCACGAATGCAAGCGCCAATAAATAGAGCGGATAGATATAAGCGAAGTAGCCGAACAGCCAGATATTAAACGAGCGAATGGCGTTACCCGCGCTGCCTACGAGCGCAGAATCGGGCGCAATGGTGGCAAGTCCAAAAAATATTATGATGGCCGATACGACGATAAAATATACTTCTTTGATTATGATAGATCCTTAAATTTAAAGCGGTATTTTAGCCAAATGAAGGTTAAAATTTTATTTGAAGGATGAAATTTTAATGCTTTGATAAAATTCCGCGCCCTTGCGAACGCGGAATTAAAGGGGTTAGTTTTTGACGGCTTTGCCCAGATCCCACATAGGCATAAAGATACCCAGAGCCAAAAGAAGAACCATACCCGCCATAAAAAATAGCATGATCGGCTCGACGTAGCTTGAGATATTATCGATGATGTCGTCAAATTTCTCTTTATAATAATCCGTGACGTTGCCGAGCATCTTATCGAGGTTACCAGCCTGCTCGCCCGCACTGATCATCTGAATAAGCATACTCTCGTAAAGCCCAGTATTATTAAACGCCTCGGTTAGGCTAACGCCTTGCTGCACGGCGATCTTTACGGTGGAGAGTTTCTCTTTTAAGGTATGGTTGTCTACCATTAAAACGGCAGTATCCAGCGCATCCGCGATAGGAATTCCCGCTCGCACGAGCTCGGTAAAAATAAGCATAAATCGCGACATCGTAGAGAAAAATATGATCTTGCCGAATAGATAGACCTTTAAAATCCACTTATCCCAACCCTTCTTAAACTCGGGGTTGTTCCGATACGCCCATCTAAGTCCCACGATAGTAAGTATGATAGCCGCTAAAACAAAAATTCCATAATTATTAAGCGTGCTTTCGATGCCGAGCAAAATTCTAGTAGGCAGCGGTAGATCCGCGCCGAGCTCTTCGAAAATTTCGCGGAATTTCGGCACGACGTACATCATCAAAACAGAAAACGCAATCGCCATAACGATCATAAGGATCATCGGATAGCGCATCGCCTTTTTAAATTTACGCTGGTTCTCCCAAAGCTCTTGAAGCATAGCGGCAAGCTTGGCTAGAGATTCCGCCATATTACCGGTAGCTTCGCCCAGACTTACCATCGCAACGACGACATCGCCGAGCTGGCCTCTAAATTTCTCCGTAGACTCGGTCAAGCTAAGGCCTGCGTTAAGATCGTCGTTCATAGCGCTAAAAATCTCTTTTAGCGTCTTATCCTCTGCCGCTCTTGCGACCTCCTTGATCGAGTCGTGGATCGAAATTCCCGCATTCGTCATAACCGAAAGCTGACGGATCGACGCGACCAGCGGCATAGTTCTAACTCTTCCGCTACCGCCCAGCATACGCGAAACTTGCGCCTTAAAATCACCGCCCGTATTAGCCAGGACCTGGGTTTCGCCTCTTTTAATGATGGTTCCGCCTACGCGCTGCTTCATTAAATTGCTTGCTTGCACCTTGTCGCTAGCTTGCAAGAACATCTTTTTTCTTGTGCCTTTGGCGTGATATTCGACTTCTAATTGCTTTTTCATTGTTTGGCCACCCTATAAATTTCTTCTATACTAGTTACTCCGCGCGCAGCACGTATAACACCGTCTTCAAACATATCTATAAAACCCTCCTCCTTCGCCAAGGCGCGCATATCGTCTTTTGAGCCGCCGTTAGCGATCAAGCTCTGCATTCTATCGGTAATAGGCAAAATTTCACTAATCATCTCTCGCCCCATATAGCCCGTCTGGCTGCATTGATCGCAACCAACGGCCTTAAAAAATGTGTATTTCTCAGGCAAAAATTCCTTCAACTGATCCAGCATCGATTTTGGCAAATTGGTAGGCTGCTTGCAATGCGGGCAGAGCTTTCGCACGAGTCGCTGCGCCTCGACGGCAATGAGCGAGCCGCTTATTAGATAAGCCTCGATACCCATATCGACTATTCGAGGAATCGCGCTAATAGCATCGTTGGTGTGCAGGGTCGAGAAAACCAAGTGTCCAGTAAGCGCGGCTTGGATCGCGATCCTAAGCGTCTCTTGATCGCGGATCTCGCCGATCATTATGATATCCGGATCCTGCCTCAAGATCGAGCGCAACGCCGAAGCAAAGGTAAGACCCGCTTTTTCATTAACGTGGACTTGCTGAATTAAATTTACTTGATACTCGACCGGATCCTCTACGGTAATGACCTTCGTATCGACGCTTTTGATATCGTTTAGCGCCGCATATAGCGTCGTAGATTTACCGCTTCCCGTAGGTCCGGTAACCAAGATAATGCCGTATGGAGCACTCATTGCGTTGTTAAATTTCTTAAAGCTATCCGGGTGCATGCCTAGTTTTTCGAGACTTATGATAACCTTGGATTTATCGAGGATACGCATAACGGTAGATTCGCCGTTGATGATAGGCAGCGTCGAAATACGAAAGTCATATTCGCGACCCGAAATTTTCATACTAAACCTACCGTCCTGCGGCTTGCGGCGCTCGGCAATATCCATATTCGAAAGTAGCTTCAAGCGGCTTACTAGCGGCGGATAGATATCCTTATCAAAGATAAAAATTTCGGCGAGCATTCCGTCGATTCTGGTGCGCACGACACAATTATTTTCAGTCGGCTCAATGTGAATATCGCTGCCGCGCATCTTAATAGACTGACTAACTATCATCTCGATAAGCTTTAAAATCGCAGAGGTATCGTCACTACTTCCGCTACCGCCGGTATTAGCAAGCTCTTTGCGGATCTCTGCCACTATCCCCTTAATGCTCTCCGAAAGCTCAAGCTTGGATAGGTATTTATTTACCTGATTCGGATCGGCCACTACTATTTTTAGCAGCTGCTTGTTAAACATAGCTTGCGCTTTGTCCTGCGACTCGAGATTGAACGGATCGGAAAAGGCGACGTATATATTCAAATCGTCCGCTTTAATAGGGATTACGCCGTATCTTTTAAGCTGAGCGGTAGGGGTGCGATCGGCGAGTCTGAAATCTATATCGATATCATCCAAGTTCATATATGAAAGATTCATCTTCTTAGCTAAAATTTGCAAAAATTCCTTAGGATCAACCGAAAATTTCTCGCTTATATCATCAAATGCTATCTGGCGGCGCTTGTATAGCTCAACTAAGATCGAGCAAAAATCATCCTGGCT
Organism: uncultured Campylobacter sp.; assembly: GCA_963519515.1. Lineage (GTDB taxonomy): Bacteria > Campylobacterota > Campylobacteria > Campylobacterales > Campylobacteraceae > Campylobacter_B. The sequence continues at coordinate 19,065 of CAUQNJ010000023.1, read as the reverse complement.
TAGATAGTTATCTCCAACCAAAACTTCGCCCAGCGTTAGGCCGATATCCATCTTATCCTTAATCTCCGGAACTATGGAGCTTGTAAGGATGTTATTTCTTATTAAAATCGCAACGATCTGCTCTTCAATCTTTGTCATCGCGATCACCAATAAATTTTAATCGAGCTAAGTTTATCGCCCGTGTAAAGTGCAACTACCATCTTTTTTACCGATTCCTCTTCCTTAATAAAAAGCTCGGCGCGCTCGCCGCTCTCTAGGGTGAAAACATACGTATCACTCTTTTTTACGTACGCTTTCTCCGTAAATTTATCAAAAATTTCAGACAGAATATAATTAATCTTCGGCGTTCTAATATAGCTTATATCCACGCCGTCGCAAAGCGCCAAGTAAAGCATCTTTTTTTGAAAAATTATGGTCGAATAAAGCGATGCGTTCTCGCGCGCCTCTTTGGTTTTATAAAGCATTACCGTAGGCACGACGAGCTCGTTTACTTTGTCCATCTTTAGGCACGCTTTGGCATACATATTCGCAAGCGCCTCGCTCTGCTCCTCGATAAATAAATTTCTCACGCTTTCTTGGCAGATGCGGTTGTATTGACCGATCTGATCCCAGTTGCGCACGTCATCGGCGCTAACCGCAAACATCGAAACGACCGCAAAAACTAAAATATATAAAATTTTCATAGCTGCCCGCTTCTAATTTTTGAGATAAGGCTTGAAATTTCGCTATTTTTCGCTTTTGCGTTGAAGGTTTCAAGAGCGTAAAGCGCGTCCTCTTTGCGACCTTTTTTATAATTGGCTTTAGCAAAAATTATCCAGCTGGCGACATTGTCTTTATCTAGCTCATTTGAAGTAAGAGCCCATTTTATCGCGTTATCGTAGTCTTTCTTATTATACGCCTCTTCCGCCAATGAAAGGGAATACTCGATCTTATTCGTAGCGTAAAATTTACTCTCCAAAGTCTGCTTATCGTCGCTTAAATTTGAAGTTTTGATCTCTATTCTCGAGCTTAACGGAGCGCCGCTTGAACTTGGCGATCTACCGCCGAAATTTGATCTAGGCGGCACGGGGGCGCGGCCGAAATCGATAACCTCGCTTTTAGGAGGTTGGTTTGCAAACACACCGTTATTGGTATTTGGTACGTTAAAGCCCGGCGCGCTTTGCGTATTAAAATTTGAACCGCCGAAATTTTGAACCTGGGCTTGGTTTGAAAAACCGCCGCTATTTTCGTAACTATTAGTTATCTTAAATCCCGCAGAATCCTCGCTAGATAGCACGCCTACGTCGTTTAAATTTAAACTCGGGCGCTCCGAAGATTTTTGCGCATGCTTGGCGGCGCGAGTATCTTTTGGAGCGCTGATATTATAATCATCGCGCGATATGTTATTTTGCACCGCAAGATCGGCGCTTTGCTCCGCATGCGCATCTGAAGCGTAAGAGGAGTCTTTTTTGTTCTCGATATTTTGATTTATACTTGCCATACTTACGCTATCGCTATCTTTGAGCAGCCAAAATATAGCGCCCATCGCTACCGAGATCAAAATCAAAAGCCCCAAAATCGTCTTGTCGAATTTCAGCACGAAATTCGGCTTAGATTTCAAAAAGGAAAACTGCTTTCTGTTTTTGTTATACTCTTCCCATTTTTTTTCAAGTTCGTTTACTTCGTAAAATTCAAGCATTTATTATCCCCGAGCCTATCGCTGCCATCTCTATAATTTTATTATTAATCTGCGAAAAACTAATTTCCGTAGGTTTGTTTACTTCATAATACTCAAAAAGCTCATACATCTTGTACATAAGCTTGTTGATGTTCCTCATATTACCGTCCGTTAAATTTAAAATCAAATCGAAATTATCGTCGCTAAACATAAAATAGTATTGTTGAAAGCCGTGAAGCACAAGCTTCTTTTCAATATACAACTTGACTTCGCCTAAATTTGAATTAGGAAGCTCGATGCTCTCCCAAATTCTAGTTTTAAAATAATCCTTTGCGAGGCGATCTTCCTCGTCCGTCTTATGAACCGTAAATAAAAATTTAAATAGTCTCGTATCCGCCATGAGGCGAATTTTTTCTATCAAATTTCCAGGATACAGCTGGGCTTCGTCGAGCAGAATAACGACCTGCTCTACCGCACCCACATTGGTAGAGATCCCGAATCTCTCTCTATAAATCCGCATAAAATTTTCATAATTATCGATCGTCTCGCTAGGAGTAGAATGAAAAATCTGCGAATAAAGCTCTAAGAAAAATTCCTTCTCGTCAAAAAACGGCTGCGGCATAAATACTATCCTCACCTTTTTCTCAAGATCAACCTTAATCTTATTGAGCAAAAAGGTCTTGCCGCAGCCAGGTTTGCCATAAAAAAGTATCAGCTTTAGCGGTTTTTGCAAAGCATTTAAAATTTTATGATACGCAAGGGTCGATTTATCGAGATTAACGAAGTCCGAGACTTCGTTATCCTCGATAAATATCTCCTTGATCGCCGTATAGTTATTACTCATTTTCGTAGATGGATTTTGAGTAACCTAGCTCTTTAAGCGATGTAGCAAGCGGCGCGTTAGTACTGTCGATAATACGCGGCGTAACGACAAAGATAAGCTCGGTCGTAGTCAAATGATCGGCAGTACTTTTAAACAAATTTCCGATCAATGGAATTTCCGCCAGCACCGGAACCCTGGTATTATTTTTAGCCTTGGTTTGACCAATTAAACCACCTAGAATTATAGTATCGCCATTATCAACCCAAACTACACTCGAAATTTTCTTTTGTAAAGTATCTGGTGCAATCTCTCTAATTGTCGTTTGTCTCGCATCATCTTCCGAATACTTAAAGCTACTTAAAGACGGATTGATTCGAAGCATAATTCTATTATCGTCTGAAATCTCAGGTAGAATATTAAGCAAAATACCGATGAATACGGAATATTGCGTATAGGTAACGCTGGTTGTTCCGCTTAGGGTATTATTATTAGTGCTTTGCTCCTGAACTCGATAATTTATCGTATCGCCGACAGATATGATGGCGGGCTGATTATTCATCGTAGTAACTTTAGGGCTAGATATAACCTTCGACTTTCCTTTCGTCTCTAGAAAATTGATAAGTCCATCCAGCTTGAAGTTTAAATTTGCGCCGATAGCCCATGCGCCATTGGTGCCGCTTGCCTTACCGTTATAGGTCATGCCGCCAGCACCATTGTTTAAACCGGCGTTTCCACCTTGGTTATTCATGTATATCGTTCTTGAAGAGGAGTTTCCAAAGTTAAACAAACTAGGAGTACCCCTATTGTCTAGGTATGTATTAAATCCTAATTGAAATGCGCTCCAATCGATACCGGTAGTATATTCGTTATTCAACTCAACGGCAATAATATTGACATCAAGCAAGACCTGCCTACCTAACCTTTTTTGCATACCGTTAATATATCTTTCAACTCTAGCAATCTGGGATTTCATTGCAGTTACTGTAACCAAACCGGCATTTTGATTGATGATTGGTGCAACAGCTACATATTTTTCAGTACCGTTATTTAATATTGAAGTAACCTCGTCACTAATCTTTTCCCAAAAGTCAAATTTTTCTTTGGTTTGGATCATATTGTCTTGTTTGTTTTTATCATCTTCTTCATCACCAATCTCGATAGGCGCAGAGTCTACCGATGATTTAGTGACTGCAGTTCCTTCGCGAATCGATGTAATATAATCCACTTTAAACGTCCTGGTCTCCAAAGCGGAAATTTTTAAAACGCCGTTGGAATACTCATAGCTTAGATTATTTTCCGAGATCAGAAGATTAAAAACTTCGCGCAAAGAAAGATCTTTAATGCTTACACCCTGAATCGACTTAGATAGCTCCTCTTGAGCGATAGCATCCTTAGCTACTACCGAAAATTTACACATATCCGATAGCTGGGCTAGCATCTCATTTAATGTAACGGTATCGTTAATCTTGATATTTAGCGCCTTTCTATCGCAACCGCTCGAAGCAGGAGCAGCATACAAACTAGTAGCTGTAACAGACAAAGCAAGCATAGTAACTATACTAAGCTTCTTACTTATATGTAATAGTGACATTTTTATTTCCTTGTTTTAGTGTTAGTTCGACTTTGGTGTCATCGTCGTTGGCAATAATAACGCTGTTGCCCGTTATCTGCATGATTTTATATGAGCCTACATACTCGCCCAAACCGTACCACTTATCATTTAACTTGACTTTATCACCCATAATGCCTACCAACTGATAACCTAGGTCTACTTGCTGGTTGACCTCTTTAGGCACATTGGCTTCCTTAGGATAAAAAGGATCTTGCAAAGAAGCTATTTGAGCATCGCTGAGCCCTACTCTGGGTTTGCTAAGATCATCAAATATCGCATCATATTCGGCTTTATAGGAATAAACGTTACCTACGGGAACCACAGTTTGATTGTTATCAACAGCAAATAGCATCGTCGATAGCAATAAAGAGTATACAAATAACTTTTTCATTGATAATTTACTCCCCAGATAGATATACCGATACTTCCACCGATTTTACCGTTTTTGGTAGCGTTTATATCCATCTTATTTACATCTACGATCATCTCTGATTGCTCGATTAAATTAATATATCTAAGTACGTTCGGAAAAGCTCCTTCAAATTTAACATCTATATCAAGCAAAGCCTCGGGTTTAAAATTTTGTTCTACGCTAGGTGCTCTTCTATCGCTGTGAATAGCATAAATTTTAATATTGTTATTCTCTGCAATGGTAGATAAGCTATCCATAAAAGTAGCCCAATTCTCTTCGTTGTAAGTAAGCTTTGAAATATCTTTAAGCTTGCCGTCTATATAATTCCTCTCCTCAATAATATTATTGCGAGCAACTTTTTCCTCATTTAGCTTATCGCGCAACCTCTGAACAAAAGCATCAGGATCCCCCCCAAAAGTCCCATCATATTCGTCTTGGGCTTTTTGAAGACTATCTGTAGCCTTTGCCAAATCGGCTTCACTGTCTTTCAAATATCTATCTGCAGGATCACCAAGAAGAAGATACACGATCAAGCCTGCTATTGCCAAAGCCGCTAAAAAATATGTATTTGCGCTCGTTCCTTTGGAGGCAAACCATTGATCAAGTTGATCTAATGAACTTTTTCTTTTCATTATCGAACCTCCACACTGATGTTACTATCGTAAAAGACGGTTTTGTTGCCCTCTTGCAATGCAATCGTCTTAGTATCTACTCCATATGGCTCTTTTTTACTGATATCCTCTAAAAGCTCGGTCATCTGCTTATCATTTTTAGTTCGCACCTGAATGGTAAGAGTTCTATTTTCGTCGCCAATTCTAACCATATTGCCCTTATTTTTAACCACCATATTGGTTAGATCAAAAATAGAAACACCTTTCATAGCATAGTTATTCTTTTTGTCAGAAATAGCACGTATCAAACTTTTTCTATCGGCCAATTCTTTATTTCTTTTAGCCGCATCCTCTCTCACTGCTTTTGTCTCCTGCTCTATCTGATCTCGCTGAGTTCTAGCGGGAGATAGTTTGGCTTCCAATTCTTGATATTGGTTAGTCTTGTCATTAGCTACCATATTATTATAATAACCGGTGCCGAAGTTATATCCAGGATATGCAGCGCCTAATAAGCAACCGAGTAAAAAGTAACCTATGAGTTTACCGGTTGATCTTTGAGCTAAAGGCGGCGGCCTCATAAACGGCGAGTAGTTATGATCGTCGTCTTTAGTAGCCAAATAATCCTGACCGACTAAAAACATCAAAACGTCTAATTGAGTTAGCGGATATTCCTTCGCATTTATAGCGATGCTGAAGTTAAAATCTCTATATCTTAGCTTCAGATTATTTTCTACAAAAACCTCTATCGCAGGAATTTTACCGATATCCGTTCCGACATAGACGTTTTGGATATTAACGTTATAAATTTTGCTAATACCGCCCAACACGTCATTGATATAATAAAACATATCATCAAAGATCTGTATCATATAATCGCGTTCGGTCGGATTTTCTAAATTTATACCTTGATTAGAGAGCAGTCTGTAGAAGTTCTCCTCATCTATCCTGCTGCCGATCAGCTCGACATATTTCTCGTGCAAGAATTTTAGATTGTATCTTACCTGGCGGGATTGAAAATATTCACCGTTTTGATACACTACTAAAAATGCATCATTTCGTTGCAAATATATAAAACAATCGATTCCGTCTCGGGTCAGAACGCCTCTATTATACAAGCCCTCGTATAAAAACGGAGCCATCGCGATGTAATCGATGTAGTTCGTCCTAGCAGCGATTGCATCAAATTCAGAAGTGAGTTTGGCATTATCTACGACGAAGACGTTAAAAATTCTATCGTCACCGGTAGCGCCTATTACCTCACTATAAGTGATTTTGTAATCCAAAGCGGTGTCAAGCCCCAGCTCCTCATACACCTTAACGACGATCGCATCTAAAAGATCCGCGTCCTCTACCGATTTGCTTATCTCGACCGTCGCAGTCATTATATCCTTATACGGAATATATGAGACGTAAGTTTCCTTCGCACGATTCGCTTTTGAGAAGTCGTGCTCGAAAACTTCATTCTCACTTAGACCGAATATGGTTTGCGTGACTTTGTTAATCGCAACAATCGAACTAGCATTTTTACTATTCTTTGCCATAACACTCCACTTCCAAATGAAATTTTCTACGCTGCTAATACTAATAGAAATAAAATAAAATGTCAATAGATAAAATCGGTTTTTACCATAAATTCGTCATTTTTCCAGCTTTTTTTTACAAAAACTGTTAATTTTAAGTAAATTTTGACCTTAGAAAAATTTGAAATTAACTTTTTGGCTCGAATTCCGATCCGCTTGATCGCCTCGCCATTTTTGCCGATCAACATCTCTTTGTGTGAATTGCTGTCCGTTATGATCCGCGCATATACCGAGATTAGACCGGGTTTTTCCACTACTTTTTCCATCACGACGTCGCTGCAATACGGGATCTCGTCGCTCATACTCTCAAAGATCGCCTCAAGTATGAAGTCGCGGTAAATTTCACGCTCGTTGGTCGCGCTTAAAATTTCGGGGTCGTAAAAATACTCGTGCTCGGGCAAAATTTTACAAATTTCGTCCAAAACCTGCTTTTTATAGACCTTTTTTTTGATGCTAACGGGGATTATCGCTTCAAATTTATCGGCAAATTTTTGATATTGCAGCAGCTTTTGCACGATCTTTTCGTCGTTTGCTTCGTCGGTTTTAGTTAAAATCACGATGTGTTTTGTGCCAGGGTTTAAATTTAAAAATTTCTCGTATTCTGAGGTATCATCGTGCACGGGCGCCAAAAATAGCACCAAATCGCAGCCCTCAATCGCTCCAAGCGCCACTTCGACCATCAGTTTATTCATCAGCTTGGCGCTTTCGTGCAGTCCGGGCGTGTCCGTGAAAATCACCTGATCTGCGCCGTTCATCGCGATGCCGTTAATCTTACGGCGCGTGGCGTTGATCTTGTGTGAGACGAGCGAAATTTTCTCGCCGCAGAGATAGTTTAATAGCGAGCTCTTGCCCGCATTCGTCCGCCCGATGAGCGTTACAAATCCGCTTTTCATATTTTCCTTAAATTTATAAAATTTTATCCTACTTGCGACCGCAGCGTTAAGCTCCGATGGGCAAATTTAAAATCTCGTTTTACGCAGGCTGGCTCTTGCACGAGCGGCTGAAATTTGAAATTCCGCCATCACATAAGCGGGTAAAATTTAAAATTTCAAGCCGCGCGATAGCGATAAAATTTTACCCGTCGCAGCGCGGAATTCTATCTACTATAAATCCCACAAGCCGACAATTCTACAGCTTCGTAAATTATCTGCGAAATTTTAAATTTCATCCCACGACGACATTATATAATCAGCACTGCATAAAATTTAGATCATTTCTGAAATTTTACAGACTTAAAATTTTAAAGTATCGCCAAATTTAAAAGGACGAAATTCTGCGCATTTTTAAAATTTTGCTAAATCTCAAACCTAAAATTCTAACGCTTTGCAAATTTCAAAAGCGTAAAATTCCGCGACTCTGCAGAATTCTAAGAGTGGCTACCGCGCCGCCTTATAAAATGTATTTCGCCAGATCCTCGTCGCTTGCGATGCCTGCGAGCTTTTTGCTTACGAGCTTCTCATCCACGACGATCTTTTGCCCTTTAAACTTATCCGCTTCGAAGCTGATATCCTCAAGCACCTTTTCCATTATTGTATGTAGCCTTCTAGCGCCGATATCTTCGACCTTTTCGTTCGTGCTTGCCGCAAATTTCGCAATCGCTTTGACTCCGTCCTCGCTAAATTCCAGTTCCACGCCCTCGGTCTTTAAAAGCGCCGAGTACTGTTTAAGAAGCGAATTTTTCGGCTTGGTTAAAATTTCACACAGCGCCGCCTCGTCTAAGCTGTCAAGCTCAACGCGAAGCGGGAAGCGCCCCTGAAGCTCGGGTATGAGATCGCTCGGTTTGCTGATATGAAAGGCGCCCGCGGCGATAAAGAGGATGTGATCGGTGTCGATATTGCCAAATTTCGTGCTTACGCTGCTGCCCTCCACGATCGGAAGTAGGTCGCGCTGCACGCCCTCTTTGCTCGGATCCTGCCTGCCGCTATTGCCGCTTGAAACAGCCACCTTATCGATCTCGTCGATAAAGATGATGCCCTCGTTTTGCGCACGCCTAACGGCTTCCGCTTTGATGCTCTCCATATCGAGAACTTTCTCGCTAGCCTCGCTTTTGAGGGCGACCTTGGCGTCTTTGACATTCATCTCTTTTTTGCTTTTGCGCGTCGAAATTCCGATTACTTTGATGAAGCTTTCCTGCATATTCGCCATCTCCGGCGGCAAATTCGGATTCGATTCAAGCGCATTTTCGCTTACTTCGATCTCGATACTAAGATCGTCCAGATCGCCGCGCTCGAGCTTGGCTGCCATCTTTTCGTAGCTTTTTTCGTAATCTGCGACCTTCTCCTCGCTCGCTCCGCGCGGAAGCGGCGGAAGGACTTTTTCTAAAATTTTACGCTTGATGTAATCATCGATCTTGTCTTTGTTTTTTTCAAATTCCTCGCCGCGCACTAAATTTACCGACGCGGCGGCCAGATCGCGCACCATGCTCTCCACGTCGCGCCCCACGAAGCCCACCTCGGTGTATTTGCTAGCCTCGACCTTGATAAAAGGAAGCCCAAACATCTTCGAAAGTCTGCGCGCGATCTCGGTCTTACCTACGCCGGTAGAGCCGATCATCAGAATGTTTTTTGGCATCACCTCGTTTTTCATCTCATCTTCAAGCGCCATTCTGCGGTAGCGATTTCGCAAAGCCACCGCTATCGTGCGTTTAGCGCTATTTTGTCCGATTATATATTCGTCTAGTTTCTCTACAATTTCTCGTGGCGTCATCATCTCTTTTCGTCCCAAATTGCGTATGTTTTGATGTTTTCATTCGTGTAAATGCAAATCTCTCCCGCGATCTTAAGGCTTTGTTTTACGAGCTCTTCCTCGTCTAGGCTTGCAAATTTATCCAAAGCTCGCGCCGCGCTAAGAGCGTAATTTCCACCGCTTCCGATCGCCGCGATCTTGCCGTCGTCCGGCTCTACCACATCGCCCGTGCCGCTAAGCAAAAAGATATTTTTGCGGTCCAGCACCAGCATCATCGCTTCAAGCTTTCGCAGATACTTATCCTTGCGCCACTGTTTGCTAAATTCTATCACGGCTCTTAAAAGATCGCCTTTTGCGCCATCTAAGCACTTCTCAAACATATCAAAAAGATTAAACGCATCGGCGGTGCTGCCCGCAAAGCCCGCCAAGACGTCGCCCTCTTTGCCGACCTTTCGAATTTTAGTCGCATTGCCCTTTAAGACGGTGTTTCCGAACGTAACTTGCCCGTCGCCGCCGATGACAGAACCCTTCGCGCCTTTATAAGCTAAAATGGTAGTCGCTTCAAACACTAGCCACCTCTATCTCAAATTTAGCGCTTATGCCGTGCTTTAGCTTGGCATTTACGTCGTAGATCCCGGTCGTTTTGATAGCCTCGGTCTCTAAAATTTTCTTATCGATTTCAATCCCTTTTTGCTCTTTTAGCGCGGTTGCGATCTCATCTTTGGTAACCGAACCGAAAAGCGCGCCGCTCTCGCCCGTTTGTTTTACGATCTTTACGCGGATCTTAGCTAGCTCCTCGGCTAGTTTTTGCAAGCTTGCGACCTCGTATTTTTCAAGCTCGGCTTGCTTTTTCTTATCCGCTTCAAATTTACGCAAAACCTCCGTCGTAGCGGCTTTGGCGTAGCCTTTGCCGATTAGGAAGTTATTGCCGTAGCCGTCCTTAACCTCCTTTACCTCGCCCGCCTTTCCGAGCCCCTTAACGTCTTTGATCAATAATACTTTCATCCATTATCCTTTTAAATTTAGCTTTAAATTTATAAAATTTTATAAGCGGCGCGGACGGATCTGAAATTTAGTGAAATTTCATGAAACCTGCCCGCAGCCGCTCGCTACTTTTTCGATAAATTTTAAAATTTCGTTTTGTGAAATTTGCCCGTCCGCCCTGCGGCAAAATTTCAGCTAAAGCTTGCGTCCGTTCTTGCCTGCGATGATAAATCTTAGCGCGCTTAGCTTGATAAACCCGTCGCCGTCTTTTTGATTGAAAACTTTATCCTCTTCAAACGTCACAAAATCGGTATTAAACAAGCTATCGCTCTTGCTCTCCCTGCCCAGCACGGTCACGTTGCCCTTATAAAGCTCTAGCTTAACCTTGCCGTTTACGTGCTCTTGGGATTTATTTATCAGCTCTTGAAGCAGCAAGCGCTCCGGGCTGAACCAAAAGCCGTTGTAGATGAGCTCGGCGTAGCGCGGCATCAGATCGTCTTTTAGATGCGCCGCGCCGCGATCCAGCGTGATGCTCTCGATCGCGCGGTGAGCCTTTAGCATAATCGTGCCGCCCGGAGTTTCGTAGCAGCCGCGGCTCTTCATGCCGACGTAGCGATTTTCTACAAGATCAAGCCTGCCGATGCCGTTTTTAGCGCCGAGCTCATTAAGCGCGGCTAGCATCTCGTGCGGTTTAAGCGCCTTGCCGTTTAGCTTTACGGGATCGCCGTGCTTGTATTCGATCTCGATGATCTCGCTCTTATCTGGCGCATTTTTAGGGCTCACGGTCCATCGCCACATATCCTCCTCAGGCGCATGAGCGGGATCCTCCAGCACCAAGCCCTCGTAGGAGATATGAAGGATATTAGCATCCATTGAATACGGCGATTTGCCCGGCTTTGAAGCGATGTCGATGCCGTTTTTCTTAGCGTAAGCAAGCAGTTTCTCGCGAGAGTTCAGATCCCATAACCTCCACGGCGCAATCACCTTGATATCGGGATTTAGCGCGTATGCGCCAAGCTCGAAGCGGACTTGATCGTTGCCCTTACCAGTCGCGCCGTGGCTTACGGCGTCCGCGCCGGTTTTTTTCGCAATTTCGACTAGTTTTTTAGCAATTAACGGGCGGGCAATCGATGTGCCCAAAAGATACTCGCCCTCATAAACTGCGTTTGCGCGAAACATCGGAAATACGTAATCGCGCACAAATTCCTCGCGCAGATCCTCCACGAAGATATTTTCCTTTTTGATGCCCAGTTTCACAGCTTTGTTTTTGATAGGCTCCAAATCCTCGTTCTGACCGATATCTGCGGTGAAAGTCACCACGTCGCAGCCGTAAGTATCGCCGAGCCACTTTAAAATAATGCTCGTATCAAGTCCGCCGGAATACGCTAAAACGACCTTTTTTACATCTTTTGCCATCTCAAATCCTTTACGTAAAATTTGGCGAAATTCTACCAATAAATAGTTTAATAGTTGCTTTTAAGGCAAATATCGCTAAACTCACGCCTATGAGAATCGATAAATTTTTAAACGCAGTAAATATCACTAAGCGGCGCGCCATCAGCGAAGATATGTGCAAAAGCGGCGTCGTAGCCGTAAACGGCGTCGTAGCAAAGCCCGCCAAAGAGCTTAAAATTGGCGACATAATCACGATAAGCTTTTTAGATAGAAAACAAAGCTTTAAAGTCCTAGCCTTTCCTAGCGCGAAAAATACGCCCAAAAGCGAGCAGGCAAAGTATGCCCAAGAGCTTTGAACTCGTCTGCGGCGAGGATGAAATTTCGCGCCTCGTGCAGGCTCTGCCAAAAAGCGGCATAATCTTGCTCATCGGGGGTCTCGCCGCCGGCAAAACGACGCTTGCGCGCGCGATCGTGCAGGCGCAAGGGTTAGACGAACACGTGAGCTCGCCTACATTTTCGATCATGCAAAACTACGGACAAATTTATCATTACGACATCTATAACGGCGGCTGCGAGGGGATTTTAAAAAACGGACTATTTGAAAATTTATTTGAAGAGGGACTTCATCTGATCGAATGGGCGGATGAAAATTTGATAAATTTACTTAAAAAATATGAGCTTGATTTTTGCGTAGTGAGGATCACGCCGCACGCGCAAGGGCGAAAATACGAGGTAAGCTATGCATAAACTGGAAGCCAGGGGTCTTAAAAAAACCATAAAGGGCACGCCGATCATTAAGGGCATCTCGCTGGAGCTTTACAACGGCGAGATCGTGGGGCTGCTGGGACCCAACGGAGCGGGCAAAACCACGACGTTTTATATGATCTGCGGGCTTATAAGCGCTAGCGGCGGCGATATATTGCTCGATGAGCGCAGCATCGCAAAGGTTCCGCTTCACAAGCGCGCCAAGCTCGGCATAGGCTATCTGCCGCAGGAAAGCAGCGTTTTTAAGGAGCTCAGCGTTGAGGAAAATTTAATGCTCGCCGCGGAGATCACCTACAAAAACAAAACGGAGGCCTCGCAAAAGGTCGATGAGATGTTAAATTTGCTCAACATCGAGCCAATCCGCCAGCGCAAAGGCGTGAGCCTAAGCGGCGGCGAGCGCAGGCGCTGCGAGATCGCGCGAAGCCTAATGATAACGCCTAAATTTCTGCTTTTGGACGAGCCGTTCGCGGGCGTCGATCCGATCGCCGTTAGCGACATCCAAAGCATCGTGCGCGACCTAAAAAAGCTCGGTATCGGCGTGCTCATCACCGATCACAACGTCCGCGAGACGCTTGCGATCTGCGACCGCGCCTACGTCATCAAAGACGGCGAGCTGTTCGCCGGCGGCACCGCAAAAGAGATAGCCAGCGATCCAAATGTGCGCAAATTCTACCTCGGCGAGGATTTTATAATCTAAATTTATCGCCACTTATCGCTGACGGCTCGCCTCAGGTTTTAAATTTACGTAAATTTTAAATTTAACGAGCGGCTAAAATTTAATGCGATTTAATACGCGAAGAGTCGCGGCAGGCTGCATTTTAACGACGTTTTATCGTTTATAAAATCAATGACGTTTTACTATTTATCAAATAATGACGTTTACCATTATGTTAAACTCTCGCGATCCAATTATCGCGGTACTTTAACCATTTCCGCACCTTTAAAATTTAAAATTCCGCGCAATCGCCTGCTTTATCGCATGGCGCCTCCGATTATTTCATCGGCCTTATCGCGCTTACCGCGTCGCCTTTATCTATGATAGCACCTTTTATTCGACGCTCTCACGCTACAAATCAAACAGATAAAAGTATAAATTTACGCTATCTGCAAATCAAAATTGTAAAATTTAGCATAAAATTTTACCTATAATTATACATTGAATGTTACGAAACTTAGAGCAAATTCCGAAATTTGGTCCTAAATTTTACCAACTCGTTTAACTAAAATTGCACTTTTATTTGCTCTGCGGGTTTAAATTTCGCTCATCTTAAAGCTTGCCGCGGAGTTTAAAATTTTAACCGGACGCCCGGCGCTTTCGGTTTAAATTTTAAAATTCTTAAAATTTTGGCGAGATCAAGGAGAGATTATGAAAAAAGTTCTACTTTCGTGCGCCTTGGCGGGCGCGCTTTTCGGCTTGGAGCTCGATGGATTCAGTGCACCCGAGGGCTCACTCATCACCGAGGACGCTTTTTACATCGCAAATCGCGGCAAAAACGAAGATTCGCTAGGCAGGAGCGGCTTTATTAGCAGGATCGTGAAAAATTCCAACGTCGTTGAGACCAATTTTATAGACGATCTCGTAAATCCCGGCGGGATGGCGCAGATCGGCGATGTGCTATACGTATGCGATCTGGACGCGATCAGAGGCTTTAGCAAAGGTCAGGAGGTTTTTAATCTAAAAATCGAGGGAGCGCAGGCCTTAAACGACGTCGTAGCGCTCGGCAGCGAGGTTTTGCTCGCAAGCGATAATGCGCGCAGCGTGATTTATAGCATAAATTTAAACGCAAAAAGCTACGATGAGTTCGCACGCATCGACCCGTCGCTAGGCAATGCGGGCGCGCTTTTGCTCAAAGGCGACAAGCTTCTGATCACCACCTTCGATCTTAGCGGAAAGGTTCCTGGGCGCGTGCTAAGCATGGATCTAAAATCTCGCGAAATTTCGATCTTTGCCGATATGAAGGGGGTTTTCTACGGCATAGCGCGCGGAAAAAACGGCGAAATTTTAGTTAGCGACTGGGGTGAGGACCTTTTAAGCGGCAAAATTTGGCGTATCGATGCAAACGGGCAGATACGCAAAATAAACCTCGGCGCGATGCAAAGACCTGCGGACATCTCAAGCGACGGCAAGGTTTTATTGATCCCAAAATCGCTGGAAAACAAAGTAGAGTTGATAAATTTGCCCTGAATCAGCTGCTTTTTCGCTCCGCCGCTTACGCGGCGGTATCCGCTATAAAACTAAAGCTAGTTTCTACAGTGCCGAAACTAATAGCCCTTTTTCGCGCGCACTCAAGAGCCAAATACGCCCAAAAGCCGCGCGTGCCGTCTTGCGACACGCAAATGCCTAGCCTGCCGTAAAATTTGCAAATCCATCCGCTCTACTTTTAAATTTTATCTCCTTAAATTTCATCACCGCGGATATTTTTGCAGGTCGAGCGGCGCTAAATTTTAACGCGAGATTTGGCGCCGAGGCGCGTTTTTAACATACCGCGTCGTATCTGCGCGCGACCGAATTCTGCGCGGCGGTACGATCTCTACCGCGCGCCGTATTTACAGGCCGTAAAGGCAAGCGGAGCCCATTTTTCCGCGCAGCGCGTTAGGCTGCTTCGGGGCGTCCGCGCGTAGAACCTATTTCTCTGTGCGCCCCTCCCAGACGGCGGGGGCCTCAAGCTCTACGTATGAGTTTAAAATTTCATACGGCTCGTAGCTAAATTTATACGCTAGGCTCGGGCACTGCTCGACCGCATAGCCCAGATAGATCCATCGTAGCCCCAGATCTTGGGCAAACTCGATCTGTTTTAAAAGCGAAAATTTGCCCAGACTTAGATGTGGCAGATACGGATCGTAGTAGCAATACACCGAGCTAATGCCGTCGTCCACGATATCGATGAGATCGACGCAGATAAGTCGCCCGTCCTCGCCGTAGTAAGAAATTTCTTTGCCGAAGTCGCCGTGGCCCTGGACGTAAATTTCATCATATCTCTCAAAATCGATCTCTTGCAGAGGCCAGCCCTTTTTTAGATGCATATAGTCGTGATAGAGCGCGAAAAGCTCCAAACGCGCATCGTTTAAAAGCGGGCGAGATTGCCATACATAGGCGGTCGTGCGATTATTTTTATAGACGCGGCGGTGCGATCTGCTAAATTTAAAATTTAAAGCATCGACGCGTAAGCTTTTGCACTCCGCGCAGGCTGCACAAATAGGCTTTTGAAAATACCTGCCGAAGCGGCGGTAGCCGTGTTGCACTAAGCTTGAATTATATTCGAAGTCGCAGTCTTTTATGTAGAGATACTCGCTGCGCGCGGCTCTGCCGTCCAGATAGGGGCAGGCAAAATCCAGCGTGCAAAATGGAATTTCAGTCATTCAGCTTTTTGATATTTGCCGCGTCCACGTATTTTAAAAACTCGTCTTTGAGGCGCTTTTCGCGTGCGGCGATGCTCTCTTTGGCTGCGTCGAATTCCTCCGCGGCGCCCTCTAGACCGCTTTCGCTTTGCAGACCCGAATCATCATCTTTAAAAATATCTTTAAACTCGTCACGATTAGGATTAGGTTTTTTGGGCTTTTTGGGCGCGGAACTTGCCGCCTTGTCCTTAAGCATATCCTTTTTTATATCTTTTAGGCTATCTAAAAAATCCATAACTCTTTCCTAAAATCCGCGCCGATTTGCGCATCGCAGCGATGATCGCAGCGATCGCTTCGTTTTTATTCGGCTGCATATCGTCCATCGTGTTTTCTAAAATTTTGTCTAAATTTTTCTCTACGTAGCTCGTGTCAAAAAAGCCGAGTCGAAATTCACGAGACTTGCTTATGCTAAGCAAAAACGGAATAATCGTGCGCACCCCCTCGATACGAAACTCCTTCAGCGCGCGCTCTAGCTTATTAACGGCCAGGTCGTAGTCGGTGGTTTTGATGATTAGCTTGGCTAGAAGAGAATCGTAAAACGGCGGAATTTTATAACCTTTGTAGATGTGGCTATCGACGCGCACAGAAGGACCAAGTGCTGGATAATAATCGCTAACGGTGCCGGGAACCGGGGTGAAATTTTTCCAGACGTTTTCGGAGGTAATACGCGCCTCGATCGCGTAGCCGTGCGGCTTAATGTCGCTTTGCTCAAGCTCTAAAATTTCGCCGTTTGCGATGCGGATCTGGCGCACGACGAGATCGACGCCCGTGACCTCCTCAGTAATGCCGTGCTCGACCTGGATACGGGTATTCATCTCCATAAAATAGAAGTTGTTGTAATCATCAAGCAAAAATTCCACCGTGCCGACGTTGGTATAATTCACCGCTTTTGCCGCAGCTACCGCGGTCGTACCCATCGTCTTACGTAGATGCTCGCTAATGGAGGGGCACGGCGCGATCTCGATGATCTTTTGGTGGCGGCGTTGGATCGAACAATCGCGCTCGCAAAGATGGATGATGTTGCCGTAGTTATCGCCGATGATCTGAAACTCGATGTGGCGCGGCTTGACGACGAGCTTTTCCATGAAAATTTCATCGTTGTTAAAAAAGGTCTTCGCCTCCCTCGTGCACGAGTCGTAGGCACTCTCCATATCCTTCTCGTCCCACACCTCGCGGATACCGCGTCCGCCGCCGCCGCCGCTAGCCTTTAAAATTACGGGATAGCCGATCTCGCGCGCATATTTTTTGATCGTATCCATGCTCTCGTGATTTAGCTTTTCGGTGCCGGGCACGATCGGGATGCCGTTTTTGCGCATCAGATAGCGAGCGATGTTTTTATTGCCCATTTTGCGGATAACGTCAGGTTTTGGACCGATGAAGATAATGCCCGCGTCTTCAACCTCTCTTGCAAAGTCGTAATTCTCGCTCAAAAAGCCGTATCCAGGATGTATCGCATCAGCACCGCACTCTTTGGCGACTTCTACGATCTTTTTAGCGTCCAGATAGCCTTTTAGCGCATCGGTGCTGACTTCGTAGGCCTCGTCGGCGATTTTTACGTGTAAGCAATCGACATCGGGTTTGGTGTAGATCGCGACGCTTCCGATATGCAGATCTCTGCAGGCTCTAATGATCCTAACCGCGATCTCGCCGCGATTGGCGATAAGAATTTTACGTATCATAAATAATTGCCTCTTTTAAAGAAATACCGCGGTAATAATAGTATAAAAAATTTTATAGCAAGTTGAAATTCATAAAAGGCGGTTGAAATTCCGGATAAAATTTAAAGAAGATGATTTATGGTGCCCGAGGTCGGAATCGAACCGACACGAGGTTGCCCTCGCCAGATTTTGAGTCTGGTGCGTCTACCAATTTCACCACTCGGGCATTTAAAAAGTTATGATTGCATAAATTTAAAAGAGAAAAGCCCCGAAGACGGGGCTTGGAGCAAGAAAATTATTTTTTCTTCTTGCCTTTTGCAGCTGCAACAGCCTCTTTTAGCTGTTTGCCGACTTTAAATTTTACTACTTTAGTAGCAGGAGATTTGTAAGTTCTGTTTGTACCAGGAACTTTACCCTCGCGAGCTGCACGCTCTGCAATGCCGAAAGATCCGAAGCCGATGAAGCTTATGTCATCACCTTTTACCAAAAGCTCTTTGATAGCCTCAAGTGCAGAATCTACTACCTTAACGGTATCTTTTTTAGAAAGACCTGCCTTCTCGGCAACTACTTGGATAAAATCAGCTTTTTTCATGCTAATCCTTTAAAATAAAGTGGTTTCGGCGGTATTCTACAATAGTTTCGCAAAAAATACAATAGTTTTTTAAGAAAAAAACGCAAAAATCGGCAAAATTTAGCCGAATTTAGCCCAAATTCGTCAATTTTTCAGATTTTGCTTCTTTAAATTTCAAAATTCCGCCATATTTTTGGGGCTGATTTTTGAAATTTCGCCCGGTTTTGAAAAATTTTAAAATTTCTCCTCTCCGAGCTTCATTTTTGTAAAATTTCGCCCAAATTTGCCGCTTTAAAATATATAAACTATATTTTGTTATAATCCGCGCAAAATTTCAAAGGTTTTTTATGACTAAAATTTTAATGATAGAGGACGATTTAGAACTCGCCGAAATTTTAAGCGAATATCTGCAGCAATACGATATTGAGGTAACCGTCGCGGACGATCCGTTTTTGGGGCTTTCCAAGCTAAATTTAGAAAATTTCAACCTCGTGATTTTAGACCTCACGCTTCCCGGGATGGATGGGCTTGAGGTCTGCAAAGAGATCCGCAAAAACACCGATATACCGATCATAATATCAAGCGCCCGCCACGATCTGACCGATAAGATCAACGCTTTTGACTTCGGCGCGGACGATTATCTGCCAAAGCCTTATAATCCGCAAGAGCTTTTAGCGCGCATCAAACGCCACATCGAGCGCTACGACATAAACTCGCTTCAGCGCGCCGCAAAGCCAAAAAAGGACCTCGAAGTGGATGATTTCCGCCACGTCATCAGCTTCAAAGGGCAGCCCCTGTCGCTCACCATCGCCGAATACGACGTGCTTTCGTATCTCATCAAAAAGGAAGGCGGCGCAATCACCCGCGAGGAGCTCATCTACAACTGCAGCTCCATAAGCGAGGAATCCTCGAG
>CAUQNJ010000022.1:0-32261 GCA_963519515.1 uncultured Campylobacter sp. | reverse complement strand
TTGACATTAGACGGGTCTATGACGAAACCACAAGTAAAATGCTAGTCGATAATCCATTTTTTATCAAATATAAGCTGGAAAATATAAATTCTAGTATTGACGGAATTTTGTTAGATGAACTTTATGGCGTCTTGAATGAGGCTTTAAAAGAATATGGTAGTCGTGGAATTGGCGGTAGAAAATTTCTACCAAAAGAACATGAAGTCGTAACTTTCTTGCACGATTAAAATTTAAAATATATTTTGTCTATATCTCATCGGACGGATACTCTATTTATGCAAGGTACAAGGTCGCGGATAATAAATTTATGCGGAATTTCAAAATTTAAATACGAAATTGAAATCTAATGCTATCAGGCTGCGGCGTTCGATTAAGAGTAGAACAAGCAATAAGCGTAACTTTTTGCCGTAACCGATCTGCTCAAACAACAAACAGCCAGAAAAAAGATTAATAAGCAAAATAGGGCGGGTTTAAATCGGGGAGACTGCCCGCACTAAACGCCGCTACTCTCTCACGATAAATGCGCCACTAAATTTACCGCCGTGCGCGAAATCTCTCGCCTCGTCCTCGCTCTTAAATCCGCTTAAGAATACGCGGTAGATCGGAGCGCCTTCGAAAACAAACTCTTTGATTATAGCCGGATAGCCCGAGGTGTTGTGGTAGTCGAGTTGGTAAATTTGCGCCCCGCTTCTGTTTCTAAACGCGCCGATTTGCACCATAAAATTTCCGCCGACGATGGTCGCTTTCGGCGAGCCTTTGGCGATGGTATGTCCGTAAAAGCCCACTACTTCGAGCTTTACCGGCGCCGTACCCCTGGCAAAAACGCCCACTAGATTGGCAGCCGTTTTGCTAAGATCGATGACGCGTCCGTCCACGAATGGACCGCGGTCGTTGATACGCACGGTTACGGTGGCGCCGGTGTCGCGATTAACGACCTTTACCATAGTATTCATCGGGTAGGTTTTGTGTGCGGCGGTCATTCCGTTCATATCGTAAATTTCGCCGTTGGAGGTGTATTTGCCGTGAAAATTCGGCCCGTACCAGCTGGCGATACCGATCTGGGTATCGCCGACGCTTACTTGCTCTGGGTAGTAGGTTTTGCCGTTGATTTTGTAAGGACGCATGGTGGCGGGGGAGTTTTTGCCGATCTTGGCGCCGCCCGTAGATCTGGATGACGGTGTGGTATGAAACGAGCAGCCGGCAAAGATCAGCGCAAAAAGCACGCTAAGAAGGGCTATTTTTCGATACGACACCTACGCTCCGATCTATTTGTTAAATTTTATATTATTTAAAGCCACTACGTTTTTGTTTTTTGCGCTAAGCTCGTCCGTTAAGCCGGCAAGTGCGCCCTTGGCTTTGCCTTTGCGATTTTTTAGGCGCGGCTCATAGGCTTGCAAGATGCCTTGATTTACGACAAACTCGGCGTATTTGCTCTGCGGGATGTAGAAAAAATACTTGCCGTTAAGCGGAGAGATGCCGTTTTTAATGTGCGCGTTGTAATCCTGCATCTGCGACGGCGAAATTCCGATCTGCTTGGCGACGGCGCTTAGTTTCGTGCCGGGAGCTACGGCGATACGCTTTAGTCCCCACGGCTCGTTTTCGAAGAGTAAAATTTTACGCATATTCTCGTTTTGCGCGATATAGGCGTATTTGATGATGCGTTTGATAAAATTTTTAGTTTCCGTAGGAAGCGCCTTGCTCTTTAAAAGGCGACCCAAATCGTCGCTTCCGGTGGCGTTAATGGCGTTTCTAAGTCTCTGCTCGCCGCAGTTATACGCCATAAGCGCTAGATACCATTTGCCGAAATTTTGCTTTAGGTGCAAGATGTATGAAAACGCCGCATCCGTCGAGGCTGCCGGATCGCGGCGCTCGTCCACGGCATTATCGACTCTAAGGCCGAAATTTTTTGCTGTCGTGGGCATTAGCTGCCACATACCGCCAGCGCTTGCGCCAGAAGTTACGGTATTTTTAAGATGTGATTCGACCATCGCGAGATAGAGCAGAAACTCCGGCGCCTCGATATTGTCGATCTCGGTTTTTACTAGATACGCGTTGTGCGATTGGCTGGTGACTATGTGTTTAAACTGCCTGCGGTCGCCCGCGTCGATTGCGCGAAAGATACCCGCGACTACGTTTTGACTCGATTCGTTATTCTCGATACCGAATTGATTTAAAATATAGTCGTGGTTTGCGTGCATCAAATTCGGCTGACTTGCAAACCCTTCAGCTACTAAAAGTAATGCTAAAAATATGAATTTCAAGGCTTTCATTATTCTCCTTTGATCTGATCGCCAAAAAGCCTACAGGCGTTTTGGCTGGTTATATCTTCGATTTCATCTACACTTAAATTTAAAATTTCGGCTATTTTTTCTACTACGAGCCTCGTATATGCAGGCTCGTTGCGCTCGCCGCGATGAGGATGCGGCGTAAGATAGGGCGCGTCCGTTTCTATTAATAATCGCTCTAGCGGAATTTGAGGTAAAATTTCTGCCAAGCTTTTGGCGTTTTTAAATGTCAAAACCCCTCCAATGCCGAAGTAAAACCCGCTTTCTGCGAGACTTAGCAAAAGCTTGCTCGCGTTGAAGCAGTGCAAAACTCCGCCGCAAAGCTTATCCGCTCGCTCTTTTAAAATTTGAAAGCTATCTTCGTTAGCGTCGCGGATATGGACTATGAGCGGTTTTTGAAGTTTTATTGCTAGGTCGATTTGGGATATGAAGGCTTGTTTTTGAGAGGAGATTTCGGCGGATTTGGCTTCGGGGCTACGCTTCAGTCTAAAGTAGTCAAGCCCGCACTCGCCGATACCCACGCACTTGGGGTCGTCCGCGTACCGTTCCAGTACCTCCATATCTATGGATTTTATCTCATATGGATGCACGCCCGCGGCGAAATACACATTGCGGTGCGAATGCGCTATATCGCAGGCTTTGTCAAGATCGGCCATATCTGCGCCGGGTATTATGACGCTTCGCACGCCTGCACTCTGCGCGCGGTCTAAAACCGCATCAAGATCGGCATTGAAGCTTGCATCGTCTAAATGGCAATGTGTATCTATAATCATAAAACTCACTTAATAAAATTTCTCGAAGCGGATTCTACGATTTTTTGCAAAATCACGCTTAAACTAAAATTAAACGCGGTATTGTAGCGAAAAATTTCAGATTTAAACTTAAACTTAAAATTCTTTTAACCGAGCCTTAGCTTTTTAGCGAATTCTAGGGCTTCGGCGGTGATCGTTTTGCCGCTTATCATCCTGGCGAGCTCGGTGATTTTCTCCTCTTCGCCCAGTAGCCTTACCGACGAGGCGCCGCCCTCTTTGCTTACCAAAAAATGCGCCGCGGCTTTGGAGCTGAGCTGCGGCTGATGCGAGATCGCAAAAATTTGATAAAATTTTGAAATTTTTACTAGCACGTTTGCGATACTCATCGCCTCCTTGCCGCTTAAATTTGAATCGATCTCATCTAAGATCAAAATTCCGCCGCCTTCGTTCGTAAGATCCAAGCTCGCGGCGATGAATGCGAGCCTTAGACGGTTCGTCTCGCCCGAGCTAAGGCTTTTAAAATCGGTTTTATCGATGCTCGTGCCGATCTCATCACGTCCGCGCTCGTTTAGCTCCGCTTCTTTAAACTCGAGCCTCACGCCGTTCATATAAAGCTCGCTAAGATAGGAATTTATGAGCTGCTCAAGGGCGTCTTTTTCGCTCTTTCTGGCCGCGCTGATCGCGCCTGCAAGCTCGTCCGTGCGGTTTTTTAAAATTTCAAACTCGCTTTGCAGCTTTGATTTTTCAAAGCCGATCTGCTCATAATGCGCAAGCTCCTTTTTGCGCGCTTCAAGCGTAGCTAGCGCCTCCCCTGCGCTTCCGTAGCGCCTATTTAGCGCGCTAAGAGCTTCGATGCGATCTAAAATTTGCTCTATGTCGATGTTTTCTAGCTCATCTAAATTTAGGCTCTCGCGCTTTAGTCGCAGCTCGTTCATCGCTTCTTCGAAAAAATCGCTCTCAAAGCCGCTAAGCTTCAGCGCCTCGGTCGCGCTGCGCTCGAAAGCAAAAATTTGCTCCGCCTGCGCCCAAAGCTCCTCGATCTTATCTTTTTTGCTGAGCTTCTTTTTGATCTGCAAAAGCTCGTCGTATTCGCCGATTTTAGGCGATACGCGCTCGATCTTTTCAATCTCGAAGCGAGCGAATTCTTTCAGCTCCTCGATCTTGCGCTCCTGCTCATTTATCAGCGCGAGCTCTTTTTGCACGCCGATAAATTGCTCGAAAGCCTCTTTAAATTTAGCCAAATTTTGCCCGTGCGAGCCGCTTTTTTTGCAGGCGCACGCATCAAGTAGCGCGAGTAAATTCGCGCTATTTATCTCGCCGCTGTCTTTGGAGCCTAGAAATTTTACGTAGCCGCCGATAATTAAATTTAGATTTTTTTTCGAGACCGCTTGTGAGTTGATGAAATATCGCACGGAGCGATCTTTTACGAGCCTGAAGTTATTCGGCGTCTCGTTTTGCAGGCCAAACTCGTCCATTTGAAATTCACTGTTCACATCGGCTTCGATGAGCCCCGCGTCGCTGTCTTTTAGCGCAAAGACCGCCAAAATCGCATTCATCAGCACCGATTTGCCCGCGCCGCTGCTGCCCGTAAATACATTGAGCCCCGCGCCGAAGCGCAGATTTACTTCGCCGAAGCTTAGATTGTTTTTGATATAGACCCGCTCTAGCATCCGCCGTGCCCCCATCTGAGTTTGGCCTTTAAAACATCGAAATAATCGTAGCTCTTGCGTTTTATTAAATTTGCTTTGGCGTGTGAAATTTTAGCGCTCACGCTGCTAAGCTCCGCCATATCAAAAACGTCTTGTCCGTCGATGACGACGCTTACTTCGGAGCTTCCGGCGTTTTTGAAGCTTACGAGATATTCTTTAGGAAGGATCAAAGGCCGCTGCGTTAAGCTATGCGAGCAGATCGGCGTGACGCAAAACACGTCGCACAGCGGATAGACGATCGGGCCGTTCGCGCTCATATTATACGCGGTCGAGCCCACGGCGGAGCTTACGATCACGCCGTCGCCGTAGTAGGTATTGAAATATTTTCTATTTAAAAACGCATCGATCTTCGCCATCGAGGAGATGTGGCTGCGGGTGATTACGACGTCGTTAAATGCGGTCTTGCGGACGATTTTACCGCCGCCGTTTTCCAGTATCACTTCGAGTAAAAACGGGCGCTCGATTTCGTATTCGCCGCGCAAAAATTCCTTTAAAAATTTTGCGAATTCGCTAGGCTGCACGTCCGTTAAAAAGCCCAAAGTGCCCGCGTTGATACCCAAAATAAACGCGTTTTTATCGCTTAGCAGTCTCGCAAGCCCGATGAGCGTGCCGTCTCCGCCGAGACTGATTAAAAAATTAGTCTTTTTTAAAATTTCTGCAAGCGTATGCGGCTTAAAACTGAAAAATTCGGCGCTATCCTGCTGTATCAAAGGCTCAATACCTTGCGCTTTTAAAATTTCGCGAATCTCCTCCGCGACGGGGCGAATTTCCTCCGATTTTTTGGCTATCAGCCCTGCAAATTTTAAATTTTCGTGGATTTTATTTTTGCTTTCCATTTTTCTACTTTCGGGCGCTATTTTATAAAAAATTAGCTTTGTAAAAGCAAAATTTAACTATAATCGGCTCTTGAAATTTTATTAAAAAGGAGTAATTTTGCGAAGTCATTACTGCACGGATTTGAGTAAAAACGACGTCGGCAAAAATGTAACCGTATGCGGCTGGGTAAATTCTTACCGCGACCACGGCGGCGTTATTTTCATAGATTTGCGCGACCGAAGCGGCCTGCTTCAGCTCGTGTGCGATCCCAAAGATAGCAAAAAAGCGTATGAAATTGCAAACGAAGTACGAAACGAATTTGTCCTAAAAGCCGTCGGCAAGATCCGAGCTCGCGGCGAGGGGCTGGAAAATCCAAATTTAAAAACCGGCGATATCGAAGTCGTGGTAGAGGATCTGCAGATCGAAAATCCAAGCAAGCCGCTTCCTTTCGTAATCGGCGATAAAAGCGTCAATGAAGAAACGAAGCTGAAATACCGCTTTTTGGATCTGCGCGCCGACGGAAGCTTCGATAAATTTAAGATGCGTTCCAAGGCTGCGATCGCCGCGCGAAATGCGCTCGACAGGCTCGGCTTTGTGGAGGTCGAAACGCCGATCTTAACGCGCGCGACGCCTGAGGGCGCTAGGGACTATCTGGTGCCTAGCCGCGTCTATCCGGGCAGCTTCTACGCGCTTCCGCAAAGTCCGCAGCTTTTCAAGCAGCTTTTGATGTGCTCGGGCTTTGATAAATACTTCCAGATCGCGCGCTGCTTCCGCGACGAAGACCTGCGCGCCGACCGCCAGCCGGAATTTACGCAGATCGATATCGAGATGAGCTTTAATACCCAGTACGACGTAATGAACGTAGCCGAGGAGGTTTTAAAGGACATTTTCAAATCCTGCGGCCGCGAGATCGTCACCCCTTTTAGACATATGGAGTACAAAGACGCTATGGAGCTTTACGGCAGCGACAAACCCGATCTACGCTACGATATGCCTTTCATCGACGTAGCCGATATTTTTGAAAAATCGAGCAACGAAATTTTTTCAAATTTAGCCAAGGACCGCAAAGCCAACCGCGTAAAAGCGCTAAAAGTCGAGGGCGGCGATCTGAAATTTAGCAAGCGCCAGATGCAAGGCTTTGAGGAATACGTGAAAAAATTCGGCGCGCAAGGCCTTGCGTTTATCCAAGTAAAAGAGGATGGTCTAAAGGGGCCGCTGGTAAAATTCTTTGAAAAAAGCGAGCTGGACGAGCTCATCAAGCGCTGCGAGCTTAAAGTAGGCGACGTCGTATTTTTCGGTGCGGGCAAAAAGAAAATCGTGCTTGATTATATGGGCAGATTTAGAATTTTCCTCGCAAACGAGCTTGGTCTGATCGATCCGAACAGGCTTGAGTTTTTGTGGGTCGTAAATTTCCCTATGTTTGAGCAAAACGACGACGGCAGCTACTCTGCGATGCACCATCCTTTTACGATGCCGAATAACCCCGACGAGCCCGATCTGGAGGATATTACCTCGATTGCCTACGACGTCGTGCTAAACGGTATTGAGCTTGGCGGCGGCAGTATCAGGATCCACAAGGCGGACATTCAAGAAAAGGTCTTTAGGCTGCTTAAGATCGAGCCTGCGGAGCAGAGGGAGAAATTCGGCTTCCTGCTTGATGCGCTAAGCTTCGGCGCGCCTCCGCACGGAGGTATCGCGATCGGTTTTGACAGGCTGATGATGCTCGTTACCGGCTCAAGCAGTATCCGCGAGGTCATCGCGTTTCCTAAAACGCAGCGCGCGCAGTGTCCGCTCACCAAAGCCCCTAGCGTCGTTACAGACGAGCAGCTTCGCGAGCTAGGTCTCAGGCTTCAGAAAAAGGAGCAAAAATGAAAAGCCTTTTTCTAATCATCGGTGCTCCGGGCAGCGGTAAAACGACCGATGCGAGCATGATCGCTCGTATGAATCAAAGCATCGAGCACTATTCCACCGGCGATCTGCTGCGCGCCGAGGTAGCAAGCGGCAGCGCTCTTGGTAGGCAGATAGACAGCTTTATCTCGGGCGGAAATTTAGTCCCGCTTGACGTCGTCGTAAACGTCATAATCGGCGCGATTAAGAGCTCTCCGAAGGATCTTATCATCATCGACGGCTATCCAAGAAGCGTCGAGCAGATGAGCAAACTCGATGAGGTACTGCAGGGCGACGAAGACGTAGCCCTTAGCGCCGTCATTGAGGTGTGCGTCAGCGAGGAGGTCGCCGAGCAGCGCGTTTTGGGGCGCGCTCGCGGAGCGGACGATAACGCGGAGGTCTTTAAAAACAGGATGCACGTATTTTCGGAGCCGATCGAGGATATCCGTAAATTTTACGGCGATGCGGGCATCTTTCATATCGTAAACGGCGAGCGCACGGTCGAGGAGATCGTAGCCGATATCAATGCGATAATCGCCGAGGAGATCGAGAAACTGGGCTAGCGCGCTTGGACGGCGGTTTAAATTTAGACGCGCTTTTTAGTACGAGCGCGCCTTGAAATTTATGGCTTGCCGTTGCGTGAGATAGCCAAATTTCAAGCGTAAATTTAAAAGCTCGCGCCGCAAATTTAAATGCGATCGTCAAACGTAAGCGGTTTTTAAATTTAATGAAATTCCGGATCTGTTTGCGGATACAGAGATTAAAAATTTAAGGATAGATATGGTTAGAAAATTTTTACTTAGCATGGCTTTATGTGCGGCTGCATTCGGCGCGGGCGGGTTTGTGCCAAGCGGCTCCGCGGCGCAGACTCAACCGTCAAGCGTCAAAGAAGCGCTTAAATTAAGAGATGATTCTTTTGTCGTAATCGACGGCAGGATAAAATCTCAACTCAAACACGAGCATTATAGATTTGTAGATCAAAACGGCGATAGCATCGAGGTCGAGATCGATGATGACGTTTGGCGCGGCGTGAGCGTGGATGAAAATACGCTCGTGCGAATTAGCGGCGAGATCGATAAAGATTTTACCAAAACGACGATAGACGTGAAAAATATCAAAATTTTAAATTCTAAATAAAGGAAAACTATGGATCTTTCAAAGATAAAAGTGGGCTCAAACCCCGATAAAATCAACGCAGTGATCGAGATCCCTTACGGCTCGAATATCAAATACGAGATAGACAAAGCAAGCGGTGCGCTCTGCGTAGATCGCGTGCTCTACGGCGCGATGTTTTATCCTGCAAACTACGGCTTTGTGCCCAACACCCTAGCCGACGACGGCGATCCCGCGGATGTTTTGGTGCTAAACGAATACCCGCTTGCCGCAGGCAGCGTGATCCCGTGCCGCCTAATCGGCGTTTTGATGATGGAGGACGAAAGCGGAATGGACGAGAAGCTGCTTGCCGTGCCGGTTAGCAAGATCGATCCGCGATATGAGGGTATTAAAGGGGTCTCCGATCTGCCTAAAGCGACGCTGGATAAGATCAAAAATTTCTTCGAAACCTACAAGCTTTTAGAGCCGAATAAATGGGTTAAAGTAAAGGATTTTGCAAGCGCCGCGGAAGCGGAGAAAATTCTAGACAAAGCGATCAAGGCTTATAAATAATCCCCTTTTTGCGCATACGGCGCTAAAATTTAATCAAAATTTGACCGATCCGCTCGGTCAAATTTATCGTTAAATTTTAATTCTACAAATTTTCAAAATTTAAAATATTTTAAATTCCACTAAAATTTTACCTGAAGCCTGCGCTTGGTTTTTATCACTCGTTTTTCGGCGGCTAAGTAGTCTGGATTATTTAAATAAAATTTTTTAAAACTACATTGCGCGAAATGGCGCGACGGGGATCGGAGCTCTACAAGCTAATGGCAGAAGAAATTCCATGAGCCAAAAGCCCTCATAGAGATCGCAGTTAAAATTTCAAAATTCGCTATCTTGATTTTGAAAGAGATCCCGGACGTCATTGCAAAATTACGAAGCTGATGTCATCATAGACAGGAGCCTTTGGTCTGCTGCGTCACATAAAATTTGAAATTTACACGCTACATAAAATTCGGAAATCTAAATGATGCCAAATGATTTACTATCGCCATCTTTTTAAATTTAGTAATAAATCTATAAATTTTGATTCCAAAGGCTTTGTTTTAATAGACGTCAAACACTTGATTAAATTTTTAAAACTGAAACTCCCATGTCAGTTTATAGTTCCTACCCGGCGAGTAAAAGCGGTTGATGCCAAGCCCTGTTTCTTGATCTATTAGATTGCTAGTTCCAAAAGGCCTTATTGATCTGGCGCTTTCCCAAGTGATATATTTGCGATCGGTTATATTATATGCGCCTGCACGAAGAGTTAGATATTTGATCGGCTTTACATATGTTACGAAGTCTATCGTGGTATATGCGCCGCTTCTCCATTCCACTTCGCTATTGCTTACAGGTTTGCCGTTTACGATTTTGCCGCTTCGCGCTTGCTCATACCAATACATATTATAGGTGTCGTCTCCTTTTTTTGCAGCTACCGCAGTTACAAATAGATCTGCGCCGAATTTATCGCCTGGGCTTTGGTAGCTTACGCTATAAACCGCCGTTCTAGGCTGGATCGCATTCATCGGAGTATCTATTTTGCCATTACCTATGTCCATTCTACCCTTTTGGATACTTAGCTTATATCCAATGCTAAAACCCTGCAATGGCTGCCAAATTTGATCCAAAGCTAGTCTCGAGTCTATCTCTATTCCTCTTACCCTTGCTTTTGGACGATTTACGTTTTGATACACAGAGGCAGGCATTGTACTTCCGCCGTTTCCGTAAGGAAGCTGGAATTCCCCCTTATATTGTAAATCTATAAAATTCCTATAATCCGTTTGGAATAAATTAAATGTAACGAAGCTTGGCGAATTATGAAATGTAAAGGCAATCTCTTTAGTCTTTGCCGTTTCTTTTTTCAAATCCAAATTCGGATATATCGAAAAATCAGGGTGCTGGAAAGTGAAGTAAATTTCATCCGAAGTAGGCGCCCTAAATCCGTTTGCATATTTAAGCTGAAGCCTGAAAAAATCAAGTGGATCGATGCTTGTAGATAAAGAATATGAATTTGCCGAATATTTTCTCTTCTGAGAAGCTAAATATACGGCGTTGGCTTCTGCATTTGCATTCTTATGCGCCTTTATCTCATCACTAGACGGCGTACCAGGAAGTGGAGTATAAGGAACAAACATTCCGATAAATAGATCAGTTGGAATTTTTGGCGTAACGCCTGGGGTATATGATGGATTGTGTTTAACCTTATCATACCTATAATTAAGATCAAAGGCTAAAACATCGTTTATACGAAAGTCATCTCCCACATAAAGCGCTCCGGTTTTGGTCTCAACCGGAATAAGGAAGCTAAAAGAATCATCTTCGTGACCGCAAGCGTTATTATAGGCAGAGGCATTGGTATATGATTGGCATTTATCTGGATACCAAGTGCCTAATATGGGAAACTTAGGATTAGTATTTCTAACTCCTGCAAAGTATTTAGCCCACCATTGTTTATTTTGAGGAGAATAACCCGCCCTATTTACCATACTTTTATCGCTTTTACTATAAAGCCCTCCATAACTTAAAGAGTGTTCTGTGCTTTTTATATGAAAGTCTTTTGTAAGATCAAGATTAAACTGCTTAGTATTGGTGTTTAAATCTCTATCCTTCCAGTTATTTTCTACGTATCCGTTTTGGCTAGGTAAAAGTATCTCATCCGAACCAACCGGTGATAATTTGCCGTAATTGCCTTTACTATAAGGCGTAGTTACTTTATTTATTGAATATGTTTTATATGTACCACTATTTGTATCAAAAAGAGTCATACCTTTAGAGCAATCATATTCATCACAATTGATATAGGCATCATCATTAGGTTTATAACTGCTATATGCATCCATATCTAATATATGGGATTCATTTTTCGGATTATCCGGATCCGAAAAATCAAACTGGCTATCTACTAACGTAGGCATAAATCCCCACTTTAGCCATGTCTTTACTTCCCCTCCATATTTATCTACCATTTTTCCGTCTTCATTTATATGAAGACCGGACGGATTTGAATTTCCCGCGCAGTTATCGCCCTCGCAATACTCATCCGTTCTCGCTTTTAACTTAATATGTTGCTTGTTATAGCTAAATTTTAAGCTATCCCACAAAGGCGTTTCGTCGAAATTTTCGTAAGTGAACGAATAGTTTTTTCTTTCGCTTCTATCGTTGGTATGTCGTATGTCATTAGTTAGAGCACCCCAAGGAGTTTGCGTATTATAAAGAGCAAATTGATTCGACCAGTCTATTCCCTCTGATTTTATATTAGACTTATCGTATCCTAAGCTAAATCTATCGGTATCAGTAGGCTGAAAGCCAAATTTTACCAATGTGCTTTTTTTGTAAATTCTATAAGGATCAGGTTTTTCTCTAACTTTTCTTATAACAGTAGGATCATATTTTTTATATCCCCAGTTTTTTAGTTCATGTCCTTCTCTATCAGTATGAATAGCCAAAAGATCAAACCACTTAAACCGAACTGCAGCTGCGTGGCTTTGCCAGTTTTGTCTATCCGCACTTTGATACCCGCGCTTAAATCCGTAATACCAATCTTTCTCGGTTAAATAATCTCTCGCATCCTTTGTCTCAAACGCTACTGAGCCACCTAGCGCGCCCGAGCCTCTTTTTACCGAATCTGCACCTTTAGTGATATTTGCCTGTCTTACGTTTTCAACCTCAACGCCGTTTCTAGTGTTATTAAAGTTTCCATATCCTTCAAATAGATCTTTAAAACCTTGCGAGCTTAACGTTTCTGCTTGGCGAAGTCCATCAATACTTATATCTACACGGTTTTCATCTACTCCGCGGATCGAATAACCACTAGCACCGAATCTTCCGCTTTCGACAACTGAAACGCCGGTTTCGTGACGAACCATATCTCTACTATCGCTAACTTGCTCTTTGGCGAGTTGCTTGGCGCTCTTTTTAGTTTCGCCGACTTTTTTGGTAAGCGGGTCGCTTTCTACGTTTCCCGTAACATTGATCTGCCCTAAATCTTGGGAATTGACTTCGCTATCATCTTCCGCAGCTAAAGTGGCCGCGCATAAGCAGAGTGCTCCTGCCGCTGCAATGGAAAACCTAAATAGGCTCATTTTACTCCTTTTATAATACTATTTCTCATATGCGTTATTAAAAGCGGCGATATATTAGTGAAAAATTCTTTAAATTTAAATTAAAAAGAATTTATTTATCATTTATAATTATAGAGCTTAATTTAATTTAAAGAATTTCCAGGCTTACGCCTTTATCTCTTAAATTTACATTTTTTAAAATTACAAATTTTTACTTTAAATTTGAAAGTATTTTAATGAAATACTAAACGATTACGGGTAAATAAATTTTGAAATTTTAAGTTAAAAAATTTTAAAAATTTATCATAAGTAAGCGGAATTTTATCTACGCACGTAGTACTTTGGGCATCATGCGGACCGGCATTTTTACGAAGCCGCGCTCGGTAAAATTTATAAAATTTCGAATTTCCGTAAATTTACTCGCGCGTTCACGGCATAAAATTTTGCATTTAGCATCTATAAGCTCGGCTTGCGCGTGGGCTAGGTGCGCAGCTAGCCCTGGCGCAAACCAAACAGAACCGCGTTAGCTCTCCTTCAAAAGCTTGGTTAGCGCCGTGTCGCTTTCGTCGTGCTTGCGGATGTTTTTATAAATTTTATTGAAATAAATTTCTAAAAATTCCTGATCGTCGATTTTCTCTTCGCCCTTTTTCGGCACGATCTTTCGGTACTCGCCGCTACTTTGCAGCTCGAATGCAAGCTCGTTATCGCTTAGCTGAAGCTTTAAAATTTCTTTGAGCTTGTTTTGCAGATTTTCGTTGTAAATCGGGCTCATCAGCTCCAGTCTGCGTTCTAAATTTCGCGGCATCCAATCCGCGCTCGCGATGTATAGGCTGGGCTGGGCGTGCGCGAAATAAAAAATTCTAGCGTGCTCCAGGTATTTGCCGACGATCGAGATCACGCGGATGTTTTCGCTAACGCCCTTAAGCGCCGGACGCAAGCAGCAGATGCCGCGCACGATGAGATCGATCTTTACGCCCGCGGCGCTTGCCTTATACAGCGCCTTGATCATATCGCCGTCGACAAGAGCGTTCATCTTAGCGATGATCCTGCCGGCAGAGCCTTTTTTCTCCTCGTTTTTTATCATCGCAAGGAGTCGCTCTTTGATCTGCATCGGCGACATAGAGAGGTTGTCGAGCTTGCGGTTTTTGTTGTAGCCCGAGAGGATGTGGAAGAAATTCGTCGTGTCCTTATCAAAGCGGTCGCCGCAGGTAAAAAAGCTCACGTCGGTGTAAATTTTAGCGCTAGAGCCGTTGTAGTTGCCCGTGCCTAAGTGGATATAAAATTTTAGCTTGCCGTCCTCTTTTTTGATGATCTGCGTTACCTTGGCGTGGACTTTAAAGCCCGTGATGCCGTAGATTACGTGCGCGCCGGCGTCTTCGAGAGCCTTCGCCCAGTGCAGGTTGTTTTCCTCATCAAATCTCGCCTTAAGCTCGACCATCACCGTTACCTGCTTACCGTCGCTTGCGGCCTCAATCAGGCTTTGGACGATCGGGGAGTTTTTCTCCACGCGATACAGCGTCATACGGATCGAGATGACTTTCGGATCCTTGGCGGCCTCTTTGATGAGCTTTTGGACGGGATCAAAGCTCTCGTAAGGATGAATTAACAAGATATCCTCCTTCTCCATCGCACTCATAACGGAGGTGTTTTCGTTAAAGGGGGGCAGCGTCTTTGGCAGATACTGAGGATGGGCTAGAAAGGAAAAATCCTTATTGGAGGCGATCTCCCAAAGCCCGTCCAGCGTAAGCGGCACGGCGCATTCATATATATCTTTGTAAAAAATTTTAAGATGAGAATTTAGAAATTCTAAAAGCTCGGCATCGGCATCTTTTTCGATCTGGAGCCGTACGAAAGCCCCCTTGCGGCGCAGTTTAAGCCCCGCTTCTAAAATCATCATAAAATCGTCCGCTTCCTCCTCTTCAATTACGATATCTGCGTTTCGCGTGACGCGGAAAGCTGCGGAGCTGATGAGCTTGTAGCCCGGAAAAATTTCCTCCGCATGGCGCTTTACGATGGTGCCGATCGGCACGTAGGTATTTTGCGCTACCTGCACGAAGCGCGGGATCACGCGCGGAATTCTAATCATCCCGAAATGTACCGACTCGGGCGCGCCCTCGTCGCAGAGCTTGACTGCGAGGGAGAAGCTGAGATTGTTTAGATGAGGGAAGGGATGGGTCGCATCCACTGCGATCGGGACGATGACGGGCATTATCTGCGAGAAGAAAAACTCGTCCGCTACCGGCTTTAGCTCGGGCGGCAGCTCGTCGTAGCTTTTGATAAAAAGCTCGTTTTTGCAAAGCTCTTTTTGGATGCCGAAATACTGCTGCTCAAGCTCGGTTTGTTCGTTTCTTAAATATGAGCGGATCGCGCGCAGCTGCTCAAGAGGCGTCATCTCGTCATCGCCGCTGGTTATAACGCCGGCGGTAAAAAGCTGCTTCAAGCCCGCCACGCGGATCATATAAAATTCGTCTAAATTCGTGCTGTAAATCGCTAGAAATTTTAATTTTTCAATTAGCGGGATATCCTTTTTGCATTGTTCCAGCACGCGGGTATTGAAGCGCAGCCAGCTTAGCTCGCGGTTTATAAAATTGCTCTGTGTTTTCATAACTCTTCCTATGGTGATTTAAATTTAGCGATTATAGCTCAATTAAAATTAAAATTTGAAATTTTATGCGGAGGCTTTGGTGCAGTCGTTTTTAAATTTAGTGTCTAAAAATACGCAGAATTTTACGCCGTTTAAATAAAAGATCCAGCTGATGTAGATCCATAGGAAGAAAAACAGCACCACCGAAAAGGAGCCGTAGATGCTAAGGTAGGTTTTGTTATAAAACACGTATTGCGCAAAAACAAGCCTCGAAAGCCACCATAAAATCGACGCTACGAGCGATGAGATTAGCACTGCTTTGGCGCGGATCTCGCGGTTGATCGCAGTGGCGTAAGTGATCGCAAAGATCGCCCAGACGATGAGGTAGGGCAGGGCTTTTAAAAAATTTATCCAGCTGGTAAACTCGGTTTTATTCAGCAGATCTTGCAGCTCGCCGCTTATGTAAAACGACGCTCCAAGACCCACGGGAGCGAGCGTCATTAGCGTCCAGTAAGTGCTTAGGCTCTTAAAAAAGCTTCGCTGCGGAGAGTGCGAGATGCGCGAGATGATCGTCTCAAAATCGCCGAAAAACAGCACCGACGTGACCAGCACGGCGCAAAAGCCCGTCACGCCGAGGCTTAGGCCGTTTGACATAAACTCCTCGATATACGGAATGAGGCTTGCTTGGTTGGCGGGGAGCAAATTTGAAAATATAAAGCCCATAATTTTATCGTAGTAATCTTTGAAGCTCGGCAGCTGCATAAAGACGCTAAGCGAGACCATCAGCACCGGCAGCAGCGCCAAGATCGTATGAAAGCTAAGGCTCGATGCGTGGTGCATCAGCTGCGAATCATATAAGCATTTGTAGTTTTTAAGTAGGTTTTGCGCTTGCTTAAGCGCCGGTATTAGATTTTTCATAAGATGATTTTACATTAAAATTTTAGAATTTCATATAAATTCGTGCGATTTTTCTTTTGTGTCGCAGTATGTCGTCCATATAATTTTAAGCCACAAAAATACAATTCTAAATATATAGCTTCATATCGTAAATTTAGCCTAAATTTAGGAAAATTTTTCTAATATGCTGAAAAATAATATTAAATATATCCATAACGAAAGGAAAATAATGGAACGAAGGAAAACGATGAAATTTAAAATTTCATTAGCGGCATGTATTTGCGTGCTGGCAGGCACGCTAAATGCCGCAGAGGGCGCATCTTCGGGCGAGAGCAATAGTGCCTCATCGCCTAAAAATGAGCAAAGTTTAGGTACCGTCGAGGTAAACAGCGTCGGCGATAATATCAGCGAGAGCGGCATCGACGAGGGCTTTTTGAGCAAAAACGTGCAACATGGTATGCTTGCGGGCAAGCGCGCTTTGGATCTTCCCTATCAGATCAACACGATCAGCAAGGAGATCATGAACCACCAAGGCGTCACCGGCTACGAGGAGGCGGTCAAATACTTCCCATCCGCGCAGATTCAGATGCGCGGCGGCGCTACGGTCGGACGCCCGCAGACGCGCGGCTTTGAGGGCAGCGTCGTAGGTAATAGTTTCTGGGACGGCTTTTATACGATTTCGACGACGGCGATTCCGATGGCGATGTTTGAGAGCTTTCAGGTGCAAAACGGCGTCGCAGGCTCGCTCTACGGCGCACAAAATCCGGTGGGCATTTTCAGCTACACGCGCAAGCGCCCGGTAAAAGATCAATACATCATCTGGAGCGATTATATGTCGCGAAGCAACCTAGGTCTTGGACTTGATCTATCCGATAAATTTGAAAAATTCGGCTACCGCACGGTATTTTATGGATCAAACGGCGACAGACAACCGAAGGGTTCAAATTTACAGCGCCGCTTAGCCAGCGTCACGATGGAATTTTATCCGACGGGCGATCTTACTTTTGAAACCGCGGCAAGCTATTACGAGCACAATACCAAGGGCTTTGCGGGGCAGTTTGCCTTAGGCGTAAAAGACGGCAAGATTACGGACGGAATTACGCTTCCAAGAGCAGTAGATTCCTCAGAGCGCGGTCTTGGGCAGAGTTTCGGAGGTATGCGTCTGAAAACCACGACCGCAAGCGCTAAATTTAAATTTACGCCTACCGATAAATGGTATTTAGAGGGCGGCTTTCAGTTTCAGCGCACCGATCGCGACATTCACAGCGTCGTAAACTATTTGCTTCCCGAAGGGTTTGATTGCGCCAATTATGCCGCTTTGCCGAATAATAGAAAGCCTCCTATATGTGTAGCTAATCCAAACGCGAAATGGACGCAGCCGGGTGATTATTATACTCAACATAGCGGCGGTGCTACGGCGGCATATAGATTCGACCTGCCAAGCGGCTATCTCAAGGCCAATACTCAGTTTAATACGGGCGATATCGAGCATGATTTTAGCGTGCAGACCAATGGCTATCACTGGACGCAGGATAGATATAAAAACGCGAGTACCAACTATGTCTCGCCTACTATAGGCAATATAAACGATCCTAAAATTTTAGATTACACTAACGCTAAGCGCGGAAGCGGGTTATATCATTTCGCAGTAATAGATATGTATAACGTCTCGGTGCTAGACGATATCACGATAAACGATAAATTTGACGTGATGTTAAGCGCATCTAAGGCGTGGATGAGGCAGGAATCCTACAATACTGCCCAGCAAAGACTTGTCAAAGCCTATAGCGATTCGGGCTATAGCTGGGCGGGCAGCTTGATCTTTCATCCGATAGAGGACGCTAGCATCTACTACACCTACGCAGATAGCTTGCAACAGGGCTCTACCTATGTTTATAAGAGTGGTCCGCATAACGGTGAGGTTGCCTCTACGTCGCCGTATCGCTCCAAGCAGCACGAGATCGGCGCTAAGATTCGCGTAGCCGATATGATTGATTTTAGCGTGGCGTATTTTGATATACGTCGTCCGATTGCTTACTTAAATAGCTCTACGGGGCTTTATGGCATAAACGGCGAGCAGCGCAACCGCGGATTTGAGTTTATGAGCGGCGGACGAATAACTGAAAATTTAAGCGTGCTGGGAGGCTTTACCTACATCGATCCTAAGATGCATAACGTAAGCATCGAGGGCGCTAATCGTAAGGTCGCAAACGGCATCCCTAAGCTCAATGCAAATTTGATGTTTGATTACGTGATACCGGGCACAAACAAGCTTGCGATCAGCACAAATTTCCACTACACCGGCAAGATGTATCTGGACGATCTAAATACCCAGAGCACTCCTAGCTTTTTCGTTACCGATCTTGGCATGAGATACACTAGCGAGCATCTTTTGGGCGATAAGACCACGCTGCGCTTCAACGTAAATAACGTATTTAACAAAAAATACTGGGCGGGAATGTATCCTGCTAGCGCCGACGGTGCGGGCGGACTTAACGTAACTAGCGTGCTAGGCTCGGCAAACGGCGTAACGCTAGGCGAAAGCAG
Source organism: uncultured Campylobacter sp. (assembly GCA_963519515.1). Taxonomy (GTDB): domain Bacteria; phylum Campylobacterota; class Campylobacteria; order Campylobacterales; family Campylobacteraceae; genus Campylobacter_B. Next base: position 13,583 of record CAUQNJ010000022.1, on the reverse strand, counting down.
AAGCTTTATGCTCTCTGCGGAGGTAAAATTTTAAAATCTAGCGGGCTTAAAATTTCTACTTCGGCGGCGCGAATGATTATAGCGCCGCTTTTGAATTTATGAAATTTTATCGCTCTAAGCGGCAAGATTAAATTTAACGAGGCTTGGTTTTAATATATTTTAAAATTTGAGCCTCGCTTTTGGAATTTTAAACTTTGATTTTAAAATTTCGATCTTTAAATTTTTAAGTCACCGCGCCCCGGCTTGCTTGCAAAATTTATCCGCGCGCGGTTTAAAATTTAGCCGTTTTTGGTTATAATCTTTGCAAAACCACGAAACGGAGAGCAATGAAACAGATCCTCATCATCGCAAGCGGCGAGTTTGCGCGCCATTTTTTATCCCAGGTTTATAAGATTAAAGACGTCGTGCACAATTACCGCGTCGTCGCAAAAGACGCGCTCAGCGTCCCGGAGGCGCTGCAAAAAGAGCAAAATTTCAGCATCGAAATTTTCGATCCCACGAGCATTGAGCGGCTGCGCGTCGTGCTGAGCCTAGCGGAATTTGATCGCTGCATAATGATAATGGATGATGAGTTTGACGCTAAGGTGACGCTAGAAAATTTAAAGACGCTCGCCCCCGATCTGGAGCTTTATGCAGCCGATTTTTGGGGGCTTTTGCGCGATAATAAAAACGAAGCTCACGTAAAAATCGTAAATACCCTCGCGCTAAATTCCTCGCGCTTCATCGGCTTTTTGCCGGATAGTCCCGTTTTTGCGGGCAATATCGGGCTTGGGCGAGGCGAGATAATGGAGCTTAAAGTGCCCGTGGGAAGCTCGTTTGCGTATAAAAAGCTAAGCGTGCTTCATAGCGCTAAATATCAAATTCCGATGATCTACCGCCACAATAATTACATCGTGACGAGCCCGAATACTAGGATCTATCCCAACGATACGATCTTGGTCGTAGGCGAGCCGAGCGCGCTGCGAGCGGTATTTGCGGAGGCGAAGAAGCAAAAAGGGCAGTTCCCGTCGCCGTTTGGGCTAAACATCTACGCGCTAATCGATATGAAAAAAATGAGCGAGTCGGAGATTTCAAAGGCGATCAGGGCGCTTGAGTTTTTGGATCTGCACATCAAAAATCATAAAATTTATCTGCGAGTTCTAAATCCTACGATAAACGACGAGTTTGCGCGGATGAAGGAGCTGTGCAAGCGGGATAAATTTGAAATTCTCATCGATTATTCGGGCGAGCTAAATTTAAAGCGCGACGTAAGCGAAAACAAAGTAGGGCTTGCGGTTTGCAGCAGCGAGGTTTTCGAGGCGAATAAAGCCGCGTTAAAATCGCTTGAAATTCCTGTGTTAAGCCTGGGCGACGGCGAGCTAAAAGACGTGGAAAAAAGCGTCGTAATAAGCGACGGCGAAGGGCTGCGCGAGGAATCTAGCATCGTCTTTGACATCAGCTCGCAGCTCGGGCTAGACGTGTATCTGTATCTTTTCGCGGATACGGAGGGGCAGAAGAGTGAATTCGCTCAAAGCTACGCCGATCTTTCCAAGCTTTTTAAGCAGAGCCTATACATCGTAACCGATGAGAGCAAAAACCCGATTTTATCGCTTAGCAGCGAGCGGAATTTACTGCAATTCGTGCCGTTTAACGATAGAATTTTAGATAAAAAAATCACGGCGATTTTCAAAAAGGATTTAGATCAGATGTATTTTAAACTCGGCAAAAATCATCAAATTTTTATCCCCGGCGATTACGGATACGAAAGGTAAGTAAAATTATGTTACAATACCCAAAAATCAAAGGTAGCGTATGAAAATCGATTTAAGCTTGGGCGAAAAAAGTTATAGCGTTTTTATCGACGAACTGCAAGAGATCAAGCTCAAAGGCAAGGTAGCGATCATCACAAATCCCAAAGTAGGCGGGCTGTGGCTTGATTTTTTATTGCAGCGGTTAAAATGTGAGCAAAAATTTATCATCACGATCCCGGACGGCGAGGAGTACAAAAATACCGCGAGCGTGGAGCAAATTTTACAGCAGCTTTTCAGCTCCAAACTCGACCGTAAAAGCACGCTCATCGCTCTTGGCGGCGGCGTCATCAGCGACATAACGGGCTTTTGCGCGAGCATTTATGAGCGTGGTATCGATTTTATCAATATCCCTACGACCTTGCTAGCGCAAGTGGATGCGAGCGTCGGCGGTAAGACGGGCGTGAACAATCGCTTCGGCAAAAATTTAATCGGCTCCTTTTATCAGCCGCGCGCGGTTTATTGCGAGAGCAAATTTTTATCGACGCTTCCTGCGCGGGAGTTTGCGGCGGGCGTTGCGGAGGCCGTAAAGATGGCTGTATGCTTTGATGCTGAGCTATTTAAATTTTTCGAGACGCACCATCTGAAAAGCGCAGATGAAATTTCGCATATAATCGCGCGCTGCGTGGCTATCAAAGCAGAGGTCGTAGCTCGCGACGAGCGCGAAAGCGGCATCAGAGCGGCGCTTAATTACGGCCACACCTTCGCGCACGCAATCGAGCAGAGCACGAACTATACGCGCTTTTTGCACGGCGAAGCCGTAGCGATCGGAATGTCGATGGCAAACGCTTTGGCGCGACGCCTCGGTAAGCTAAGCGGCGAGCAGGAGGAGAAGATTCGTAAAGTGCTTCAAAAATTCGCGCTTCCGATGGAATTTAAAATTAAAGATATAGACGCGTTTTATGAGCTGTTTTTTCTCGATAAAAAGAGCGAAAATGGCAAGATAAAATTTATACTGCCAGATGGCATCGGTAAATTTAGTATTGCAGATAATATAGACAAAGCCGCGGTAATAGCCACGTTAAGAGAGTTTGCATGAAAATAATCCTAGCCGTTTTTTTGATTTTTAGCCTTGGTTTTTGCGAGGGAAATTTTACGGCTGCAAATCCGAGCGCACAGATTGGCTCCGGTGCGCCTCAAAACGACAAAAATCAGACGCAAAGCGCGGAGCTCGCTTCATCGCTAAAAGCTCAAATAAAAGCGATAGACGATGAGATCAAAAATAATATCTGGATCTCGCGCTTTTCAAATTTCATCGGCTATCAAAATTTACAAAAGCAATCCAGCCAGCTCGAAGCGGAGCTAAAAAAGAGCACCGGCACCGATAAGATCGCGGAGATTCAAAAAAGACTTCGCGCCGTAAAAGAGCAACTCATACTGCTAAAAGAGTATGAAAAATCCCCGTTTTTAGATATCATCGCGATGCCCGAAACCCCCGAGCCCGCGCGCATTACAAATCCTTTTTCGATAATTTCCGGTTTTTCTACGATTAGAAATTTACAAGCTCAAAAGATGGAGCAGAAAAACGCTATCGAAAATATCAAAATTTTAATAGATAAACTTGAAGCAAAAAGGGCGCTATATGAGCGTTTAATGCAGGTGGGTGCGGACGCAAGCGCTGCGGCGGAGCTTAAAAATTTAGATTACGAGCTCGGAGAGTTCAGCTCCGCGTACGAGATCGCGCAGACTACATACGACGTTTACGAAAAGAAGATCAACTCCCAAATCGCCGTGCAGACCGCCGATATAAAAGCGCAGGTCAAGCGCGCGGGAAACATTGCCGTATGGATACTCGTAGTCATCGCGCTGTCCTTTTTCTGCAAGGTGGTGGCGAAAAAATATATCAAAAACGACGAGAATTTCTACATCGCAAATAAAATCATCAACGTTTTAAATTTCACGCTGATCGCGCTGATATTGCTCTTTTCTTATATCGAGAATATGACGCATTTTGTGACGGTTTTAGGCTTTGCCTCTGCCGGTCTTGCGATTGCGATGAAAGATATGTTTATGAGCTCCTTAGGCTGGCTTACGATCGTGCTCGGCGGCAGCTTTCGCGTGGGCGATCGCATCAGGGTGCATAAAAACGGCGAGACCTACGTGGGCGATATCATCGATATTTCAGTGCTTAGAATGACGCTTTTTGAGGACGTTACGCTTACTACGTGGAAGGAGAATAAGCGAGCCGGCAGGGTTATTTTCATTCCGAACAATTATATTTTTACCGATCTTATCTCAAACTACACCCACAGCGGGCTTAAGACCGTCTGGGACGGCATCAGCATACTTCTAACCTTTGATAGCAATCACAAAAAAGCGATGTATCTCATAAAAAACATCGTGCGTAAGTATTCCAAAGGCTACACCGACATCGCCAAAAAGCAGATGAGCCAGTTGCGCTCGCAATACAGCATCAAAAATCCAAACGTCGAGCCTAGAATTTTCAGCTTTTTTGAGCCGTACGGTATTGAAATTTCGGTTTGGTATATGACGAACTCTTACGCGACGCTCGGGCTTCGCAGCAACATCTCGGCTGAAATTTTAGATGCGCTAAGAAGCGAGCCCGACATCAAGATCGCTTATCCTGCATACACGCTTTTTAACGGTAAAAACTATATGGCGGCAGGCGGAAATTTCATGGCGCAAGATCTCGGCTCCGAGCAGCAAGGCTCGCAAAATTTAAACGCAGCGGCGCAGGGCGCGGGCTTTGCCACAGGAAGCGGATCCGGGAGTGAAATTTGAAAATTTATTTTAAAACGTTTGGCTGCCGCACAAATATCTACGACACGCAGCTTATCAAAAGCAACCTCAAATCGGGTGAGATCACGCACGACGAGCAGGGCGCGGACGTCGTCGTGATAAACTCCTGCACCGTTACGAACGGCGCCGACGCAGACGTGCGAAACTACGTAAATAAGATGAACCGCCTCGGCAAAAAGATATTGCTAACCGGCTGCGGTGCGGTTTCGCGCGGCGAGGAGCTGTATAAAAACGGTGCGGTCTTCGGCGTGTTCGGGATGTCGCAAAAGGAAAAAATCGACGAGTTTTTGGGCTCGGAGTCGAAATTTTACGATATCGGAGGTCTTGACGGCATCGAAAAAAATCTGGTAAGCGACTACGAGGATCACACCAAGGCCTTTATTAAAATTCAGGAGGGGTGCGATTTTAACTGCAGCTACTGCATAATCCCATCCGTGCGCGGCCGCTCGCGCAGCAGCTCTGAAGACGCGATCTTAAAAGAGGCGGCGAGCCTTGCCGCAAACGGCTTTAGCGAGATCGTGCTAACCGGCACCAATATCGGAAGCTACGGCAAATCCTCAGGTACGAGCCTCGGCGCGCTGCTTCAAAAGCTGGGCGCGATCCGCGGAATTCGCCGCATTCGCCTAGGCAGTATCGAGCCCTCGCAGATAGACGAGAGCTTTCGCGAAATTTTATCCGAGCCCTGGCTAGAGCGGCATCTGCATATCGCGCTTCAGCACACTTCGCAAAAGATGCTTAGCATAATGCGCCGCCGAAATTCCGCGCTAAGGGATTTGGAGCTTTTTTGCGAGCTTGCGGAGCGCGGATTTGCGCTGGGGACGGATTTTATCGTCGCGCACCCGGGCGAGAGCGAAGAAATATGGCTCGAAGCGGTGGAAAATTTTAAAAAATTTCCGCTCACGCATCTGCACGCCTTTATCTTTTCGCCGCGGCAAGGGACGGTTTCGGCGTCGCTAAAAGGCCGCATAGACGGCAAAACGGCGAAGGCGCGGCTAAAGATGCTACAAAACATAACGGCGCTGAATAATTATAAATTTCGCCTTTCGCACAAGGTGCCGTTAAATGTGCTGATCGAGCGGAAAAATGGAGAGTTTTATGAAGGATATGATCAATTTTATGATAGAATTTGGATCAAAAGCGATGAGGATTTGTCGAAAAAATGGATGGAGATAAGAGATTATGAGGTTAAATTTGATGGAAATTTTGCATAAAATCAAAAAAAGCAAGCTAAATATAATTCTGATTTTTTTAGTGCTGCTTATCGTTTTGCTCTCGATCGTTTATTTTAAAGATGATTCGCGATACATCACCGAGCGCGAATTTAGCGAGCTGGTACGAAAAGATCAGATCAAGCGCGCGCATATCGAGGACGGTACGTTAAGCTTCGTTTACGACGGCAAACGCTATAAAATTTTAACCGATATCGTTAATTTAAAAGAGCTCTCCAACCACGCTTTGATTACGAAGGAAGAGGATAACGAAAGCGGCGGTATCAGCGCGATTTTAGTGATTTTTACGTTCGCATTTTTTCTCTTTGTATATTATTTTGAAACCGTTTTGGCGCGTCGCCGCAGGATGGACGGCGTAGGCACTGCGCGTCAAGGCGGCGCAAACGCGGAGCTCGGCGATCTTTCGCCAAGCGTTAGCGACGTGAGATTTAGCGACGTCGCGGGCATCAGCGAGGTCAAGGACGAACTCATAGAGATCGTGGATTTTTTAAAAAATCCCGCAAAATACCGAAATTTTGGCATCAAGCTGCCGAAAGGAATTTTAATGATCGGCGAACCCGGCGTCGGCAAGACCCTTATCGCAAAAGCCGTAGCCGGCGAGGCGGACGTGCCGTTTTTTTACCAAAGCGGCGCAAGCTTCGCCGAGGTCTTTGTGGGCGTCGGCGCCAGACGGGTTCGCGAGCTGTTTGCGAAGGCCAAATCCTGCGCACCCGCGATTATTTTTATCGACGAGATCGACGCGGTCGGCGGCAAGCGCGGTATCGGGCGCAACGACGAGCGGGAAGCGACGCTAAATCAGCTGCTGACCGAGATGGACGGATTTGAGGAAAACAGCGGCGTGATGGTAATCGGCGCAACCAATAAAATAAATTTGATCGACGATGCACTTCTGCGCTCGGGGCGCTTTGATAGGCGCGTTTTCATCGGGCTTCCGAACTACAAAGACCGCATCGAAATTTTAAAAATTTATTTAGAGGGCAAAAGATGCAGCGCAAATATCAACAAAGTAAGCCGCCTTTGCGTGGGCTTTAGTGGCGCGGGAGTAGCGACGCTGGTAAATGAAGCCGCGATCAACGCTCTTAAGCGCGGCAGCGATACGATCGAGCTTAGCGATTTTGAAAACGTGCGAATGAGGGTCTTTTACGGCGTACAAAAAAGTAGAATTCTAACCGAATACGAAAAGGAGATCCAGGCGTTCTATCAGGGCGCAAAGGCGCTTAGCGCGTATTGGTATTCGTTTGATTTCGAAAAGATCGAGCTTTTAAACGATAAATTTTTAAACGAGGATTTCGAGATCGAATCCAAAACGCAAATTTTAAATCAAATTAAAGTGCTTTTAAGCGGCATGGCAGCGCTACAGATCCATAAAAACGACGCCTTTTCAAATTCCGCTAGCGACGTAAAGCAGGCTATCGCGCTGGCGCAAAAGATGGTTTTTGAGCTCGCGATGGGCGACAGCTTCACCCCTAGCGCGCAGAGCGTGAATAAAATTTTGCAAGATTGTTACGACGAGGTAAGCGAGATAATCCGCACGATGCAGGATAAGCTAAATCAAATTTCAAAGCAAATTTTCGTCTATGAGTTCATAACTTTTGAGGGGGTGCAAAGCATATGCGATCCCGCTGCTGCTGAGCAGGACGGCGCTGTCGTGCAAGAGCAAGATTCGCAGAAGTCCGGAAAAGATAGCGAAAGCTCTGGGGAAAAACCGCAAAACGGCACGCTAAATTTCGATTAAATTTTAAGTTTAAAACAAGGAGAAAAAATGGTAAAAATAGGAGTTTTAACGATAAGCGATCGCGCTAGCGAGGGCGTTTATGAGGATTTGGGCGGCAAGGAGATCATCCGCGTGATGGATGAGTGGCTAAACTGCGAAAGGGAGTATTTTTACGAAGTCGTCGCCGATGAGCTTGAACAGATCAAAAATAAGCTTATTTATTTTTGCGACGAAGCGGGTTGCGATTTGGTGCTAACCACGGGCGGTACGGGTCCTGCACCGCGCGACGTAACGCCTGAAGCGACCGAAGCGGTAAGCGACAAATTAATGCCAGGCTTTGGCGAGCTAATGCGCGCAGAGAGCCAAAAGATCGTACCGACGGGAATTTTATCGCGCCAGATAGCGGCGATCCGCAAAAAATCTCTGATTATAAATTTGCCCGGCAATCCAAAAGCGATTGAAGAGTGCCTGCGACCGGTATTTCCGGCGGTGCCATATTGCATCGATCTGATCGGCGGAAATTACATAACGGCGGATGAAAGCAAGATCAAAATTTTTCGTCCGAAACGCAAATAATTAACCGGGTTTATTTTGAATTAATCGATTTACGATATCATTTCGCACGAAATTTAAGGGAAAATATGCAGATAGATCACAACGATATTTTGGAATTTCATAAATATTTTAGCAAAATCAGCCACAGCAAAGGTCGCATCCGCATTCGCGTAAGTCCTAAAATAAGGGAGTTGCGAGATAGCGTGAGCGAGGAGAGCTTGAAAGCTAAAATCGCCGCGATTCGCGGGATAAAAGAGTATAAATTTAACGCTCTAATCGGCTCGCTGACGATTCATTACGACGAAAATGTTTTCCCGATGCATCTTTGGGATCAGTTTTTGCAAGGGACTAGCTCGCCGGAGCTTTTGAAGCTCATCAATTCCAATATTAAGACGCTATCTTGAAAGTAAAAAATAGAGCCAAAAACACAAAACCTAGCGCGATTTTAAGCGAAACAGAAAGCGCAAATTTAACGCTTTTTATCGAAAAAGAGGCGCTTATTTTAGAATTTTATTCGCTGGGTGCAAAAAATTTCAAAAATCAAGGGTTTGAAAAAATTATAAAATTGCGCGCGGAAGCATTGCAAAAAACATTGAATTTTGCGACCTCCTGCGGCGCGCAGATCGTGCCCCCCGCAAGTAGCGACGAAGTTTTAAACGCAAAGGGCGAGAGCGAGTTTTTAGCCTCCGCCCTTTTGATTGAAAAAAGCGCGATGATGTTTTACGACGATCTGATAAATTCCGGCGAAAACGCGGAATTTATCGATCTTCTCTACCGAGCGCAGGCAGTTTCGTATAATGAAATTTTGCCGATTTTAAAAGAGTTAAATTTCAAAATTAATGGCGATGATTTACTGAATTTTTCAAATTTATTAGGCGAAATTTTAAAAAATCCGCAAAATTTAGATGAAGTATTTAAAAAATTTGAATTGCAAGATCTTTTAAATAGGGCTTTTTCTAATTTAACTAAAGAATTTTTTGCGAAAAATTAAATTGGAATTGCAAAAATGAAAAAAAGTCGCTATAATATCAAAATCTATATGAAGTTGATAAAATAACTTTATAATCTTAACACAAGGAGAACGAAATGCCGATCCCATTTCTAGCGGGTTTCGCGATTGGTTGCGCGGCGCTTTATGCCTATAACAATCGTGATAAAATCAAAGATGGTGCGAGCAAAATCGCAAATAGTAAAAGCGTCGAGGAGCTAAAAAATAGCGTCAAAGAGGGCGCCGAAAAACTTAGCAAAAAATCGAAAGAAATTTTAAAAGACGCTAAAGAGAGTTTAAATTTAGACGGCGCCGTAGAGGTTAAAAAAACCAGAAAAAAACCCGGCCCTAAACCTGGTTCTAAAAAGACGGCTGCCGCAAGCGCGAGCAAAACTGCTGCGAGTAAGACCGCCGCGGCTGGCAAAACCAGAAAAAAACCGGGACCGAAGCCGGGCTCTAAAAGAGCGAAAAATACCGCTGCAAAGCCTGCTTCCGGCTCCACTAAAAAGCGAGCAAGCACGGCCAAAGCCGCTTCGATCTCAATCCCTCAAGTAGTAAGCCCGAACGATAATTTTAACGCTTCGCAGGCATCCGCCGATAAATCGCAAAAATAGAGGTTTAGATGAATAGATCACTTACTACACAGCGTTCACCGCTGGATCACGTTTTAAGCGGCGCCATAGCGGGGGCGATCGGCGGTTGCGCCGTAGAGCTCGTCAAAATCAAAGAGGGCAAGGACAGATCAAAGGCAATTCGCGACGCGCTGGATATCGCGCTTAGCGGTGGTATCATCGGCGGCGGCGCGATTTACAGCGCAAACAAACTCGTACAAGGCGAGTATCTGCGCGCGGCGGCGGGTATCGCGATATGCGTAGGCGCGCTTGTCGCGGGTAGAAATTTGATCCTTAAGGCAAAAAATGAGTAACCCATATATCACTAAAAAAGATTTGAAAGAAATTCTTGACGATTACGATTTCGGCGGCAAGAGATACGAAGGTGGCTTTGCCGGCGACGAAAAGCTCGGCGGCTGGGCAAAATGGATAAACGAGCGGGTAAATTCCGGCTATTCGCAAAATAAAACTTCAAATTTAGACGAAAACTCGAGCGCCCAAGGCTTCAATCAGGGCGGATTTTTCGGTACATTTTCCGGCACGGGTTCTGCGAACGCTCCATTTGGCGCCCAAAGCGGAAATTCCTTTTTCGCAGGGATTTTGCTCGGCGCCGCGGCGACCTATTTTCTAACCGACGAAAACGCGCAAAAGAAGCTTTTTAAGCTCATCGCAAAGGGCACCGAGATGTTTCAGATGGGCGTCGAAGAGATGAAGGAGCGATTCGAAGACGCCAAGGCGGAGATACAAGAGTAGTTTATGCAAAATTTTAAAATTTTACATGAAACCAAATCCAGACTGCGGCTAAAAATCGTCGGTTTTAGAGAGATCGATGCGAGCGCTTTTGCTAGAAGCGTGGCTAAATTTCAGGGCGTGCAGGACGCGAGATTTAACGCTAAAATCGGCTCGCTCATCGTTAAATTTAATAGCGGCTCCAAGAAAAAGAAATTTCTTACCGAACTTAATAGTTTAAATTTAGCCGATTTCAAGCCGAATTTTATCCATAGTAAAAGCTCGCTTCCAAGCAAAAACGAATTTATCTTGGCGCTCTTTGCGCTGGGGGTAAATTTTATTTTCCGTACTTCGCCGGCGGCGCGCGCGCTTAGCTTGCTAGCCTGCGCTCCCATCCTAAAGCAGGGCGCAAAAGAGACGCTACGCCACGGACTGACCTCAAAAACTCTTGAAGCGATGGCGGTCGGGATTTCGCTCGCTCGCGGCGATGTATTTGCCGCAAACAGCACCAACGCGATGCTTGCTCTTGGCGAATACATGGAGGAAAGCACCGTTTATAAAAGCGACGATCTAATCCGCGAGCTCGCCCGCCCGGACATCGCCGAGGCATGGGTCGAGATAGATCAAAACGGCAAAAAGACCGAAGTCAAAATCGCAACTTCCAAGCTAAAGGTGGGCGATATCGTGGTCGTAGGCGCAGGCGATGTCATAGCCGTGGACGGACACGTCGTAAGCGGCGAAGCGATGATAAATCAAGCCAATATGACAGGCGAATCGGTCGCGGTGAAAAAATCTCGCGGTGATAGCGTGCTAAGCGGCACGATCGTGGAGGAGGGCAGGATCCGTATCTGGGCGGAAAACGTCGGCGAAAACACCTCCACGCAGCGCATTAAGCATTACATCACGGCATCTCTTAACGAACGCTCCAGCATCGGCATGCATACGACCCACCTGGCCGACAAGCTCGTGCCGGTAACCTTCGGGCTTGCGGGCGTGTCCTATCTGATAAATCGAAATTTTATGACCGTAGCTTCGGTGCTGCAGGCGGACTACTCGTGCGCGCTTAAGCTACCTACGCCGGTTGCTTTTAAGTCGAGCATTTCAAAGGCGGGCAAAAACGGGATTTTGATCAAAGGCGCCAAGGCTCTTGAGTCGCTTGCGAGTGCCGATACCTTCGTATTCGATAAGACGGGCACGCTTACGTACGGCAACCTGGAGGTCGCAGAGATCATATCGTTTGACGAGCATTTCAGCAAAAACGATATTTTAAATTTAACCGCGAGCGCCGAGGAGCATTACTTTCACCCCGTAGCCGAGGCGATCGTGGATGCGGCTAAAAAGCACGGCTTTATCCACAAGCACCACGACGAGGTGGAATTCGTCGTCGCTCACGGCGTAAAGACCAGCATCGAGGGCAAAAAGCTCATCATCGGCTCGCGCCACTTCCTCGAAGATGACGAGATGATCTCGTTTGCGGCGCATGAGCAGACCATCGATCTTGCGATGCAAAAGGGGCTCGCGCTGCTTTACATCGCATTTGACGGCAGACTTTTGGGGCTCATCGGGCTTAGAGACGAGGTGCGCGCAAACGCCCGCACCGTCATCGCTAGGCTCCGCGAGCTTGGCGTAGGGCAGATCGTCATGCTAAGCGGCGACGTGAAATCAAAAGCTCGCGCCGTGGCCAAAAAGCTCGGCGTAGATCGCTATTACGGCGAGCTACTGCCGACGCAAAAGACCGAAATTTTAGAACAGTTAAAAGCCGAGGGGCGAAAGGTGGTCTTCGTAGGCGACGGCATAAACGATGCGCCGAGCCTGATGAAGGCGGATATCGGCATCAGCATGCTAAACGGCGCCGAGATCGCCAAGGCTTCTGCGCAGATCGGGCTTTTGAAAAACGACATCGAGGGCGTCGCGCAGGTAAAGGCGCTGGCTAACGACACGCTGCGGCTCGTAAATCGAAATTTCAACGCAACCGTGGGGATAAATTCGATCATTTTGTTTTTGGCGACTTTCGGCGCGCTAAGTCCCGTAGCTACGGCGCTGCTGCATAACGGCACGACGATTGGGCTACTACTAAATTCCATTAAAGGGGTAAAATTTGAGCATTGAAGATAAAATTTTGGATCTAAACTTTCAGCGCAAAGCGGCTAAAACGGCGCTTGGAGTGAGTATGGGCATCACGGCTATAACCGCGCTAAATATGAACTCGCGCATGTCGCAGCTGCATAAAATTTCCGGGCTAGTGATGCTGGGATGCGCGATCTGGCACGCTAGCCTTTACGGCTCGCCGTACAGCGAGTTTTTGCAAAATAGAAAAGCAAAGAGCAGGGGTAGGAAGAGATCCGAAGCAAATTTAGCCTTGCAAAATTTATCGGACGGCAAAAGTGTGTCCGCAAAAAGAAAGCCTCGCGCCCGCAAAAGCGTCTAGCGATATAGCGCATTGCGGCTTTTAGGTGCAAAGATAAGCTCTAAAGCCGCTAAATTTATTTAGACGCAGCTGCAGAATAAGACGCCGCAAGCAGTAGAATTTGCACCGTTTGCGGCTAAATTTACTATTTTATTAATTATTTATCTATTTATCCATACAATTCCATCAAAATTTTAAGGAGAGACGATGAAATTAGTTTTATTGTTTTCGATATTGGCTAGTCTTGCTTTGGGGCTTGATTGCAACGCCAAGACCTATTGCTCGCAGTTTAGCAGCTGCGAAGAGGCGACGCGGTATCTGCGAGAGTGTGGCAGGGCTCAGGAGGGCGGCACCCAGCATACCGATGGCGACGGCGACGGCGTGCCGTGCGAAAAACAGCTGTGCGGCCGTAATGGTCATAAATTTAGCGGATTTTCTAGCGCGCGCGATGAAAAGAGCGAAGTTTCAAATTTAAAGGGCGCTGCCGACTCATGCGGTGCGGAGAAATTTAATGGTAGCGTTATAGCTATAAAATTTGCTTCATAAGTGCGAAATTTTATCTCGGCGCATCTTTAAATTTATAATATAAAGCGCGCCGTGATCTAATGCCGCCGCGCTCGCTAAATTCGCAACGTTCGATTAAATTTTAATTATAAAAGAGCCGGTAAATTTTACATTTAGCGGCTGTGTCGGTCGCTAGCTACCGAAATTTTAATCTGCAAACGCTTCATAATATCCTTTAAATTTAACCCGCCTTTACCTGCCGCAAATTTAAATTTCGCTACAATCGCTTTTTAAAATTT